>NZ_JBEXOM010000031.1:0-65874 GCF_040611555.1 Streptomyces sp. NPDC006624 | reverse complement strand
GGGCCGCTTTCCGGGGGGGGCTTCCCCTCCCCGGGGCCCCTGCCGGTGCCCCCCCCCTTTTTGTCGGCGCCCCGGCCCCCCATCCGGGTGCCGAGGACCGGCCGGGCCGGTCCTCGGCACCCGGATGCGCCATGGTCCTGGCCGACCGCGCGTACTCACCCCGCGCGACCCGCGGTCACCTGCGCAGGCGCCAGATCCGCGCGGTCATCCCACAGCCGTCGGACCAGATCGTCCATGGCCTGCGACGCGGCCGCCGAGGCGGACGCCCGCCCGGCTTCGACAGCGACGCAAACGAGCAGCGGAACACCGTCGAGCGGTGCATCAACCGCCTCGAACAGCGGCGCGGCACGGCCACACGAACCGGCAAACTCGCCCTTGCCGACCAGGCCGGACTCCACCTCGCCGCCATCCTCATCTGGGCACGGCGCTCATCAAGGAGCCAGAACCCAGGCCCGGCTGCGCCACGTGTACTTCGCTGATCGGCTTCATGCCCGGCACGATGCGTTCGTACGTGGGCAGATCCCCGCTCGCTGACGCGTTCACTCGGCCGAGTAGCGCCGCTGGGCAGCCCTGCAGGCGCCCGTCGCGGAGTCAGGTCCGCAGCAAACTGTTGTCGTAGGGAAAAGAACTCGTCAATCGTTGCAGGCTGAACGTGCGCACATCGACTGGTTCAGAGTGCCTTGCCTCTCGATGTGTCGCGTTCACGCCGTTTTGCCGAGTCAAGGGGAGGGGCTGGTTCCTGCCCGCATGGTAGGGGAGTTGCAGGGCACGGCACGGAAGTTTGTGCGAGTCCTGTGACAGGTTGTGGGCGCCCGGTGGCCGCTGGGGTTGCCGGGGTCTGCCTTCCTGTGGGGGGAAGTCATGCACAAGCGTGCCTTCGGCATGCCGTTTCGGCGTGCCCGCAAGAGATCAGCAACCGGTGTCACCCTGGCGGCGGTCACATCGATCGCACTGGCCGTCTCCGTTCTCCCCGGCGAGGGCGTGGCGGCGGCCGACGACAAGCCGGTGTCGGTATGGGGCAAGGACAGCCCCGACTTCGAGATGCCGGCGGTGAAGGTCGGTGAGAACCGTCCGGTGGCGTCCGAGCGGTCCGAGAACCCGACGGACGAGGCGTTCCTGCCCTGGCAGCGCGAGCAGCGTGAGCGCGTCAAGGGTCCCTCGGGCAAGGGGGGCGACGGCAAGCAGACATCGTCCCGGACCACGGCCGCCAATGCTTCGGCGCTGAGCATCGTCCCCGAGGGCCAGGGTGATGTGCCCTGGCACCGTTACACCAGCTTCGCGATCACGGACGCGCTGACCGCGAAGATCGACTACTCGACCGGCAACCTGATGCTGACGGCGACGGACTTCGACATCGCCGGCGTCGGTCAGCGCCTGCAACTGGCGCGGACCTACAACTCCCTTGATGCACCCTGGGGCAGGGTCTCGCAGCGCTGGTGGCAGCAGTACGAGCGCTACCTGTCCCTCTCCTCCACCGAGGCGGTCTTCTACGACACCTCCGGCGCGACCGTCCGCTTCACCAGGAACAGCGACGGCACCTTCACCACCCCCAAGGGCTACTCGCAGGACCTGAAGAAGAACACGGACGGCACCTACACCCTGACCAAGTGGAAGTCGGGTGCGAAGGAGACCTACAACCAGTACGGGACCCTGACGAAGGTCACCGACCGCAACAAGGGCACGATCACCGTCACCCAGCACGACGAGAACGGTGAGAACAAGGGCTTCAAGCTCGCCGAGACCCGCTCAGGCCGCTTCATCGACCTGGTGAAGACCGACGCCTCGCAATGGCAGGCCAAGGACAACACCGGCCGCACCGCCGTGTACGACCTCGACGCGGACGGCAACCTTGCCTCCACCACCGACACCGAGGGCAAGACGGTCACCTTCCGCCACGACTCCTCCGGCCGCATCGACAAGATCACCACCGCCGAGGGCCGCGTCACCGTCTTCACCTACGACGACACCAACCGCGTCACCTCCATGCTGCGCGGCACCGCCTTCAACAGCGACGGCCACACCGGCCCGACCTGGACCTACAGCTACTCCGCCGCCTCCCCGACGGCCGCCGGCACGACCACGGCCAAGGACCCGGAGCTGCACGCCACCCGGTACGCCCACGACGGCGACGGCCGGGTCACCGAGGTGACCGACGCGCTGGGCCGCAAGCGGTCGACGAAGTTCGACGCCAACAACAACATCGACTCCACCACGGACGCGATGGGCTCGGGCACCACTCCGGGCAACGTCACCGACTACGGCTTCAACACCCGCAACAACGTCGAATCCGTCACCCTGCCCACCGGTGGCAGGACGGTCAACACCTGGCAGACCATCGCCGGCGGCGACGTGCCCAAGGACTCCACCAACGCCGACGGCGAGAAGACCAGCTTCACCTACGACACGGCCGGCAACACCACCTCGGTGGCGCAGACCGGCACCGGCGGCGGCAACATCTCCTACGACTACAACCCCGCCACACCCACCTGCGGCGGCTTCGAGGGCCAGCGCTGCAAGGCGAAGACGAAGATGACCTCCACGAAGACGGTCACCACCGACTTCCACTACGACACCAAGGGCAACCTCGAATGGGTCAAGCCCCCCGCGCCGCTGGACAAGAGCACCTTCACCTACGACGCGCTGGGCCGCACCGAGACGGTCGCTGACGCCCGCGGCGTCACCAAGACGTACACCTACGACAACCGCGACCGCATCCGCACCGTCACCTCCCCGAACACGGTGAAGGTCGAGTACTGGTACGACGGCGACGGCAACCTGGTGCAGCGCTCGGACGGCACCGGCACCACCAAGTACGAGTTCGACCCGCTGCAGCGCGAGACGGTCCGCCACCTCCAGGACGGCTCCCAGACCCTGCTCGCCTACACCCCGTCCGGCAACGTCGACTACTACAGGGACCCGGCCGGCACGACCGACTACACCTGGAACGACGTCAACAAGCTCACCGAACTGAAAGACCCGCAAGGGAAGATCACCAAGTACGGCTACAACAACAACGACGTCCGCACGACGACCACCTACCCCGGCGGCACGGTGCACAAGGTCGACGTCGACAACGCCAGCCGCCCAAAGGCCATCAAGGCGGCCTCCCCGCAAGGCACCCTGGTCGACCTGGCCTACACCTACGGCTACGGCACGAACGCCGGCACCGACGGCTCCAAGATCCGCACCCTGACGGACAACGTCCGCACCACCAAGCGCACGTACTCCTACGACGGAGCGGGCCGCTTCTCCTACGCCAAGGAGGAGAAGTCCGGGGCGGTCACGGACTCCTGGCAGTACTGCTACGACCTGGCCGGCAACCTCACCTCGCAAGGAACCGACCAGGGCTGCCCACGCGGCACGACCTACACCTACAACGACGCCCAGCAACTCACCGCCAAGTCGACCACCAGCGGCCCCTGGTCCTACGACGCCGTCGGCAACGAGACCGCCGGCGCCTCCACGGACGACTACGCCCGCACGGGTGAGTCGTACACGGACCACTCGCAGCTGAAGTCGATCACGGTGAGCGGAAAGACGTACGCCGGCCAGTACGGCTCGACCGACCAGAGCGAGCGCATCAAGCTCGGTGACACCTCCTTCCACAACGGCCCGCTGGGCCTGTCCGCGAAGACAACCGCCGGTGCGGACATGGGCTTCAACCGCGAGCCCGGGGGCACGTTGAACTCCATGACGACCGGGGGCAAGACGTACTACTACCTCACGGACGCCATCGGCAGCGTGGTCGCCCTGGCGGACGGCGGCGGCAACAAGGTCAACACCTATGCCTACAGCCCCCGCGGCGTGCGCATCCTGGCCCAGTCGTCCGAACCGGTCGCCCAGCCCTACCGCTTCGCGGGCGGCTACCAGGACCCCACGGGCCTGTACCACTTCCAGGCCCGCTACTACGACGCCAGCATCGGCCGCTTCACCCAGCCCGACCCGTCGGGCCAGGAGAAGAACCCCTACCTCTACGCCGAAGGCGACCCCGTCAACCGCATCGACCCGCAGGGCACGCTCAGCATGGGAGGCGTGCTTGAAGGGCTCGGCAAAGGCAGCGACTTGCTGAACACCGGTATCGCCGCCTTCCACGGCGACACCCGTGCGGCTTGGGCCAGTGTGGCTGGGTGGGCCGTCGGCACAGTGGCTGGTTTGGGTTGTGGCGCTCTGACCGCAGGAACAGCGGTGGGAGCGGCGGTGGCTCCCGCCGTATGCGCGGGCGTGGGTTTCTACGCCGGCGAGATCGTGTCAGGCGCCATCAAGGGTGACTAGTTGAGCCGTCGCAGGGTGGGAGGGGGAGCCCCCTCCCACCCTTTTCGGAAGGAGCGAGTATGAACCAGGGAAGCTTCACCGACGCCAGCAGAACCCGCAGGAACTTGCGATGGACGACCATCGCCACCGTGCCCTGCGTCCTGCTGCTCATCTATCTGATCGTGGGCCAGGGGATCAGTGAGGCATGGATCGGGCTGGGAATCGTCGTCGTCGTGTGGGCCCTCATAGCTTGGCGCTTCAAAGGCGTGGGCACCAGCGGTCTGCCTCCTCAGCGCTGATCGATGACCTGCCACAGACACAGCTGCCGAGACGATCTCGAGCCGCCTCGACCTCAGGTCAAGGCGTGGCCAAGGGCGAGAACGGTCTTCACGAGACCTTTCCCGGCCCCGTCAACCGCATTGATCCGCAGGGCACGCTCAGCATGAGAGGGGTGGCTGATGCTCTCGGTCCGGCCGGTGACTGCCGTGATCAGGATGACGAAGGCCCCAATCCGTTTCGGTGTTTCCGCGCTTCGGCGACGATCGCACAGCCCCACTGCGGTCCTTGATTGAAGCGAACGAGGAACTGGAGAGGGTGGACCTGGATTCCACGCCCGACGCGTCGCCACCCGGGGCGACGCGTCGGGCGTGGGAATCGGAGCGGAGCCAGCCGCGCGGGGAACCAGGGACTCGGCGGCGGTGGAAGGGCACACCCCGACAGGACGCCTCAGGCCTCCGGGCCCGGGGCGTTCCGCGTCGGCAGGCCCCGCAGAACGCCGCCGCGGTGGGCGGTCGCTTACGAGGAAGCGGTCGCTTACGGGGAAGCTGAGGAACGGGACACCACCCTCGGGGTGGACCGCATTCCACGGCTGCCGCGGAGGAGGCCGGATTCGTCCTGCCACCTCCGCGGAGCACGCGGAGCATTGAAGTGAAGCGCGGGGTGAGGAGCTGGGGACCCTCAGCAGTTGTTGGACCAGCGGTGGCTGGAGATGTTGTTGTTCATCGTCTGTCCCTGGCCCGACTTGCCGTCCCACAGGAAGTAGATTCCCGTGAGGTTGTCGAGGTAGCGGCCGTTCGGCAGGCAGTTCTTGGAGCCGCCGTAGCCCGTGGTCCAGAACAGGTCGACGTCTTCGTACGCACCGGCATAGCCGCGGTTCTCCAGGGAGCTCGCCTTGTTGCGCATGCTGATGCCGGAGCAGGTCGACCAGTCGGTGTCGTCGTTCAGCCAGCGGCACTGGGCTCCGGTGCGTCGGAAGCCGTCCCACGCATACAGGTATCCGTCGGCGGCTGCGGCCGCCGGGGCGGAGGCCGCCGGCGTCGACGAGGACCGGGTGGGCTGTGCGGAGGCGGACGGGGCGGCCGCAGCCATGGCCGTGAGGGTGAGAGCGGTCAGGGCGATGCTGATCTTCTTCATGTTGTCCTTTTCGGTGGTGGTCGGGTGTTCCGGTGGATGGTCACTGCGAGCGGACGGTGGTGCGGGCGCGAGCAAGGGCTTCGTTCTCCAACGTGAGCCTGGTACGCACCTCCTCCTCGTACCGCTGGCGGAGTTGCTTGCCGTACCGCTCGTCTAGGCGGTGAGCTGTTCGGGACAGACCGGTACTTGCCGCGCAGCGTGCCTCGGTGACCGCTGTGCGGATCTCCTTTTCCCGGCTGATCCCGCGATCCGCGTTGAACGCGGCGCGGGTTTCCTGTGGGGTCGTGTAAGGGAATCCGCGGGCTCGCATGCAAGCCGACCAGTCTTCGACCGACTTCGTGAACTCGGCGTCGCCGGCGGTCATGCGGCTTCGCAGTGCGGCGAGAGCATCGGTGACCGTAGTGACACGAAACCATGTCTCGAGGTCTCCGTAGAGCTCCCTTTGGGCTTGCGCCGTGCAGCCGTCGTCCACGCGGCCGACGGTCATTCCGGCGGGATCACGAGCCGTGATGTGCCTGGCTGATTTCCTGCCGTGAAGAGCATCCAGCGCGCGCCTTTGTTCCGACGACGTCAATCCGGCGAAGTACCGCCGGTTCGGGTCGGACGTGCGCAACTTCTCGCGTTGTGCGGAGAGGTCGCTCCCGTATCCGTGTCTCGACGCCCACCTGAGATCGTCGACAACGTAGGGAAAGTCACGATCGTCGGGAAGCGGTCGCCGGGGCACCACCCACGTTGTGAAGCCGTGGCTCGCCATACAGGCACGGGTCAGTACCTCTTCGGCTTCGTGGAGCGTGTCCTTCTGCGCTTCGCTGAGAGCATGCGGTCGTGGAGTCGATGGTTCGGGCCCTGCATTCGCGAGGCCCACGGCTCCGACCACCGTCACGAGGGCCGCCGCCGCGATGACGGCTCTGCGGTGACGTCGCACCGTTCCTCCCTGTGAAAGCTCGTCTCCAGCCTGCTGTCAGGCGCGTCGTGATCGAGCAGAAGCGGTGTGCTTCCACTCATCGGAGCGCCTCGTGCCGCCGCCGACCGCACGTGCGCGGCCGATCGGACGCTGCAGAACGTAACGGCGAAGCGATCGGGTGCGTCATCCGGAAGTTCGCGGAGTGACGTCCTGTGGCCCTGTGAGGTAGGGCCGGAGTAGCCGGAGCACCGGGAGCAGCCGCTGTCACCGCGCGCATGGGCCCCCACGTCCCGGACACCACACGCGCGCCGGAGCGCGACCACGCGATGAACCGGGACAGTGGACGCGCTGGGGCGGGCGGCCGCCTTTTCCCTCACCGGCGTCTTCCAGCCGATGTGAGCAGGCGAGCCCGCACAGGCCAACTCCGCTGGCTACCATCCCTGGCGGCTGGGCACCGGCCGTGACGAGAGGGGAAACCGCCGATGAGCGGCATATTGATTCATGTGCCGCCGGCGCACGGCGGGGAGCCCACAACCTTGCACCTGGGCCCGGGGGAGACCGCGCGCTTCGGCCGGGGCACGACGGCGCATCCGGTCGAACTGCTGCTGCCCGACCCGGCCGTCTCCCGGTTCGCCGGGGAGATCCGGGTGACCGAGGACCACTGGCGGCTCAGCAACTACTCCACCACCCACAGCTATCTGGTCGAAAACCCGGAAGGGGCCGGAGAGTACCTTCGGATCGCGCCGCGCCGGTCCGGGGCGCCCATCCCGTTCGAGTTCGCCCGGGTGGTGCTGCCCACCCAGGGCTCCACGGTGAGCTTCCAGGTCTTTGCGCCCGACCACGTCTACCTCGACCCGGACGATCCCGCCGGAGTGCGGGGCACCCGAACGCTCCCCGCCTACTCCCTGGACGAGACCGCCACGTACTTCCTCGTCCTGGTGGCGCTCTGCGAACCGCGGCTGCGCGACGCGTCGGCCGTGTCCGTGCCGACCACCCCCCAGGTCGTGGAACGCCTCCGCACCCACCCGGCGCTGACGCGGCTGACCGCTCGGGCGGTCAGCGCCCACATCGACTATCTGGCGGAGCAGAAGCTGCGGGTGCGCGGGCTGCGGGACAACGCCGCCCCGGGCAGCGGTGCGCGGCGCACCGGCAAGCGCGAGGCGGTGGTCGGCGTCGCGCTGCGCTTCGGCCTGGTCCGTGAGGAACACCTGTCGCTACTGCCGTCCCGCGCACCTGGCCTCCCGCCGGCGAAACCGTCGCTGTCGGGGGACCACGGATGAGTCAGGCCACGGCAGGTCGTCGCCGGTAGTGCCGAGCCCGTCGCACAAGGCGCCGTCCGCGAAGTCGATGCCGAGCGCGAAGCCGATGCCGGCCGAGTCGACGAGCGGCGGGCCGAACGCGTCCACCTCGTGCTCCACGACCGAGCAAGTGGATCCGCCTGCGGCTCACCACGGGCGCTGTCACGAGCTGGAACCTGCGGCGACCCCGGCCGACGCGCTCTATCCTTTTGTCCGTCTGTCATACATGCCGTACGTCGCCGAAGCCTCAGTTTCCTGGCAGGAGCATGACTTTGCGCATACACGATGTCACCCCCATGACAGTGGTTGTCCTCGCTGCCATGGAGGGGGATGCTCCAGGTGCCGGTACGACGAGCTCCGGGCTGCGGAACGACCTCAACGGCGCGCGGCAGGCAGGGGCCTACGGGGGCGCGGCGCCGAAGGCCGCCGCGTGACTGAAGGGCCGCGTGTCGTTGGGGGCGAAGACTGGGCGGTTCCCGTGCCGGCCGGGTACAGGCTGGGACGCTGGGAAGTGGTCTCCCCTCTCGCGTCCGGCAATTGGGGCAGCGTCTATGCCGCACGCCGGGCCGCCGACGAGGATCCCGGCGGCGGGACGGCCGGTTCACCACCGGACGAGGTGGCCCTGAAATTCGTGATGACGAACGCCTTCGGGCCGCGCCGCTCCCGCGAGTGGCGGGAACTGGCCGAGCGTGAAGTCCAGTTCAGTCGGACCGCTGCCCACGACCGGCTCATCCAGGTCCTGGAGACCTTGGTGGTGAACGACGAGGAGCGGCCGGACCTGGACGGCGCCGTCGTCCTCGTCATGGAACGCGCCTCCGGCAGCCTGCAGGATCGGTTCGACACGGCAACCGACGGCGAGCCGCTCGCGGACGCCGACCGGGTCATCACCCAGATCTGCGAAGGGCTCGCCCACCTCCACGCGGAAGGCTGGGTCCACGGCGACCTCAAGCCCGCCAACGTGCTGATCATGCCGGACGGCTCGGTCCGGCTGGCCGACTTCGGACTGGTCTCGCGGGTGGACGGCACCCACGGTTACGCGCCGCCCCTCGGATCGCCGGACTACCTGCCGCCGGAACGCTGGCGGGCGGAGATCAGTGAGCGCGGGGTCCCGGTACGTCCCACGGCCGACATCTGGGCCCTGGGCGTCACCGTGCACCAGATCCTCACCGGAGGATCCCTCCCGTTTCCCGGCGCCACCGCTGGAGCGCGGGCGGCAGCGGTCCAGGAGTACGCGTGCGGCAGAGCCCCGCTGCGCCTGCATCCCGCTCTCGACGCCACCGGACGGGACTTCGTCACTCGTTGCCTTGCCCGTGACCACGCGAGCCGCGCCCCGGCCACCGCCGACCGCATGCTGGCTCTGGCCCGCCAATCCGCCCTCACGCTCACCCGGCGTCGGCGCACCGCGCCCGGGCGTCCGGGCATCTCCGCGGTGACGGGCGCCGCTGTCCTGGCCGTCGCCGCAACCACCGGGGGCTGGTGGTGGTTGACGGAACGGGCCACAGATGACGGAGCCAAGGCAGGACGCACGGCGCGGATCATCGTGTACAACGTCGAGACCCCGTGCCGGAATCAGACCGAGCGGCTGCGCGGCTGCAGCATGGGCCTGGCCTTGAACCCGTACAAGAAGTACAAGTCGGGCAATGTCTCCGAGCGTCGGATCTGGCACGGGGACGTGCTGGAAGCAGACTGCGTGGTATTCGAGGGGGACCGGGTGGCTGACGAGACCGGCGTCGGCACCACGCGCTGGTACCGGGTGAAGGTCCCCGAAGAGCCGTCCGGGCACGCCTGGTTCCCGGCCGTCCGCACCCGGCAAGAGCCCACCGCGCTGCCCACCTGCGAAAGCGTCGGCAGGCCGGGTGGCTAGAGCCGGGTGCCTGCGGCCCGCGCTGCCGGGGATTCCTTCGGATCCGCCGGGTGTCCGGTCCTTCCCGACCTGGTCTCTGACAACGCCGGGATCGCGTTCCCGTCGCCGGTGACCGAGCACCGCACGGAGCAGGCGCAGCAAGTACCTCGGCGTTGCGGGCCGAGTCCACTGTGGGCGCTCCCGGGGTGTCGCCTGCCTCAGGCCTGGAGGATCGCCGCTGGGGACGGATTACCCGGTGGCCTGCATCTCCTGTGCGGTGTCGGGGCGAAAGAGTATGGAGGACAGGGACCGCAGAGGAGTGAGCGTGACCGACATGGGCATGGGCCGGGGCGCAGTGCCGCCGAGAAGGGTGATGTCGACTGCACAGGCCGGTGATCAGCGATGACGAGATGGACGCCCCGGCCCGACGGCGGACGGCCCTCGGGGAAGCCCTGCTCCCACATCTGGACGGCGGACCCGCCCCCGCTGAGTGAGACGTGCGCGTCCTGCGCGGCGCGCGGACGCGTACCGGCCGACCTGCTGCTGTGCCTGACCTGCGGCCACGTGGGCTGCAGCGACAGCTCTCGCGGTGCTCACGCCACGGCCCACTTCGTCTCCAGCGCACACCCGGTGGCACGCGCCCTGGCACGCGAACGGGAATGGGCCTGGTGCTACGAGGACGAGGTGTATCTGGACCCGCTGGAAGAGCCCGGGCCGCGTTCCGCCCCGCGGACGCCCGAGTCGGTCTGGGACTATCCGCGGCCGCCCGTCATGCGGAAGGACGAACGTGACGTGCGGGTGGAGTGCGCAGGCCAGGCGGTGGCCGAGACCCGCAGGGCCGTCCGGGTACTGGAGACCAGCCATCCCCCCGTGTTCTACATCCCTCCGCAGGACGTCCGTACGGAGCTTCTGTTCCCGGCGGTCGCGGGCCGGACCCGGTGCGAATGGAAGGGGTCGGCTCGGTACTGGGACGTCATCGTGGGGGACGACGTACGCGCTCGCGCCGCCTGGAGCTATCCCCGTCCCGAGCCCGGCTACGCACCCCTGGCCGATTTCTTCGCCTTCTACCCGAGCCGCATGGACCGCTGCACGGTCGACGGAGAGGAGGTCACGGCTCAGGAGGGCGACTTCTACGGCGGCTGGATCACCGCGGAGGTGCGGGGTCCGTTCAAGGGTGCCCCGGGCACCCAGCTGTGGTGAGGCGGCGACGGTCAGAGCCGTCGCTGCGACGCCTTGCCGTCACGTGGTGCGAGGACACCCCCGCGGATGTCCTCGCCCCCCGATTCCGCCGCCCGCGCCTGCTCGTCAGCGGGTGCGCAGGGCGGTGTACTCCGAGGCCGGTTCGTCCGCCATGCGTGTCACGGAGAACGGCTCGGCGACCGGCTTCCTACCCGCGACTGGCGAGGACCTACAACACACACACCGTCCACCCCCACGGTCGGTGTCCCCACTTCTTCAGGACGAGCCCGGCGACCCAAGTACGTACACTCAAAGAGGCGTCACCACGACACCTCGCGGACGTCGGCCCGGCTCTGCGGCTGGACCGTGGCGGTGATCTCCGACCGGTGGCGGCTCGCCGAGAACGTCACCGTGAGCGTCTGCGCCTCTGTCCGGCTCGTACTCACCGTGAACCCCTGGTTCGGCACCGCCGAGATCAGGCACACCGCGTCGTCGCCGAACCGCACGGTGGCCTTGCCGCCCTCGGACGGCACCGTGTAGACGCCGGCGCCGCCTTCCTGGCACCCCGAGGCGTCCGCGCCGTTGGGCGCCTCCGGGGTACTGGTGCGGGCGGTGGGTGCCGGCGGTGGCGTCGGGCTGGGAACGGTCGCCGGCTCGCTGCTCCGGGGCGGCGGGCTCGGCCTGCCGCTGCTCGCCGACGGACTCGGGGAGGGCTTCGCGGTGGTGGGGCCCGGCCGCGGGGACTTCAGGGGCTCACTCGGCGCGGACTGCGCGACCGGCGCGGTCGGCCGGGTCGACCCCACCACGAAATGAATCGTGAGGATGACAGCGGTGACACTGGCGGCCGTGCAGGCCAGCCATATGATCAGGTAGCGCAGGAGGCGGGACACGGCACCATACTGACGGACCGGCTAACGTGCCTGCTCATGGCCTCTGTACTTGTCGTCGAGGACGACCCCGTCATCCGGGCCGCGCTGATCGAGGTCCTGACCGGTCACGGCTACGCGGTCAGGACCACCCACCAGGGTTTCGAGGCGCTGCGCGAGATCACCCAGAGCCCGCCGGACATCGTGGTGCTTGACCTGGGGCTGCCCGATCTCGACGGCCTCGACGTGCTGCGCATGATCCGGGGCATATCCCGCGTGCCGGTCCTGGTCGCCACCGCCCGTGACGACGAGAGCGAGATCATTCGGCTGCTCAACGCGGGGGCCGACGACTACCTGGTCAAGCCGTTCTCCGGCGGCCAGCTCGCCGCCCGGCTCGCCGCCGTGCTGCGCCGGTCCGTGCCCGCCGACGTACAGGCGGCCCGGCGGCCCGTTCTGCAGGTGGCAGACCTGCGCATCGACCCGGCCGCGCGCACCGCCCACCTGGCCGGCCGCGAACTGCCCCTGACCCGCCGCGAGTTCGATCTGCTCGCCTACCTCGCCGCCCACGCCGACCAGGTCGTCACCCGGCAGCGCATACTCGCCGAGGTGTGGCAGCAGCCGTACGTCGAGGATCAGACGGTCGACGTCCACCTCTCCGCGCTCCGCCGCAAGATGGGCGAGAAGGCGCGAAAACCCCGTTATCTGCGCACGGTTCGTGGCCTGGGTATCAAGTTGGTCAGCTCGCCATGAGACGTGCCCTCGCCGGAATCGCCCTGGCCGTCACCTCCATGGTGGCTCTGTCCTTCCTCATCCCCCTCGCCCTCCTCGTGCGCGAACAGGCACGGGACCGGGCCACCACGGCCGCCCAGCAGCGGGCGTCCGCCCTGTCTCCGGTACTCGCCCTCACCACCCGGCGCGCCGACGTGCAGCAGGCCGTCGCCGAGCTCGGCTCCTCCGACCAGCTCGTCGTGCGTCTGCCCGACGGCGGCTTCGTCGGCACCCCGCGCGCGCCCCGGGACGCGCTAGACCGGGCCGTGCGCGGGCGCGAGACGCTGGCCGTGGACACCGCCGGCGGCTGGGTCTACCTCCAGCCCGTCGTCCTGCAGGGCGACCGGGTCGCGGTCGTGGAAGCCTTCGTGCCGTCCGCGGATCTCACCCGGGGCGTGGCCGCGTCCTGGGGCGTCATGGCGCTGCTCGCGCTGGGTCTGGTCGGCGGTTCGGTACTCGTGGCCGACCGGCTCGGCGCACGCGTCGTCCGGTCGTCGCGCAGTCTCAAGCGCGCCTCACTGGCTCTCGGCTCCGGCGACCTCGACGTGCGTGTCGAACCCGACGGCCCGCCCGAACTGCAGGAGGCCGGGGCGGCGTTCAACACCATGGCCGACCGCGTCCTCGACCTGCTCGCCGTGGAACGCGAGCTGGTCGCCGACCTCTCGCACCGGCTGCGCACCCCGTTGACCGCCCTCTACCTGGAGGCCGACCGGATGGGGTCGACGCCCAGCGCCCGGCGGGTCGCGGAGGCGGCCGGCCAGCTGGAGAGCGAACTGGACTCGATCATCGCCGCGGCCCGTACACCGCTGGCGTCGGCACGGCCGGCCCGTGCGGCGGCCGGCCGGGCGAAGTCGTGCGACGTGGCCGAAGTGGTCGCCATGCGCCTGGACTTCTGGTCGGTCCTCGCCGCCAAGCAAGGACGGCCCTACGAGCGCTCCCTCACGCCCCGATTGGTGCCCGTCGCCTTCCCCGAGGACGACCTCGCGGCCGTCGTCGATGCCCTGATCGGCAACGTCTTCCGGCACACCCCGGAGGGCACCGCCTTCGCCGTGCGCGTGGAGCGGGCGGATCGGCACGTGTTCCTCACGGTCGACGACGCGGGACCGGGGGTGGCGGACCCCGGCGCAGCGCTCACGCGGGGTGTGAGCGTCGGCGGTTCGACGGGGCTGGGACTGGACATCGTGGCCCGGGCGTCCCGCGCGGCGGACGGCGAACTGACGATCACCCGGGCGCCCTTGGGCGGCGCCCGGGTGCGGGTGTCGTTCGTACTGGCTGACGCGGGCGGGGCCGGCGGCGGAGGGCGGTGACCGGGGTCAGCGACCGGCGCCGAAGTTCTGCGTCCACCAGGGGCCGCCGTCGCCGAAGTGGACGCCCACGCCCAGCTCCTTGAAGGAGCAGTTGAGTATGTTCGCGCGGTGTCCGGGGCTGTTCATCCAGGACTTCATCACCGAGGCTGCGTCCGCCTGGCCCTGGGCTATGTTCTCGCCCAGGGTCGACCACTGGTATCCCGCGGCTTCGACCCGGGTCCTCATCGTCGAGCCGTCGGGGCCGGTGTGGGACATCACGCCGCTGCTCGCCATGACGTCGCTGTAGTCGTCGGCGGCCCGGGTGAGCCGGTCGTTCGCCGTGACCGGCGAACACCCCGCCGTGGCACGCTCCTTGTTGACCAGCGCGAGCACCTGGGCCTCGGGCCCGCCACCGGACTCGGAGCCCGACCCGGAGTCCGATCCGCTGCCGCCCTGCCGCACACCGCCGGAACCGCTCGCCGCCCCGCCGCCGCTGCTCTTCGCCGCCGTCCCCGCGGGCGCCTTCGACGCGGGGACAGTGGTCTTCCGCGCACGGGTAGGGCTCGCCGACGGCTTCCGCTTCTCCTTCGGCTTCGCGATCGGTGAGCTGCTCGCCGTGGCGCTCGGGCTCGCCGAGGCAGAGGTGAGCGGTGCCGCACTGCCGGCGGCGTCCCCGGCGCCCGGCGTCCTGTCCGTGCTGTTCGCGACCACCCGGTCCGACGCGTCGCCGTCCTCGCCGCTGACGACGGCCACGGTGATCCCGACGCCCGCGATCGCAGCGACGGCTCCCATGGCCAGCGCGGGACCGCGCGTCTTCGGCCCACTGCGGGGGCGGGCGTGGAAGCGGGACGGGCGAGCGGCTCGGCGGGAACCCATGCAGGACACCTCGGTCTGTCGGTCGGCTGACTCGGCCCCGTGTCCGGTGGCCGCGATCGCGGCCACCGGACCTGTGGGGGGTGTTCGAGAGCCTAGGACCCGGCCGAGGCGGAGACCTCTGTTCGAAGGTCATCTTCAAGAACCCTTAAGAGAGCGGCCAAAGTCCCTTGAGGAACGGATGGAACGGTCTCGGCCTGCCTTCTCCGTAACGGAGCTGTCGCATCTCCCGCCTGGCCGGCGCCAGGATGCGGCCGACTTGCACCGGCCCAGATCGGAAGCCGCGGACCGCAGATGCATCCGAACGCCCGCATGACGGCTTCCTCGGCGCTTGCGTTCGTCGACTCCGGCCGCTCCCCAGACGAGTGAGTCCGATGTTCTCAGTGGTCGTAGGCGATCAGGGATCTTCGGTCTTGGCGTCGGTGGTCCAGGTGTGCCGGACGCCGGCTGCGAGGGCGAGGAGTCGTTGTCCGGTGCGGGCGAAGACTCCGGCAGGTGTTCTGCCACCGTCCTGTTCGAGGCTGAGCCGGCGCTTGAAGGTGTCGATGACGGCCTCGATCCACTGCCGGACACGGGCGATCTCGCCGTGGCGGGCCGGTTCGTCCTTGCGGTCCGGCCGCACCAGGTGAACACCGAGACGCTCGGCGAGGAACGCCTCCAACTCCTCGCCGGCGAGGCCTTTGTCGGTTGTCGGTCAGGATCACCTGCCCGGCGTGGACGAGGCGATGGTCGCGTTCCAGCAGGGCGGTCATCACTTCCCGCTTACCGAGTTTCGGGTTCGCCAGCCACCGGGTGACGGGCATGCCCTCCGCTGTGGTGACCAGGTAGAGCCGCAAGCCCCAGGACAAGCCGGAGTGGCGGCGGCAGTAGCCGTATCCGCAGCGCCCGGCGAGGTCGGAGCGTTCGACGGTCCCGCGGGAGGCCGCGCAGGGCAGCGGGGTGGAGTCGATCAGGCGCGACCTGCCGACCGAGTTCGGGCCCTGGCAGAGCGAATACGGCCGCTTCCGGAACTGGGCGGCACCACAGCGTTTTCCAGGACCGGCAGAGTCAGACCGGGGAACCGGCACCAGGCCACAGAGCCGGCCCCGCCCACCGTGACCTCGTTCCACAGCGGGCCGGGCCGGTGCGCTCACGGCGGACCGATCGCGGCACGCACCCTTCTCGGCTGCGCCGCCCGTCGGGCACGCGTGGTCCGGGTCGCCAGGGGCGAGTCCGCACGGCACCACGCGACTGGGCCGCCTGGCGGGCCAGGCGGCAGAGCCGTCCGGCAGCCGCGTCACCGGACCGCCAGCGCGGGATCAGTGGCGGTTGCCGTGTTCCTGTGCCAGGTAACCCCGCATGAGAAGTTGGTTGGCCATCACGCCGCCTACCGTGTGCTCCGTGAACGTCCAGTGGCGGATGTCGAACACGCTCTCCGCCCAAGGCCACTGCTCCCACGCCGGATGGATACGGGGAGCCAGCGCCGCCTTGGCGTGTTGCGCGCCCCAGGTCGACTGGTGCAGCGGTCCTGCCGCAGAGAGGCCCTTCGGGATGCGCTGTCCGGTGAAGTAGGCCTGGAGGTGGAACGACACCACCTGGCGGGATCCCAGACCGCCGGTGAAGCCGGCGTTGTGCGGATTGCGGCCGAGGCCGAACTGCGCCATCTGCGCCAGGGCGCGGACGTACTTGCCGTCGCCCGTCACTCGGTGGGCCAGCACCAAGGGGTACGGCTCGCCCAGACGATCTTCCCAGTCCCTGGGGGTGGCAATGAGCATGACCGGTGAGTTGTCGACGGTTGCCGCGGCTTGGTCACCGTGAGCCGCGATCGTCTCGATCGCCCGCGCCTGGAGGTCCTCGTCGACCATGGAGACCGGCAGGGTTGCGTAGACGCCCAGGCCCCACGGGCCGGAGTACGAGAAGCGGTCCAGCCGCAGGTCGCCGTCCGGGTGGATGCGCGCCAGGGACTCCTTGAACAGATCATGCCAACGCGACTCGCCCGTCAGACGGTACATCCACGCGGCGGCCAGGTTCTGCGTCTCGTCCCGCGGGAAGTGGCTGGTGTGGAAGATGTCGGGGACCTGCGCGTTGGCGACCGCCCACTCCATCGCCCGTGTCGCGCTGGCACGGTACGTCGCGCTCAGCCGCGGATCGTACCGGCGCAGCACCAGGGAGAGCTGTGCGGCGGCAGCCGCGTAGGCGTACGAGACCTGCGGCGTCGAAGGCGTCACCGCGGTCGGCATCCCGTGGGCGAAGCCCGGCTCGTCCGGGTGCTCGATCGACTCGACGCTGCTCGGAATGCCCCCGTCGGCGTACTGGATGCGGCGAAACAACTCCATGCACCACAGCGCTTCGTTGACGAGGTCCGGGATGTGGTTGCCGGACTCGGGAAGGTTGAGCCGCAACCGCTCGAAGTAGCGGGGGTTGCTCTCGTACAGGTCCAGCATCGCGTGGACCCCCCGGGTGTGGTTCTGCCCCCCGATGTTGCGGTCGTAGTCGCCCGCGTCGTGCCAGCCGCCCCAGGCGTCGGGGTTGTGTGTGTCCAGCAGGATGGACGCCTGGATCCGCTTGAACGGATTGCCCTCGCCCGACTTGGCCGGGAACCGGACTGGGTCGAAGAAGACCGCCGGGTCGGTGGAGTGCACCTTGAAGCCGTCGTCCGGGTGCAGCGCGCGGGCGACGCGGAAGTCGGTGTGGGGCGGGCCCAGCTTGATGCCCGAGCGCTGGTTCAGGTAGCCGTGCGCAGAGACCTTGGCGGCTTCCTCCCAGACCCGCCGGTCGATGCGGAACGGGAAGGAGCAGCCGAGGCCGGGCACCCAGACGCGGTAGGCACCAGGCCTGTCGAACGAGGAGAAGTCCAGAGCGTACGTGGTCACCGGCATCGCCGCGCTGTCGGAATCCTTGGCGGGATAGATCGGGGTGATCTTGCCCGGCACCGCGTCCTGCCGTACCCGCACCCTGCCGCTGAACACTGTCGCGCCGCTGCGCGCCTCCACCAGATGGAACCGCCGCAGCGACGACAGCGCGGCGTCGCCGCCGGTGCCCAGCCACATCGCCATCATGGCGATCTTGTCCTTCTCCTCCGGGTGGTATCCCACCTGGTTGACGTGGAGGGCCTCGGTGCGCAGGCGCCGGTCGTCGAAGGTGAACCGCAGCTCGGGCCCGAGGGGCGAGCCCGCAGCCAGCCGAAGGCGGTAGGTGGCGCCCGGCTTCAGTGCCCGCGGCAGCTTCAGGTAGATCTCGTGCCGCGCCGTGCTCACGTTCTCGACGAGACCGTTGTCCGTCATGGCCCATTCGGCCATCTGCGGCTTGCTCTTGCGGAACACCTCCAGGGGCTCGGTCGCGCTGCCGTAACCAGTGTCGTCCTCGGAATCGAGTGCGTAGCTCGCCTTCGCATCGGCCCGCGCGAGGTCCAACTCCTGGCCCATCAGCCGACGGTGGGGCCACAGGTACAGGTTGTTGTCCGGACCCGCCAGGTTGCCCAGGCTCTTGCCGTCGCGGAACAGCTCCCGCCCTCGCGCCCAGCTGTGTTCACCGTTCGGGCCGTACGGCACCAGCCGGCTGCGCTCCACCCTGTCGCCGGGTTGTGCCACGTACTTCTCGACGGGGAAAGCCACGATGAACTGCGCGTCCACCACGATGGCCAGAGTGTCGGGCGCCGCCGCGTAGATGTGCCGGAGCTTGGGCTCGGCCGTCGCCGGCCCACCGTCGGCCTGACGCACCAGGTCATGCTGAATGCCCTGGTAGGGCTCGAAGTTGAGCGGCAGATCGGTCCGCGGCCGGTGCCCGGCGGCGACCGCGGCTGCCTGGGACGCCGTCCCGGCGGCCCCGTTCGCCAGAGGGGACGACACGCCGACCGCGGCGGTGGCAACCCCCAGTGCCGTGAGAAACGTACGGCGCGATGCGCTGCCGCGCGGAGGCGTCGGCTCGTTCATGGTCAATCTCCTGTCTTCACTGACGTCGGAGTCGACGTGTCCCGGCCGGGCACCCTGGCCAGGACGCCGAGTCGGCGGTCGACCCCTCCGGATCGCCGTTCATCACTCCTGGGCGACGGCGCTCGGCCCACCGGACGGGCATCCGGTTCGGCTGCACGGTCTGGCGCGAGGCGACCGCATCCACCAGCTCCGGACCTGCGTGCCGCCTCACCGCAGAACGTCTGCTCGGCGCAAGGGCGTTGGGCATGGCTGCTGAATTCGAGGCCCCATCGTCACGGCGATTGAACGCAAAATCAAGGGTCTCGTCACACATCGGTTCCGAAACCGGAGCCGACGCTTCGGTGCGGCCCTCCGCGAGGCCGCCCTCAAGGCCGCCCTCAAGGGCTTCCTCTCGGGCGAAGCTCCTGGGCGCACCGGCCCGCGGCCGGAACCAGGGAGGTCTTCCCCGGGGCGCCGGGGCGCCGGGGCTCCAGGGGGCCCGCATCCGGGGCGAGCGGAGGGGTTGTGCCAGGTCACGGCGGGGGCACACGGGGTGGACGGAGGATGCGGTGCGGTAGATTCTGTACCCATGGTTACTCTCCGGACGGTGGCCGAGCACGCGGGCGTCTCAGCGGCTGTGGTGTCAGCCGCCATCTCAGGCAGCAGTACCGTTCGCATGAGCGAAGCCACTCGGCAGCGGGTTCTCGAGGCCATCCGTGAGCTCGGCTATGTGCCCAATCACGCCGCCAGGTCGCTGAAGACCTCCCGCACCGGCATCGTGGCCACCATCACGCCGAAGATCTCGAACCCGGTCTTCGACGAGGCGCTGCGCGGGGTGCAGGACGCTGCGGACGCCCATGAGGGCGTCGTGCTCATATCCGACTCCGACCGCATTTCCCCCGGAAGTAATCTGATGAGCCGCCTCGTGGGAACGGGTATGGCGGATGGTTTCCTCGTCCGGTTCATGGCGGTCGACAACGAGAACATCGCGGCGTTCACCGCGCGAGGGGTGCCTTGCGTGATCCTGAACGGCCCGTCCGACGGCACCCACGTCTGTGTGTGGGTCGACGACCGTCAAGGGATCTTTTTCGCGACAGATCACCTCCTGGAGCTGGGGCACCGGAGGATCGGGCTCATCGGCGGCCCACCGGTGCCCTTCACCGCGGACGCCCGCGGGAACGGCTTCCGCGCGGCCTTCAGGAGCCGAGGGCTGACGCCTCCCGGCCGGGAGTGGATCCTGCCCGGGTACGAGCCCCACGACGTGAAGACGCGCCTGTCCTCCCTCATGCGCCGGGGAGACCCTCCCACGGCCGTCGTGATCGACAACATCGTGCTTGCGCGAGGGCTCGTGGCGGCGGTCGCCGACCTCGGCCTGCGGGTGCCTGGCGATCTCTCCGTGATCGCCTATCACGACATCCCGCAGGCCGACTTCTACCGGCCGGCACTGTCGACGGTGAAGATGCCCCTCTACGAAGCGGGCGTCCGCGGCTACGAGACGCTGAAACGGATGATCGACGGCGGACAGGGCCGCAGCGCGACCGTCCGCAAGCCCGCTCCGACGATCATCGACCGGGGATCCACCGCTCCACCCGGACCGACGTAACGGGCCGGACCGGCCGGACCACGCACCGGCGGCGGTGCGGCGCGGCCCGGCGCATCAGCGGTCGCACGCTGGAGTGCTCGGCGTGCCCGGCCTGTGCAGAACGTCCTGTCCCCTGGTGCGGCGATACGCGGTCGGCGTCGATCCTGTCCCCGAGCGGAAGGCACGGTAGAAGCTGGAGCGGGTCTGGAAGCCGCTGGCGTGCGCGATCCGGTCGATCCCCCAGGACGTGCCGGCCAGAAGCGTCCGCGCATGGGCGACCCGCAGTTCGGTGACGTAGTGCCAGACGGACATGCCGAAGGCGTCCTTGAAAACCTGTGCCGCGTACGTCGGGTGGGTGTCCGCCCGTTCGGCGATCTCCGCCACGCTGAGCGGTTCTGTGTAGCTCCGGGCGACGACCGTCAGCATTCGCTCCGCAGCGGGTGAGTAGACCGTTCGCGGACGCACATCCATGCAACCGGTGGCGGAGAGGCGGGCGAGGCGGGCGAGCATTTCGAGCAGGCAGACCTGGTGACGAGCACGCGGGCCGCCACTCAGCTCACCGACCCAGCGGGACATCAGCAGACGGTCGTGCGCGGCCTCTCGCGGTGACCCGTGGAGTACGCCCCCGGCCAGAAGCGCACTCACCGCGGACTGTGTCGCCGGCTGACCGGTCAGCGCGCCCAGCGGCACGGTGGCCCAGATCAGTTCCACCGGCCCCTCGGTGTGCATCAGGTGGGGACAGCCGCCCCAGAAGACGGTGAGTCGATCGGCGCGCAGCTCGATGGTGCGCGCGCCGATCTCGTACCAGGCGGTGCCGGCCAGCAGGAGATTGAACTCGACTTCCGGGTGCAGGTGGCCCCGGGACATGGCAGCAGACGTCTGACGGTACGCGTCCAGCCCGATGGTGTGGACATCGGTCACCTCTCCAGCCATCGGCCACCTCCTCCGCCATCGGTCACTCCTCGGCAGCACCTTGAGGTTATGCGACAGCCTGGCCGGTTGAGGAAGATGCTCCGGGTCCACCCGCCCCGGCACAGTGGAGGCCGCAACCCCCCACCGACCCCCATCTCTCCCGGGAGACAGCATGGCTGTGCGCAGATCCAGTGCCCTCGATGACTTCCTCTTCGACCTGAACGGATACCTGGTCCTCGAGAACGCCGTGAACGAGGAGCTGCTGAGCAGGCTCAACGCCGAGTTCGACGCGTTCCCACAGCACATCGACCGAGGTGAGTGGTACCGCGGCGCGCAGCGCCGCGACTACACCCCCGAGACCGGATTCGAACTGCACCAGGCCGTCGCCGCGGGCCGGCCGTTCGAGGAACTGGTCGACCACCCCAGCTGGTTCGGCCTCGTCAGCCACTATGCCGGCGAGGAGGACAGCTACGTGGCAGGTGTCTGCATCGACGAGTCGATCGCCTCCATCCGTACCGCCGGAGGACACCATCCCGTCCACTCCGGCGGCTACCGGGGTGCGGTCCGTGGTCAGTACCGCCACACCCACGGCGTCTTCCGCTGCGGACAGGTCAACATCATCCTCGCGCTTACCGATATCGGACCGGGCGACGGGGCGACCATGGTCGTGCCCGGTTCGCACAAGTCGAACCTGCCGCACCCGCTGGCCGGCGGCTGTGACGGTGACCGGATCGACACGCTGCCCGGCGCGGTGGAGGTCCATCTGCGCCGCGGCGACGCGCTGTTGTTCGTCGACGGACTCATGCACGGCGGCTCCTCCCGCGTCAATCCCGGTGAACGCCGGGTGCTCATCTACCGGTACGGACCGATCTGGGCCGCCAGCCGCTTCGGTTACGCCTACGACCAGGCATGGCTGGACACGCTGACGCCGCTGCGAAGAGGTGTGCTGCAGCCGGTGCCGCCGGTACGCACGGGCGACCCGATCAGGAGCGAGACGGGCTCGACCCAGCGGGAGCTCCTGGAGAGCGGGACGTAACAGGCCTCCTGAGTCCACCGAAGCGGACCTGTCCGGCCCGCCGCCAGGCGCCCTCGTCCCTACAGCGCGCCGAAGGTCTTCATGCCGAGACGGCCGGCCTTCGCCGGGGTACGGGTGCAGGGAGAGCCCGAACCGACCTGATAGTCGTCCGGGTTCCGGCTGTCGGCGTTCCTGAAGCGGGGGTCGCCGACGGTCGCCCGGGCGTCGATCTGCCGGGGCGGACGGTTCGACCAGCAGTTGGTGTCGAAGCGGACCCCGGAGCGGCTCCCGATCTGGAGCAGGCCGTGCGACGGGGCCGCGAGGACATTGTTGACGAGGCTGAGGTTGTCGACCGTGCGCTCGTCGGGCGTTCCGCCGACGACGACGAGCGCTTCGGAGACCTTGGCGAGGCGTGGAGGCCGGGCGAAGGTGTTGTGCGCGACCGTGACATCGCGCATGCCGCACGCCTCGGCGGCGTTCTCGCGGGTGTCGCACTCATAGGGGTAGTAGCTCAGGGCGGCGGCGGAGCCGCTCACCACGTTGTGCGTGATCGACACGTTCTTCAGGGGCACGAAACTCCGATAGCTCTCCTGGGCGAGCTGGATACCCGCGGCGGGCCGGCTGTTGCGCTCGAAGGTCTTCTTGCCGGTGCTGGTGATGAAGTTGCGGTCGATGCTGACCTGCGACGCGTTGTCGACGTAGACGTTCACGCTCCAGTTGTCACGGACGGTGTTGCGCGAGACGGTGCAGTCGGTCGACAGCAGGCAGTCGATGCCCTCGCCGAAGTTCTCGTAGACCTCGTTGCCGGTGATCGTCACGCCATCGGTGTGGTGGGCCACGATCGCGGGGCTCCAGTCGGCTTCCTGGGGCCGGTGTGCGGGGCTGTGCCGTGTGCTGGTTCCGGTGACCTCGTTGCCGTCGAGCAGGATCTGTCGGTTGCGTCGCTTCGCGGTGCCCAGCGAGTTGATTCCCGCGTTCTTGACGTCGGAGACCTTGGTATTGCTGATCCGCACATGGCTGGACGCGTAGACGGTGATGCCCGCACCGCTGCGGTTGTTCCGGCAGGTGAGGTTGCGGACCACGACGTACTCGGCGTGGTTGACCGCGAGGCAGTTGAGGCCCTGGAAGCTCTTGAGCGGCACGGCGGGCGCCTTGCTCATGTCGATCCCGGAACCGGGACCAGCGCCTTCGACGATCAGCGGGCGGCCGTGCGTTCCGGACAGGTTGACCGCGGGTTCCTTCGTCGGCGTGTGCATACCGTGCACCCGGATGAGACGCCCGGCGGGCCCGCGCCGACCGGCGGCCTCCAGGGCCGCGTCGAGGGTGGCGAACTCGTTGCCGCCCTGTGCGCCGGCCCGTACGACCAGCACCTCGACGGGCGCGGCGTCGCCTTGCCAGGCGGGGGCCGGCACGCGGGCGGAGGCCGCGCCGATCTCGTCGCCGGTCTTCTCCTGAGGGACGCGGCTTGTCGCTGGAGAACTGGGCTCGCTGCTGCCGGGCGCCGCCGGCTTGTCCGGCGGCGCCGGACTCCTCTCGGCCTTCGGCGCGCCGCTGTTGCCGGATGCCGTCTGTGTGGGGGCCGGCCCCTGCGCGCCGTCCCCGTTGCCGGCGCCGCAGCCGGCCAGAAGCGTCAGCACGCTCAACGACACGGCGGTCCTGGCCAGGAGACGGGCGCGAGCCCGCTGATGGGATGGGCGTACGGGGGGCGGCTTCATCGTGACAAACACGTGCTCTCCTGCGTGAGGGAAGGTCGTTGGGGACGTGCGTGGGCTCGGCGATCCAGGCCGGTCGAGGGCGAGGCGCCTCCGGTACCCGGCCGCAGCTCAGGTGTGTCCGAGGAGGGCGGCGGGCTGCCCTGCCGCCGGCATCGTGGGAGTCGACGCGCGGGGGGCCCTGTCAGGGATGCCGTCGCCTGTATGGGACCAACACAGTTGTGGTCCGGGCGAGTTGGCGCGACGACCGTAACAGATGGCGAAGCCCCGGCTCCACGCCGCGCGCGGCGGCCCAGGGTGCCCGGAGGCTTCACGGGCGCGGCTCCTCCGGTGCTTCCGCACTCGCCCTCGAACTCACGCTGAACGAAGCGTTGATTTTTCGATTAATCACTGCCAGCCTTGGGGCGCGGCCGGTTCGAAGCCGAGCCCTGTACCTCGATGATGGAGTGGCATGATGCGCCCTGTTGACGGCGTCCGAGATCGTCCCCCGCGAATCCTGCTGGTCTCGTCCTGGCAGACGATCAACATCGGGGACGTCGCTCACAGCCCCGGCGCCCTGAGAGCTTTCCAGCGCTTCTGCGAGGGTGCGCAGGTGACCCTGTGGGCGTGGTCCTCCGGCGAGCGCGAACGGAAGATGTTCGCCGAGCACTTTCCCCAGGTCACCGTCGTGGAGGAGCGGCTGGTCGAAGGGGAATCACCCAGCGGGAGGATCCTGCGGCTCTTCGAGGAGTGCGACGTCCTCGTGCACGGTTCCGGCCCGTCCATCCTCGCCCGCGCGGAGCTGGAGGCCTGGCGGGCTCACACCGACAAGCCCTACGGGTTCTTCGGTGTGACCTTCGATCCGCTGGCGCAGGTGGCCGGGCCGGGATTCTTCGGCACCCTCGACGAGGTGACGGCGATGGTCGAGGCCATCTCACAGCCCATCCTCAGTGAGGGCGACCGGGACCTGCTGGCGGGAGCGGCCTTCCTCTACTGCCGGGACTCGCTGTCGGTGAAGTACCTCTGGAGCCAGGGCCTGGTGTCCGCCTCGTTCATGCCCGACGCCGCGGTCTGCTTCGACCTGCAGGACGCGGAGGAGGGCAGTGCGCTGCTCACCCGGCTCGGCTGCGGCGAGGACTTCGTCTGTGTCATCCCCCGGCTCCGGTTCACCCCGTATCACCAGATCTTCGACCTGGAACCCGAGCGCCGGCACGTGCTGCAGGACGCGGTGAACGCCACCTTCGAGCAATCCGACATGGACGCCCTCCGGGAGATCGTGGAGCATCACGTCCGCCGGACCGGACAGCACGTCCTGGTCGGGCCGGAGATGGAGTACGAGGTGCCGCTGGCACGGGCGCACTTCGGCCCGGGTGATCTCCCCTCCGACGTCGCACCGCGTGTCCACGTCGTTCCGCACTTCTGGTCCCTGACGGAGGCCGCCGCGGTCTACCGCCGAGCATCCGCGGTGATCAGCATGGAGTGTCACAGCCCGCTGATCGCACTGGCGGCCGGTGTGCCCGCGATCTACCTTCGCCAGCCCACCGACACCATCAAGGGCCACATGTACCGGGACCTCGGTATCGGCGGGCGGCTCGTCGAGGCGGGGCCGACAGCGGGCCGCGACGCCGACCAGGTGCTGCGCGAGATCATCTCCGACCGGGAGGAAGCCGGCCGAACGACGCTGGACGCGCGTGCCGCCGCGGAATCCCTGATCAGCGACGCCGTCGAGACGATCCGGATGACGGTCAGGAGGGCCGTCGCGACGAGCCGGTGACGGCTCTCCCGTACGGCCTCCCGGCCGCACCCCGTGCTCGCACACCCCGGCGCGACCGCGGTGGCCGCTCGATCCGAGCCGCCGCTGACCACCGTCACCTCGTGTAGAGGTTCGCCGGGCGGCGTCGTTGCACCCGCCGTACGCCCCCACACCTTCGTGGGAGCACATCGCACAGATCAGCAGGTCGCCCCCACGAGCGGAACTCGGGCCGACCGCTTGCCCAGGTGAAGAAAGTAGGATCCGGCGTTGTCGAATGATGTCTCGAACCCCGCCACCGGCGAAGGCGGCCGTACCCCGCAGATCGGCGACCGCGAGCTGTGCGACCGCTACGGCGACGTACCCACGGCAGCCATCAACGACGTACTCCGGGCGCACGGCCTGCTGCATCAGGTACTCCCGCCGGCTGTCACACCCCTGAATCCGACGTCACGCACCGCCGGCATCGCCTTCACGATCAAGGGCTCGAAGAACCTGGTTCTCGACGACGAGATGGAAGAACGCGCCGCGATGCTCGAAGCGATCACGAGCAACTCGGTGTGCGTCTGGGACACGTCGGCGGATGACGAGTCCGCTCAGTGGGGCGAGGTGATGACCCTGGCGGCGATGCGCCAAGGCGCCCGTGGAGCGGTCGTCGACGGGGGAGTGCGGGACACCGAGAAACTGCTCGAACTGGGCTTTCCCGTCTTCTGCCGGTACCGCACGTCCAACGGCATGCTCGGCAGGTTCCGGATGTCCGCCTGGCAGACGCCGGTCCGCATCGGCTCGGTGACCATCGAGCCGGGTGACGTGATCGTCGGCGACCTGGACGGCGTCATCGTGGTGCCCAGGGACCGCGCGGCCGAGGTCCTGCTGGCCGCCGAGGCCGTCAAGGAGCAGGAGAACGACATCAAGTCGCTGATCCACGACGGGCTGACCCCCAGAGAGGTGGTGGAGCGCGGTGGGTACTTCTGAACGGACCCCGCAGGGGCTCAGGTCGCCTGCCGCCGCCCGGCCGGCCTCACTCGCCGTGGACCTGTACGACCACTACGAGCGGACCGGCGAGGTGAAGGCCTACTACGGACTCCTGGCCCTCTACGCGCTGGCGCGCGTGGGTCGGGACACCGAGAACCCCGCGGTGCTGGACCACGTCGAGCGCGTGCTGCGCCGGTTCCCCGACGAGATCGCGCATCCCCCGTACAACTTCCCGAGCTATCGGATCGGCGGGATGGCCCAGAGCTTTCTCCTTGCCCAGGGCCGCATGCCGGAGCGTCGGGAGTGGGTGCGTGAGTACGCCGAGGAGATGAAGACGGCGCCCCGTGACGACAAGGGCATCCTCAAGCTCCCGCACACCTCCGGCGATCTCATCTGGATCGACGCGGCGATGGCGGCGACGCCCTTCCTCCTCTACGCAGGCCAGGCACTTCGGGAGCGCCGGTACCTCGACGAGGCCGTCGACCAGGCCGTGCTCCTGTACGACGCGCTGCTGGATCCCGCGAACGGTCTGCTGCACCAGTGCCGCGGATTCATCGCCCCGGGAGTCCTCTCCCAGGACCACTGGGGGCGCGGGAACGGCTGGGGGTACTTCGCCCTGGCCGAGCTGGTGCGCGGCCTGGCCCACGACGACCCCCGCAGGGGCGAGGTGGTCAGCCGGTTCCGGGCCCTGTCCCAGGCGCTGCTGCCGCATCAGAGCCCCCGGGGCCTGTGGCGGCAGGAGATACCGCTGCCCACGGCCTGGGAAGAGTCCTCCGGCACCGGCCTGATCCTCTACGGCATCGGGACCGGGATCGAGTGCGGCGTCCTCGAAGGGCCCGTGTGGCGCGACGCGCTGCGCCGGGGCCTGACCGGTCTCACCGCCACCTGCGTCAACCAGGACTTCTCGATCGAGAACAGCTGTCCGGGCACGCTGTGCCCGGGCACCGGCGCGGCCAAGGGCACCGTCGAGGCGTATCTGACCGCCCAGGCCCCGTACCGCGACGAGCCGCACGGCTGCGGGCCGCTGATCCTGGCGTTGAGCGTCGCGCCCGCTGCGGGCGTGGACTGCGTGGTCCTGCGCGCCGAACCGCAGCAGACCACGTTCCTGGAACCATGGAAGGGGCGCCACGCTCATGGCTGATCACATAGGAGCCGGCCGCACCGCGTCGGACGAGGGCAGGGCCGTCACAGCGACGCAGGCCCGTCCGCCCCAGGTCCCGGGCGCCGCGCACGGCACCGGACAGGGCGGACCGAACGACAGCAGGCGCAAAGGGGCCATGACCGGGCGTCACGACCGGCGCAAGCGGGCCGGGACATCGCGACGCAAGCGACTCGTCCGCGACCGGGCGCTGCTCCTGATGGTCCTGCCGGGCCTGCTGCTGTTCCTCGTCTTCCACTATCTGCCGTTGCTGGGCCATGTCATCGCGTTCCAGGACTACGTTCCGTTCATCGGCATCCCGGACTCCCCGTTCGTGGGCCTGCAGAACTTCGAGACACTGTTCGCGGACCCGGCGTTCTGGAACGCCGTCCGCAACACCCTGGTCATCACGCTCCTCAACCTGGTCCTGTTCTTCCCCGTCCCGATCGCGATCGCCCTGCTGCTCGACAGTCTGTTCCACGAGCGGATCAAGGGCCTCATCCGCAGCGCGATGTTCCTGCCCCACTTCATCTCCTGGGTCGTCATCGTCGCGCTCTTCCAGCAGATCCTCGGCGATGCCGGCGTCATCAACCAGTTCATGCTGGACCGGGGCTGGGACACCATCGACATCATCGGCGACGAGTCGCTGTTCAAGCTGCTCCTCGTCGCCGAGGTGACGTGGAAGGACGCGGGATGGGCGTCCATCATCCTGACCGCGGCGCTCGCCTCGATCGACTCCAGCCAGTACGAGTCGGCCGCCGTGGACGGGGCCGGCTACTGGCGGCGGCTGTGGCACGTCTCCCTGCCGGGCCTGCGGCCGGTGATCATCCTGCTGCTGATCCTCCGCCTCGGGGACGCCCTGACGGTGGGCTTCGAACAGGTCCTCCTGCAACGTTCGAGCGTGGGCCCCGAGGCCGCCGAAGTACTCGACACCTACATCTACTTCTTCGGTGTGGAGAACGGAAACTGGTCGGTCGCCGCAGCGGCCGGTCTGTTCAAGGGAATCGTGGCGCTGTTCCTGGTGCTCGGCGCGAACAAGCTTGCCCACAAGTTCGGCCAGGACGGGGTGTACACGAAGAAATGAGCCGATACTCAGCCAACCGCCCGGCGTGGATGGAGAAGCCCTCCCTGCTCGCCCGCACCGTCAAGTTCACCGTGCTGGCCGCTCTTCTGGTCGCGGTCGTCTTCCCCTTCCTGGTCGTCGTCTCGACCAGTGTGTCGAGTCAGGAGGCGATCTCCCGCGCGGGCGGCATGGTCGTCCTCCCGACGGACCTCTCGTTCGCCGCGTACACCGAGATCCTCGGCGGTGGCGTGGTCAGCCGGGCCGTCGTCATCAGCATCGTGATCACCGCCGTCGGCACCCTTCTGAGCGTGTCGTGCACGGTGCTGGCGGCCTACGGGCTGAGCCGGCGCGACTCGTTCGGCCACGGCCCCCTGCTGACCATCGTCCTGCTGACCCTCCTCTTCACCCCGGGCATCATCCCGAGCTACCTGGTGGTGAAGGAACTGGGGATGCTGGACAGCTACTGGGCGCTGATCCTGCCGACCGCGATCAACGCCTTCAACCTCGTGATCCTCAGGAACTTCTTCCTCGAGATCCCCGCGGAACTGCGGGAAGCCGCGCGCATCGACGGAGCGGGAGAGTTCATGATCCTGCGACGCGTCGTCCTCCCACTGTCCAAGGCGATCGTCGCGGTCATCGCGATGTTCTACGGAGTCGCGTACTGGAACTCGTTCTTCAGCGCGATGCTCTACATGACCACGGAGTCGAAGTGGCCGCTCCAGCTGGTCCTGCGGGTCTTCGTGCTCGAAGGCCAGGACATGGCCGTCTCCGGCGAAGCGCCCCCTCCCCAGCAGGCCCTGCAGATGGCGATCGTGGTCGTCGCCATCGTCCCGGTCCTGATCGCCTTCCCGTTCGTGCAGCGGCACTTCACGAAGGGAGTCATCACCGGCGCCATCAAGGGCTGACCGGTGAGGACCTCGCGATCCACCTGGTCGCACCCCCGACCGTCCCCTGGTCACCCCCGGGCCATTCCTGGGTCCGCAGGCCGTTCCGGCGCTCCCTCGCAGCGCCCCGGCTGCACAGCCGACGACATCCATGTCCGTCCTTCTCCGAAGGGTCAGTGAAGCAATGAGCCGCACCAGCAACATCCCGAACCCGTCGCTCGACAGACGACGGTTCCTGTCCCTGGCCGCGCTGGCCGGCGCCTCCGTGGGCACCGGGCTGCTCACCGGCTGCAGCTCCGGCGGCTCCGGGGGCAGCGGCGGCGGCGCCGCAGTCGACCTGCCGACGTACGTCGCGCCGAAGGGGCTGAAGCCCGACCTCCCCGGCACCTCGGCCGGTGTCGCACCCGGCTACTTCAACTACCCGGACCAGCTGATCCGGACGGTCGACAAGGCACCCGGCAGCGGGACCGGGCTCAAGTCGATGGTCATGACCTTCTCGCCGGCTCCTGCCCGCTCGAAGTACTTCGAGGCCGTCAACAAGGCCCTGAACGCCCCCGTCGACCTGGTCATGGTGCCCGCGGCCGACTACGCGCAGCGCTTCAGCACCGTCGTCGCCGGCGGCGACCTGCCCCACACGATGGAGATCGTGTGGTACCTCGGGCTCCCGCGGCTGACCGAGTTCCTGCGGGCCAAGTGCGTCGACCTGTCGGACCACCTGTCCGGCGACGCCGTGAAGAAGTACCCGAACCTCGCGGCGATCCCCACGCCGAGCTGGAGCGGTGTGAGGCTCAACGGCCGCATCTGGGGTATCCCCATCCCGCGCAACCCGTTCCAGCCCGCGCCGTTCTACCGCAAGGACATCGTCGAGGCACGGGGCGTCGCCCTTCCCACGAACGCCGACGAGTTCGTCGCGTTCTGCAAGGAGTTCACGAACCGCAGGCGCGGCGAGTACGCCATAGCCGGCACGAACCCGGCCAACCCCTTCGGCATCGACTACTACCGGGGCATGTTCGGCGTGCCCAACGGCTGGGCCGAGGACGGCGGGAAGCTGACCCACTTCATCGAGACCGACGCGTTCCGGGAGTCGGTCGCGTTCAGCAAGAAGCTGTGGGACGCGGGCGTCTACCACCCGGACAGCCCCTCGATGGACCAGAACAAGGGCGCGAACCTGTTCACCACGCGCAAGGCGCTGATCACCTTCCGCGGGAACCAGGGATGGGGAACGATCCAGCGGGACGGGCAGAGCGTCGACCCCGACCTGCTGGTGGGCGCGCTCCCGCAGATCGGTGCCGACGGCGGCCCCGGGCAGAACAACCTCGGTGCGGGCTCGTTCGGCATGACGGTGATCACGAAGGCGGCGGAGGACCGGGTCGAGGAGATCCTCGCGATCGCCGACTACCTCGCCGCTCCCTTCGGCAGCCAGGAGTACGACCTCGTCAACTTCGGGCAGCGGAAGGTGCACAGCACCGACTCCGAGACGGGTCCCGCCCTCACGAAGCTGGGGCAGAAGGAGATCATCCTCTCGTACCAGTACGTGGGCGCCGCCGAGCAAGTGCTGTTCGACGCGAAGTACGTCGACGAGTACGTCAAGCCGGCCCACGCATGGCAGAGCGACCTGTCGAAGAACGGCGTGAGAAGCGCGGTACACGGCCTGACGTCCGCGACGGAGTCGAGGGTCGCCTCGTCGCTGCAGACTCTGATCGACGACACCGTCACCTCGGTCACGGTCGGACGCAAACCGATGTCCGCACTCGACGACCTGGTGAAGCAGTGGAAGGCGCAGGGCGGCAAGCAGATCAGGACCGAGTACGAGAAGGCGCTCGCCAAGCAGTGAGGCGCCGTGGACCCGACGCCGCCGTCCGCACGGGGTGCGTCGCACGCGTTCGCGCGCGTACACCCGATCCCCGGAGGGGCGCCGCTCACTCCTGACGCCCCGCGCGGCGTCCCTCCGGCCCTTGCACACCAAGGAAGGAACACCATCCGATGCCCCTCCATGTCGCGGACGACCGCAGGGCATGGTTCCTGTGCACACCCCGCACGCTGTACGCCGTCGCCCTGTCCGAGTCCGGACTGCCCGTGCAACGCCACTGGGGAGCCGCCCTGCCGCGAGGCGACTGGGAGACGGTACGCCGTGGTGAGCAGCCACGGTGGCGGTCGGACAGCGCTCGCCCCGCCCAGCTCGAGCAGGAGATCGTCCCGGACGGCGGTCTCGGCTGGGGGCTGCCGGGGCTGCAGGTCGAGTTCCCCGGGAACGTCCGGGCTCCGGAGCTCGAGTACGACGGGTACGAGATCACCGAGGGCCCGCACCAGCAGGATGTGCACCTGCGGCTGCGGGACCGGTTGTTCCCCCTGACCGTGACGCTGCACTACGCGGTGCGGGACGACACCGACGTCATCCGCCGGTGGCTGACGCTCGACTGGGCCGAGAGCGCCACCGGAGACCTGACCGTGCTGCGAGCGGACTCCGCCTCCTGGCGCGTCGAGGAGGAGGGCGACCCGTGGTTCAGCACCGTGCACGGCCACTGGGGGGCGGAGAACCGGCTACGCCGGTCCCCGGTCCCCGACGGTGAACTCACCCTGACGGCCCGCACGGGAACGACGAGCCACCACAACAACCCCTGGGTCATGCTGCATGCCCCCGGAGTGTCGGAGGACCAGGGCGAGGTGCGCACCGTGGCCCTCGCCTGGAGCGGGAGCTGGCACCTCACCGTGCAGCGGCGGGCCGAGGGAGATGTCGCCGTCGGCGCGGGATTCGGGCACGAGGGAGTACACCTCCGGCTCGCCCCCGGTGACTCCTACGAAGGTCCCGCCTCGCTCGGCAGCTACACGGTCGGCGGGTTCGGCGCGGCGTCCCGCGCGTGGCACGACTACCTGAACGCCCACGTGAAGCCCTCGCCCGACGAGGTGCGACCGGTGCTGTACAACGCGTGGGAGGCGACCGGGTTCGATGTCCGCGAGGCGGACCAGATGGCTCTCGCCGAGCGTGCGGCTCGGCTGGGAGCGGAGCTGTTCGTGCTGGACGACGGCTGGTTCGGCAGTCGCGTCGACGACACCCGCGGTTTGGGTGACTGGCACCCCAACCCCGAGCGCTTCCCGAAGGGCCTGCACCCGCTCGCCGCTCACGTGCGGAGCCTCGGCATGGGCTTCGGGCTCTGGGTGGAGCCCGAGATGGTCAACCCGAACAGCGACCTCTACCGTGATCACCCCGACTGGGTGCTGCACTTCCCCGACCGGGTCCGGCACGAGGCGCGCAACCAGCTCGTCCTCAACTTCGCCCGGCCCGACGTCCAGGAGTGGGCACTTCGCTGGCTGGACGACCTCGTGGGGGAGTACCGGCTGGACTTCCTGAAGTGGGACATGAACCGCCCGTTCTCCCAGGTGGGCTGGCCGGACCGCCCTGCCGATCAGGGGTGGATCTGGTACCGCCACTGCGAGGCCGTCTACCGTGTCATGGACGTGCTGCGGTCGCGTCATCCGTACCTGCGCATCGAGTCCTGCTCGGGTGGCGGCGGCCGGGTCGACGCCGGCGTCCTGCAGCGGGTCGACCAGTTCTGGACCTCCGACAACACCGACGCGCTGGACCGGCAGACCATCCAGCACGGCTTCTCGCAGCTGTACCCCGCCTCGGTCATGTGCAACTGGGTGACCGACTCGCCGAACCCCATGTCGGGACGTGCCGTGCCGCTCGGGTATCGCTTCCACGTCGCGATGGCCGGGGTGCTCGGGGTGGGGGGAGACCTCAACCGGTGGAGCGACGCCGAGCTGGCCGAGGCGGCCGACCTCGTCGCGCAGTACAAGCAGATCCGCGCGACCGTCCAGTACGGACGCCATTACCGGGTGGGCGGACGACCGGGGCACGAGCCGAGCGGCGTCCTCCACGTCGGAGACGAGGAAGCCGTGCTGTTCGCCTACGATCCTCGCCGCTCGCTGTACGCCGGACCCCGCCGGCTCCGGCTGACCGGCCTGGACCCGGACACCCGCTACCGGGTCGAGGACATGAGCGGCAGGGGTGACGCGACCGAGGTCAGCGGCGCGTTCCTCATGGAGCGCGGCCTGGCCGTGCACCCCGATCGTCTGACGCACCCGACCAACGGCACCCAGCGGTTCTCCGCCGAGGACTTCGTGAGTTCCTGCACTCGCCTCATCGCACGTCCCCGGCGTCGTGATGCCGGTGACCCGGCCGGAAAGTGAACGACCGAGATCATGCCTGACTCCCTTCGCACCCTGATCGCAGCGAGCCGATCAGCGTACGAGCAGCAGTTCGACGACGCGCACCTGGCGAGGCTGCGGCAGGTCGGCGAGCTGTGCGATCCCCCGTTCGTCGCCGACCTGCACCACCCGCGCCACGACCGGCTCCTGCGCGAGGTCCAGGTCCTCCTCACCTCCTGGGGGACCCCGGCCCTCGACCGGGAGACCCTGGACCGGATGCCCCTGCTGCGGGCGGTGTTCCACTGCGCCGGGACGGTCAAGCAGCTGGTCGGGGAGACGTTCTGGGAGCGGGGGATCCTGCTCACCAACACGTCCGACGTCAACGCCGTACCGGTCGCCGAGTTCACCTTCGCGTCGATCCTGCTCGCCGGGAAGAAGGCACAGTTCCTCGCCCGCGCCCACACCGCGCGGCGCGTGGTGTGGAAGGACGCACCGCACGGACCCTTCGGCCCGCTGACCAACTACCGCCCCGAGATCGGGATCGTCGGCTTCTCCCGCATCGGGCGCCTCGTCGTCGAGCGGATCAGCCGCGGCATGGACGGGGCGACCTGCTGGGTCGTGGACCCCTACGCCGACGCCTCGGCCATCGCCGCTGCCGGCGGGCGGCTCACCACGCTGGAACACATGCTCCCCAGGGTGTCGATCCTGTCGCTGCACGCCCCGGAGCTGCCGGAGACCCGGCACCTGATCGGCGCTGAGCGGCTGGCCCTCCTCCCGGACCACGCGACCGTGATCAACACCGCCCGGGGAAGCCTCATCGACACCGCCGCGCTCGAGGCCGAGTGCTCCTCCGGCCGGCTGAACGCGGTCCTCGACGTCACCGACCCCGAGCCGCTGCCGGCGACGAGTGTCCTGCACACGCTGCAGAACGTGTCCCTCACGCCTCACATCGCCGGGTCGCTGCACACCGAGACACACCGCCTCACGGACCGCGCGATCGACGAACTCGAACGACTCGCCTGCGGGCGGCCTCCCCTCAGCCCTGTCCGGCGAACAGACCTGGAGAGATCGGCTTGAGCACCATCCGAACGACCACCGTCCGGCAAAGACTGCGCGAGGTCCCCGAGGACCGGCACCTCGCGCCCCACACCGGATGGACGCGGCAGCACCTCGCCGTCCTCGCTGACGAACTGCTGCTGGCCGTGCGTCCGTACGCCACTGCGGACCGTTCCCACATCCTGATCCCGGCAGGCGACGACCGCGACGTGCGACCGATCGACGGCCTCGAGGGGTTCGCGAGAACCTTCATGCTCGCGGCGTTCCGCCTGGCCGGAGAACAGGGTGAGGACCCGCTCGGCCTCGCCCAGTGGTACGCGTCGGGCCTGGCCGCCGGCGTCGACCCCGCGCACCCCGGCCGCTGGCCGCGCCCCGACGAGCATGCCCAGGCGAAGGTCGAGGCCGCGGCCCTGGCCATCGGCCTCCACTTCAGCCGGAAGTGGGTGTGGGACCGCCTCACCGAAGAACAACAGGGCGACGTGGTCGCGTACCTGGCCACTGTGATCGGTACCGAGGGACCGCACACCAACTGGGTCTGGTTCCGCCTGGTCGTCGAGCAGTTCCTCGACACGGTCGGAGGGGCCGGTGCCCCGGACGACGTGCGCGCCGACCTCCGAGCACACGAGTCCTTCGCCCGTGAAGGAGGCTGGTACTCGGACGGCGTCACGCGGGCCTTCGACCACTACAACGGCTGGGCTCTGCAGCTGTACCCCTTCCTGTGGCGGGCCATGGGAGGAGGCACGCAGGCCGCGGAGGCGGCCTGCCGGGCGCGGTTCGACCGGTTCCTCGCCGACGCGGCACGGCTCGTCGGAGCCGACGGCGCCCCGCTGATACAGGGCCGGAGCCTGATCTACCGCTTCGCCGCCGCCGCACCTTTCTGGACGGCGGCGTTCATCGGCAGCGACGTGCTCCCGCTCGGACAGCTCCGGCGCGCGGCCATGGGCGTCGTCAGGCACTTCGTCGACCACGCAGTGCCCGACGAGCGTGGCCTCCTGTCGCTGGGATGGTTTCGCGAATGGCCGGACCTCGCCCAGGCGTACTCGGGCACCGGCTCTCCGTACTGGGCGGCGAAGGGCCTGATGGGGCTGGCGCTGCTGGCCGACCATCCCCTGTGGAACGCCGTCGAGGAGCCGCTGCCGAGCGAGCGGTCGTCCATGGTGTCCGTGATCGAGGCTCCCGGGTGGCTGGTCAGCTCGACGGCCGCTGACGGACTCGTCCGCGTCTACAACCACGGCACCGACCACGCCCTGCCCGGCGACGAGGTGAGCGAGGAGCCGGTCTACGCGCGCCTGGCGTATTCGACGGCGACGTTCCCGCTGTTGCGAGCGGAGGCGGGCCACCTTCCCGATTCTGCGGTCGTGGTCCGGGATGTCCGCGGCCGTGCCAGCCATCGTGCGGGGTTCGAACGGCTTGCCACCGGACGCGACGCCGACGGGACGGCGTTCGGGTTCTCCCGCTGGACGAGCCGCTGGATGGATCTTCACGAGGGCCAGCCGGACATCGCCCACGGCCGGTATGGGTCGAACCGGTACGGGCCCGTCCTCACGGTCGGGTCCGTCGTGCGTGACGAATGGGAAGTGCGCCTGATCAGGCTCGACTCCCACCCCGGGGAGACCGGCCGTGCCACGTCCCTCGCCGTCACCGGATGGCCGGTCACCGGTGGCCGCTTGCTGGCCCTCGGTGGCGCCGCCGTCATCACCGACGGACTGCGCTCCAGCGTCCGACCGGTCAGCGGCGATCCCCGCAGCGGCGTCCAGACCGACTCCGACGCCACGCCGCTGCCCGGTGGGACCGCCACACCTTGGCTCGTCTTCGGCGAACCCCGGCGCGGGGCTTGGCAGGCGGTGATCGTCGAACTGAGCGGCGCGGACCCGACGCCGCCGCCGCGCGTCGCACTCGAAACCGACCTGTGCACCGTCACCTGGGGCGACGGCTCCACCCACCGCGTACGCCTTCCCGAGGCCAGCGCAGTCACCACGTGACGACCCAGCCGAACAGCCGTGCAGGCGGATCCACTGCCTATGGCCGCTGTTCCAGCCCAGCCCTCGTCTCGTCAGCCCGAAAATGCTGGACCACCTGAGGAGCCTTCTCGACCGTGCCGGCGACGCCGGACTGGACGTCGTCGCCGTGTTCGACGGCTGGCTCAGCGGCTTCGACGGACGCCGGCCCGCGATCGTCCTGAGGTCGCAGACCACCGCCGGTGCTCTCGCGCGGCGCGGCATCACAGCCCATCACAACCCCTCCTGAACCCGTCCCGCCGTGGAGCTGACGCGGCGGGACCCGATCCGAAGGCTGCATCATGAGTGAACCGACCGAGACGCAGGTGGCGTTGAGCGCACCGCGTTCCTTCCCGACCGATTTCGTGTGGGGCACCGCGACCGCGGCCTATCAGATCGAGGGCGCCGCCCGCGAGGGAGGCCGGGGCCCGTCGATCTGGGACACGTTCTCGCACACCCCCGGCCGCACACAGAACGGCGACACAGGTGATGTCGCCTGCGACCACTACCACCGCTGGGCCGAGGACGTCGAGCATCTCGTACGTCTCGGTGTCGGCGCCTACCGGCTGTCGATCTCCTGGCCGCGGGTCCAGCCCGGCGGCCGCGGACCGCTCAACACCGAGGGCGTCGACTTCTACCGGCGGCTGCTCGACTCCCTGCGGGAACGCGGTATCCGTCCCTGGGTGACGCTGTACCACTGGGACCTGCCCCAGGAACTGGAGGACGCCGGCGGCTGGGCCAACCGTGACACCGCGCTGGCGTTCGCGGACTACGCCCGGCACATGGCCCGGGAGCTGGGCGACCGTGTCGAGGTGTGGACCACGCTGAACGAGCCGTTCTGCAGCTCCTACCTCGGCTACGCCTCCATGATCCACGCCCCCGGCCGCACCGAACCGGAAGCGGCGCTCGCAGCCGTGCACCATCTCAACCTGGCGCACGGCCTCGCCGTCCGGGCGATCCGCGAGGAGATTCCCGGCGCACAGACATCGGTCACCCTCAACCTGCACCTCATCCGTGCCGCGGATCCGTCCTCACCTGCCGACGCGGACGCCGTCCGGCAGATCGATGCGCTGGCCAACCGGGCGTTCACCGGGCCCATGCTCGACGGCGCCTATCCGGAAGACCTCCTCGCCGACACCGCCCACGTGAGCGATTGGTCCTTCGTGCACGAGGGCGACCTGGAGGTCATCCGCCAGCCGCTGAGCGTGCTGGGTGTCAACTACTACTTCACGACACTCGTGCGCAAGCTCGTCGACGGGGGCACTCCCGAGCGGGCCGACGGGCACAGGAGCGGGGACGTGTCCCCCTGGGTCGGGGCGGACGACGTCGAGTTCCCGGCCCGCTCCGGCCCGCTGACCGAGATGGGCTGGAACATCGAGCCTTCGGGCATGACCGAGTTGCTGGTCGACCTGCATCGCCGCTACCCCGACCTGCCGCTCGCCGTGACTGAGAACGGAGCCGCGTTCGCGGACGAGGTCACCGTCGACCCCGCCGGCCGGCGCCGCGTACACGACGACCGGCGCGTGCGCTACCTGCGGGATCACATAGACGCTGCCGGGGCGGCCATCGACGCCGGGGCGGACGTGCGCGCGTACTTCGCGTGGTCCCTCATGGACAACTTCGAGTGGTCGTACGGCTACACCAAGCGCTTCGGCATCATCCGCGTCGACTACGCGACGGGGCAACGCACCTGGAAGGACTCCGCGCACTGGTACGCCCGGCTCGCGTCGACGGGCCTGCTGCCCGACGCCACCGATGTGGAGCCGCTCGGCGTCTGACCGGTCGTCTTGTGGCCCGGCGCCCCGCATGCCGGGCGTCGGGCCCGCCTCAGGGCCGGAACCTCCGAAGCGGGCGCCGTGCCCCAGGATGCTCCCCGGACCGGTGGCCGGCGCGAACGTTGCTGTCGGGCGACCGGCCGGTTGCCCAGCCTCTCGACCTCTCTCGACGCGGTAAGGATCCGATGTCAGCTCATCCCCCGGAGCCGCTCGGCGCGCGCACCTCGTACGACGTGCTCGTCACAAGGATCGAGTACGTGATCGAGCGGAAGCCCAACCCGAACTGGCGCATCCGCGACTTCGCCAACCACACTTCCACGATCCTCGCCTACTGCGTCTCGGGCCGCGCCCACTACCTCATGGACGGCACGGCCTACGAGATCACGGCCGGCGACGTGCTGTTCATGCCCACAGCCGCCTCGCACACCGCGTCGAGCGACCCCGATGATCCGTGGCGCTTCGTGTCCACCGCGTTCACTCTCACCGACCCGGCACTCAAGCCGCTGCCGGAGCCGGACGCGATCCCTGTCCTGACGAAGGGGATGCAGGCGGACGTGGCGCCCTACTTCCAGGAGATGTACACGGCCTGGGCGGGTAAGGACGCGGGCCACCTGCTCCGCATCCGTGGCGCGATCGCGCTCACGCTCAACAAGATCATCTCTGCGGGTGACGCGCCGGAGCGCATACCGCCCTACCGGAGAAGGATCGGCAAGGTGACACAGCTGCTCGCCGACAACTACGACCGGAGCTACTCCGTCGAGGAACTCGCCGGGCTGTGCAACCTCAGCCCGTCACACTTCCGGACGCTGTTCAAGCGCGCCACCGGGATGACCGCGACCCAGTACCAGCAGCACCTCAAGATCACCAAGGCGACGGAGTTCCTCGCCAGCGGTGAGTACAACGTCACCGAGGCGGCCCGTGCGAGCGGATTCCGTGACGTGTACTACTTCAGCTACCTGTACAAGAAGCTCACCGGGGTCAACCCGTCGGCGGTCGTGCGCTCCTGAGGCCTGATCAGCGCCCGTGCCCCGCTCAGCGGGCCAGCCACCCGCCGTCCACGGGCAGCGTGATGCCGTGGACGTAGGCGGCGGCGTCGGAGGCCAGGAAGACGGTCGCGCCGGCGAGGTCCTCCGCCCGCCCCCAGCGGCCGGCCGGAATGCGGTCCAGGATCTCCTCGCTGCGGGCGGGGTCGCTGCGCAGGGCCTCGGTGTTGTCGGTGGCGATGTAGCCCGGAGCGATGGCGTTGACGTTGACTCCGTGCGGCGCCCACTCGTTGGCCAGGGCCTTGGTCAGACCGGTGATGCCGTGCTTCGCGGCGGCATAGCCGGGAACGGTGACGCCGCCCTGGAAGCCGAGCAGCGACGCGGTGAAGATGATCTTCCCTTGTCCGCGTGCCACCATGGCCGCCCCCACCGCACGGGTGAGCGTGAACTGCGCATGCAGGTCGACCTGGAGCACGTACTCCCAGTCGGCGTCGCTGTGGACGGCAGCCGGGGCGCGCCGGATGGCGCCCGCGTTGTTGACGAGGATGTCGACCGGCCTCGGTTGCCCGGTCAGTCGCGCACCCAACCGCCGTACGGCCGCCGGATCGGAGAAGTCGGCGCGGATCGTCTCGAATGCGCGGCCCGCGCCGGTGACGTCCTTCTCCACGGCGCTGCCCGACGGCTCCAGGTTCGCGCTGACGCCGATGACGTCCGCGCCGGCTTCGGCGAGCGCACGGGCCATCGCCCGCCCGATGCCGCGCCGCGCACCGGTCACCACGGCGAGCTTTCCGTTGAGATCGAAGGCGGTCACAAGGCGGCTCCCTGAACGTCGTCCTCGCAGCGCACGAGGATCTTCATCACGTCGCCGCCGCTCTCCAGCGCCTCGAAGGCCGCGGGCGCCTGGCGCAGCGTCACGACCTGACTGATCAGCCGGTCGGCGGGGACCGTGCCGTCCGCGACGAGCCCGACCGCCCGCTCGAAGTCGGAGCGGTCGTACAACCGGGCGCCCACCAGGGTGAGTTCCCGCCAGAAGAAGCGGTGCAGGTCGATCTCGCGAGGGCGCGGATGGATGGCAACCATGCAGAGCCGGCCGCGCACCCCCAGCACGTCGACCGCCGTGGCCACACCGCCTGCGGCCCCCGACACCTCGAACGCCACGTCCGCGCCCGCGTGCGCGGTCCACCGCCGCACCCGTTCCGGCACGTCGTCAGCGGCGTCCCAGGACGTCAGCCCAAGACCGTCAGCGATACGCCGCCGGTGAGGGCTCACCTCCACGATCCGGACATCGGCGCCCGCGGCCCGGGCCACCAGCGCGATGAGGACGCCGACGGGGCCGCCGCCGACCACGACGACCGTCTCTCCCGCACCCACCGCGGCCCGGCGCACGTCATGCACGGCGACGGCCGTCGGCTCGACCAGTGCGGCCCGGTCCAGGGCGAGCGATGCGGGGAGCCGGACGAGCGTCGAGGCGGGCACGATCCAGCGCTGTTGCATGGCCCCGGGGGAGTCGATGCCGATGAAGTCGAGGCGCCGGCAGATGTGGTGGTGGCCGGCCCGGCACGCGGGGCACCTGCCGTCCCAGCGCAGCGGCATCACGGTCACCGCATCGCCGGGCTTCCAGCCCTCGGCCTCCGGGCCGGTGCGCACGACCCGGCCGGACACCTCGTGCCCGAGGACGGCGGGCCGGTGGACCCGCTGGTCCATGTCACCGTGGTAGATGTGCAGGTCTGTACCGCAGATCCCCACATAGGCCGGGGCCAGTTCCACCTCCCCTGGGCCGGGCGCAACGGTCCCGGTGGGTGCCAAGTCCAGCGTGCGCGGGGCGGTATAGCGGACGGCGAGAGTCATGACGGGGCGGAGATCCCTTCGGTGGGGCACCGATGCTCGGTGGCGGACGAAGACAGGGCGAGAGCGGTCCCGCGCCGGCCGGCCGGGCCGCTGACTGGGTCCGCTCGACTCGTATGTCCCAGCGGAGGGGATGCCTGCGACGGCCCGTTTCAGGCGTCACGCGCGTGCGCGGCCCGTCGACTCGAACTGGAGGTCGTGGACGACGACGTGAGCCGGCCGCGACAGGACGAACATGATGGTGTCGACGACGTCGTCGCTCGACATGAGGGCGGCGCGGTTCACGGCGCGGTCTCCCCAGAACGGAGTGTCGGTGCCGCCCGGGGTGAGGTTGGTGACGCGCAGGCGCCTGTCCTCGACCTGCGTCGCGAACGCGCGGGTGAACATGGCGACGGCGGCCTTGGCCGTGCAGTACAGCGGCGCCGCCGCATTGGGGCGGAGACCGGCGAGCGAGCCGACGTTGACGATCAGACCGTCCTGGTCGCGAAGGTGCGGCAGCGCGTGCTTGCAGGACAGGAACGTGCTGCGCACGTTGACCGCCATCACCCGGTCGAACGTCTCCATGCTCGTCTTTTCGACATCGCCGGGAATGGAGGTCCCGGCGAGGTTGACGACGGCGTCGAGCCGGCCCAGTGAGCCGGTGGCCTCGGCGTAGAAGGCCTCCGCATCGCCCTCGGTGGTGAAGTCCGCGGCGGAGACGAACAGCGCCGGATGCGCGGCACTCAGCTCCTCCAGCCGCTCGCGGGAGGTCCCCGCCGCCGCCACCCGGGCTCCCTGTCCCACCAGACGGTGAACGAGCGCCCTGCCGATTCCGCCGGTGGCACCCACGACGGCGATACGCCGCCCGGCCACCACCGCGTCGCCATGCCGGGGAACGTCAGGGATGCGGGAAGCCGGCCCCTGCGCGCAGCCGGCGTCAAATGGGTCATTCGCATGTGCCATGGTGCCAGCATGGTGATGCCCGGCAGTGCGGACCATCGGTGAGATGCCGGAGGTTTGCTCGATCCGACCACCCCGGGCCGGGCCCGTGGCCCGGGGGAACTCGTGCGCCCCGCGGCGACCGTCGGTTCGTGTAAAGACACCCCCGTGGCACCAGGGTGTTCGCGGACCGTGCCCCGGGATCATGGGGGCATCTCGAAGCCGCGAGCACCAGGAGAGTTGCGTGTACGAGCTGTCGGCAGACCGAAGAGTGAGTGCGCGGTTGGACGTGGCCGCCGTCCGGCGACGCATGGCGCAGGACCCGCGTGTGGCCGACCTCGTACGCGTGATCGCCGAGCGGGCGGCGCGATGGGTGCGCAACCCGACGCTGACCGTTCCCGGTGAGCTGCCCGAGTGGTGGCACGTCGCCTGGGAGCGTCTCGGGGACGTGGCGTTCGCCCACGCGTTGCAGCCGAGTCCGGCGGCGGCAGGCTGGCTTCGCGCGGAGACGCTGCGCCTGTGCGCCCTCCCGGTCGATGCGTGGGTGGGACCGTCCTTCCGGCCCAGGCTGGATCCGCCGATCGGCATGCTCGAGACCGCCCACGTCGGACTGGGCGTGGCCGAGGTGCTCGAACTCGCGCCGGAAATCTTCACACCCGACGAGCGGAGCGTCGTGACGGACGCGCTCGTCGACCACTGCCTGCTCCCGTGCGAGCGCGCCCTGCTGGGTATGGAGCGGGGAGCCGATCAGTACGCGGTGAGCGGCGGCGAGGAAGGCACACCGCTCAACAACTGGTACATGGTGCTCCTCGACGCCTTCGGCGCCGTGTCCTTGCTGATCGGCGACACGGATCGGACCGCCACTCTCACCGAGCGCTGTGCGCGGGCGACCGCCCTGTACAACAGCGACAGCTACGGGGAGAGCCTCCAGTACTTCGGCTACGCCTCCTTGCACCACAGCAACCTGCGCGAACTGCTTCTGGCCTACGGACAGACACCGCTGCCGGACCTCGCGGTCCCCTACGCGGCGATGATGCCGTGGCTCGCCCACTCGACGATGTTCCAGGGCCCGAACGCCGAACTCGGGCCCGGCACTTACACCACGATGGTCAACTTCGGCGACTCCGCCCTGACGGCACGCCCTCCGGCCGACCTTCTGACCGGCATCGCCCGGCGTGACGGCGGTGCCCAGCCCGCGGACGCGGCACTCGCCCGGTGGCTGTTCGACCACACCTACAGCGACCTCCAGCTGGAGCCGTCGGGCCTGTCGACCTTCGGATTCTTCTCCCAGATCGGCTGGCGATCGGTCGTCAACCTGTCCGACCCGGTGGCGCCGCGTGCTCCGCACGAGCTCTCGCTCCCCGTGGCGCAGTCCTTCGAGACCGGGACGGTCGCCGTCCGCGACCGGTGGGAGGACACCAGGACGGTCCTCGCCGCGCAGGCCGGTAACACGGCACTGAACGTGGACGGTCATCGCCACGACGACCACGGCAGCTTCGTACTCAGCCACGGCGACGAGCTCTTCTTCACCGATCCCGGCCACTGCTCCTACCGGCTGCGCGCCCAGCAGGAGGCTAAGCAGGCCGCGCAGCACAGCACATGGGTGATCACGGATCCGGTCACCGGCGCGACGATCGAGCGAAGCCACGTCCACGGCGCTCCCGTGGGCGACCGGAGCGGCCCCGAACACCGGGCGGGCTGCACGGTGTTCGGCGTGGACCTCGCGGACCGTTATCCGGCCACCGTCATCCGCGCCCGGCGGACCTGGATCGCCCTGCTCCCGCACATCGTGCTCGTCGTCGACGACATCGCCGCCACGGAGCCGGTCACCATCGACACCCGTTTCCTGCTCAACGACCGTGACCGCGCGCTGCGGCTGAACCAGGCCACGGACCAGCGACTCGTGCTGCGACGGGGGGCGGCCGCCGCGAAGTTCTTCCTCCTGCGGGCGGAGGACGACGGCGGGCGGGTGTCGCCGGCGTTCCAGCGGAGCTGGACCGCCGTGCACGACATCTACCAGCCTCAGCCCAACGCCCCCACACAGGGCCGTGAGGGCAGCGGCGTCGTGTACAGCCTGGTCACCCCGCAACCCACGACGCGTCACCGGGCGGTGTACTCGATCGTGCTGGACGCCGACCGTGAAATCCGCGGCTGGCACGTCTCCATCACCGAGTCCGGCATCGTCGACATCGAGCGTCCAGACGGAACGCGCACACAGATCGACACGCGCCCCGTCGCCGCTCGCGGCCGTGCCGGGAACCGGGGCCCGCTCTCGAGGAGCACGGGCTGATGGCTGCACGCGTCCCACTCGGATGAGGCGGCTGGCCGGTCGCTCCCGGCCAGATCGAGTGAATTCGGCTTGCGAACCGTCCGCCATGACACGGTCTTTCGCTCGCTGATGCGGGCCCTGCCGTCTGGTAAGTGGCAGGGTCAGGAGCAGAGCTGGGGCTTGCTGGGCCGGCTGGGGGGTGGCGCCTTTCCGGCGAGACGGCGGGTCGTGAGGCGATGGCGGCCCAGGTGATCAGGGCCTTGGAGTGCTGAACCACGAGGCGCCAGTCGGCGCCCGCGGCCTGCATCTCGGCGGTGAATGTGTCCCGGCCCACACCGGGCGGTGAATGCGTGCGGCCGGGCTCGACCGCGGCGGGGACGTGGACACGTACGGTCAGCGGCTCCGGGCAGCCGTCCGCGTTTCCGCCGTTCGTGACGCGGGCGGTGCGTCCGGCCCAGCAGAGCCCTGGCTTCCTCTGCCACCGGCCGTCTTCGTGCTGTTCATGTGTCTCCCGCGTCGGAGCACAGGATCAGATGAGGGCTGTGTTCACGTCCCCGGAATCCCCGTACGGGCCGTCGCGATCGTTCGAGGCCAGACCAGGTACAAGCTCAGCGGGTGCGTTCGTAGTGGCGGCGTGCTTTTTCGCGGTTGCCGCAGACGGCCATGGAGCACCAGCGGGCGCGGTTGGCGCGGCTGCGGTCGAGCAGGAACAACCGGCACTCGTCGTTGGCGCAGGGGCGTAGCCGGCCGGGCATCTGCTTCTCGGTGGCGGCCCAGGCGAGAACCGCCTCGACGGCCAGCCGGGCGTGCGGGGGAGTCCTGACCGTCCACTGAAGACCATCCGAGGTGATCTCCGGGATCTGGTGGACCCCTTCGAGCAGCGGGCTCAACGCGGCGGGCGAGCGTTCTCCGCGCACTATGTCCCGCAGGACGTCCCGTGTCTCGCGCAGCAGCGCCAGTTCCGCGAGGCTGCCTTCGCCGCCGTGCTCCCGCGCCCAGCGTCTGCCTCCGTCCGGGTCGCCGAGCGCGTCCTGTTCCTCGCCGTTGACCAGTGGCCTGCTGTTGAGCAGGTCCAGCAGCGTATCCATCGAGCGCCGCTCCCCATCTAACCAGTTCGAGTCCTTTGACAGGTTAGCTCACGCCGTGCTTGTATGACGAGGAACTAACCAGATTAAAGACTTGAAGGGGTTAGACATGAGCTCGGTGCACCACCGGACCGCCACTGTCGACGGTCATGAGATCTTCTACCGCGAAGCCGGCCCCGCCGACGCCCCCGCGATCGTCCTGCTGCACGGCTACCCGACCAGCTCGTTCATGTTCCGCGAACTCATCCCGCTGCTGGCCGACGACTACCACGTCATCGCGCCGGACCACCTGGGCTTCGGCCTCTCCGACGCCCCCCTCGTCGGAGAGTTCACCTACACCTTCGACGCCCTCGCCGAACTCACCTCCGGACTGCTCGACCAACTGGGCCTGGACCGCTACGCCCTCTACGTCCAGGACTACGGCGCCCCCATCGGATGGCGCCTCGCGCTCCAGCACCCCGAACGGATCTCCGCCCTCGTCACCCAGAACGGCAACGGCTACGAGGACGGCTTCGTCGAGTCGTTCTGGACCGACGTCTGGGCCTACGGGGCGAACCCCGGCCCCGACACCGAACCCGCCGTCCGCGCCGCGCTGGGCGTCGACGCGATCCGCTGGCAGTACCTCCACGGTGTGCCGGACCCGAGCCTGGTCAGCCCGGACACCTGGGAACACGACTTCGCCCTCGTCTCTCGCGAGGGCAACGACGAGGTCCAGCTGGCGCTGTTCCGCGACTACCAGAACAACCGCCCGCTCTACCCGCTGCTGCACGAATTCCTGCGCACCAGCGAGGTCCCGGTGCTCGCCGTGTGGGGCCGCAACGACGAGATCTTCGGCCCGGCCGGCGCGCAGGCCTTCGCCCGCGACGCCAAGGACGCGGAGGTGCACCTGGTCAACGGCGGTCACTTCCTGCTGGAGAGCCACTTGGACGTCGTCGCGGGTTACCTGCGCGGCTTCCTCGGGCGGGTGCTGGCTTGAGCGGGTGGCTCCCACGTACCGCCCAACGCCAACGCCTCGGCCCGGCGTAAGCCTCCCCTGAGAGACAGACGTACTACTCAGTGCAGCTGAGCAACAAATGATCAGTCACGATCGTCCAGCGGGTGGGGAGGCGTCGCAAGAGCAGGTCGTGGTCGGCGGGTGCGGGGCGGGGCAGTTGGAGGCGATCGGCCAGGTGGTGGAGCAAAGGGATGCCGAGAGTCGTCGTGTGGTGCGGTGGTTCATGTCGGTGCGCTGGTGAGGCGCCCGACCTCGCCCCGCGGATCGTCGCCCGCGGCCACCCGGCTGGCGTCCGGGGCGGCGGAGGCGCAACGGACCAGCGTTTGGAGGGGACATCGTCCGTAGCCGTACGCCTTGTCAGGTCGCCGAACCCGCAAGCCACTGCGCGAAGGGCGTGCGCACGTCAGGGACGTGCAGTGGCGTGGTGTCCGTGCCTGCGCCGCGTGCTGCCTTCAGAACCGCCGCGAGGTCCCCGGTCGCGAGCGTATCCACGGGGCACACCTGGCATTCCCCTTCCTTTGCGTGTCCCGCCACGGCGTCTGCGAGGGCCCGGAGGTGGGCGAGAACGTCGGGGCCGCGGTCGACGCGCAACGCGTGCCCGGTACCGCGCTGTTCGGCTGCTGGGAGTCCGGCCGCGACGCCCGGATAGACGGGCAGGCCGATGTGGCCGTCATGAACTCGGACGAGGACAGCCTGGTCGAGGTAGTCGCACAGATCGGACTCGGGCTGATGGTGGGCCAGCCAGACGAGGGCTTCCTCACGAGACCCGGGGCCCCACAGGTACTGCGCGGGGAAGGCGGTGGTCGCGCTGCGTGCGTCGAACTCCAGCAGATTGGGGTCGGTGACTCCGCCCGGGCAGAACACGGCGCGCACCAGGATGTAGGTGAACGACTCTTCGTCGCGGGTCTCGGCCAGCTGGTCGGCGTAGCCGGCCGTGGTCTTCTCACCATGGTCGTTCCAGCCGATGGCGACCACGCTTCGACTGAGCGGCGCGGGATACAGCCGGCCTCCTGGTGTCGGTCGTCCCCACAGGTGGTTGATGATCTCCGCGAGGTCGGACAGCGCTCTGGCCGCTTCCACCGGGGTGTCCAGGTGATACGTCCCGTGCGCGACGATGTTCCGCAGCGCTCTGTGGACCGGCTCCGAATTCCGGTTGCGCTGCCCGCGCAGCAGTCCCTCTCGGCGTGCCCAGGTCAGCAGGCCGGTGAGCATGCCGTTGAACGGTTTCCATTCGCGGGCGGAGCCCATGCGGATCTCCGGGCCGCGGATGTTCCTGAGCTCGTCGAAGAAGTCGGTAGGGCTGGTCATGGTGATCCGGTGTTCGTGTCCCCTGCGGTCCCGGACAGCGAGGGCCTGCCCGCGGTGGTGGGCGCAGAACCGGTCACGGAGCGCCTGCTCGAGTGCGAGCTGCGCCGCGTCCGCGACGAGCGTGAACAGTTCGTAGCACAGCACGCCGTGGCTGAAGGCGACACGCAGCTGCTCGAACTTTTGCCGCGTCGTTTCTGCGACGTCGTCGGCCAGTTGCAGCCTGGCGATCACCCGCTGTTGGAAGTCGGCTGCGTCCTCGGGCGTCATCCGGCCGAGCCCGAGGGGGGTGAAGAGCAGGGCGCGCTCGTCGGCGGCCTGTAGCTCCTCAAGTGGCTTGATGTCCATGCGGGTTCGTGCCTGCCTTCCCGGCGCTCATTCTGGCGAACTTGCCAGAATGCGGCCCATACCCCGTGTGGTGCAAGCCGATTGGGCGTATCGACAGGGGGACGCTGCCCATGGCCCGCACGGGCCGTGGGGCGGCCTACGGTGCGCTCGTGCCACGCGCGGGCTGTGTCAGCCCGCCCGGTCAGGTCATGGTGCCTCGGCCATACCAGGGTCTTCTATCCGCTGTTTCCATACGGCCCGCCCCGGTCCAGGTGGCGATGGCTTCGGACATCACCGCGCCGCTGAGTGGCCGGACCGCCGGTGCGGGCCCACGGCGCTGCGCCGCGGGCGCAGGCGGCCCAGGGCGCCCAGCTGGGCGGGGACAACCGCACTCTGCTGCCGGCACCCGCCGGCGCCGGTGCTGCGCTGTGGCTGCTGCGCCAGAACAGGGGATGAGCCGGCTGCGGGGTTGAATGGTTGTGCGGGGGCGGGCAGACAACCTGGGGGTCCCTGTCCGCCCCCGCGGCGAGCACCCGCTCACGGGGGAAAGCGGGCCTCACGGGGGTCGATCTTGCGACCCGCTGCGTACAGCGCATCCTCGCCCCCAGGTGTCACACCCATGCTGTGTGGCTGGGTCCAGCGGGTGCGCCCCCAGCGGGAGCGCCGCCTGGTGCCGGGCGCACTCGGCGGGCCGCTGAGCCTCTGGCCACAACATCTCCCCGCTGGCGCACCAGGTCGTCGTAGACCGGCGGGTGCCCTGCTTCACGCGGACTGCCTGTCACAGAGCCCTCTTGCCGCTGACTCGCGCCGTGCGTGATCATGGCTCGGGTGCCACACAGGACTGCCACCCGCCGCCATGAAAGCGCCACATTTCCCGCACGTCATGCTCGGTTGATTCGTGCGGCAATACCGTGCCCGATCAGCAGATAAACGACCGCCGGAAGTCCGTGGTTGAGGACGACGCGCAACCCCTCTGTGTCCATGGTGAAAATGTCCTGTGCCCAACCAGAGAGCCAGTTTGCCGCACCGTGCACGAATTCCACGAACGCGTTGGCCTGGTTGGCGTCGAGCAGATAGAGCACGATCCACAGGCACAGCAGACCGGCCGCGACGTCGGCGACCGTGCAGACGACGAGGGCCGTACGGCGCGCGGCGGCCTGCCTGTCGGCCGAGTGGCCGCCCGTCGGGGGCTGGTCATAGGGCGGGTATCCGGGCGTCGGATCAATGTTACTCACGTGAAAATCCAAATCTCAGGCCGTCATTACGCCTTCTACAGCGCCCCGTATCCGGCTTGGTGTTACACCCGGCGCCCGCACAACGATGCAAATCGCAGATATTGCGGTACGTGCCCTGAAGGTCACCCCACGAGGGATATTCCAGGCATCCGATCCGCCTGCAGACCCTCAGAGCTGGTCCCAGACCGCAAAGGCCGGAAGGGAAGGACGGGCGTGGTGACGGCCGGCCGGGGGATGGGTCGCTCGCGTCCAGATGCGCGTCGGCGATGCCTGGCCGTTGCGCGCGGCCGGGGCGAGGCGTCAACAGCCGCACGCCCGGCTTGCACACAAGTCGGACGGTGACATGGCCGAGGCGCCCGGGGAGGGCGCGCCGATGGCTCCGGCTCCGATGATTCCGATGGACCTGCCGATACTGGGTAGTTGTCCGGGCCCGGCTCTGCATACGTTCAGCCGCATGGCTGACGACTGTTTCACACGTACACGGCTCGCCGCGATCTACGATCCGCTCAACCCCGACCGCAGCGACCTCGATGCATACCTGCAGATGGCAGACGAGTTCGAGGCTGATCGAGTACTGGACATCCGCTGTGGCGGAGGGGTGTTCGCACTCCTCTTGGTCGACCGCGGCATCGAGATCGTAGGTGTGGATCCCGCCCAGGCAACCATCGACGTCGCCGGCACCAAACCGGGAAGCGAGCGAGTTCGCTGGATCTGCGGGGACGCGACAGACTTTCCGCCGCTGCGGGTTGACCTTGCGACGGTGACAGCGAACGTCGCCCAGGAAATTGTCGACCCGCAGGTGGCAGAAGACCCTACGAGCCACCCGGAAGCACTGCGGCCTGGCGGGCGTCTGACCTTCGAGACGCGCGATCCGTCCAGACACGCCTGGGAAGAGTGGACCCGCGAGAAGTCCTGCCGCGTGACCGGGATTCCAGGCGTCGGCTCCGTCGAGAACTGGGTTCAACTGCTGGAGGTGAGCAAGCCCTTGGTGACATTCCGCTGGACCTGCAAGTTCGCAGCGGACGGACTGGTCCTGACATCGGATTCGAGGCGCAGCCGCTGGTCAGTACGTACACCACTGCGGTGAACACGGCCCGCTCGTCACGTGGAGCGGTCCCGGCACCTTGCGGTCGAGCCGCGAACGGCGGCAGTAACGGGGCGACCAGCGCCCAGAGTCCCTCAGGAACCAGACGCTTCGACAGATCAGCACTCAGGCCGGCATCATGCCGTCCGAACATCAAGCATCAAGTCGCGGGGGACAGCCTTCTATTCCTTGACTGATGCGGCCGCTCTGGCGGCCTGCTCGATCTTCGCGCAGTAGGCGGTGCGGGCGTCCTCATCGATCTGCATCTCGTGTTCGGGGCGCATCCCGGTTCGGCCGTCGACGCCTTCGCGCAGGATGTCGGCGTGCCCGGCATGCCGGTTGGTCTCGCCGAGGACGTGGATCAGGATGGCGAACAGGTTCGTGTCGGAATAGGGCTCCGGCCACCACGGCACGTGGCCGGGGGCATCGAGTGCAAGCTCGTCGATCGTCGCGTCGGCGTGTTCCCACGTGCGTCGGTAGGACTCGATGATCTGGTCGCGCGCCTCGTCCTCAGCCGCCCACAGATCGCTGCCGTCGTGGTCCTGCCACCGGGGCAGCGGTTGCGGGGACGGCCGGTCGAAGACCTCGCCGAAGTACCTGGCCTCGACGCTGGCCACGTGTTTGACCAGGCCGAGGAGGTTGGTCCCGGTCACTGTCAAAGGTCGGCGGGCGTCGTATTCGGACAGGCCGTCGAGCTTCCAGAGCAGCGCCTCGCGGTCCCGCCGCAGTCGTCCGTGCAGGGTGTCCTTGGCGAAGTCATCGATCATGCGGCATGAGCCTGCCATGGGCTACTCGTGGCCTCAAGATCCCAACTCGGGCCATTCCGGTCTGCTCAACGAGACCGGATTCACCGACATCGGCGTGGAGCTGCTGCCGGCCACCACCGGCGGGCCACGCACCGTCGACACCCTGCTGGTGAGCGCGTGCCGCCCGGCCTGGAACAGGGACCGGCTCCACCGTCGGCCTGTGGAAACTGCGTACCGCACGGCCGGTGAGTCATGTGGACGAAGCGCTGAACGAGGCGTACTCGAGCATGTTGGGCGAGGTGTCGGACGGCCAGGTCCCCGTTGTCGCCGCTTGGCCGGTGGCCGCCTGCCTGAAGGAGAGTGGGTCGTCGCCCTTGTCCGGCTGCGTGGGCGGACTGGAGGGATGGCCGCACGGTGCCCAGCGCGCGCAGTGGTAGCGGGCCCTTCGCGTGTGGGGGTGGACACCCCTGACATCTGTCAGGAGCGGCGGTGCACCTGGCTCCTTACGATACCGGTGCTTGGCCAGTGGGGCCGGATTGCACTGGCACGTGTGCGCCGGTGAGATCGTGAGCGAGGTGCCGGCGCACCGGGAGCACAGTGAGCCGGTCACTGGCGAGGTACACGGCACATGTTGTTGAACAGGGAGAAAACCATTATGGGGCGCAGCACTTCACGCTCGTTGACCAAGCTCATGACCGCGGCAGCGGCAGCCATCGTGGTGGCGGGAGGCGCGGCCGCTCCGGCCGCCGCGGCGCCGGTCCCGTCGGCGGAGCGATCCGCGGCCCAGACGGTGAGCATTCAGGCGCAGACCGTCACGACCTGGATCAACGGCAATGTCCGCATCGGACCTTCGACGGGCTACAGGATCGCCTACACCGTCGCGGCCAACCAGAACCTGAGCGCCGAGTGCTGGCTCGAGGGTGGCTATGTCAACGCCAACGGTGTCTACCACAACAAGTGGGTGCTCCTGTCGGACGACAACTACATCTGGGGCGGCCTGCTCAAGGGCAACGAGGTGGGCAACGTCTCCAGGCCCTGCTTCTGACGCGACGTCAGGCGTGCCCCGGTACCACAGCGGGTGCCGGGGCGCGTGCTGCACAGGCTCGCGAAGCGGGCCCGCATCAGCCGCTGAAGGCCGGCCGGGAAGGGCTGGGGTGGGAGCGAAGCGGAAAGCGATGGTGTCGCTTCCGGGTCCCGACTGACCCACGACCCCGGCGCAGCCCCGCCCGCCCACGTGTGGTGACCGGCCCTTGTCCGATGGCCGACTCACCCCCCACCCCGGCCCACGCCGACAGCCCGACACTCCCCGCTCTCGAGGTGTGAAGGCAGGCGCGTCCTCTCCTGGACTGGATGACCTCTACAGAGCGTCGGACACGGGAGCCGCGTCCCAGCCGCGTACGCGATGGACACGAGCGGTCTTCGGGTAGCGCGTGGGGGAGTCCCATCGGGGGCCGATCTCGAAGAGGTCGATCTGCAGGAAGAGCGGATACGCCGGAGCCTGTGCCGACCGTTTCACGACGACGCCCTCACATCCGATGAGCGTCCCGGACGGCCCCCACAGGACGGTCCAGGTGTGTGGCTTGGACGCGTTCAGGGGCAGGACGACTTCCGTCATGTCGGTCTCAGCCGCCGGTCAGAGTGCGCCTTCACCCCGCAACGGGCGCGGCTTTCCTGCTCACCGACGGTGTTGGCGTCGATCTCGAAGATGCACACTTCTCCGGTGTCCTGTCCGGAGAGGTGTTCGGTCCCCACGAGCCAGCGTCGTGACGGCCTGGGTCTGCCCGGGCCGGCCCCGGCGTCCTGGCGGCGCGAGGTCCGGGGCGTCATTCCCGTCGCCGGGCAGGAGGCCGGGGCCGGCTCGGGGGCTTTCTGCGCCTCGGGGGGTTCGGAGCCGGCGGGGCGGGAGTCTGGCTCTGTGGCGAACTGGACCGGGAAGTGCATCAGCAGGCAGTGGCCGAGGAGGGTGAGGAGTGTGCTGGGCAGGTTCTCGTTGTCGGGGGAGGCCATCTCGGCATCGACGTCGAGCAGTGCCAGCCGCTGGTCGGCGATGGCTGCGTCGATCAGCTCGGTACCGCACCGCGGACCGGACTTGTCGAGCAGGTACTCGTGCCCTCCTTGCCCGCGCGCGGGCGCATCCTCAAGAAGGTCTACGAGGCGTTCACCGCCGCCCAGTGACGGACAGGGTGAGGGCCAGTTGCGGGAGGCAGCCGAACGCCGCCGGGTGGTGGTGTGGCAGCAGAGCGTCGACGACCTTGCGTATGCGTGCGACGGCCTGCTTGTGATTGCTCCAGATGTCGAGGCGGGCGAACCGGGCCGCGTACAGCCGCAGCCGCCCGGCATCCATCTGGTATTGCGGGGCGAGTGCATGCTCCCCGGCCGCCTTCATGCACCAGGCCGCCTGAGCCGTGGCCCCGGCCGCCTTGTCCAGGGTGTCGGGTTCCTTGGAGCGGTGGAAGACCGCCTCGTGCCGGTCGGCGTTCTTCACGGCATGCTCCGTCCGGCGGCGCAGATCGCGGGCCGCTGCCGTTTTCGGTGGTGCGGCGAACGCGCTGGGCGGCGGGACCGAGGGCGGGGTCTCCTCGCGCGGCGCGGGAGCCGGGGGAGGGGTCTCGCCAGCGACCGCAGGAGGTCGTCGATGTCGGCCTTCGGGTACGGGTCACGCAAACCGGCGGCCAGCGCGTGCATCACGTAGCACGTCCTCGCCCACCGCACCGCTCCGCAGCCGGATGAGGTCACGCTTGGCGAACAGATACTGGGTGAACGGCCGCCGGTCGCCGGGGCGCCTGCGCGCCGACGGGCGGTGGCGTCCGCTGAGCAGGACGTTCGCCTCGGCCGGCGGGCCCAGGGGCTCGGGCGCGTACCGGGTGTGCGGAAACGGCAGGCCCGCGTCGTGCAGGGCGTCAGCCGCAGCTCCAGCGCTTTCCCGGGCGCGTTCACGGTTCAGCACCGCCATCGACTCGAACGTCATGGCGCACAGCGAACGATGTCGCCGGGCCCGGCGTACCGCTCGGACGAACGCCTTGTCGAGCTTGCGGTCGTACAGGTCGTCGGGGTCACCGCTCGACAGGGCCGCCCTCACCTGTTCGACGAAAGCAGCCACTGCCTCGGGCTCGGTCCGCCGCATCAACCGCCCTCAGAGTTCCGCGTGTTTTCTGGCTGACCTGTCGACCGTGGAAGTCGTTCCGCTCGGACAAGGTGACGAGGCCCTGTGCAATCACCGGCCACGGTGGCCCAGTTGATTGTGCTGGCGGTGGCACTGCTGCCCGGCGTCGTCTATCAGTTCGTCCGGGAGAACCGGCGTGGCCTCGTGCCGGGGGAGAGCGATCTCGGGCACCGCCTGCTGCGCGCGCTGACCGTGTCGGTCGTGCTCGACAGCTTGTACTTCGCGGTGCTGGGCGGCCGGCCGGCGGAACTGGTCCGGCCCGCCAGCTTCCCCGATCACGCCCGCGAAGCCGCTCTCTACGCGCTGGTCCTGCTGTTCGCGCTGCCCGCGCTGGCCGCGCTCACGGTGTCGTGGCTCGAACAGCGACGCCTGCGAGCGCGGTACCGGGGGACGCCGAGCGGGTGGGACCACTTGTTCCGCGACCGGGACGCTTGTTACCTCAGGGCACGCCTGAAGGACGGGACCTGGGTGGGCGGTTGGTATGGGAAGCATTCGTACGCCAGCTCCTTCCCGCAGGCGCCTGAGCTGTACCTGGAGCGGTCGCACCGGAGGGCGGCCGACGGCACCTTCGGCGGCCAGGTCCACAACACGCGTGGGCTGTACGTGCGGGGGGAGGACATCGACATACTGGAACTCGTCGACCGGTGGACGCCCCCGCAGGGCCCCGGCCCCGGCCCCCGCAGGGCCCCGGCCTCGGCCCCGGCCTCGGCCCCGGGGCCGGGGCCGGTGACGACGTGAGGAGCAGCGCAGGATGACCCAGCAGGGACACCGCCCCCGACGACGGTCTCACGCCTGAGGAGCGGGCCTTCCTCTCCGCGCCCGGCATGCCTCGCGGGTACGCGCCGGTCAACGCCGCTTCCGAGCCCGGAGCGCCGCCCCCGGGGCCGGCTGGTGCCTCCGGCCCACTGCCCGCGGCCGGTTCCGAGGAAGGGGACGGCGAGTCCGGCGGCTGACGCCGATCCCGCGGGCGGCCTGAGAGAACACCTCCAGGGCCGGCCTGGCGTCCCACAGGCCGGCGGGTCCCCGTGCGCGGCGATCAGCCGGTTTCCCGAAGTCCGAACTCGATGTCCGGACGATGCGGAAGTCGGACGGACGCCCGCCGAGCCGGACAGGTCATGGACCGCCTCCCTCCCGGCGGCGACGGCGAGGCCGCCGGGGATCCCGAGAGGCCGCCGCGGATCCTGACCGGGTGTCCGACGGGACCAACTGACGTTCACCGGCCGGTGGATCGTCCGCTTCGCGGGAGACCGACCGGGTCATGCGATGGCCGACACCATCACGCGTCCATGACCCGGAAGGCGGGCGTCCGCTCATGCACGGTGGCGGGTTCGTCTTCGGCGTCCCTTCCCTGTGGGGCACCGGGCAGGTCATGACGACCGCGCCACCCGGCTCTGTGGAAGTGTCACCGCGCAAGTCTGGGACCGGCTCCTTCCCCGGCTCATCCGCCGTGGAGCCTGGCTCGACCGGGCGGAGACGGCCCTCACGCGTGGGACGGCGAGGCCCGGACCGCGGGGGAGCTCGCGGCGCGGCGTGTGCGTGCGGTCGCGGAGACGGTGGGTGTCCGACGGGGCGTACGGTCTGGCGCTGGCTGGAGCAGGCGAAGGCTTCCGGGCGGGTGGGGGAGCCGGTCCGGCAGGGATACGCGGTGCCTGACGAGATGTGGGAGCTGCTGGGTGGGGCAATGTCTCGGAGGTGGGGCAATGTCTCGGAGCTGAGGCGTCGGCTGGTGGCTGCCGGAGGCGAGGTGCCAGTTGCGTCGATGTCGTCGTTGTGCCGGGTGATCTGCAGGGACCGCCGGGCGGGCCGGGCGTTGATGGTTGAGCGGGAGCCTGAGGTTGCCGGGTCGCGCCGGCCGGATCCCCTCAGCGAGCCGGGCCTGAGCGTGGTGGCCGAGAAAGGCGTCGGTGGGCAGGTGCTTCTGCGGGAGCACAAGCGCCTGGCGCAGGTCCCGGTCCTGGTCCCGGATGCCCAGGTGGTGCACACACCTGCCGTTCGGTCGGTGCTGCGGACGGTCGCGCGCGCGGCCGCGGTGGGGGCGGTGGTGTGTTTGCGCGGCGACGCCGGTCAGGGGCCGGCGTCGTTGCCTCCGACAAGACCGTCGCGTTGCAGTACGCCCTGTCCCGGCTGCGCACCCGGCCCGGGTCCGTCGGGTCCGCGTCGGTGTGCGCCCGGCGGTTCCCGAACTGGGCCGGGTGCTCGCGGACGCCCTCGAGCTGGGCAGGCGTGCGGTTGCCGCGCGGGGGCGGGGGAGGCCGACCTGATGCTGGTGAACGCGCTGCGGCAGCCTCGCGTGCTGGTGCTGGTGCTGGACGAGGCGCAGCGCCTTCCGGGGCCCGCTGCCGACCGGTCAGCTCCGAACTGGCATCGGCATCGGCATCGGCATCGGCACCGGCACGGGTGCCTCCTCCTCACATCAGGGGATCCCCGAACTGTTCGAGGAGGACGTCGACCGGCGTGTGGTCCGCGGGACCGGGTGGGCCGTCGTGCAGGATCTGCTCCGCCCAGATGACCTTGCCGCGGGAGGTGTACCGCGTCCCCCACCGCAGTGCGAACTGCGCCACGAGGAACAGTCCCCGCCCGCCCTCGTCGGTGGTCTCCGCCCGCCGCAGTCGCGGAGAGGTGCTGGAGCCGTCGGACACCTCACAGATCAGAGTGCGTCCGCGCAGCAGGCGCACCTTCACGGGTGGTGATCCGTACCGGATCGCGTTCGTGACCAGCTCGCTGAGGATCAGCTCCGTGGTGAACGCGGTCTCCTCCAGCCCCCACCCGCTCAGAACCGTCCTGCACTCGGCCCGCACCGAGGGCACCACCGCCGTGTCCGAGGGCACATCCCACTCGGCCACCGACGAGGACGCCACCCGCCGGGTCCGCGCCGCCAGCAGGGCGATGTCGTCCGAGAGCCGGGCCGGCTTCAACGCCCCGATCACCACCCGGCAGGTCTCCTCCGGAGTGCGCTCCCCGGCCCCGGCTCCGCCCAGGGCCCGGCGCAGCCCGTCGAGACCGGTGTCGATGTCGCGGGCGGCGTTCTTGACCAGCCCGTCGGTGTACAGGATCAGCTGGGAGCCCTCCGCCAGGTGCACGTCGGCCGTTTCGAAGGGGTAGCCCCCGAGACCGAACGGGGGCGAGGCCGGCACCTCGGGGCAGACGACCGTCCCGTCCGGCTTCACCACCACGGGGCCGGGATGCCCCGCACGGGCCATCGTGCAGACCCCCGCCACCGGGTCGTAGATCGCGTACAGGCACGTCGCTCCGGTCAACCCCGCCCCCTCCTCGTCGTCGGGGGCAGCGCCGGAGTCGTCCTCCTCGTCCAGGCGGACGACCAGATCGTCCAGCTTCCCGAGGACCTCGTCGACGGGGAGGTCCAGCGTGGCGAAGTTGTGCACAGCGATGCGCAGCCGCCCCATCGTCGCCGAGGCGTGCAGCCCGTGGCCGACGACATCGCCCATCACCAGCGCCACACGTCCGCCCGGCAGCGGAATGACGTCGAACCAGTCCCCGCCCACACCCGCCTCCGACGGCAGATACCGCCAGGCCACTTCCAGGGCGTCCTGCTCCGGCTGGCCCCGCGGCAGCAGACTGCGCTGCAGCGTCACCGTCATCGCGTGCTCGCGGGTGAACCTCCGGGCGTTGTCGATGGCCAGCGCCGCCCGCGCGCCCAGCTCTTCCGCGAAGGCCACGTCCTCCGGCTCGAACGCGGGTGAGCCCTTCGTCCGGTAGAAGTGCGCGAGGCCCAGGGGCACCCCCCGCGCCCGCAGCGGCATGGTCACCAGGGAGTGCACCCCGAGCTCCAGCGCCCTTCGAGCGCGTTCCGGATCCTGTTCCTGCCAGCCGCGGGCCTGTCGCAGGTCCGCCTCCAGGACACCCCGGCCCTGTTCCAGGGCCAGCATCTGCGGAGTCCTCGGCGAGAACGTGATCACTTCACCCAGCCGGTACACCGGCAGCATGCGCTGATCTCCGCTGATCGCGGACCGCAGCAGGTGGCGCCAGCCCCCCGTCGTCGGCTCATCGCCGCGCACCACCGAGTCCAGCAGATCCACCGCGACGACGTCGGCGAACCGGGGCACCGCCACGTCGGCCAGTTCCTGGGCCGTACGCTCCACATCCAGCGTCGTCCCGATCCGCATCCCCGCCTCGTACAGCAGTTTCAGCTGCCCCAGCGCCCCCTCGGCCCGCCCCGACACCACCGCCAGCTCTGTGGTGTCCCGCAACGTCACCACGCTGCCCGCATGGTCGGCCTCCGGGAACGTGGGCCGCTTGTTCACCGCCAGCAACCGGTCGTGAGTGAGGTACACCTGGTCGGTGACCTTCTCCGGGGATGCGAGCACGCGCGCCATCCGCTCGGGAAGCCCCAGCTCCTGCACGTGCCGCCCCTGTACGTCCGCCGGCAGACCCAGCAGCCGCTTCGCCTCTTCGTTGGCCAGCAGCAGCCGCCCGTCCTCGCCGGTGATCAGCACCCCCTCCCGCACCGCGTGGAGCACGGCCTGGTGGTGCTCGTACAGGCGCGCCAGCTCCGTGGGGGCCAGCCCATGGGTCTGCCGCAGCAGTCGCCTAGACACCGCGGTCGTCCCCGCCGCGGCCAGCACCAGCGTGACCGCGCCGACGCCCAGGACGATCGGCAGCTGCGGCATCCACAGCCGCGACACGTTCGTGACGGTGATCCCCGCGGAGACCAGGCCGACGATCCGGCCGCGCGCGTCGGTCACCGGGACAACCGCCTGGACGGCCGTCCCCTTGCCCGCCGGCAGAGGCGGACCGCCCGCCTGCTCGACGACGGTACGGCCTTCGAGCGCCGGCTCGATGGTCCCGACGAACTTCTTCCCGATCTCCGCGGGGTAGGGATACGTGTACCGGATTCCGTCCGTGTTCATGACGACGATGAAGTCCACACCCGCCCGCCTGCGCGCCTCCTCGGCCCGCGGTTGCAGCACGGCGGTCGGGTCCGGGCTGCGCAGCGCCAGGCTCACACCGGGGGAGCTGGCGAACGACTGGGCCGCCACCACCGACTCACGACGTCCCTGTCGCACCGCGTCGCGCGCCGCCTGCAGCATGATGCTCGCCACCGCGGCCAGCACCAGCAGCACCACGATCACGCTCTGGAGAAGGAACACCTGCCCCGCCGCGGTGCGCGGGCTCAGTACGGACAGGCGCCGGGTCCGCCGGCCACTGGCGGCCGGAGGACGTGAGGCCCGCAATCGGCCGAGATGTCCCTCCATACACCCTTGATAACACCGCTGTGCAAACCTGGATGACTCACGACGCCTGTCCGCAGAGGACGAACCCGCGGCGGGACGAGCAGGCCCGTGAGCCGTACCGGGGGACAGCCCGAGCGGCACACCGGATGAGGGGCCCCAGCCAGAGCGCGCCGGGCCCGGCATGCGCCTTCCACCGACCGGATGGCGACGCATCCTGCCGCGCACCTCTGACCATCAACCACAGGCCGCCTCGTCCATCGGAGCCCGACGCCTGGTTCCTGTCGTTATGATGCACTTTGTGATCGGGATCGGGCGGCCGTGGCGTCGACATCCTCTCCGCGGCGGCTGGTGGGAAGCGGCCACGCTGTCACCGGTGATCCTCACCGCCCTCATCGCCGCTCTGGCCTTCTCCACCCCACGGGAAATCGCCTTCAGCCGCCTCCTCCCCACCGCACCCGCCCTCGCCGCCGCCATGTGGCCCGTGCTTCCCACGCTCCTGCTCGGACTGTTCTGCCTCCTGGTCATGATCGGTCTCAGCTTCGTCTACACCGACCTGGGAACGCCCTACACGGCGGCAGCCATCCTCGCGGTCACCCTGGCAGCCGCCTACGCCAGCCATGTCCGGCTGCAACGCGAGGAAACGCTGTTCCACGTCCGGCTCGTCGCCGAGGCCGCCCAAGAAGTGCTGATGCGCCCCCTGCCGCGCCGCATGAACAACATCGAGATCGAAGCCCTGTACCTGGCGGCCCAAGAGGAAGCCCGCATCGGTGGCGACTTCTACGAGGCGGCCGACACGCCGTACGGGATCCGGCTGCTCATCGGCGACGTGCGCGGCAAAGGCCTGTCCGCGGTCGGCGCGGCCTCCGCGCTGATCAGCTGCTTCAGGGAGGCCGCGTACGACGAACCCGATCTCAGCGGCATCATGCATCGCCTGGAGGTCACCATCACTCGTCACAGCACCGCCTTCCCCGTCCCCGACCGGCCGGAGCACTTCGCCACCGCCCTCATCAGCGAGATCCCCCAGGACGGCGACCACGTCAGAATCCTCAGCAGCGGACACCCTCCACCCCTGCTCGTCCACCAGGGCAAACCCCGACTGCTGGAGGCCACCACCCCCTCGCCGCCGCTCAACCTCACGACGCTCGCCGGCGAGCACCACCGCGTGGACACCTTCGACTTCACCCCCGGCGACCAACTGCTCCTCTACACCGACGGGGTCACGGAGGCCCGAGACCGCACCGGCACATTCTTCCCACTGCCGGACTGGACCCAGCAGCAGGGCCACACGCCACCCCGCGAGCTGCTCGACCGGCTTCACACAGCCCTGCTCCACTACAGCGGCGGAAAGCTCGACGACGACGTCGCCGCCCTTGTCGTACACCGCCCGGACACCTGCGCCGGCCAGTACCGCCCGTAGCCATGGCCGAAGCGGCGAACCGGCCTGGACAAGGGCGACGGGTGACACGTTCCCGCGAGGAACGACAGCTGCCCTGCTCGGTGAAACGCAGACCCGGCAACGGGGCCGATCCGCAGAGGAGAACCAGCGCAGTACCGGCGGCCACTTCGGCTCGCTGCACGGCGAGCGCCTCCAACGCGCCGCCGCAGGCACGCCGCCCGGCTCGGAACCCCCCCGCCCCCGGCTGTATCACACCCCCCCCCCCCCGAGCATCGCGGTCGGCGCATCACATAGCAGCCGTGGGAAGCCCAGCCGTACGCCTCACACCTGACGGCTGCGCCGCCTACCCCGTACCGCCCTGGGCGGGCGCGTTCCTGCGGGCCGCGGCCTGCTTCGCCCAGCTCGTTTCCGGCGAGGACCAGGAATAGTTCGCCACGCCAGGCAACCGAGCCCTCCTGCAACGCGTGGCGGAGACAGCCAGGCTGCACCCACCCCAGCCACCTGCGGCCCGTCGCCAAGACCCGGCCGGCCGCATGGAGTGGAACTGGCGCGAGCGGCAGCAGGCCAAGAGGCACGAAGCGACGCAGGCCGTACGCGCCAGCCCCCCGCGGCGCGGAAGTAGGCATGCCCCAGCGCGCGGGCGAGGATCACTAACTGCTGCTGCTGCTGCTGCTGCTGCTCGCCCGCACCGGCGTCGCGGGCGGCGAACAGCTCCCGGGCAACCTCTCCCGGCAAGTACTGGGTGACCCACCGTACCCGCGGATCGTCCGAGGAGCCGGCCGCAGCAGCGAACCCGAATCGCGCCCTGATGTGGAAGACGAAGCCCTCAGCTTCGGCCTGGGCACGTCGGCGGGCCCGTATCCGGGGCTGCCACCGAGCCAGGACCGCTTCCTCGATCGCCCGGAGATGCCGCGGACCTGGCGGACGACGCGCTCCGGGTTCCTTTGTCACCCACCTCTGTACGGTGCGCTGTGACACCCCAAGGACTGCGGCCACCCTCCGGGTGGAATGCCGATGTGCTGCCAGCAGCAACCGCAGGCGAGCATCGGTGCTCGACGGAACGGGCCGGGTGCGCAACGCCTGCTCCAGCCCGACATCCTGCAGCCCAGGGCATCAGTCCTCTCACGCCCTGACCGCCGTTTCCGGCATTCCCGTGACAGCACCAACTGGCCTCGGCTAGGAGAGCCCCACGAGAACGCTGATGACAGAACGGGTCATGTCCAGCGCATGCCGATGGCGGAGAGCTGTTCGAGCCGTTCCGGCGACAGTGTCGCGGCCCGCGAGCGCTGGTTGCTGATCCACGCCCCGAGCCGGAGCTGCCGTTGCTCCTGGTCCTGGCCGTCCCTCTCGGCGACGACGATCGTCTCGATGTGTTTGCGGGGCACCTGGAGGTGTCCTTCGCGTCGGTAGTACTGCTTGGCGGCGGTGTAGTTGAAGGCCCACTTGTCGGCCTGGCTGGTCCGCGGTCCGGGTTTCTCGTTCTCGGCCGCGGGTTGGACGCTGAGGACGTGTTCGCACATCCACTGCTGCACGGTGGTGAGCCTGTCCCAGCCGAAACGAACCGACTTCACCCACCGTCCGAGGTCCTCGCCCTGGTGCACGATGTCACCCGGTTCGGTGGGCAGTTCACCGCCGGCTTCGAGATGCTGTCGAGTGAGGTGGAAGGCGCGTTGCCATTCCACGGGCCAGGCCGGGCACCAGGAGGGGGCGATCTCCTCGAGCTGTTCGCGCCGCTCGTCCGACAGTGCCCCGGCCGCCGACTTTACGGGCAGTCCTTCGGCACGCCGCTGCTCGATCTCCTGCGCCTTCCGGGCGGCGGCCCGGGCGTTCTTCAGCCAGATGCCCACCCGGTACCCCTGGTAGGTGGCGTCCAGGGGGGCCAAGAGGTGGCCCGCCTCAGCCGCCCACCCGCGCGCGGCGGCCAAGCCCTCTTCCCAGGCGACGTCGAAGTGCGACCACACCATGCCCAACTTCTCCAACTGCTGGACGCGGTCTTCGCCCAGCCCCCCGCGGGCATAGAACCTCCGAGCGTCGGCGATCCACTGCCCAAGTGGAAACCCCGCGAGCGAGGCCGGCCACCCCTCCGGTTCCGCCTCCTGGTCCCCACTCTCGGGCACGCGGTACGTGAACGGCACCTTCAGATCTCCGTGAATCCGGTGGTACAGGGTGGCGGCTTCGATGCCGCACCGCCAGCGCCGGTGTTCGGGATTGAGGACGCGCAGGTTGATGAACGCTGCCAGCTGCGCGGGGTCGCGGGGGCTGCTGAATCTCAGCAGCTCACGCGCCGATTCCGAGAGTCGGTCGCTCGCGGCTCCCTCGCCCCCCTCGCTGCTCGAGCGGCTCTGCACGCCCCGTACACGGCTTGGCGCCTGCTGCTGCGCCAGAGCCTCCACCACACGGGCGTCATGCGCTCGGAGCGCCTCCAGCAGCTTCGCCAGTCCGCCGAACGCCCGCGAGGTGAGCATGTTGTCCGCCGTCTCACCCGGCCCGAGCAGGACCGGCACCACGAGCGAGGCGACCTTTCCCTCGCCGGGCTGCATGCGCAGCGCCCGGCCGACGGCTTGGACGAGGTCGGGCATGGAGCCGCGTACATCAGCGAAGTACACCGAGTCACAGTTCTTTGTGTCGACACCTTCACCCAGGACCTTCACGGACCCCAGGTACCCCTTCTCGACGACCGTGCCGTCCGTGGCGATCCCATCGGCGAACTCCGTCAGAACCCGGCGCCGATGCCCCGGCTTGTGATCGCCGCACAGCCAGTCCGCCCAGACCGTGCGCGGATACAGCTCCGGGTCGACGGCGTGCAGCTGCGCGGCAACGGCGGGAAGGCCGGCCGCGAAAGCCTCCGCCTCGCGGACGACATGGTGGAAGACGAGCGTACGCCGAAAGCCTTCCTCGGCCGACGCCTTCACCAGCGCGGTCTGCAGCGCCGCGAGCCGCGCCCCGCGCACCTGCTCGGAGCGCGCGTCCTCGCCCAGAAGCTGGGCGGCCTGGAGCTGAGTGTCGGTGATATCCACGCACACCACCTGGTAGGGGGCACAGATTCCCCTATCGATCGCCTCCGACAACGTCAGGGTGAAACACCTGCTACCGAAGGGGCCACTCGGGTCGTCCTCCATCGAAGCCACCAGCTCGCCCGGCGCACCCTGGTCGGAGTCCTCGTCCAGCTGCCACAGCCGGGGCGTGGCGGTCATGTAGAGGCGGCGCAGGGCGGGGATGCGGGTGTTGTCGTGGACACCCGCCCAAGGTTTGCCGATCCGGCCCGAGGTCCGGTGGGCCTCATCGACCACGATCAGGTCCCACCCCGGCAGGCCGACGTTGTGCGCCCGCTCCAGCGTGCCGAGACCGAGCGAGGCGTAGGTGGCGAACACGGTGACCTTGTCGAACGGCCGCACCCAGCCGACCAGCTCTGCCACGTCCGTGGTGTTAGGGAAGGACACCTCCTCACCCCGCAGGGAGGAAACCCCGATCATCGGGCCCGTACGGCCTCCCTCGCGCCAGGCGGCCTCGGTCTGGGCAAGCAGATCAAGGGAGGGAACGAGCACCAGTACGCGTCCTGCACGGAGCTCCTCCGCGCTGCGCACGGCGACGAGGGTCTTACCCGACCCGGTCGCCATGACTACCTGAGTCCGCAGCCCCTGCTCGGTCACAGTAGATCTTGCAGGCAATTCGAGTGCTCGGAGAACCGCGTCCACGGCTTCACGTTGATGAGGACGAAGTTCTTTCACAGCCATCCGACACACTCTCCCCGACGATCTGAACAACAGCTCTCACGACCCACACACGACCAACCACCCTGCCAACCAAGAGAGTTGCTTTGCAGGCCCCTACCGCAACACCGGCTACACACCTCCGATCTGGAACACAGACAACCGTCTCCAGCGGAGCACACGCCTCACAGCACTGCAGCCAGCTAAGTCCAGAGTCTATCGCAGACAAAAAATGAAGCAGATACATCAGAGAATCGACTCGGAAGCTACGGGTACTCCGAAGTCATCACTGCCCACAATCCGGGAGAGATCATGGAACAGAAGACCGAGAACCATCAAGGCAACCGGTTCTGCAAGGCCTGCGGCACGCCCGCCGAAGACGGGAAACTGTGCAACCACTGCGGCGCCGCCCTGGATCTCCCGGACAGTGCAGGGCTGGTGGAAGACCAAGGCGCAGCCATACGGCGTGACTTCGAAGGGCGCACCCAGCAGCAAGAGCACAGGTGAACGAAACAGCAACGACCCCGGCCTGCTGAACGACAGGCACGGGGGTACACCGCCGGCACGGCATCCAAGACTGATCGCATCACGAACGTCATGCTTATAGGGCTGACGGCTCTGGCTATGCACATGGCCGGAGTTGGCGCCGACTGGGCCTGCAGACGCTCACCTCACGCCGCGGCCTGTGGTGACAGAACGTCACCACAGGCCGCCGAGCCGCGAGACCCGCCACAGCTTTCTGTAGCCAGCCCGACCCGCGTCAGCGGGTCGTAACGGTCCTGCAGGCGCAGCCGGAAGGACCACAAGGCGGGGAGCGCAGCGGACCGCCGACCCGGCTGAAGCGCAGCGGAAGCCGGGGGACGTAAGTCCCGCAGCTTCGGGAGCGAAGCGGACGAAGCGTCATCCTGCTTGCGCAGCAAGCAGGATGAGCGGGATGCGCAGCATCCCGCCAGCGCTCCCGCGGAGCGGGAGCGCAACCACCGCGCGCAGCGCGGTGGTTCGCTTGCATCGCGCGCAGCGCGATGGGACCCGCTCCGCTCCCGAAGCTGCGGGACTTACGTCCC
>NZ_JBEXOM010000030.1:0-73389 GCF_040611555.1 Streptomyces sp. NPDC006624 | reverse complement strand
ATGGCCGACCGGTTCAGCGAGCTGGCCGCCGAGCACCTGGGCACCCGCACCGACGTCCTCGCGGTGCCCCTGCTGCACGACACCCCCGACGAACTAGCGGCGGCGGCCGGTGGCGCCTCGCCGTTCACGCGGCCCGGGTGAACCGGGACCTGCGGAAGCGGCGGGTATGGCTCTCGTGCTCGGCGGAGTCGTGGGCGGATGCGCGGCGGGCGCGGACCGCCTCGCGGACCCGGCGCTCGTGGTCGGCCCGGCGGATGAGGTCGGCGGTGCGCATCTGCTGGAGTTCGTACGCGAACATGGCGTGTCCTTGGTGAGAGGCGGATCGCGGAGGGGTTCCTCCGTGATGCCTCCCACCTTCGTCTCCCGGGCGGGGCGGCCACATCGGGAGAGTTCCGCATCTTCCAGGGCCGGTGGGGCCTTAGACACGCGTGAGGGGCCTCAGACGCCTCCGTAAGGTGCTTACGGAGACGCCCGGGGCCCCTGGGAGTCGCGGTGGCTCAGCTCGCCGACGGCAGGCCGAGCAGAACGCCGGTGTACTTCAGGACGGCCAGGAACAGGCCGATGACGCCGAGCGCGACACCCGCCCAGGCGACCGACTTGATCCACGGGGCCTGGACCCTGCCGGGCGTGCCGAACGCGGGCCGGGCCAGGGTGACGACGCCGGCGACCAGGGCGAGCAGCGCGAACAGGCCGCCCCACAGGGCGGTGGTCTGCCAGGCGTCGCCGTAGACCGCCTGGATCTGCTTGGCCACGCTCGCGTTCGACGCGGTCTCCAGCTGCCCGATGAGGTTCTGGCGCGCGGCGGCCACGGTGCCGACCCAGCTGCCGGTGAGCGAGACGACGCCCAGCGCGGCGGAGACGACGGCACCGGCGCCCTGGCCGACCCCGTGGGAGGCGCCCTCCTCGGTCTCCGGGCCGGCGGCCTCCGCCTCCGGGGTCCTGGGCCGGTTCGCCTCGTCGGACCCGGTGGTGTCCACCGGCTTCTCGTCCACCGCCTTCTCGTCGGTCGTGGCCTTGGTGGCCTCGGTCTCGTCCACTGCGTTCGTTGCCATGTCTCGCACCGTAGGCTCGCTGTCTGAGAAGTTGCTTAATGATCGTTGTGAGCGGTACGCGCGCGTGCCGCGCGCCACTCGGGGGCGAGCACGGACCACACCTCGAGGTCGTGCCGTACGCCACGGTAGTGGTGGGCCTCGCGGCGCACACCGTCGCGGGTCATCCCGAGCCGCCGGGCCACGTTCAGGCTGGGCTGGTTGCCCGAGGCGGCGACCCACTCCACGCGGTGGATGCCGCGCTCCTCGACGGCCCAGTCGATCAGCACCCGCATCGCGCGCGTGACCAGACCCCGGCCGGTCCCGGCGGGCTCCAGCCAGCAGCCGACCTCGCAGGTGCCGTTCGCCGCGTCGAAGTTCAGGAACAGCACGCCGCCCACGAGTTTCCCGTCCAGCCACAGGCCGTGCAGGGACCCCTTGTCGGCGGCGCGCAGGTCGGCGTACAGCTGGAGCTTGGCGCGGGCGGAGGGCAGGTCCGTCTCCGTCGTCCCGAACGGGATGTAGCGGCCGACGAAGTCCCGTCCCCGCTCCAGGTGCGCCAGGAACTCCCCGGCGTGCCAGGGCTCAAGGGGCCGCAGTTCGGCGCCGTCGTCACCCAGGGATGTCGCGTACATCGCGCTGCCGCTCCTCCTCCGCCAGGACGTCCGCCACCTCGGCGTCCGTCGCGGCGGCCAGCCTCTCATGCGCGGCACGGCACTCGGGCGGTTCGATGCTGATCCGCGGCAGGCGCTTGTCGAGCCAGCGGGGCAGCCACCAGTTGGCGCCGCCCAGCATGTGCATCAGGGCGGGGACCAGGAGGGTGCGCAGGACGAAGGCGTCCAGGGCGACCGCGGCGGCCAGCGCGATGCCGAACATGGCGATCACGCGGTCGCCGCTGAGCACGAAGGCCAGGAAGACGGAGATCATGATGACCGCCGCCGAGTTGATCACCCGGCTGGTCTCGGCGAGGCCGACCCGGACGGCCCGCCGGTTGTCGCCGGTCTCCAGCCACTCCTCGTACATCCGGCTGACCAGGAAGACCTGGTAGTCCATGGACAGGCCGAAGAGCACCGACACCATGATCACGGGCAGGAAGGGCTCGATGGGTCCCGCGCTGCCGAGGCCGAGCAGTTCGCTGCCCCAGCCCCACTGGAAGATCGCCACGACCACGCCGAAGGCGGAGGCCACGGCGGCGACGTTCATCGCGGCGGCCTTGAGCGGTATGCCGATCGAGCGGAAGGCCAGCAGGAGCAGCAGGCAGCCCAGGCCGATGACGACCCCGACGAAGAGGGGCAGCTTGGAGACGATGACGTCGGCGAAGTCGTCGTAGCCGGCCGTCATCCCGCCCACCTGCACGTCGAGCGAGGTCCCCGACTCGGCGCGCGGCAGCACGTCCTCGCGCAGCCGGTCGACGAGGTCGCTGGTCTGCTTCGACTGCGGGGAGGACTCGGGTACGACGGTCAGGTACGCGGTGTGCCCGCCGGAGTCGAAGGTGACCGGCGCGACCGAGGCGACGCCCTCGGTGGAGCGGAGCGTGGCGTCGAGGTTGTCCAGGGCGAGCTTGTCCGCGGCTCCGTCGACCTCGGTGACGAGGGTGAGCGGGCCGTTCACCCCGGGGCCGAAGCCGTCGGCGAGCAGGTCGTAGGCCTGGCGGGTGGTGGCCGACCTGGGGTTGTTGCCCTGGTCGGAGGTGCCCAGGTGCAGGGAGAAGGTCGGCAGCGCGAGGACGGCCATGACGGCCAGGGCGACCACGCCGAGCAGCTTGGGGTGGCGTTCGACGAACGCCGACCAGCGGGCGGCGAAGCCGGTGGGCATCTCGGGCTCGGGCCCGTGTTCCGCCAGGCGGCGGCGCTCGCGGCGGCTGAGGGCGCGCATGCCGATGAAGGACAGCAGGGCGGGCAGCAGGGTCACGGAGGCGGCGACCGTGAGGACCACGGTCAGGCTCGCCGCTATGGCGACGCCGTTGAGGAAGCTCAGCCGCAGGATCAGCATGCCCAGCAGGGCGATGCAAACGGTGGCACCCGCGAAGACGACCGCCCGTCCCGTGGTCTGGACGGCGTTGGTGGCCGCCTCGGTGACGGACAGCCCGCGCTTGAGGCCGCGCCGGTGTCTGGTGACGATGAACAGCGCGTAGTCGATGCCGACGCCCAGCCCGATCAGCATGCCGAGCATGGGGGCGAAGTCGGCGACGGTCATGGCGTGCCCGAGCAGCACGATCCCCGCGTAGGCGGTGCCCACGCCGACCAGGGCGGTGGCGATGGGCAGCAGCGACGCGGCCAGGGAGCCGAAGGCGAGGAACAGCACCACCGCGGCGACGAGCACCCCGACGATCTCGGCGGTGTGCCCTTCGGGGGACTCGGTGAGGCCGACGGCGCTGCCGCCCAGCTCCACCTGCAGCCCGTCGGTCTCGGCGTCCTTCGCGGCCTCGACGACGGCCTGCGCCTCGCCCTTGTCGATGTCCTGCGCCTGGTCGTCGAAGGTGACCGTGGCGTAGGCCGTGCGGCCGTCGCCGCTGATGCGGCCGGTGCCCGGCCCGTCGTAGGGGCTGGTGACCGAGGAGACGCCGGGGAGCTTCTCGATGCCGTCCAGGGTGCGGGTCATCGTCTGCTCGACGTCGGCGGCGCGGACGCTGCCGGACGCGGTGTGCCAGACGACGGTGTCGGTGTCGCCGCCGAGCTGCGGGAAGCCCTCGTGCAGCAGCTCCGCGGCCCGGCCCGACTCGGTTCCGGGGACCTGGTAGTCGTTCGAGTACGTGGTGCCGGCGACGGCGGCGCCCGCGGCCGTCCCCGCGAACGCGAGGAGCCACAGCAGGACGCTGAGCAGACGGCGCTGGACACACCAGCGTGCGAGGGCTGCCACGAGACGTGCTCCCGGAGGTGCTGTGAGTGGATCTTTGGCCGGGAGCAGTCGTATTCGAACTGATCAGCCCGCAAAGAACGCATGAGCAATGTGCAGCCACTCTTGCAGGAGAACGAGATCAATTGTCGGTTTCGTGGGCTTATTCACACAAACCTTGATCAGTCGGCCTGGTCCCCCAGAGCCATCACCATCACCCCGGCGATCAGCAGCCACAGCGCCCGGCGGGTCCGGCCCCTCGCACCCAGCACGGCGGCGGCCGCGCACACCGCGGCCCCGCAGGCGTACGCCGCCGGGACGAGCGCGGGTGCGGAGCGGGTCAGGCGCAGCAGCGCGGCGGCCAGACCGGCGAGGGTCAGCGCGGCGCCGGTGGCGGCCGCCGTCCAGCGGGCCCGGCGGGCGTCCCCCAGCTGTTCCTCGGCATCGTCCTGCTCGTTGGCCGCCTCCGAGTCCGGTATCTCTGGGTCGATGTCGGAATCAGCACGTCCACTCATGGCCGAGACGGTAGCGCGCCGGGCGGGGGAAACCGGGTGCGGGTCCGGGTGGCCGCCTGTTAGCGTCCGCTGGTCCGAGACGTGCCCGCGGCCCCCCGCCGCCCGGCTGAAGCAGGTGCATTGTTTGACGGTCCGACCGAGCTCCGACGCGACCCCCTTCCTTCCCAAGGACCCAAGGAGCCCGTTCACCGATGCCGGACATCACCTCCCGGACCCCGAACGACCCCCTCGCTGACCGTGTGAGCCACCCCGGCTACCCGCGCAGCAACGGCTACGACGCCCGCTGGACCATCGACAACCAGATGGGCCCGCACGGGCTGTGGCTGCTGGAGTGGCTGGCCCCCGCCCTGGGCCTCGACACCCTGAGCCCCGGCTCCCGGGTGCTCGACCTGGGCTGCGGACGCGCCATGACGTCGATCTTCCTGGCCAAGGAGTACGACCTCCAGGTCACCGCGGCCGACCTGTGGATCAAGCCCGGCGAGAACGCCGTGCGCATCGCCGAGGCGGGAGTCGCCGACCGCGTGCAGCCGGTGCTCGCCGAGGCGCACGACCTGCCGTTCGGCGAGAACGGCTTCGACGCGATCGTCTCGATCGACGCCTACCAGTACTTCGGCACGGACGACCTGTACCTGCCGGAGGCGGTGCGGCTGCTGAAACCCGGCGGCCGGATCGGCGTCGTCGTGCCGGCACTGCGCGAGGAGATCGACGGCGTCGCACCGCCGGAGCACCTCGCGCCGTACTGGGAGCCCGCGTACTGGTGCTTCCACAGCGCCGGCTGGTGGCGCCGCCACTGGACCCGCAGCGGGGCCGTGGAGGTCGAGACGGCCGACTGGCTGGACGACGGCTGGCGTGACTGGCTGCGGTGGTGCGAGGTCGTGGCCGAGGAGCACGGCGACGAGTGGCACGTCCGGATGGCCGGGCAGTGCGCCGAGATGCTGCGTCTCGACCAGGGCCGCACGCTCGGCTTCGTGCGGGTCGTGGGGCGCCGCCCGTAGGCGACCGAAAGAAAAGGGGGGATGCGCCGGGTACGGCGCATCCCCCCTCTGCCGGGTCCGCGTGAGGGCTCAGCCCTCGCTGACGCCCAGCTTCTCCAGGATCAGTTCCTTGACGCGCGCGGCGTCGGCCTGGCCCCGGGTCGCCTTCATGACCGCGCCGACCAGGGCGCCGGCCGCGGCCACCTTGCCGCCGCGGATCTTGTCGGCGATGGCCGGGTTGCCGGCGATGGCCTCCTCGACGGCGGTGGTGAGCGCGCCCTCGTCGGAGACGACCTTCAGGCCGCGCCGGTCCACGACCTCGTCCGGGGTGCCTTCGCCCGCGAGGACGCCCTCGATGACCTGACGGGCCAGCTTGTCGTTCAGGTCGCCCTTCGCGACGAGCTCGGTGACCCGGGCCACCTGCTGCGGCGTGATCGCCAGTTCGTCGAGCGCCTTGCCCGACTCGTTGGCGCTGCGGGCCAGTTCGCCCATCCACCACTTGCGGGCGGAGGCGGCGTCGGCCCCGGCATCGATCGTGGCGACGATCGGCTCCAGCGCACCGGCGTTGAGGATCGCCTGCATGTCGGTGCCGGAGACGCCCCACTCCTCGCGGAGCCGGTTGCGGCGCACCAGCGGCAGCTCGGGCAGACCGGAGCGGATCTCCTCGACCCACTCCCGCGAGGGCGCCACCGGAACGAGGTCGGGCTCCGGGAAGTACCGGTAGTCCTCGGCCTCCTCCTTCACGCGGCCCGAGGTCGTCGACCCGGTGTCCTCGTGGAAGTGCCGGGTCTCCTGCACGATGGTGCCGCCGGAGGACAGCACGGCCGCGTGCCGCTGGATCTCGAAGCGGGCCGCGCGCTCCACGGACCGCAGCGAGTTGACGTTCTTGGTCTCCGAACGCGTGCCGAACTTCTCGGTGCCGTGCGGGCGCAGCGAGAGGTTCACGTCGCAGCGCATCTGGCCCATCTCCATACGGGCCTCGGAGACGCCGAGCGCCCGGATGACCTCGCGCAGCTCACGGACGTAGGCGCGCGCGACCTCGGGGGCGCGTTCGCCGGCGCCCTCGATCGGCTTGGTGACGATCTCGATGAGCGGGATGCCGGCGCGGTTGTAGTCCAGCAGGGAGTGGGACGCGCCGTGGATGCGGCCGGTGGCGCCGCCGACGTGCGTCGACTTGCCGGTGTCCTCCTCCATGTGGGCGCGCTCGATCTCCACGCGGAAGGTCTCGCCGTCCTCCAGCTGCACGTCGAGGTAGCCGTCGAAGGCGATCGGCTCGTCGTACTGGGAGGTCTGGAAGTTCTTCGGCATGTCCGGATAGAAGTAGTTCTTCCGGGCGAAGCGGCACCACTCGGCGATCTCGCAGTTCAGCGCGAGGCCGATCTTGATGGCGGACTCGACGCCGGTCGCGTTGACGACCGGGAGCGCGCCGGGCAGGCCGAGGCAGACCGGGCAGGTCTGCGTGTTGGCGTCCTGGCCGAGGGCGGTCGAGCAGCCGCAGAACATCTTGGTCTTGGTGCCGAGTTCGACATGGACCTCGAGGCCCATGACGGGGTCGTACGACGCGAGTGCGTCCTCGTACGACACCAGGTCGGTCGTGGTGGTCACGGTGAAGGTTCCCTCTCAGCCCAGCAGGACGTCGTCGTCGCCCAGCCGCTTCAGCTCGCGGTAGAGAATGGCCAGGTTGGTGACGACCGCCGCGCCGGTCACGACGGCGTCGATCAGCCGCAGCGTGTCGTTGTCTCCGCGGGCCTTCTTGATCTGCTTGTAGACACCGACGGCGCCGAACGCCGACGTGGCCATCGAGATGTACAGACCGGACTTGGAGCTCTTGAAGCCCTTGGCCTTGGACAGTGCGCTCACAGCGACGGAGCCTCCTCGATCAGCGGGTGGCCCCACTTTTGCACGAAGGCGGCCTCGACGGCGGCGCCCACCTTGTACAGGCGGTCGTCCTTCATGACGGGGGCGATGATCTGCAGACCGACCGGGAGGTTGTCCTCCGGGGCGAGGCCGCACGGCAGTGACATGGCCGCGTTGCCCGCCAGGTTGGTCGGGATGGTGCACAGGTCGGCGAGGTACATCGCCATCGGGTCGTCGGCGCGCTCGCCGATCGCGAAGGCGGTGGTCGGGGTCGTCGGGGAGACGATCACGTCGACCTGCTCGAACGCCTTGTCGAAGTCCTGCTTGATGAGCGTGCGGACCTTCTGGGCGCTGCCGTAGTACGCGTCGTAGTAGCCGGAGCTGAGCGCGTACGTGCCGAGCATGATGCGGCGCTTGACCTCGGGGCCGAAGCCGGCCTCGCGGGTGAGGGAGGTGACCTCCTCGGCGGAGTGCGTGCCGTCGTCGCCGACGCGCAGGCCGTAGCGCAGGCCGTCGAAGCGGGCGAGGTTGGACGAGCACTCCGACGGCGCGATCAGGTAGTACGCCGACAGCGCCAGGTCGAAGGACGGGCAGTCCAGCTCGACGATCTCGGCGCCCAGTTCCTTCAGCAGCTCGACCGACTCGTCGAAGCGCTGGATGACGCCGGCCTGGTAGCCCTCGCCGCGGAACTGCTTGACGACACCGACGCGCATCCCCGCGACGCTGCCGTTGCGGGCGGCCTCGACGACCGGCGGGACCGGCTCGTCGATGGAGGTCGAGTCGAGCGGGTCGTGCCCGGCGATGACCTCGTGCAGCAGGGCCGCGTCGAGCACCGTGCGGGCGCAGGGACCGCCCTGGTCCAGGGAGGACGAGAAGGCGACCATGCCGTAGCGGGAGACCGCGCCGTAGGTCGGCTTCACGCCGACCGTGCCGGTGACGGCGGCGGGCTGGCGGATGGAGCCGCCGGTGTCGGTGCCGATGGCCAGGGGCGCCATGTGCGCGGCCAGCGCGGCGGAGGAGCCGCCGCCGGAACCGCCGGGGATCTTGGTCAGGTCCCAGGGGTTGCCGGTCGGGCCGTAGGCGCTGTTCTCGGTGGAGGACCCCATGGCGAACTCGTCCATGTTGGTCTTGCCGAGGATGACGACGTCGGCGGCCTTCAGCCGCTTGGTGAGCGTCGCGTCGTACGGCGGGATCCAGCCCTCGAGGATCTTCGAGCCGACGGTCGTCGGGATGCCCTCGGTGGTGAAGATGTCCTTCAGCGCGAGGGGGACGCCGGCGAGGGGGCCGAGCTTCTCGCCCCGCTCCCGCTTCGCGTCGACGGCGCGGGCCTGGGCGAGGGCGCCCTCACGGTCCACGTGCAGGAAGGCGTGCACCTTCTCGTCGACGGCCTCGATGCGGGCGAGGTGGGCCTCGGTGACCTCGACGGCCGTGAGCTCGCCGGAGGCGATCTTCGCGGCGGTCTCGGCGGCCGTGAGCTTGATGATGTCCGTCATGGCGATTAGTCCTCCCCCAGGATCTGCGGCACCTTGAAACGCTGCTGCTCCTGGGCCGGGGCGCCGGAGAGCGCCTGCTCGGGGGTGAGCGACGGACGGACCTCGTCCGCGCGCATGACGTTCGTCAGCGGGAGCGGGTGCGAGGTCGGCGGTACGTCTTGGTCGGCGACCTCGCTGACGCGGGCGACCGCGCCGATGATGTCGTCCAGCTGTCCCGCGAAGTGGTCGAGCTCTTCGGGCTTCAGCTCCAGACGCGCCAGCCGGGCGAGGTGGGCGACCTCCTCGCGCGTGATGCCAGGCATGCAGCGATCCTCTGGGGTGAGTGAATGTGGTTTGGCCTAATCCTATGGGGCCGGGGGCGGTGCCCGTGAAACGGTTTGCCGCTCCTCGCGGTCGGGGGCGCCGGACCGCCCGTCCCGCCCCGGCCGGAAAGGCCTAGCCCAGCCGGCCCGAGTCGTCCGCCGCGGCCGCCGGGAGCGCGGCCCGTGGACGCTGCCAGCCCCGGGAGCCGCGGGCGCGCAGCCAGGCCGTGGTCTCCTCGGGCGGCATCGCGGCGGCGACCAGCCAGCCCTGCACGGCGTCGCAGCCGAGGTCGCGCAGGCGCTCCCAGGTCTCGTCGTCCTCGACGCCCTCGGCGACGACGAGCAGTCCGAGGGAGTGCGCGAGGTCGACCGTGCAGCGCACGATCTCCGCGTCCTCGTGGTCGAGCGCGAGCCGGGCCACGAAGGAGCGGTCGATCTTCAGCTCGCTGACCGGGAGCCGGCGCAGGTGCACCAGCGAGGAGTAGCCGGTGCCGAAGTCGTCCAGGGACATCTTCACGCCGTGCCCGGTGAGCCCGTTGAGGGTGTCGGCGGCGCGCTGCGGGTCCTCCAGCAGGACGTGCTCGGTGATCTCCAGCTGGAGCGCTCCCGCCGGGACGCCGTGCCGGGCCAGCCGCGCGGCGACCGAGCCGGCGAAGCCGGGGGTGTGCACGTCCCGCGGCGAGACGTTCACCGCGACCGGCACGAACAGGCCCTGCGCACGCCAGCGCGCGACCTGGCCGAGCGCGGTCTCCAGGACGTACTCGGTGAGGTGCGGCATCAGGCCGGAGGACTCGGCGATCGCTATGAACTCGTCCGGCGGGACCCTGCCCCGCTCCGGGTGCACCCAGCGCACCAGGGCCTCCAGGCCCGCGACCTGGCCGTCGAAGCGGACCTTGGGCTGGTAGTGCAGGTGCACCTCGTGCGCGTCGAGGGCGCGGCGCAGGTCGCCCAGCAGCCCGAGCCGGTCGGGGGTGTTGGAGTCGCGCTTGGACTCGTAGACCTCCACGCCCGTGCGGTCGCGCTTCGCCTGGTACATCGCCACGTCCGCCCGCCGCAGCAGGCCCTCCGCGTCCAGCGCGTGGTCCGGGAAGACGGCGACTCCCGCGCTCGCCTCCAGGACCAGGGTGAGTCCGTCGAGGTCGAGCGGGGAGCTGAGGGCGGAGACCAGGCTGCGGGCGACCCGGGTCGCGGAGGTCGTGGAGTCGGCGACGGGCAGTAAGACGGCGAACTCGTCCCCGCCGAGCCGGGCGGCCTCGGCGCCCCTCGGGAGCGCCACCCGCAGCCGGTCGGCGATCTGCAACAGCAGCCGGTCACCGGCCAGATGACCGAGCGTGTCGTTGACCGAACGGAAGCGGTCGAGGTCGATCAGCATCAGGGCGGCGCGGGCGTCGATCCGCTCCGCGTCGTCGAGCGCGGTCCAGATGCGCTCCAGCAGCCACTGCCGGTTGGGCAGCCCGGTCAGCGGGTCGCGCAGCTGCTCCTCCGCGCGGGCCCGGGCGATCCACAGCGTGGAGTCCAGGGCGATCAGGGGGATGGAGAACAGCGGCAGCAGGATCGGCTTGGCCACGGCCACCACGCACACCAGCGGCGCGATCCCGAGCAGCGCGACGGCGACCAGGCCGTGCCGGACCAGGGCGGTGCGGGCGACGGTGGGCAGGCCGGGGCGCGGGGTGTGCAGGTACCACAGCAGGACGCGGGTGACGGCCAGGTAGGCGACGGCGACCAGGACCACCTGCGGCGCGGTGGAGAGGCTCCAGCCGCCGGGCTCGGCGGGGGACTCGACGGACGGCACGCTGCCGAAGGCGCCCAGCACCAGGGCGCCGGCGCCGATGCCGAGGAGGTCGACCGCTCCGTGCAGCACGCCCTGGCGCCAGCGGTTGCGGCGGGCGATGCCCACCAGTACGACGACGGTGAGGCTGACCATGCCGGCCGGAACCCACCCGTACAGCAGCAGCACGGCCAGGGTGAGGGCGGCGCCCGAGCCGGTGCCGCCCCACCAGCGGGAGCGGCCGAGCATCACGAGGTGGCCGACGATGACGCCGGTCAGCACGGCCAGCGCCCAGCCGGTGGTGCCCGACGGGAAGAGCGCGTGCCCGCCGGTGAAGGCGTGCTGGAAGCCGGCGCCCAGGACGAGGGCGGCGGCCACGACGACCGCCGCGGGCAGCGCGGGCCAGGAGTGGTGCCGTTCGGAGTCCGGGTCGCGGCCTGTTCCGGCCGGTCCGGGGGTGTGCTCGGTGACCGGTTGTGCGACGCCGCGGCCGTCCGCCGCGATGCGTCCCCCGGCGGCGCGCCCGTCCGCGGTGTACTGTCCGACGGCGCGCACCTCCGCGCCCGGACGCCCCGCGGGCCGTGCGGCCCCACGGACTGCACGCCATGCGACCACCATACGGCGCAGGCGCAGCCGTGAGCCCGGCACGGCGCTCTCGGTCGGTTCCATTCCCGTCCCTCTCACAGCCGGCGGTGCCCACGCCACGCGGCCCGGTGCCCGACACACCCCGACGACCGCGCTGGAAAACCCTTCCCCGCGCCCCGTCCGAGCACGAAGATGCCCCGACCGCAGCTGGGCACGGCAGGCGCACATCTCAACAGTAGGCCGCGGAAGGCTTCCACGGGCAGCGGTCGCCGACGGTTGCCCGAATGCGCCCCAGCCACCCGTATGCATCTGATATGCGCCGAACGGGTGGCCTTCAACCGCTACTCCTCGGCCGAAAGAGCGACGTCGGCGGCTGCTTCCGGCCCTTGTTCGAGCAGCACGCCGAAACCCTCCTCGTTCAGAACCGGAACCTTCAGCTGCATCGCCTTGTCGTACTTCGATCCGGGACTGTCGCCCACGACCACGAACGAGGTCTTCTTCGAGACCGAGCCGGTCACCTTCGCTCCGCGGCTCTGCAGCGCCTCCTTGGCGCCGTCCCGGGTGAAGTGCTCGAGCGTGCCGGTGACGACGACGGTGAGGCCTTCGAGCGGGCGCGGGCCCTCGTCCTCGCCGGTGCTCTCCTCCTCCATGCGGACACCCGCGGCCTTCCACTTGCGGATGATCTCGCGGTGCCAGTCCTCGGCGAACCACTGCTTGAGGGAGGTGGCGATGGTCGGCCCGACGCCCTCGGTGTTCGCCAGTTCCTCCTCCGTGGCCTGGTCGATGCGCTCGATCGAGCGGAACTCGCGGGCCAGCGCCTCGGCCGCGACCGGGCCGACATGACGGATCGACAGGCTGGTGAGGATCCGGGCGAGCGGGCGCTCCTTGGCCGCGGCGATGTTCTCCAGCATGGCGAGCGCGTTCTTGCGGGGCTCGCCCTGCTGGTTGGCGAAGATCGTGGCGACCTTCTCCTCGCCGGTCTTCGGGTCCCGCTTGGGCAGGCCGCTGTCCGAGTCGAGGACGTAGGCCCTGATGGGCAGCAGCCGCTCGATGGTGAGGTCGAACAGGTCGCCCTCGTCCACCAGCGGCGGGGCCTCCGGCTCCAGCGGGGCGGTCAGGGCCGCGGCGGCGACATAGCCGAAGTGCTCGATGTCCAGCGCCTTGCGGCCCGCGAGGTAGAACAGGCGCTCGCGCAACTGGGCCGGGCAGGTGCGGGCGTTGGGGCAGCGCAGGTCGACGTCGCCCTCCTTCATCGGCCGCAGGGGCGTGCCGCACTCCGGGCACTCGCCCGGCATCACGAACTCCCGCTCGGTGCCGTCGCGCTTGTCGACGACCGGCCCGAGGATCTCCGGGATGACGTCACCGGCCTTGCGCAGCACGACCGTGTCACCGATGAGGACGCCCTTGGCCTTGACCACGTCCTGGTTGTGCAGCGTGGCGAACTCGACCTCGGAGCCCGCGACCGTGACCGGCTCGACCTGGGCGTACGGCGTGACCCGGCCCGTACGGCCCACGCCCACGCGGATGTTGACCAGCGTGGTGTTGACCTCCTCCGGCGCGTACTTGTACGCGATCGCCCAGCGCGGGGCGCGGGAGGTGGAGCCGAGGCGGCCCTGCAGGGGGATCTCGTCGAGCTTGACGACCACGCCGTCGATCTCGTGCTCCACGGAGTGGCGGTTCTCGCCGTAGTGGGCGATGAACTCCCGCACTCCTTCCAGGCCGTCGACCACCCTGTTGTGCCGGGAGGTGGGCAGGCCCCAGGTCTTGAGCAGGTCGTAGGCCTGGGAGAGGCGGGTCAGGCCGGAGAAGCCCTCCAGGGCGCCGATGCCGTGCACCACCATGTGCAGGGGGCGGGTGGCGGTGACGCGCGGGTCCTTCTGGCGCAGTGAACCGGCCGCCGCGTTGCGGGGGTTGGCGAAGGGCTTGTCACCGGCCTCCACCAGGCGGGCGTTGAGCTCCTGGAACTTCTCCATCGGGAAGTAGACCTCGCCGCGGATCTCCACCAGGTCGGGGACGTCGTCGCCCTTGAGGCGGTCGGGGATCTCGGCGATCGTCCGCACGTTGGGCGTGATGTCCTCGCCGGTGCGGCCGTCGCCGCGGGTCGCCGCGCGGGTGAGGCGGCCGCGCTCGTAGGTGAGGTTCACGGCGAGGCCGTCGACCTTCAGCTCGCACAGGAAGTGGTAGGTCTGCTCGCCCAGTTCCCTGGCGATGCGCTCCGCCCAGGCGGCGAGGTCGTCGTCGTTGAACGTGTTGTCCAGGGAGAGCATCCGCTCGCGGTGCGCGACCGCCGTGAACTCCGTCTCGTAGGACCCGGCCACCTTCTGGGTCGGCGAGTCCGGGGTGCGCAGCTCGGGGTGCTCCTCCTCCAGCGCCTCCAGGGAACGCAGCAACTGGTCGAACTCCGCGTCGCTGACGACGGGAGCGTCCTTCACGTAGTAGCGGAAGCGGTGCTCCTCGATCTGCTCCGCGAGGCGCGCGTGCTTCTCCCGTGCCTCGGCGGGCACCGTCGTCGTCTCCGCCTGCTTGTCGCCGGCCACCGTGTCGTCCTCCCGTTACTCTGGGTTGTCCGCGAGGGATCTCGCCGCCCGGACACAGTGGGCGAGCGCCGTGCGCGCGTACCCCGGGGAGACCCCCGCGAGTCCGCACGCCGGGGTGAGCGTGACCGCCTCCGCGAGAAGCCCCGGTGACAGCCCCAGCCTGCGCCACAGCGTCCTGACACCCATGACGCTACCGGCAGGGTCTGACAATGGGCCCTCCGCGGACGGGACGACACCGGCGAACAGCCGGGTCCCGCCCTCCACGGTCTCGCCGATCACCTCGTCGTCACGCTCGGTGAGCAGCGAGAAGTCGAACGAGACGGCCGCGGCGCCCGCCCGGCGCAGCAGGGCGAACGGCACGTCCGGGGCGCAGGAGTGGACCACGACCGGGCCCCCGGCGTGGACGCCGACGACCTCGCGCAGGGTCTGCTCGACGACCTGCCGGTCGGCGGCCCGGTGGGTGCGGTAGCCGCTGGCGGTCCTCACCTGACCGCGCAGGACGGCCGTGAGGGACGGCTCGTCGAGCTGGAGCACGGGCTGCGCGCCCGGGACCCGCCGCCGCACCTCGGCGAGGTGCTCGCGCAGCCCCTCGGCGAGGGAGGCGGCCAGGTCGCGGCAGGCGCCGGGGTCGGACAGGGCGGCCTCGCCGCCCCGCAGCTCCAGGTGCGCGGCGAGGGTCCAGGGCCCGACGGCCTGGACCTTCAGCGGGCCCTGGTAGCCCTGGGTGAACTCCTCCAGCGCGTCGAGGTCCTGGTGGAGCCAGGAGCGGGCCCGCCGGGTGTCGCGGCCCGGCCGGTCCCCGAGGCGCCAGCCGCTGGGCTCCACGCGCGCGTACAGCTCGACGAGCATGCCGGCGGTGCGCCCGATCATGTCCGCGCCGGGGCCGCGGGCGGGCAGTTCGGGCAGGAACGGGAAGTCCTCGAAGGTGCCGGTGGCGGTCTTGACGGCCTCACGGGCGTCGCCGCCGGGCAGGGAACCCACGCCGGTGGCGGCACCGAAGCTGAACTGGCTGTTTTCGCTCACCGGAGCAGCCTACGCAGCGGCGTCCCCGGGGTCAGTTCCCCGGTCGCACCGTCAGGTCGTTGACCTCCGCGTCCCTCGGCAGGTCCAGGGCCATCAGGATGGTGGTGGCCACCGACTCCGGGTCGATCCAGCGCGAGGCGTCGTACTCCTTGCCCTCCTGCTGGTGGACCTTGGCCTGCATGGGGCTGGCCGTGCGGCCCGGGTAGACCGAGGTGACGCGCACGCCGTGGCCGTGCTCCTCGTGGCGCAGGGCGTCGGCGAGGGCCTTCAGGCCGTGCTTGGAGGCGGCGTAGGCGGACCAGCCGGCGTGGGCGCTGAGGCCGGCGCCGGAGTTGACGAACAGCACGTGGCCCCGGGCGACGCGCAGCTGGGGCAGGAAGTGCCGGGTCAGCTCGGCGGGGGCGACCAGGTTGACGTCGAGCTGGTGGCGCCAGGCCTTCGGGGTGAGGTCGCCGACCGGGCCCAGGTCGACGACCCCGGCGATGTGCAGCAGCGAGTCCACGCGGTCGGGCAGCGACTGGTGGGAGAAGGCCCAGGACAGCCTGGCGGGGTCCGACAGGTCGCCGACGAGGGTCCTGGAGCCCGGGAACGCGGCCGCCAGTTCCTTGGCGCGGCCCGCGTCGCGCGCGTGCAGCACGAGTTCGTCCCCGCGCGCGTGGAGGCGGCGGGCGACGGCCGCGCCGATGCCGGAACCGGCTCCGGTGATCACATGAGTAGCCATGCCGCCATGCTCGCATCAGCGCCGGGTCACGCGATGCCCCGGCTCTCCTCCAGGTAGGCCAGCGCCCCGGCCGGCTCCTCGGCGAAGAACACCAGGTCGGCGAGGGGGCGGGGCAGGAAGCCCTCGTCCTCCATCCGGCGGAACTGCTCCTTCAGGCCGTCGTAGAAGCCGGCCGTGTTGAGCAGCACGACCGGCTTGTCGGTGTGCCCGTGCTTCTTCAGCTCCAGGATCTCGGTGGCCTCGTCGAGCGTGCCCGTGCCGCCGACCATGATGACCACGGCGTCGGCCTTCTCCAGCAGCAGCCTCTTGCGCTCGGCGAGGTCCTCGGCGACCACCATCTCGTCGACGCCCCGGCGGGCCTTGGCCGCGAGGAACCGCACGGAGACGCCGGTCAGCCGGCCACCGGCCTCCTGCACCCCGTCGGCGACGACCTTCATCAGGCCGACGTCGGAGCCGCCCCACACCAGGGTGTGACCGCCCTTGCCCAGCAGCGTCGCGAACTCCCGGGCGGGGCGGGTGTAGCGCTCGTCGAGTTCGGCGGCGGAGAGGAAGACGCAGATGTTCATGAGCCCACCGTACGGGCCCGGTCCGGGGCCGCGGTCAGGCGCATCTTGGACTGCCGGTGCGGCAGTTCCTCCCAGTCGTCCATGAACCGGGCGTGCAGGCCGTGCCGGGCGGCGAGTTCGGTCAGGGTCCGGGTCCGGTAGTAGAAGTCCTCGTGCAGGACCTGGTGCTCCTCGCCCTCGGTGCGGTCGAAGGTGAAGTCGAAGAAACCGCCGGGTGCGAGGATCCGGCCGACGTGCGCGAAGCACTCCTCGATGACGGGCAGCGGCGAGTGCGAGAAGACGCTGTGCGCGTGCACCACGTCGAAGTGCGCCTCGGGCAGGAAGGCGAAGGTGAGGTCGTCGGCGAGGGTCAGGTGCGGCAGCTTGGCCTGGAGCTTCTCGGCGACGAGGGTGTCCTGCGCGGCGAGCAGGATGTGCGGCGAGATGTCGATGCCGTAGTAGTGGCCGGTGTCGAGGTGGTCGATGAACAGCCGGCCGGCGCGCAGGTTGCCGCAGCCGATGTCCAGCATGCGGTGGTGCGGCCGCAGTCCGTGTCCCACCAGGTAGTCGAACTGCATGCGGCCGATGCGCGTCCACGACTCGCGCGAGGGGTTGTGCCCCACCGCCGCCCGGGCGCTGCGCGCCGTGTCGGAGGCCATCACGGCGCGGTAGTAGGCGATGTGGTCGCGGTAGCGCAGCCGCAGCAGGGCGTCCCGGGCCGCGCGCCGGGCGTGCGCGGGTATGCGTCCCGGGTTGCGCACGGCGTAGCGGACCTGGTGGAGCAGGCTGCTTCGGTTCCCGGTCGGTTCCGTGGCGCGCATGGGGCCTCCTGCGGCGGGGGAAGAACTCGGCTTCAGCCTGCGCTGTAACCGTGGAGTCGGCTACCCGAGGAGGGGCGATCGTGACGAGAGGGCATCGCATCACCGTCGAGCGGAGCGGGCGGCGCGTGCGCGTCGTGCGCGGCGAGCAGGTCCTGGCGGACAGCGACCGCTCGCTGCTGCTGCGCGAGACGGGCTGCCCGGAGCGGTACTACATCCCGCCCGAGGACGTGCGCCTGGACCTGCTGACACCGTCCGGCACACAGACGTACTGCCCCTTCAAGGGCACCGCGTCCTACTGGTCGCTGCCGGACGCGGCGGACCTCGTCTGGGCGTATCCGGACCCGAAGCCGGACGTCGCCGGGATCAAGGACCACCTGTGCTTCTACGAGGTGGAAGTGATGTGATCGGCTGACGCGCGGCCCGCCTCTTCGATGAATTCCGCCCGGTGCGGCAGTCTCCGTGAACATGGACAAGAAGACTCTTTCGCGCGACGGCACCCGCATCGCCTACGAGAGCACCGGCCGGGGCCCCGCGGTCGTCCTGGTGAGCGGCGCGATGTCGACGGGCGGCACGCTGGCGCCGCTGGCGGTGTCGCTGGCGGAGCGTTTCCAGGCCGTCGTGTACGACCGGCGGGGCCGCGGCGCCAGCGGGGACACGGCACCGTACGCCGTGGAGCGCGAGGTCGAGGACCTGGCCGCGGTGATCGAGGCGGTGGGCGGCGAGGCGTTCCTGTACGGCACCTCCTCGGGCGGCGCGCTCGCGCTGGAGGCGGCGGCCGGCGGGCTGCCGGTGCGGCGGGTCGCCGTGTACGAGACGCCGTTCGCGATGTCCGAGGAGGGCGCGAAGGAGCGCGCCGAGTACACCGAGCGGCTGACGGAGGCGCTCGGCGAGGGCCGGCGCGGGGACGCGGTCGAGCTGTTCCTGCGGCTGACCGGTCTGGGCGAGGGGGTGATCCAGGGCGCCCGCCAGTCCCCCATGTGGGCCGGCATGGAGGCGATCGCCCCGAGCCTCGCCTACGACGACGCCGTCATGCGCGACGGCCGGGTGCCCCGCGCCCGGCTGGGCTCGATCGGCGTGCCCGTCCTGGCGGTCGCGGGCGACGCGAGTCCGGCGTGGCTGCGCGAGGCGGCCCGGGCGATCGCGGACTGCGTCCCGCAGGGCGCGTACCGCACGCTCCAGGGGCAGACGCACATGGTCGAGCCGAACGTGCTGGCGCCGGTGCTGGCGGAGTTCTTCGGACGGGAGTGAGCGAGCGGCCGCCCCGCCCGGCGCGTGCCCCACTCGGCGGCCGCCCCCGCCCGGCGGCAGCGCCGGGCGCGGCGGGGCCGGGCGCGGCGGGGCCGGGCGCGGTCAGGCCACGCCCGCCGTCGCCCTCCTGGTCGACGCGATCGTCGCCGAGCCGACCACACGCGTGCCGTCGTACAGCACGATCGCCTGGCCGGGGGCGACGCCGCGGACCGGCTCGGTGAAGGTGACCCGCAGTTCGCCGTCGACGAGTTCGGCGGTGACCTCGGTCTCGCCGCCGTGGGCGCGCAGTTGGGCCGTGTAGGTGCCGGGGCCGGTGGGGGCGGCGCCGCACCAGCGCGGCTTGACCGCGGTGAGGGCGCTGACGTCCAGGGCGGAGGCCGGGCCGACGGTGACCGTGTTGTCCACCGGCGAGATGTCGAGGACGTAGCGCGGCTTGCCGTCGGGCGCCGGGGTGCCGATCCTGAGCCCCTTGCGCTGGCCGATGGTGAAGCCGTACGCGCCCTCGTGCGTGCCCAGCTTGGCGCCGGACTCGTCGACGATGTCGCCCTCGGAGCGGCCGAGCCGCTTGGCGAGGAAGCCCTGGGTGTCGCCGTCGGCGATGAAGCAGATGTCGTGCGAGTCGGGCTTCTTGGCGACGGCCAGGCCCCGGCGCTCGGCCTCCGCGCGGATCTCGTCCTTGGTGGTGACGGTGTCGCCGAGCGGGAACATCGCGTGGGCGAGCTGCCGGTCGTCCAGCACGCCGAGGACGTAGGACTGGTCCTTGGCCATGTCGGAGGCGCGGTGCAGCTCGCGCGTGCCGTCCTCGCGGACGATCACCTGGGCGTAGTGGCCGGTGCAGACCGCGTCGAAGCCCAGCGCGAGCGCCTTGTCCAGCAGCGCGGCGAACTTGATCTTCTCGTTGCAGCGCAGGCAGGGGTTGGGGGTGCGGCCGGCCTCGTACTCGGCGACGAAGTCCTCGACGACGTCCTCGCGGAAGCGGTCGGCGAGGTCCCACACGTAGAAGGGGATGCCGATGACGTCGGCGGCGCGGCGGGCGTCGCGCGAGTCCTCGATGGTGCAGCAGCCCCGCGCGCCCGTCCGGAAGGACTGGGGGTTGGCGGAGAGCGCGAGGTGGACACCGGTCACGTCGTGGCCCGCCTCGGCCGCGCGGGCGGCGGCCACGGCGGAGTCGACTCCGCCGGACATGGCGGCCAGGACGCGGAGGGGACGGGGGCGCTGCGGGGTTTCAGTCATAACCCCTCCAGGGTACGGGGGCGCGGGAACCAGGGCCCGTGGGTATCCGTTGACGATCACATGGGACAGCGGAAGGCTTCGAAGGACGGCGACCGGAAGGTCGGCCGACGCGCGCTGCTGATCGGCGGTGCGGCGGCAGCGGCGGGCACGGCCGTGCTGGCCCGGGACGAGCTGGCGCGGCTGTGGTGGCGTACGCCCGGCGTGGAGAAGCCGCGCAAGGAGGGCGAGGTGGACGACGCGGGGGCACGCTGGGTGGCGGCCTCGGAGGCGAACTGGCGCCGCGCGGACCGCCCCGACGACTACGGCATAGACATGGTGATCGTCCACGTCACCCAGGGCAGCTTCGACAGCGCGGTGAAGGCCTTCCAGGACCCGGGGCACAAGGCGGCCACGCACTACATCGTCCGCCAGGACGGGCACGTGACGCAGATGATCCGCGAGCTGGACGTGGCGTACCACGCGGGCAACCGCGACTACAACGAGCGCAGTGTCGGCATCGAGCACGAGGGCTTCGTGGACCGCCCCGAGGACCTGACGGACGAGATGTACGAGGCCTCGGCCCGCCTCACGGCCCGGATCTGCGCGCGCTACGGCATACCCGTGGACCGGGAGCACATCATCGGCCACGTGGAGGTGCCGGGCACGGACCACACGGACCCGGGGCCGCACTGGGACTGGGACCGCTACATGAGGCTGGTGCGCCGGGCGCCCGCGGCGCGGGCCTGACCTCCCCGGGTCAGGTCAGCCCGGCGGCCCTGGCCCGTTCCACCGCCGGGCCGATGGCCTTGGCCAGGGCTTCGACGTCGGCCTGGGTGGAGGTGTGGCCGAGGGAGAAGCGCAGGGTGCCGCGGGCCAGGTCGGGGTCGGTGCCGGTGGCGAGGAGGACGTGGCTGGGCTGGGCGACGCCGGCGGTGCAGGCGGAGCCGGTGGAGCACTCGATGCCCTGGGCGTCGAGCAGGAGCAGCAGGGAGTCGCCCTCGCAGCCGGGGAAGGTGAAGTGCGCGTTGGCCGGGAGCCGGCCCGCCGGGTCGGGGTCGCCGCCGAGGATCGCGTCGGGCACGGCCGAGCGGACGGCCTCGATCAGGGCGTCGCGCAGGGCGCCGATCTCGCGGGCGAACCAGCCGCGCTGCTCGGCGGCCAGCCGCCCGGCGACGGCGAAGGAGGCGATGGCGGGCACGTCGAGGGTGCCGGAGCGTACGTGCCGCTCCTGCCCGCCGCCGTGCAGGACGGGCACGGGGGTGTGTTCACGGCCGAGGAGGAGCGCGCCGATGCCGTAGGGGCCGCCGATCTTGTGGCCCGACACCGTCATCGCGGCGAGGCCGGAGGCGTCGAAGTCGACCGGGATCTGGCCGACGGCCTGGACGGCGTCCGAGTGCAGCGGGACGTCGAACTCGGCTGCCGCTTCGGCGAGTTCACGGATCGGCAGGATCGTGCCGATCTCGTTGTTCGCCCACATGACGGTGGCGAGGGCGACGTCGCCGGGGTCGCGGGCGATGGCCTCGCGCAGGGCGTCGGGGTGGACGCGGCCGTAGGTGTCGACCGGCAGGTACTCGACGGTGGCGCCCTCGTGTTCGCCGAGCCAGTGCACGGCGTCGAGGACCGCGTGGTGCTCGACGGGGCTGGCGAGGACGCGGGTGCGGGCCGGGTCGGCGTCCCGGCGTGACCAGTAAAGGCCCTTGACGGCGAGGTTGTCGGCCTCCGTGCCGCCCGAGGTGAAGACCACCTCGCTGGGGCGGGCGCCGAGGGCTTCGGCGAGGGTCTCGCGGGCCTCCTCGACGGTGCGGCGGGCCTGCCGGCCTGATGCGTGGAGGGAGGACGCGTTGCCGGTGACACCCAGCTGGGCGGTGAGTGCCTCCGCCGCCTCCGGGAGCATGGGGGTGGTCGCGGCGTGGTCGAGGTAAGCCATGGTGAGCCCGATTCTACGGCTCCCCTGGCACGGACCTCAGATCAAGCCCGGCCGAAGGCGCACCCCTCGGGCCGCGCGGCGGCGGCCCGTGCTCAGAAGCTCCAGGAGACGGTGCTGTCGGCCCCCATGAACGCCGCCAGGACGACCAGGTCGGCGATGCCCAGGCCCAGGCCGAGCAGGGCGCGGCCGCGGCGCTGGGTGCCGCGCCACAGGGCGACGCTCGCCAGCACGATGGCGGTCGGGCCGAGGAAGACGTTGAGGACGAGCAGGCCGATCAGGCCGAGGACGAAGGACGCGACGGCCATGCCGTCGGTGTCGCGGATGCCGGTGCGGCGCGAGGCCGGGGCGGTGAGCTGCATGGTGTTCGACTCCCGAGGTCGTTCCGTGGGCGGTTGCGGCCGGTGTCAGTGCGCCTGCGGGTGGCGCCGGCGGCTGCGCTCGCGCAGGGCGAAGATGCCGAGCCAGACGGCGATGACCGCGCCGGCGGCTACGGAGAAGCCGAGCGGCGCGTGGGCGACGGTGCCCAGGACGACGCCCAGCAGCAGGAGCGCGGCGACGATGAACAGCATGGGAAACAGCCCCCAGGTTTCGGTGAACGATTGTGGTTACAGTTGTTCACTGACTTCCCAGTCTAGCGGCTCTCATGACTTTTCAATTCCAGAGAACAGTTGTTAACTGCATGGTATGAGTCACACCCTCGGCATCCGGCAGGCCCAGAAGCAGAAGACCCGGCAGGCGCTCCTGGACGCGGCCCTCGCGCTGCTCGAGGGGCAGAGCCTGAGCAGCCTGGGGCTGCGCGAGGTCACCCGCGCCGTCGGTGTCGCCCCGACCGCCTTCTACCGCCACTTCCGCTCCACGGCGGACCTGGGCGTGGCCCTGGTCGAGGAGGCGCTGGGCAGCCTGCACCCGATGATCCGGACGACGGTGTCCGCGACGGGCGACGGCGAGGAACGCGTCGTGCGCACCATCGAGTTGATCGCCCGTCACGTCGACGGGTACCCCGCTCATGTCCGTTTCATCGCCCGAGAGCGACATGGCGGGGTTCAGCCGGTACGGGAGGCGATACGGGAGCAACTGACCCGGTTCGCGGGCGAGGTGAAGGACGAGCTGGCCAAGGACCCGGTCTCCACGGGCTGGAGCGACGACGACCTGCTGATGCTCGCCCAGCTCTACGTGGACCAGATGCTGATCACGGCGTCGCTCTTCCTGGAGGCGCTGGAGGGTCCCGAAGAGGGGCGCGAGGAGCGGAAGCGGCAGGTCGCGCAGGTGGCGGTCCGTCAGATGCGGCTGATCGGGCTGGGCCGCCACCACTGGCTGGATTGAACCGGCGGGCCGCCGCCCCCGCCGGTCGAGGACGAGGCCGGGTCACCCGCGCCGCAGGCCACCAGCGCCGAACGAGGGAGGCCTGAGGCAGGCACTGAACCGCAGGCACTGAACCAGCCCTGCTCAGGGCTCTCCTCGGACCGCCCTGTCAACGGCCCGTCGGCGCGGCCGGGTTCAGCCGAGCCGGACCCGCGCCAGCTGCCGGGACTGTGCCACCAGACGGTCCGCGCTGTCCCACACCTCGGCGTCCTCCTCCAGGAAGCCGCCGGCGAGGTTGCGCGTGGTGATCGACACGCGCAGCGGGCCCGGTGCCGGGCGGCAGCGCACGTGCACGGTCAGCTCGACCGTCGGGACCCAGCCCTTCAGCCCGATCTCGAAGGCCGTGGGCGGCAGGGCGTCGACCGCGAGCAGCAGGGAGAGCGGGTCGGGGTCGCGGCCGTCCTTGAGGCCGAACCAGGCCCGCATCTCGCCCTTGCCGGACGGCCGGCCGAGGGCCCAGCCCAGGGTCGAGGGGTCCAGCTTGAGCATCAGCCGGTCGGCGATCGCGGAGCTGCCGTCGACCGGGGCGGGGCCGTCCTCCGGGCCGAAACAGTGCTCCATCGGCGGGATCGCGGGCGGCTCGGCCGTCGTGCGGACGTCGTCGGGCAGGGCGTCCAGGTCGCCGTAGGAGGCGAGCACGCGGATGCGCTCGACCTCGCGTCCCTGGTCGTCGTACTGGAACAGCGAGGCCTGGCCGGTGGACAGGGTGCGGCCGGTGCGGACGACGTCCGTGCGGACGACCGCCGGGCCGGGCTGGGACGCGGTCAGGTAGTGCGCCGAGACGGTGAAGGGGTCGGCGTGCGGCAGGGCGTCCGCGAGCGCGCGGCCGAGGACGGCCAGCAGATAGCCGCCGTTGACGGCGCTGATGATCGTCCAGCCGGCGGAGAGGTCGATGTCGTAGACGCCGGGTGCGCGGCGGGTGAGCGCGGTGTCGCGGTCGAACTCGCTGTCGCCGATCGTGGCCCGCACGGCCGGGGCGGAGGCTGCTTCTGGCATGGCTGAACAGTACAAGAAGTTACTACTAAGCGGTAGCTTTTCCGGTGCACCGCACAGGCCCCTCACGGCAGCAGGGGCTGTTCCTCCTCGCTCACCGTCGAGCGCCGGTGCCACGCGCGCGGAGCCCGCCAGTGGTAGCGCATCGCCAGCAGGCGCAGCACGAACGCCGTGATCACCGCGAGGGCGCTGGTGAACGGGTTGAGCGCGTCGTAGCGGATGCACAGGGCGACCAGGGTGGCGCCGACGATCGCCGGGACCGCGTAGAGGTCGCGGTCCCAGCGCAGCAGGGAGGGCACCTCGTTGGCGAGGACGTCGCGCAGCACGCCGCCGCCCACGGCGGTGGTCAGGCCCAGGCCCGCCGAGGCGGTCAGGCCGAGCCCGTACTCGTAGGCCTTGGTCGTGCCGGCGACGCAGAACAGGCCCAGGCCCGCCGCGTCGAAGACGTTCACGGCGACCTGGATGCGCTCCACCTGCGGGTGCAGGAAGAAGACGAGGAGCGTGGCGAGCAGCGGGGTGAGGAAGTACCCGAGATCCGTGAACGCGGCGGGCGGCACGGCCCCGATGACCAGGTCCCGGAACAGCCCGCCGCCCAGCGCGGTGACCTCGGCGAGGACGGCCATGCCGAAGACGTCGAAGTTCTTGCGCACGGCCAGCAGGGCGCCGGAGATCGCGAAGACGAAGATGCCGATCAGGTCGAGCGTGTGCTGGACGGAAGGACTGAAGAGTTGCTGGAGCACCCTTACATTCTTACGCAGCGGCCGACCCTTGCCTTCCGTTGAAAGGCAAGGAATCGGCCCTGCTTACTTGCCCTCGCTCTTGTCCTCGCCCTTGGCGGTGTCCACGCCCTTGGCGGTGTCCACGGCCGTGGCGGTGTCCACGGCCGTGGCGGTGTCCTCGCCCTTGCCGGTGCCGGCGTCCTTGGCGACGCCGGCGCCGGCCCCGGGCTCCTCCGCCGCCGGCTCGGGCGTCCGCCCCGCCCCGGCGAGCACCTCGTCGGCCACCAGCTCGGCGGCCTCCTTGGCGGCGGTCAGCAGCACGGTGTCCTGCGGCTGCTGGTCGGCGAAGTTCTCCGGGTGGTGGCAGGCGGCCCGCTGGCCGGGGCGCAGTTCCAGCAGCGGCGGCTCGGTCGTCCTGCAGATCTCCGTCGCCTTCCAGCACCGGGTGTGGAAGCGGCAGCCGCTCGGCGGGGAGATCGGCGAGGGCACGTCGCCCTTGAGCAGGATGCGCTCGCTCTTGGCCGACTTGCGCCGCGGGTCCGGGATCGGCACCGCCGACAGCAGGGCCTTGGTGTACGGGTGCATCGGCGACTTGTAGAGCTGCTCGCGGTCGGCCAGCTCGACGATCTTGCCGAGGTACATCACCGCGATCCGGTCCGAGACGTGCCGGACGACCGACAGGTCGTGCGCGATGATCACGTACGTCAGGCCCAGCTCCTGCTGGAGGTCGTCCAGCAGGTTCACCACCTGCGCCTGGATCGACACGTCCAGCGCGGAGACCGGCTCGTCCGCCACCACCAGCTTGGGGTTGAGCGCGAGCGCGCGGGCGATGCCGATGCGCTGGCGCTGGCCGCCGGAGAACTCGTGCGGATACCGGTTGTAGTGCTCGGGGTTGAGGCCCACGACCTCCAGCAGCCGCTGCACCTCCTTCTTCACGCCGCCCTCGGGCGTGACGCCCTGGAGCCGGAAGGGGGCGCCGACGATCGTGCCGATGGTGTGGCGCGGGTTCAGCGACGAGTACGGGTCCTGGAAGATCATCTGCACATCGCGGCGCAGCGGGCGCATGCCGCCGACGCCGAGGTGCGTGATGTCGCGTCCCTCGAACTCGACCGTGCCCGCGGTGGGCTCCAGCAGCCGGGTGATCAGCCGGCCCATCGTCGACTTGCCGCAGCCGGACTCGCCCACGACACCGAGGGTCTCACCGGCCCTGACCTCGAAGTCGATGCCGTCGACCGCCCGTACGGCGCCGACCTGCCGCTGCAGCAGGCCCTTGCGGATCGGGAAGTGCTTCTGCAGGCCGGTCACCTTCAGCAGGATCTCGCCCTGGGCGGCGTCCTCGGTGAGGGTGGCCGCGCCCGCGGCGCTCGCCTCGGTGCCGTCGCTCTCGGCGGAAGTGGTCACGGCCGTGTCCTTGGAATTCTCGCTCACAGCTTCGGCGCAATCTCTTCGGTCCAGATACGCTCCCGCTGCTCCGCGGTCATGTGGCAGGCGGCCCAGTGCGAGCTGCCGACCTCGGTCAGCTCGGGGCGGACCGTGCGGGTGACGTCGCCCTTGGGCAGGTCGGCATACGGGCAGCGCGGGTTGAAGGCACAGCCGGACGGGACGTTGATCAGGGAGGGCGGGGACCCCTTGACCGGGATCAGGCGGTCCTGCTGCTCGCGGTCGAGGCGCGGCATCGAGCCGAGCAGGCCCCAGGTGTAGGGGTGCCGGGGCTCGTAGAACACCTTCTCGGCCGGGCCTCGTTCGACGCACCGGCCTCCGTACATCACCAGCAGGTCGTCGGCCAGCTCGGCGACGACGCCCAGGTCGTGGGTGATGACGATGACCGCGGACCCGAACTCCTTCTGCAGGTCCCGGATCAGGTCGAGGATCTGCGCCTGGACGGTCACGTCCAGGGCGGTCGTCGGCTCGTCCGCGATGAGCAGTTCGGGGTTGTTGACCAGCGACATCGCGATCATGGCGCGCTGGCGCATACCGCCCGAGAACTCGTGCGGGTAGCTGTCGACCCGCTTGTCGGGCTGCGGGATGCCCACCCGGTCGAGCATCTCGACCGCCCGGCGCCGGGCGGTCTTCTTGTCGACGTCGTGGTGGATCCGGTACGCCTCCACGATCTGCTGGCCGATCGTGTAGTACGGGTGCAGCGCGGACAGCGGGTCCTGGAAGATCATCGCCATCTCGCGGCCGCGCAGCCTGCGCACGTAGTCCGGGTCGGCGGACAGCAACTCGGTGCCGTCGAGCCAGATCTCGCCGGAGATCCGGGCCTTGCGCTTGCCGTACTGCCCGGCGGTGTGCAGGCCCATGATGCCGAGCGAGGTCACCGACTTGCCGGAGCCGGACTCGCCCACGATGCCGAGGGTCTTGCCCTTCTCCAGCTGGAAGCTCAGCCCGTCGACGGACTTGACCAGGCCGTCGTCGGTGGGGAAGTGCACCTTCAGGTCGCGCACTTCGAGGAAGGCGGTGGGCGCCGGGGAGTCGCCGGTGGGCTCGCCCACGGCTGCACCGGTCTTGCTGAGTTCGGTCATGCGAGCCTCACTCGGGGGTCGATCACGGCATACAGGACGTCCACCACGAGGTTGGCGACGAGCACGGCGAGAGAGGTGATCAGGGTGACGCCCAGGATGATGGGCAGGTCCTGGTTCTTGATCGCGTTGAGGACGGCCTGGCCCAGACCGGGCAGGCTGAACGTGGTCTCGGTCAGGATGGCACCGCCGATGAGGGCGCCGAGGTCCATGCCGAGCATGGTGAGGATGGGCGTCATCGTCGAGCGCATGGCGTGCTTGCGGATGACGACCTGTTCGCGCAGGCCCTTGGCGCGGGCCGTGCGGATGTAGTCCTCGCCGAGGATCTCCAGCATGGTGGCGCGGGTGATGCGGGCGTACATCGCGGCGTACAGGAACGCCAGGGTGACCCACGGCAGGATCATGCCGCCGAGCCAGCCGGTGACGCTCTCCTCCAGGGGCACGTACTCCGCGTTGATCCAGCCCAGCCCGTACGAGAAGATCGCGAGGCTCAGCAGGCCCGTGAAGTAGATGGGCAGGGAGACACCGGCGAGGGCGACGACCATCGCGCCGCGGTCCCACAGGCTGCCCCGCTTGAGCGCCGACAGGACACCCGCAGCGATACCGAACAGCAGCCACAGCACGGCGGCGCCGAGCGCGAGACCCAGGGTCACCGGGAAGCGGTCGGTCAGCACCGGCCAGATGGCCTGCTCACTGCGGAACGAATAGCCGAAGCACGGCGCGGCGCAGTCGGTGACGTCACCGCCGGCCGCGTACGTGCGGCCCACGAAGATGCCCTTGAAGAACTCCCAGACCTGGACGTAGATCGGTTCGCCCAGGCCCAGCTTCTGCCGCACGGCCTCGACGGCCGCCGGGTCGGCCTGCTTGCCCACGAAGCTGCTGGCGATGTCGACGCCCGCCCATTGGGGGACGAGGAAGAAGATGCCGAAGACCACCATGATGATGACCGCGAGCATCACTACGGCGGCGAACAGCCGCCTGATCAGGTAAGCGAGCACAGATCTCGGCCCACCGCGGACCGCGGGCCACCGGAGGTCTTCCGGTGGCCCGCGGTCACGCCGCGCCGGCCTTCACCTGCCTTTCGTGCCGTACGGCGGGTGTGCCGGTTACTTCGCGGACTTCAGACCGAGGTTGACGAAGTCGTACATGCCGCTGTAGGCGTCCGTCGTGTAGACGTTGGCCAGGCGGCTGGAGCGCCAGTTGATGAACTTCTCGAAGACGAAGGGCAGGTAGTAGCCGCCCTCCATGACCTTGTGGTTGATCTCCGTGGCGATCTTGGTCTTGCCGGCGTCGTCCAGGGTGGTGGTGTACTGGTCGAACAGGCCGTCGATCTTCTTGTCCTTGATCAGGGCGTAGTTGTTGTTGCCGCTCTCGAGGATGTAGCTGCTGCCCCACAGCGGCAGGCCGTAGCCCTGCACGGACGGGAAGTCAGGACCCCAGCCCATGATGATGATGCCGTAGCCCTTCTTCTTCACGTTCGAAGGGCTGCCGATGATGCCGGCCGTCTGCGAGCCGTCGTACTGGTCGATGTCGGCGGTGATGCCGACCTTCTTCAGCGACGCCTGGAGGGACTCGGCGGTGGCGACCTCGGCCGGCTTGTTGTTGCGGACCGCGATGGTGGTCTTGAAGCCGTTCGGCTGACCGCAGGCCTTCAGCGCCTCCTTGGCCTTCTCGACGTTGCCCTTCTTGTTGGCACCGGCGAGCTCGTACGGGTCGTACTTCTGGCCCTCGGCACCCGGGACGGCCGGCGGCAGCATGTTGGTGCCGATGTCGCCACCGGCGATGGGGCCGCCGCGGGCGGTCTGCAGCGACTCGTGGTCGGCGCCGTAGATGACGGCCTTGCGGCAGTCGATGTTGTCGAACGGCTTCACGCTCTGCGGGAAGACCGCGTAACGGATGTAGCCGGAGACCGGGTTGTCCAGGTTGCCCTTGTGCTGCTTCAGGGCGGTGGTGCGGCCCTGCGGCGACATGCCGGTCTGGTTGATGTCCAGGTCGTAGTCGCCCGCGATCAGGCGCGCGTCCATGTCGTTGGCGTTGGAGAAGAACTTGACCGTGATCTTGTCCGGGTACGCCTTGCGGATCGGGTCCGAGGCCTGCTTCCACTCGGTGTTGCGGACGAGCGTCAGGTCCTTGCCCGGGTTGTACGACTGGAACTTGTACGGGCCGGAGGAGAACGGGCGCAGGCCGTACTTGGACTTGGTGTCCTTGTCCTGGCGGACCGGGGACGCCGAGGTCAGGGCCAGCATCTCCTCGAAGTCCGAGTTGGGCTTCGGCAGCTTGAAGACGATGGTCTTGTCGTCCGGGGTCTCGATGGCCTTCAGACCCAGCTTGTCCGCGGACTTGTCCTTGTACGGACCGGGGTACTCGCCCTTGGGGTCGAGCACGTCCTTGAGGTAGACCGGGCCGCCGGACAGCACGTCCTGCGCCCAGACGCGCTGGATGCCGTACTTGATGTCCTTGGAGGTGACCGGCTTGCCGTCCTCCCAGGTGACGCCGTCACGCAGGGTGTACGTGTAGGTCTTGCCGTCGTCCGAGATCTTGGCCAGGCCGGTGGCGAGGTCCGGGGTCAGCTTGGTGCCGGCGCTGCCCGGTTCCGTCTTGCTCGTGACCAGCTGGCGGCTGTAGTAGCGGGAGAAGTTCCACATGAAGCCGTAGTAGCCGCGCGTGGTGTCCCACGAGTCGGCGTCCTGGGCACCGGCGAACTTCAGGGTGCCGCCCTTCTTGGCGAGCGAGGCCTGGGCGACCTTGTTGTTCGCGGCGTTGAAGCCGGCCGCGCCGTTCTTCGACCCCTCGTCGTCGTTGCCGCCGCCGCACGCCGCCGTGGTCAGCAGTGCGGCGACCACGGCCGCAGCGGCCATGGCCTGCTTGCGCCGCCCTGAGGTGCGTTGGGTAGTCACGATCTCGGATCCTCCGGATTTGGATGAGAGCCCCGGTGCCAAATGCCACGGGTCGCTGTAGTACGGCAGTTCAGCGGGAGCCCTTCGGGTCGAGCGCGTCACGCACGCCGTCACCGAAGAGATTGAAGGCAAGGACGGTGATGAAGATCGCCACGCCCGGGACCACCATGTACATGGGGTCCGAGTCGTAGTAGTCGATCGCGCTCGAGAGCATCTGCCCCCAGGAGGCCGTGGGCGGTTTGACGCCCACGCCCAGGAAGCTGAGCGCCGCCTCGGTGAGGATGTTGGTGGGGATCATCATCGTCGTGTACACGATGATGGGCGCGACCAGGTTGGGCAGCAGTTCCTTGAAGAGGATGTAGAACCGGCCGGCGCCGAGCGACCTGGCCGCCTCGACGTACTCCCGCTCGCGCAGCGAGAGCGTCTGGCCGCGCACCACGCGCCCGATGTAGGGCCAACCGAAGAAGCCGATGACCAGGATCATCACGAACAGGCGCACGCCGGTGCCGGTCAGCCCCAGCATCTCGCCCGGCATGACGGAGACCAGGGCGATGATGAACAGCAGCTGCGGGAAGGCCAGCAGACCGTCCATCACACGGCTGATGACGGCGTCGACCCAGCCGCCGAAGAAGCCGGCCAGGACGCCCAGGACGGTGCCGATCACGACGGCGACGATCGCGGAGAGGAAGCCCACGAGGAGCGAGATCTGGGCGCCGTAGATGATGCGGGCGAAGATGTCGCGGCCGCTCACCGGCTCGACGCCGAGCAGGTGCTCGCCGCTGATGCCGCCCAACGCCCCCGTGGGAGTGCCGAACAGCGGGTCGATCAGCTCCTCGTGGCGGGACTCGGGGTCCTGGCCCACCAGGCCCGTGATGACCGGCGCGAGGAGTGCTATCGCTATGAGCGCGAGGACCATGACGCCACCCGCCAGTGCGAGTTTGTCCCGTTTCAGGCGCTCCCAGGCGATCCGGCCCAGAGAACGACCCTGTACGGCTTTCGCACCGACGCCGGCAACTGCCGCTTCCTCGGCCGCACTCGGAGCCGCTTCCGCGGTCGGCTCGTGCAATGGTGCCGTCATCAGGCAGGGACCCCTCTTCTCAACCGGCGGTGGCCGGTCCGCGCATTCCGCTGTGGCGGCATGTCTGTCCGTCGTACACAGGGGCGAACAACCCCCGGTGCCGGGAGTCTTCAACGCTTCGGCGTTTTGCTGCCAGACTTGACGGTGAAAGGATGCGTAAACGTGATGCTGTCTGGGGGATTCCGTTATCCGGACAGCGGGTAACGACGACCGGTAACAGGCAAGTTGGGGCATCCCGGTCAGGGCAGGGCGTTCCACCCTCGTCTACGCGCGAAGAGGAGGCCCCGGGTCCCGTACGGCCGCGCGGGCGGGGGCGGTGGGGAGGCGCTCAGTACCTGCCCTGGGCGGGCGGGTAACCGTAGCCGGACGCGGGGGCCTGGACGGGGGCCGTGGCGTGGGCCTCGCGGTCGTAGAAGGGGCGGGCGGCGGCGCGCAGCCACATGGCGACCGGGTCGTGCTCGTCGGACATCGCGACGGTGGAGACGGGCAGTCCGTCCGGCACGGCGCCGAGGGACTGCTGCATCATCGCGCGCACGGAGTCCACGGCCTGCGGCGAGGTGTCGTACACGTCCAGGCCGATGGCGAGGTACGGAGCGCCGAGGGCGGGCTGCACCCAGGCGCGGCGCAGCGAGCGGACGGCCGGGGTGCGGTGGGCGTTCTGTGCGAGCAGGGCGTAGAACTGGGGGACCTCGATGGCCGGTTCGGACAGCCGGAGCGGTCCGGCGGGCTGGCGGTCCAGGCCCGTGGCGATTCTGCGCAGGTCGAGCCAGGGGATGCCGACGCCGCCGCCGGGGGCGTGCGGGTTGAGCCAGAGGCCGTAGTGGTCGGGGTAGAGGGCGCGGGCGACGTCGATGCCGTCGATCACCTCGTACGAGCGGTTCCAGCCGCTGGCGGAGAGCTCCTGAGCGGAGGTCACGCACGGGGCGTAGCCGTGGCCGTCGACGTCCATGTTTCCGTACTGGGCGTCCGGGGAGCCGGCCTGACCGTGCCACAGGAGCATCCAGATCTGCCCGGTGTGGGGGGTCGCGAGCGCGCGCAGGAGTGCCTCGTAGGCGTCGTAACGCCCGGGCGTGACCTGGCGCAGCATGTGCTCGACCTGTCCGGCCGCGGCCGTGCCGCTCGCGCTCACCTTTACCGCCCCTTCGTACAACGCCTCGACCGTGACCTAGCTTAAGCCCGCCCACCGACTCCGGACTCGTTCCCGTCCGGCGGGTGCGGGTCCGTCGGTGGCTCGCCGCGCGGTTCCCGCGCCCCCCGGGGGCCCGCTGCCCTACCGCTGGTAGAAGGGCCGGACCGTGGTGCGCATCCATTCCCCGACCGGGTCCTCCGCCACGTCCAGCAGGACCAGGTTGACCGGCCAGGGCGCCGGGGAGCTGGTGACAGCCCGGGTGAGGGCCTCCAGGGGCAGGGCCCGCAGGTCGCCCTCCCACTGGGACAACTCGACGCCCACGAACATCACGGGGTCGGCCGTCTCGATGGCGGCGAGGCAGCGGCGGGCGGTGAGGACGACGCCGGTCGCCTCGAACTCGGCGGAGGCGGCGGCGAGGAAGTCGACCGGGTCGTCCTTCCAGTCCGGCTCGAAGAGACGGACGCGGCCGCCGCTCGCGGGGCCGTCCAGCGGGGTGCGGCCGGCCCTGCACAGCTCGGCGACGGCGGGCGGCGGCAGGGGTATGCCGACCACGCCTCCGGGGTTGACGACGATGCCCGCGTGCGGGGGAAGCCCGCGGGCGAACTCCACGGCGGGGGCGATGGTGTACGACATGTGCGAGCCGACGACCTGCCGGAACTGCTCCTCGGAGCTGAACACCGGCACGAACGCCTGCCCCTCGATCTCGATGCCGGGGAGGTCGAGGGGGCCGCTGTGCGGGCCGCCGCCGCTGGGCAGCGGCACCCAGACGAAGCTCCGCCCGAGCACCTCGACGATCCGCCCTCCGGCCGCCGGACCGGCACCGAGCGAGGCCGAGAGCACCTCCTCCAGCTCGTTGCCTGGCCACCCGCCGTGCGGGTGGGTCTGCGTCTGCGCCGGGAAGTCCGCGGAGAAGTCCGCCGGGAAGTCCATCTGCCTACCTACCGCCTGCCTGAAACCACTGCTGAGGCTAAGAGGCTAACGGCTTGGGGGCGTGGGGGGATCGTTCGTGGGTGGGGGGTGGTGGTCGGGGGTGGTGGTTGCGGTCGGGGACCCCACGCCAGGACCCACACCCACGCGGCCCGGGCCCCAGAGGCGACCAGCCCGGACACCGGAAGGAGGAGCCGGCCGACCGCCCGCGTGGGCCCCGGCCCTGCCCCACCCCCGGAATGGGGCGCCACAGCCACTGCCCCGGCTGGATCGCCCCGTTCCGCCGCCGCCCGTCCGTCGGTCAGGCCGTGAAGACGATGTTGCGCAGCGCGTCCGCCGCCGCGCGGTCGGTCAGGATGGCCGAGGTGCAGCCGGTGGGGAGCTCGCCGTCCTCCACCGCGCGGAGCAGGCGCGTGGTGGCCGCGCGGTGGCGGCGGAACGCGTAGCTGGAGACGCCGCGGCCGCGGTCCCGCTGGCCGGCCAGGGCCTCCTCGGGGGTGACGTCCAGAAGGAGCAGGTGCAGGGTGCCGCCCCGGCGGCGGGCCTCGCGGGACAGCCAGCGGCGGACCCAGGCCTGGGCGCCGCAGTCGTGCACGACGACGCCCTCGCCGGTGCGCAGGGCGCGGCGCAGCCCGGCGTAGTGGGCGAGGCGGACCAGCGGCCGGTAGACGGCGTACGGCAGGAAGCCCGGCATACGGCGCTCCCAGCGGTCGCGGGTGTCCTGGGAGTCGATGCGCCGGCCCGGCACCGTGCGCCGCATCAGCGTGGACTTGCCGCTGCCGGGCAGGCCCGTGACCACGACGAGGTCGCGGGGGCCGAACAGCAGCGCGTGCGGGCCGCGCCCGGCGCGCTCGCGCAGATCGCGGACGACGGGCGCCGGCACCGGGCCGCACGCGGCCCGGGCCGGGGCCGCCGGCTGCTCGGGCAGCGCGATGCCCGTGGTCGTGGCGTACGCCGTGGTCCTGTTCACCGTGAACGTCCTCCCCTGAGGCCAGGTACGGAGTCCCATCCCCGCCGAGTGTAAAAAGAAGGTAATGCCCTAGGCCTCTCATTTCCGTACTCGTCCTGCAACAGGGCTGCTACAGATCGCTGTGTCCGGCGGGCGGGACGCTGTGCTCTCCCTGGGAAAGGTCCCCCTGCCGCGTGGGAAGGATGCGTGCAATGATGTGCGCGCCAACTGCATACCGGCCGTTTGAATCCGCGCGGGAGAGTCCCCAGCACCGCTGACGCTGGGGCGCCGAAGGAGCAAGTCCCTCCCTTGAATCTCTCAGGCCCCGTTACCGCGCGGGCGAGGCACATCTGAAAAGCGGGCCCTCCCCTGCCCCCGGCAGGCCGGCTCCACCCAAGGTGCAAGCCATGGACCAGCGCGGTCATGGCGAACCTCTCAGGTTCCGATGACAGATGGGGAGGAACGACCTCGCCCGTCATTGCCTTGGGAGACAACCGACCGTGAGCAGTACAGGAGAACTCCGTCACACCGCGCTCGATGCCCTGCATCGCTCGCTCGGCGCGACGATGACCGACTTCGCCGGCTGGGACATGCCCCTGCGCTACGGCTCCGAGCGCGACGAGCACCTGGCCGTGCGCACGAGGGCCGGCCTCTTCGACCTCTCCCACATGGGCGAGATCACCGTCACCGGCCCGCAGGCCGCCGCGCTCCTCGACCACGCCCTGGTGGGCAACATCGGCGGTGTGAAGCCCGGCCGCGCCCGCTACACCATGATCTGCCGCGCCGACGGCGGCATCCTCGACGACCTGATCGTCTACCGGCTGGGCGAGACCGAGTACATGGTCGTCGCCAACGCCTCCAACGCCCAGGTCGTGCTGGACGCGCTGACCGAGCGCGCCGCCGGTTTCGACGCCGAGGTGCGCGACGACCGGGACGCCTACGCGCTGATCGCCGTCCAGGGCCCTGAGTCCCCCGGCATCCTGAAGTCCCTCACGGACGCCGACCTCGACGGGCTGAAGTACTACGCCGGACTGCCCGGCACGGTCGCGGGCGTCCCGGCCCTGATCGCCCGCACCGGCTACACCGGTGAGGACGGCTTCGAGCTGTTCGTGAAGCCGGAGCACGCGGTCGAGCTGTGGCAGGCCCTGACCAAGGCGGGCGAGGGCGCCGGCCTGGTCCCGTGCGGGCTGTCCTGCCGCGACACGCTGCGCCTGGAGGCGGGCATGCCGCTGTACGGGCACGAGCTGACCACCTCGCTGACGCCCTTCGACGCCGGTCTCGGCCGGGTGGTGAAGTTCGAGAAGGAGGGCGACTTCGTGGGGCGCGAGGCGCTGCGCGAGGCCGCCGCCCGGGCCGAGCAGAACCCGCCGCGGGTGCTGGTCGGCCTGGTCGCCGAGGGCCGCCGGGTCCCGCGCGCCGGGTACGCGGTCGTCGCCGGCGGCAAGGTGATCGGCGAGGTCACCTCCGGCGCCCCCTCCCCCACGCTGGGCAAGCCCATCGCCATGGCCTACGTCGACGCCGCGCACGCCGCCCCCGGCACGAGCGGTGTGGGCGTGGACATCCGGGGCAGCCACGAGCCGTACGAGGTCGTGGCGCTGCCGTTCTACAAGCGCCAGAAGTAGACACTGGCCGGGAGGCCGCGGCACCGGCCTCGCGACCCGTCGTCCCAGCTCACCAGCAGTCCCCCCGTTCACAGCACTCCCGCGCGTACAGGAGAATCCAGGCCATGAGCAACCCCCAGCAGCTGCGTTACAGCAAGGAGCACGAGTGGCTGTCGGCCGCCGAGGACGGCGTCGCGACGGTCGGTATCACGGAGCACGCGGCCAACGCGCTCGGCGACGTGGTCTTCGTCCAGCTCCCCGAGGTGGGCGACACCGTCGCCGCGGGCGAGACCTGCGGCGAACTGGAGTCGACCAAGTCGGTGTCCGACCTGTACTCCCCGGTCTCCGGTGAGGTCACCGAGGTCAACGAGGACGTCGTCAACGACCCGTCGCTGGTCAACTCGGCCCCCTTCGAGGGCGGCTGGCTGTTCAAGGTGCGGGTCACCGACGAGCCGGGCGACCTGCTCTCCGCCGACGAGTACACCGCGTTCGCCGCCGGCTGAGGAGTCGTAGCCGTATGTCCGTCCTGAACACACCCCTGCACGAGCTCGACCCGGCCGTCGCCGCCGCGGTCGACGCCGAGCTGCACCGCCAGCAGTCCACGCTGGAGATGATCGCCTCGGAGAACTTCGCCCCGGTCGCCGTCATGGAGGCGCAGGGCTCGGTCCTCACCAACAAGTACGCCGAGGGCTACCCGGGCCGCCGCTACTACGGCGGCTGCGAGCACGTCGACGTGGTCGAGCAGATCGCGATCGACCGCATCAAGGAGCTGTTCGGCGCCGAGCACGCCAACGTGCAGCCGCACTCGGGCGCCCAGGCCAACGCGGCGGCGATGTTCGCGCTGCTCAAGCCGGGCGACACCATCATGGGCCTGAACCTCGCCCACGGCGGGCACCTGACCCACGGCATGAAGATCAACTTCTCCGGCAAGCTCTACGACGTCGTCGCCTACCACGTGGGCGAGGACGGCCGGGTCGACATGGCCGAGGTCGAGCGGCTGGCCAAGGAGTCCAAGCCGAAGCTGATCGTCGCCGGCTGGTCGGCGTACCCGCGGCAGCTGGACTTCGCGGAGTTCCGCCGGATCGCGGACGAGGTCGGCGCGTACCTGATGGTCGACATGGCCCACTTCGCCGGTCTCGTGGCCGCCGGGCTGCACCCCAACCCGGTGCCGCACGCGCACGTGGTCACCACCACGACCCACAAGACCCTCGGCGGCCCGCGCGGCGGTGTGATCCTCTCCACGGCCGAACTGGCCAAGAAGATCAACTCCGCCGTCTTCCCCGGTCAGCAGGGCGGTCCGCTGGAGCACGTGATCGCCGCCAAGGCCGTCGCCTTCAAGGTCGCCGCCTCGGAGGACTTCAAGGAGCGCCAGCGCCGTACGCTGGAGGGCGCCCGCATCCTGGCCGAGCGCCTGGTGAAGGACGACGTGCGGGCCGTGGGCGTGGACGTCCTGTCCGGCGGCACGGACGTGCACCTGGTCCTGGTCGACCTGCGCCACTCCGAACTGGACGGGCAGCAGGCCGAGGACCGCCTCCACGAGGTGGGCATCACCGTCAACCGGAACGCGATCCCGAACGACCCGCGCCCGCCGATGGTGACGTCCGGTCTGCGGATCGGCACGCCGGCCCTGGCCACCCGCGGGTTCCAGGCGGAGGACTTCGCGGAGGTCGCGGACGTCATCGCCGAGGCGCTGAAGCCGTCGTACGACGTGGAAGCCCTCAAGGCCCGGGTGAAGGCCCTGGCCGACAAGCACCCGCTGTACGCGGGTCTGAACAAGTAAAGACACCTCCCGGGTGCCGCGCCCGCCACAAGCGGGCGCGGCACCCACCCCCCTCGGCACCACCCTGTGCACCACCCCCGTAGTCAGGAGTCCCCCGTGGCCATCTCGGTCTTCGACCTGTTCTCGATCGGCATCGGCCCGTCCAGCTCCCACACCGTCGGCCCGATGCGCGCGGCCGGCCTGTTCGTCCGGCGGCTGCGCAACGAGGAGCTCCTGGGATCCGTCGCCTCGGTGCGCGCGGAGCTGTACGGCTCGCTCGGCGCGACCGGCCACGGCCACGGCACGCCCAAGGCGGTGCTGCTCGGGCTGGAGGGCGACTCGCCGCGCACGGTGGACGTGGAGACCGCCGACGAGCGGGTGGAGACGATCAAGGCCGGCGGCCGGCTGAACCTGCTCGGCGAGCACGAGATCGCGTTCTCCTTCGATGACGACATGGTCCTGCACCGCCGCAAGGCCCTCCCGTACCACGCCAACGGCATGACCCTGTGGGCGTACGACGCCTCGGGCGCGGAGCTGCTGACGAAGACGTACTACTCGGTCGGCGGCGGGTTCGTCGTCGACGAGGACGCGGTCGGCGCCGACCGCATCAAGCTCGACGACACCGTGCTGAAGTACCCCTTCCGCACCGGCGACGAGCTGCTGCGCCTCACCGAGGAGACCGGCCTGTCCATCTCCGCGCTGATGCTGGAGAACGAGCGGGCCTGGCGCACCGAGGAGGAGATCCGCGCGGGCCTGCTGGAGATCTGGCGGGTCATGCAGGCGTGCGTGGCGCGCGGCATGTCCCGCGAGGGCATCCTGCCGGGCGGCCTGAAGGTGCGCCGCCGGGCCGCCAACACCGCCCGCAAGCTCCGCTCCGAGGGCGACCCGCAGGCCCTCGCCATGGAGTGGATCACCCTCTACGCCATGGCCGTGAACGAGGAGAACGCGGCCGGCGGACGGGTGGTCACCGCCCCGACGAACGGCGCCGCCGGCATCATCCCGGCGGTCCTGCACTACTACATGAACTTCGTGCCCGGCGCCGACGAGGAGGGCGTGGTCCGCTTCCTGCTCGCCGCGGGCGCGATCGGCATGCTCTTCAAGGAGAACGCCTCCATCTCCGGCGCCGAGGTCGGCTGCCAGGGCGAGGTCGGCTCCGCCTGCTCCATGGCCGCGGGCGCGCTGGCCGAGGTCCTCGGCGGCTCCCCTGAGCAGGTCGAGAACGCCGCCGAGATCGGCATGGAGCACAACCTCGGCCTGACCTGCGACCCGGTCGGCGGCCTGGTCCAGATCCCCTGCATCGAGCGCAACGGCATGGCCGCGGTCAAGGCGGTCACCGCCGCCCGCATGGCGATGCGCGGCGACGGCTCCCACAAGGTGTCCCTGGACAAGGTCATCAAGACGATGAAGGAGACGGGGGCGGACATGTCGGTCAAGTACAAGGAGACGGCGCGGGGCGGACTGGCCGTCAACATCATCGAGTGCTGACCCCACTCCCGGCCGACCGCCTGACGACGGTGCCCGCCCTCTCCTAAGCTGGGCCCTTCCAGCACCCGGGGGTGGGCACAGTGGCGAGGCGGGCGGAGAGCGCCGAAGTCGTGGCGGCCGTACGGCGGGTCTTCCACGACGGGCTGACGAGCGGGAGGTCGGCGTTCGCGCCGGAGCTGCCGGCCTGGAGCGCGGCCACCGCCTCCGATCTGCGCGCCCGGTTCGTGGACCGGCCCGACGAGTCCTCCGACACCTTCCTGGTCAAGCTGCGCCGCCAGCTCGACGGCGCCCCCGACGCGACGATCGTGCTCGCGGCGGAGCTGCTGTTCGTCAACATGGCCCCGCTCGTGCCCGAGCAGATCGGAATGGCCAAGAAGCGGCAGATCCTGGGCGAGGTGCTGTCCTGGGCCGACCGCCCGGTGACCGTGCCGGCGGAGCTGGAGCCGGGCCTGAAGGGCTTCCTCCACGGCGGCCAAGGGTTCCTGAACTACCGGTGGGCGCAGTTCCAGATCCTGGTGCTGCTGGTGGAGCGGCTGGCCCGGACCGCGAGGGCGGAACGGGAGGCGACGCTCGAGGACCCCTTCGGCTTCAAGAGGCTGTGCCTGGACGTCCAGGAGTCGGTCGGGCACAAGAAGGGGCGTGCGCAGATCCACGTCCTGCTGTTCCTGCTCTTTCCCGAGACCTACCAGCCGATCGCGAGCGCGCAGCACAAGCAGGAGATCGTCAAGGCGTTCGCCGACGAGCTCCTCGAACCCAGCGGCGACGCCGACCGCGACCTGCTGGAGCTGTGCCGGACGCTCCAGCCGCGGACCGGGGAACCGGTCGACTTCTACGACGAGCCCTGGGTGGGCCGGTGGCGCAAGGGCGCCGTCGAGCACGAGCAGCGCGGCTGGCTGGTACGCGGGTACAACGTGGACGGCCACAACGTCATCCCGGACTGGCTCCGGCGCGGCTACTGCTCGCTGGCCTGGCGGGAGATACCCGGACTCCCCCCGGACCTGGCCAAGCAGGACGTGCAGCGGGCCGTCGCCGAGGCCATGCCGGAAGCGTCCGCGCAGCTGCGCGGACAGGCCGCGTACCAGCTGCACGCCTTCCTCACCCTCATGCGGCCGGGCGACCTGGTCGTCGCCGTCACACCGGACGAGGTGCACGTCGGCACGGTCCAGGGCCCGGCATGGTACGACGCCTCGGACGGCCTCGACACCGCCCGCCGCCGGCCGGTGAGCTGGGCCACCGCCGAGCGGCCGCTCGTCCGCGCGGAGCTGCCCGAGCGGGTGCAGGCCCGCCTGCCCCTGCCGCCGGCGCTCTACGACGTCAGCAGCGTCGCTGCCGAACTCGCCGAGCGGGCGGGCCTCGAGGACGCGGTCGCCGAGGAACTCGTCGACGTCGACGTCACCAAGCCGCTCGAACTGCCGCCCGTGACCGCGGAACTGGCCGCACGGCTGCTGATGCCGCAGGACTGGCTCCGGGAGACCGCCGAACAACTCCAGGAGCAGGGGCAGCTGGTCTTCCACGGCCCGCCCGGCACCGGCAAGACCTACCTGGCCCGTGCCCTGGCCCGGCACCTCGCCGGACCCGACCGGGTGGAGCTCGTGCAGTTCCACCCCTCGTACACCTACGAGGACTTCTTCGAGGGGTTCCGGCCGGTGCGGGGCGCGGACGGCTCGGTGGTGTTCGACGTCGTGCCCGGGCCGCTGAAGCTGCTCGCCGAGCGCGCCGCGAAGGACCCGTCCAACCCGTACGTGCTGATCGTCGACGAGATCAACCGGGCCAACCTGGCGAAGGTCTTCGGCGAGCTGTACTTCCTGCTGGAGTACCGCGAGGAGCCCGTCACCACCCAGTACAGCCCGCACGCCCCGTTCACCCTGCCGGGCAACCTCTTCCTCGTCGGCACGATGAACACCGCCGACCGCTCGATCGCCCTGGTCGACGCGGCGATGCGCCGCCGCTTCGCCTTCCGCCGCCTCTCCCCCGACAAACCGCCGGTGCGGGGCCTGCTGGACCGCTGGCTCGCCGGGCGCGGTCTGCCGGACACCGCGGCCCGGCTGCTCGACGCGCTCAACGACCGGCTCGGCGACGCGGACCGGGCGATCGGGCCGTCGTACCTGATGAAACCGGCCGCGGCCCGGCCGGAGGGGCTCGGCCTGATCTGGCGCACCCAGATCCTGCCCCTGCTGGAGGACCAGCTCTACGGCACCGGGATCGACGTGGAGGAGGAGTACGGCCTGCCCGCGCTGCGTGCGGCGACCGGGCACGGCTCGGGGGCGGAGTGACCGGCCCCGACCTCACCGTGCCGGAGACCGGCCCGGGCATCGTGCGGGAGCTGACCGGCGACCAGGTCGCCGCGCTGCTCGCCGTGCCCGACCTGGTCCGGCTGACCCCGGCGCCGGGCGGGCGCTGGCGCCTGAGAGGGAACCAGAAGGCCGGAACGGTCCGGTTGCGCACGCCCTCCGGCGCGGCCGTCCTGCTGCGGCTGCGCCCCAAACTCCCCGTCCGCGACCTGCTGTTCCTGCTCTCCTACGCCCCCGGCGACCCCTGGCGGCCCGACCCGGTCACGGCCGCCGAGTCGGACGAACTGCTCCCCGCCGTCGCGAGCCTCCTGGCCCGTACCGCGCGCCGCACCCTCGACGCCGGGGTGCTGCACGGCTACCGCACGGTCGAGGAGGACCTGCCCCTGGTCCGCGGGCGGATCCGCACGGCGGACCAACTGCGCCGCGTCGGACTGCCGCTGCCGGTGGCCGTGCGCTACGACGACCACACGCCGGACATCGCGGAGAACCGCGTCCTGCTCACCGCCCTGCGGCTGGCCGCCCGGCTGCCGGACGTCCCCGCGGGCACCCGCCGGAGCCTGCGCCACCTCTGCGACCACCTCACCGGAGTCCGGCCGCTGCGCGCCGGGGCACCCCTGCCCCGCTGGACACCGAGCCGCCTCAACGCCCGCTACGGCCCGGTGCTGCGGCTCGCCGAACTGGTGCTGTCCGCCCGCTCGGTCCAGCCGGACGGCGGCGCGCCCGCCACCGCGGACGGCTTCGTGCTCGACCTTCCGGAGGTGTTCGAGCGCTTCCTCACGGTGGCGCTCGGCGAGGTCCTCGCCCGCCGGGGGATCCGGTGCGCCGGGCAGGAGGCGCACCACCGCCTGGACGAGGCCCGTCTGGTGCGGCTGCGGCCGGACCTCGTGCTGTACCGGGCCGGCCGCCCCGTTTCCGTCGTCGACGCGAAGTACGTCCTCCTCGCACGCCCCGCCCCCTCCACCGGCCATCTCGGCCAGTTGCTGGGCTACTGCACCGCGCTCGGCCTGCCGCACGGCCACCTGGTCTACGCCTCCGGAGTGCAGGAGGGCCCCACGCACCACATCATCCGCCGCACCGGCATCACGGTCACCGCGCACACCCTCGGCCTCGCGCGCCCGCCGGCCGAACTCCTCGCCGCCGTCGCGGACCTGGCGGACCGGATCACCGCCACGGCGTCCGGCCCCGTCTCCGCGCCCGCAAGCGGAAGTTGACGTTTCCACATCCGCCCGCAGCAACCGCGTGCCATGGTGGTGGCCACCAACTCCCCTCCCCCACCAGCACTTCAGGGAGACCCCCATGCTGCGCGGAATCGATGTGAGCGCCTACCAGAGCTCCTCCTACGACACCGACGGCCTCTCCTTCGTCTTCGTCAAGGCGACCGAGGGCCGCTCCTACGTCAACCCCAAGCTGGCCGCCCAGACCAAGCGGGCGCGCGACGCCGGGCTGGTCGTCGGCTTCTACCACTTCCTGTGGCCGGGCAACCTCACCGCCCAGGCCGAGTACTTCGTCGGCAAGGCCCCGGACCGGGCGGGCGACATCCTCGCGGTCGACTGGGAGACGACGAGCAGCGGAACACGCGCGAGCAACGCGGAGAAGGACCTGTTCATCCGCAAGGTGAAGGACCTGCGGCCGGACAACCAGGTGGTGCTCTACTGCAACCGGCACTTCTGGCTGAACGTCGATACGACGTCCTACGCGGGCGACGGCCTGTGGATCGCCGACTACGTCTCCGCCGGCAAGCCCCGGATCAAGGCGAAGTGGCGGTTCCACCAGTACACCGACGACCCGGTGGACAAGAACGTGGCCGCGTTCGAGAGCAGGGCCGCCCTGCGCAGATGGGCCGAGAGCGCGTGAGCGCCGGGCGGCTCAGCCGCTGAAGTCCGCCGTACGCTCGGGAGAAGCCTCCGCCAGGGCCTTCCTGACCTCCTCGACACCGCCGCGCAGGCCGTACACCGGGGTGCCGGGCTGCTGGCGCCAGGAGTCGTCGAGGCCGCCCGCGTCCACCGTGTCGAAGCCGAGTTCACCGATCAGGTCCCGTACCTTCCGCTTGGCCGCCTCGTCGTCGCCGGCCACCGGGAGGGCCAGGCGGTCGGGGGCGCCGGCCGGGCGCGGGCGGTCCAGGATGTCCTGGGCGAAGGTGCCGTTGAAGGCCTTGATCACGGGATGGCCGAGCTGCCGTTCCGTCCAGCGGCTCTCGGTGAGGCCCTCGTCCTCGATCCCGGCGATCCTGCCGTCGCGCTGGCGGGGGTAGTAGTTGCCGGTGTCGATGACCGCGACGCCGTCCGCGGCGCCGTCGAGCACGCCGGACGGCAGGTCAGGGACCGCCTTCAGGGGGATGGTCACCACGACCACGTCCGCGTCCCGCGCGGCCTCCTCGACCCGGACGGGCGTCGCGCCGGTCTCCTCCGCCAGGGCCGTCAGCGTGTGCGGGCCCCTGGAGTTGGCGACGGACACGTCGTGGCCGAGGGCGGTGAGCCGCCGGGTCAGGTTGCCGCCGATGTTGCCCGCGCCGATGATGCCGATCTTCATGTCCTCGCCTCGCCCTTCGGGAGATGAACAGGCCGCGTGCGGCCCTCGTGGCCCAGGTCAACCTCGGGGGCGGGCGGGCTATTCCGGTTCGTTCCGGTATGTGGACGGGCAGTCCGGGCATGGCGAGGGGCCCGGTCCGTCGTGGGACGGGCCGGGCCCCTTCGTCCGGGCACCGCGGGTGGGCGGCTACTTGTTCAGGAAGGCCCAGAACTCGTCGAAGCTCAGCTGCTTGTCGCCGTCCAGGTCACGGGCCTTGATGACGACCTCGGCGACCGACTCGGTGACGTTCCAGTCGCCCGACCCCGCCAGGGCGCTCTTGAACTCGGCAGCGGTGATGTATCCGTCACCGTCCGTATCGATCCGCTCGAACTGCTTGCGCGCTTCCTCGATGTCCGCCACCGATCCGCCCCTCATCTCGTGCTGTGCGTCCCTTTGACGCAGGTCTGACGGAGGTCAGATTATCCGCCCGCCCGGGACCGCAGTGCGGCGACCACCCAGGCGCACTCCTCGCGCTGGACCGCCCTGGCCCGGTGCCCTTCACGACGGCGGGCCGTTCGCGGTGACGGACGCCCCGGGTGCCCCGGCGGGGGTGCCGGCGCCGTGGTCCGCGGCGTTGAACTCGGCGGCTTTGGGCGCCTCTCGGCCGGGGCCGGATGCGGGCGCCGGGCCGGCAGGCGCGGTGCGGGACCTCCGCGACCCGCCGCTGCGGGACCGTGACCGGCGGGCGGGCAGGACGGCCCCTGATCGCCGGCTTCTGTCAGGTCCTCCACGGCGGCGGGGCACCGATCCGCAGCGGCCGGGCGCCACTGACGATGCAGCCGGCGCAGCGTGCGCAGTCCCCGCCGTGACGGGTGATGAGTTCGCGAAGGATGCTCTGCACGTGCGGGTCCGTACGCACCGTGGGCGGAGCGACGCAGACCCGGTCCCCGGAGGTGGTGCGGGCCGTCCAGCCGTGGAAGGCGGGACCGTGGTCGGCGATGATCAGGGTGCCGCGCATGCCTTCCCCCCTGTCTCTGGGATGCCTGGGAGCATAGCGGGTCAATCGGTCGAACCCGTGCCGCAAGAGGCGATGCGACTCAGATCAGCTTCTTGTCACGCAGATCCTCGATGACGCGTTCGTTCATGCGTCGGATATCGCTGGCATGAAGGTCGGTGACGGCGATGGCCGCGCTCTCCAGGGCTTGGCGGATCGCGGTCTCGAGCGCCTGCCTGGGGAGGGAGACGAGCGTGACGCCGCTTACGGTCTCCGCCTCCTGGGCCACGACGGGCTCGTTTCCCTCGAGCACCTGGAGGCAGCTTCCCGGAGCCCAGCCCAGCGCTTGATCGATCTTGACGTAACTCGCCTCCCGTACCGACTGGCCGCGTTCGGTCCGTTTCCAGGTGTCCTTGCTGATTCCCGCTCTGCGCGCCGCCGGTTCGATACCCAGGCCCAGCTCCTGTCGGCGTCGGCGTACGCATGCGGACAGACGATCAAGGTCGAGGGTCATTCGTTCATCTTGGCAGAGCGGGAGGCCACCTTCCAGGACCGGACCAAGGCGCTGACCTGGGCAGACGCCTCAACTGTCCGAGAATGAGCACACAACATGCCCGGCATGCGGCGAATGCGCTGGACATCCCCCGCCAAGAGCCGCTAACTTAGCGTGAGTTGGCGGCTACCGAGGGCCGCCGAGGGCTCCATGCCTGGCCCTGACTCGCGCCGGGCGGGGCGCGTCCCAGCCGCCCTTGCCCCCTGCCCCGCCCGGGCGGCGCCACCTCATCCCCCACCGGCCCTGCGAAGACAGCGGCACGCGAGCCGGACGACCCTTCCGCACTGCTCCCGGATCGAGGCACGAACCGTGACCGACAGATCGGCCCCTCCCCAGGCCGCCGTCCCTCCCGCCCCACGCGAAGCCGAACTCGTCAGCCGGGCCAAGAAGGGAGACACCGAGGCCTTCGCCTGCCTCTACGCCGTCTACCGTCCGCAGGTCCACGCCTACGTCCGCCGCCGCGTCACGGACGGCGCCGCGGCCGAGGACTTCACGAGCGAAACCTTCCTGCGCGCGTTGCGGCGCTTAAGCACCTTCACCTGGAGCGGCACGCCTTTCGGGGCCTGGCTGGTGGTCATCGCCCGCAATCTCATCGCCGACCACTACAAGTCCCACCGGGCGCAGCGGGAGGTACTGGTCGGCGACATGCTCACCGACGGTGAACCGCTCCTCGGCACTCCCGAGGAAGCCCTCATCGCCGATCAGGAACGCAAGGCGCTGTGGAGTGCCGCGGCGCGGCTGAACGAGACGCAGCACCGCTGTCTCGTACTGCGCTTCCACCTCGGCCTGTCCGTCGCCGAGACCGCTGAGGCCCTGGGCAAACCGCCCGGCGCGGTCAAGACGCTCACCTACCGCAGTGTGCGGGCACTGGCCCGGTCGATCACGGACCCCGGCGGCGCGAGGGAGGCTCCCACGCCATGAAACCGCAGGTCCCCCGCGCCGCCGGCGCCGTCGGCCGGGGCCCGGCCGCGTCCGGCGGTGACGACGAACCGCTCACCGCGGCCGGCATGGACGCCGCGGGTATGCCGACCGGTCCGTTCACCGGCGCCACCGCCCGCCCCCTGCGGTGGCCGCGGCACGGTGTGGTCTTCACCCGCCGGCCGTCCCGGCCGGACGGGGAACTCCAGGAAGTCGCAGCCGCGTGGGACGCGCGCTGCGGCCGCGCCCAGGCCCTGTGCGACGACCTGCACGCCGATCACGGCCGACGCCCCGAGGTCACCGCGATCGAACGGGACGGCGAGCGCCTCGTGGTGTGCATCAAGGCCGTCACCCTGGCGGACTGGGAGCGGTGGCTGGCCCTCATCGGGGCCGACGTCTGCGTGGAGACCCGGCAGGCCGGGTACGCGCAGCTTGCCACCGGCCTGCGCCACGACGTCCCCGTCCACCTCGTCGCACACGGGGTCCCCCTGCTGCTGCAACGCGCGTTCGCGACCGCCGTGCAGCCCCACCTGCTGTGGGGCCGCGTCTACGACTTGTCCCTGCCGCTCGCCGAGAAGGGCGGTCGAGGTCCGTGCTGGTACTTCACGGGGGAGCGCACCAGGGACGGCATTCCGCTGCTGGCCCGGCACGGCCGCGGCGAACGCCGCACCCTGACCGGCGTCGTCCGCCACCTGGGGCCTCTCACTCCGGCCGGGCGACCGGCGTCGCTCTGAGGTTCCCGCGGCCCGGTCAGCGGAAGATGCCGGTGTGGCCGAGGGAGTAGCGGCCGGGCTGGGGGTAGACCGCGAGGCCGTGCGGGCCGCTGCCGACGGGGATGCGGGCGAGCTGGGTGCCGGTCCGGGTGTCGATGGCGTACACCTCGGCGTCGTAGCGGCCGGACAGCCACAGCACCTTGCCGTCGGCGGAGACGCCGCCCATGTCGGGGCTGCCGCCGTCGGGCAGCTTCCACTTCTTGGTCAGCTTGTCCTGGGTGAAGTCGAAGACGGAGACCGTGCCCTCGCCGCGGTTGGACACGTACATCTCGCGGGAGTCGCGGCTGACGTAGAGGCCGTGGCAGCCCTTGCCGGTGGGCATCAGGGTGGGCTCGGCGAAGGTGTCGCCGTCCAGGACCCACATTCCGTGGGCCATCATGTCGGCGATGTAGAACTTCTCGCCGTCGGGCGAGATCTTCACGTCCTGCGGCATGGCGCCCTCGAACGGCAGCCGCTGCTGTCCGACGACCTTCATCTTCTCGGTGTCGACCTTGAGCAGTTCGCCGCTGAACTCGCAGGAGACGATGAAGTAGCGGCCGTCGAGGGAGAAGTCGGCGTGGTTGACGCCGTAGCAGGAGACGGGGACCGTCTTCTTGATCTTCATGGTGTGCGGGTCGCGGAAGACCAGCTCGCGGTCGAGGGAGGCCATCACGACCGCGTAGCGGCCGTTGGGCGTGAAGTAGAGGTTGTACGGGTCGTGGACCTCGACCTCCTTGCCCGCCTTGCCGGTCTTCGGGTCGATCGGGGTGAGGGTGTGGCCGCGGTTGTTGTTGACCCAGAGCGTCTTGAGGTCCCAGGAGGGGACGACGTGCTGGGGCTGGCGGCCCACCGGGATGGTCTCGACGATCTCGTAGGTCTTCGGGTCGATGACGGACACGGTGTCGGACTCGGTGTTGGGGACGTAGACCCGGGAGGGGAAGTCCTTGACCACCGGGGACAGCTTGTTGGGGCGGTCGGCCGCGTAGACGTCCTCGGGATCGAGGACGGGCGGCATGCCGGGCAGGCCGTCGACGGGCTTCTTCTCGGGCGGGGCGGGCACGGCGGCCCTGGAAGCGCGTGCCTGGGAGGTCCGCTCCTCACCCGGGGCGCCGCAGGCGGCGAGGACGGCGAGGGCGGCACCCGCGACCAGGGTGCTCTTGGCGAGGTGTCGGTGCATTGCACCATTTAAGGTGCGTCTGACCTGGAAAGGCGCTATTCGCCCGTACGGCGGCCGGGTGAGCCACCGGGCGCGCAGCGCCGGGTCCGGGGCTCAGCGGTCGGCGACCCGCATCTCGAACCAGGTGGTCTTGCCGCGGGGCAGCAGGTCGACGCCCCAGCGGTCGGCGAGGGTGTCGACGAGGAACAGGCCCCGGCCGCTGGTGTCCAGCGGCTGGACCGGCATCAGGCACGGCAGCCCCCGGGAGGGGTCGCGGACCTCGACGCGGATCCAGCCGCGGCGCCGGTGCAGACGCAGCCCGAAGACGCGGGCGCCGGTGTGGCGCACGGCGTTGCCGACGAGTTCGGAGACGAGCAGGACCGCGTCCTCGGTGGTCTTGGGACCGAGGCCCCAGTGGCGCAGCACCACGACCTGGGTCAGGCGCCGGGCGGTGGCGGCGGACTCGGGGCGGGACGGCAGCGGAACTTCCGCCTCCGTCGGATTGCCGTACAACTCCAGCGCTTTGAGCGCGTGTTCGTCCTCGACGGTCGGCGACCAGCGCGCCGCGGCCGCATGAGCGTGTCCCCGCGGCTGTCCCGTACCCTCCAGCCCCGCCATGCCCCCCATCATGGCCGCCCGGAGCGCCCCACGGGGCCGTTCCCGGCGAATACGCCCCTGGGGAGGACCCGCACATCCGTGACCGTCCGTCATATGACGGTGGCACTTCGGAGTCGTCCATACCCGCACTGACCTGCTGGAACGACCTATTCCGGGGCAATCGGCCGGATCCCCCGGCCGGACGCGCTTAAGGGTGCCTTAAGGCTCCCATAAACCGCCCCAACGAGGGACCCGGATCAGACGCCGCGTCAATTGCAAGACGCCGGCGGGGATTTCCCCGGCCGGGCTCAGAGGAACTTCGCCTTGCCCGGCCCCTCCTCCACGAAGCTGCGCATCCCGCGCTCGCGGTCCTCGGTGGCGAACAGGCCCGCGAACCAGTTGCGTTCGATCGCCAGGCCGGTCTCGATGTCCGTCTCCAGGCCCGCGTCGACCGACTCCTTGGCGGCGCGCAGCGCGAGGGCCGGGCCCTGCGCCAGCTTCGCGGCCCAGGCGTGCGCCTGCGCGTACACCTCGTCGGCCGGCACGACCCGGTCCACCAGGCCGATCTCCCTCGCCTCGTCGGCCTTGACCATCCGGCCGGTGAAGATGAGGTCCTTGGCCTTGGACGGGCCGACCAGGCGGGCCAGACGCTGGGTGCCGCCGGCGCCGGGGATCAGGCCGAGCAGGATCTCCGGCTGGCCGAGCTTGGCGTTCTCCCCGGCGATGCGGTAGTCCGCGCACAGGGCGAGTTCGCAGCCGCCGCCCAGCGCGTAGCCCGTGACGGCCGCGACGACCGGCTTGGGGATCCGGGCGACCGCCGTGAAGGAGTCCTGCAGGGCGCGGGCGCGCAGGACCATCGCGGTGTGGTCCATCGCCTGCATCTCCTTGATGTCCGCGCCGGCCGCGAACACCTTCTCGCCGCCGTAGACCACCACGGCGCGCACGTCCTCGCGGCGCGCGGCCTCCTCGGCGAGTTCCTTCAGCCGGTCCTGCGTGGCGATGTCCAGCGCGTTCATGGGCGGGCGGTCGAGACGGAGCGTGCCGACGCCTTCAGCGACTTCGAGAGAGACGGTCATACGCAGCAGGTTAACGGGGACTAACGGCCGGGGCCCCGGTGCGCTGCGTCACACCGGGGCCCCTCCGTGTCGGTACCGGGCTACTTCTTCCACTTCTCCCACGGCATGTTCCAGCCGTTGAGCCCGTTGTCCGGGGCGACGGTGCGGTCCTCGGAGTTCTTGACGACGACCACGTCGCCGATCATCGAGTTGTCGAAGAACCAGGCGGCCGGCACCTTCTTGTCCCAGCCGCCGCGCACGTCGCGCAGGCCGATGCAGCCGTGGCTGGCGTTGTAGTTGCCGAAGGCGCCGCCGGCCCAGTAGTTGCCGTGCAGGAAGGTGCCGGAGGTGGTGAGGCGGACGGCGTGCGGGACGTCCTTGATGTCGTACTCGCCGCCGTAGCCCACCGTGTCGCCGTTCATGCGGGTGACGGTGAGCATCTCGCTGATGACCATCTGGCCGTTCCAGGTCTCCATGCCGGGCTTGCCGGTGGTGACCGGGATGGTCTTGACGACCTTGCCGTCGCGCATGACCTTCATCGTGAGCTTCTTGGCGTCGACGACGGAGACCTGGTTGCGGCCGATGGTGAAGTCGATCGTCTTGTCCTGCTCGCCGTAGACGCCGGGGCGTCCCTCGACGCCGTCGAGGTTGAGGTCGACGGTCACCTTGGTGCCGGGCTTCCAGTACTTCTCGGGGCGGAAGTCGAGGCGGTCGTTGCCGAACCAGTGGCCCTCGACCTCGACGGCCGGTTCCGTCCTGATGCGGACGGCCTTCTCGACCTGGTCCGGGTTGGTGATGCCCCGGGAGAAGCGGAGCGAGAACGGCATGCCCACCCCGACCTTGGAGCCGTCCTCGGGGGTGAAGGTGCCGATGAAGGTGTTCTTCGGGGTCAGCGTGGTGAACCCGGAGTCCTCGGCGGCCGTGCGGCCCTCGGAGTCCTTGGCGACCGCGTGGACGGTGTACTTGGTGGCACCGGCCAGGTGGGTGGACGGCGTCCAGGTGGCGCCGTCGCCGGATATCTTCCCCTCGACCTTGCTGCCCTTGGAGTCCTTGACCTCGACCTCGGTCAGCCGCCCCTTGGCGGCGGTCACCTTCAGCGCGCCGCTGGTGTCGACGGACTTGGCCCCGTCCTCGGGCGTGATGCCGACGACCGCCTCGGACTGCTTGCTCCGCGCGGCGCCCGAGTCCTCACCCTTGCCGCCGCTCGCGCCGGAGGAGCCGGATCCGGCACCCCCGCCGCACGCCGTGACGGCGAACAGCAGCGCGGTGACGGCCAGCGCGAGCCGTCCCTTCCCGCGCCCGATCGACGCCCCCGATATCGGTCGCCCGTTCACGTCGGCCATCCCCTCCCCAGGCCCGGTGAGGCCCACTCCCCGGCGCGTTTCCCCTGCGCACCGGCGAATAGTAACCACTGGTGACCCGGCCCCGGCGGGCCGCGAATGTCACTGTTCGGTCCCAACGGACGCCGCCCAACCCGCCCCCCTGCCGGGCTACTTCACCGCACTGCCCGCCTTCCACGCCTTCCAGCCCATATTCCACCCTCCGAGGCCGTTGTCGGGAGAGACCTTTTTGTCGTTGCTGTTGACGACCTCGACGACGTCCCCGACGAGGCTGCGGTCGAAGAACCAGCCGGCCGGGGTGGCCGCGCCGCCGCCCTTCACATCGCGCAGTCCGATGCAGCCGTGGCTGACGTTGGTGCGGCCGAAGACGCTGTGGTGCGCCCAGTAGTTGCCGTGCAGGAAGGTGCCGGAGTCGGTCAGGCGCATGGCGTGCGGGACGTCGGGGATGTCGTACTCGCCCTTGCCGTCGCGCTTCTTGAAGCCGACCGTGGCGCCGTTCATCCGGGTGACCTCCAGCATCTCGGTCACCACCATCTTGCCGTTGTACGTGGTGGTCCTGGGCGCGCCCGCCGTGACCGGCACGGTGGCGAGCGGCTCCCCGTCGCGCCGGACCTCCATGGAGTGCGCGGCGGCGTCGACCACGGAGACCTGGCTGCGGCCGACGGTGAAGGAGAACGTCTTGTGCTGCAGGCCGTAGACACCGGGGGCGCCCTCGACGTCCCGCAGGCGCAGGTCGACGGTGACCCGGGTGCCGGGTTTCCAGTAGTGCTCGGGGCGGAAGTCCAGCCGCGCCCGGCCGAACCAGTGGGGGCGGATCTCCACGGCCGGGCGGGCGGTGACCCGCACCGCGCGCTCGACGGCCGCCCGGTCGGTGATCTGCCGGTTGAACTCCAGGGAGACGATCATGCCGGTGCCGACCGTGGCGCGGTTCTCGGGGGTGACGTAGCCGATGAAGCGCTCCTCCGGGACGTACGTCGTGAAGGTGGTGTGCCGGGCGGAGCGGCGGCCGTCGTCGTCCACGGCGACCGCGTCGACCGTGTACTTGGCGGCCAGGGCCAGCCGCTCCTCGTCGGGCTGCCAGGTCAGGCCGTCGGCGGAGAGGTGCCCGGGCACCGGGGTCTCCTGCGCGTCCTGCGACCGGACGACCTTCACCGACTCCAGCCGGCCGTCGGGCACGCGCACCCGCAGCCTCTGGCCGGGGCGCACACCCCTGCTGCCGTCGCCGGGCGAGATCTTGATGACGTCCTCGGGCGCCGGGGGCGCGCCGAACGCACCGGCGAGCCCGCCCGCGTCGTCCGAGGTACAGCCCGTGGCCCCGGCCAGGAGCCCTGCCCATGTCACTACGGCGGCCAGCGCGGCCCTCGCGCGCCGCGCGCGCCCTTGTACGTGCCTCACGAGGTGCCCAACGACGGGCGGCGTCCCCGGGAAACGACCATGCCCGCCCCCGGGGAAACGTGAGTGCGACCCACGCTCTGGGCAGAACAGTGGGGAGGACGACGCGCAGGGGAGCCGCGACCCGGCCGCAGCACGGGGCCGCACCCCTCTGTCCCCCGTCGTTCCACGAGCCGCGGGAGGCTGACAGGTGTCCAGCGCAGCCGAGCAGGAGGCGGTGGCCGGTCCTCAGGCCACCGGGAACGGGCGCCGGGCCGCCGCCGTGAACAGCGCGCGGCCGGCCGCGCCGCCGCCCACGGTGCCCGCCCGGCCGGGCGCACCGACGCCGCTGGGTGCCCGGTTCCGGGTCGGCCCGGACGGGGTGGCCGGCACCAACTTCGCCCTGTGGGCGGGCGGGGCCGAGGGAGTGGAGCTGTGCCTCTTCGACGAGGCGGGCAAGGAGTCACGGGTCCGGCTCGCCGAGCTGACCCACGAGATCTGGCACGGTTTCGTCCCCGGCGTGCTGCCCGGGCAGCGCTACGGCTACCGGGTGCACGGCCGGTGGGACCCCTGGACGGGCGCCCGCTGGAACCCGGCGAAGCTGCTGCTCGACCCGTACGCCCGCGCGGTCGACGGCGACTTCGGGCTGCCGCCGGAGGTGTACGGGCACGTCCGGGACTGGCCCCAGCAGCACGTCGCCGACACCGTCCGCGACGACCGGGACTCGGCGCCGTACGTCCCCAAGGGCGTCGTCGTCCACGATGACGACGACTGGTCCGACGACCACCGCCCGAAGACGCCGTGGGCCGACTCGGTGATCTACGAACTGCACGTGAAGGGCTTCACCCGGCTGCACCCGGACATCCCCGGGGAACTGCGCGGCACCTACGCCGGCCTCGCGCACCCGGCCGCGATCGAGCACCTGGTGAGGCTGGGCGTGACGGCGGTGGAGCTGCTGCCGGTGCACCAGTTCGCCCACGAGGACCACCTGCTGCGCCGCGGCCTCAGGAACTACTGGGGCTACAACTCCGTCGGCTACTTCGCCCCGCACGCGGGCTACGCGGCCTCCGGCACGCGGGGCCAGCAGGTCGGCGAGTTCAAGCGGATGGTGCGCGCCCTGCACGCGGCCGGGATCGAGGTCATCCTGGACGTGGTCTACAACCACACCGCCGAGGCGGGCGAGCTCGGCCCGACCCTGTCGCTGAAGGGCATCGACAACCGCGGCTACTACCGCCTCCAGGACGACGCCCGCCGCTACGCCGACTACACCGGCTGCGGCAACACCCTGCACGTGGTCCAGCCGCAGGTGCTGCGCCTGATCACCGACTCGCTGCGCTACTGGGTGACGGAGATGGGCGTGGACGGCTTCCGTTTCGACCTGGCGGCGGCGCTGGCCCGCTCCATGCACGACGTCGACATGCTCTCCCCGTTCCTGGCGGTCATCGCCCAGGACCCGGTGCTGCGGCGGGTGAAGCTGATCGCCGAGCCGTGGGACGTCGGGTCGGGCGGCTACCAGGTGGGGGCCTTCCCGCCGCTGTGGACGGAGTGGAACGACCGGTACCGCGACGCGGTCCGGGACTTCTGGCGGCACGCGCTGCCGGACGTGCGGGAGATGGGCTACCGGCTGTCGGGCTCCAGCGACCTGTACGCCTGGGGCGGGCGCCGGCCGTACGCGTCCGTCAACTTCATCACCGCGCACGACGGCTTCACCCTGCGCGACCTGGTCAGTTACGAGCGCAAGCACAACGAGGCCAACGGCGAGGGCAACCGGGACGGCACGCACGACAACCGGGCCTGGAACTGCGGCGCCGAGGGCGAGACGGACGACGAGGGCGTCCGGGCGCTCCGGCGCCGCCAGCTGCGGAACCTGCTGACCACGCTGCTGCTGTCCACGGGCGTGCCCATGCTGGTCGCGGGCGACGAACTGGGCCGCACCCAGCGCGGCAACAACAACGCCTACTGCCAGGACAACGAGATCGGCTGGGTGGACTGGGGGCTGCTGCGGGAACCCGGCTGGAAGGCGCTGTCCGAGCTGACCTCGCGGCTGATCGCCCTGCGCCACCGGCACCCGGTGCTGCGCCGCCGGGCGTTCTTCTCGGGCCGGGCGCAGACCGCGGACGGGCTGCGCGACCTGGCCTGGTTCACCTCCCGGGGCACCGAGATGACGGAGCAGGACTGGTACGCGCCCGCCGCCACGCTCGGCATGTACCTGTCCGGCCGGGACATCCCGGGCCGGGACGAGCGCGGCGCGCCGATCGTCGACGACAGCTTCCTGGCGGTGCTGCACGCGGGCGAGGAGCCGGAGCGCTTCATGCTGCCGGGTCCGCCGTGGGCGGAGCGGTACGAGGTCGTGGTCGACACGAGCCTGGAGGAGCAGGCGCGGGCACCGGGTGTGGAGCATCCGGCGGGGGCGGAGATCACGATGCCGGCGCGGGCGGTGCTGCTGCTGCGGGTGGCGGGGTGAGGGCCGCGGGGCCGGCCGAGGGTTGGTGCTCCGACCGGGACGGTTCGCCGGGGCGGTTCGCCGGGACGGTTCGCCGGGGCGGTCGTCCAGGCGGTTGGACGCACGGTGACGTCCGCTCCGGCTCGGGGCGGCAGGCCCCTCCACGCCGCGGCCCGACCCAGCCGCCGGGGAAACCCATGCGGTGGCAGCCCTAGCCTCGGCTGCGCAGCATCGACATCAGCAGCCCGTGGGTGTCGTCGTCGGCCGCGACCACAAGCCCACGACCTGCCTCACCTGTCGGGGCACCGTCGATGCCGGTGACAACGCAGCCGGCAGCCCGGCACAGAGCGATACCGGCCGCGAAATGCACGCTCCCGGAGAGGTCGCCGCCATCAGTGACATACGCGGCGCGCTTACCGGCGGCCACCCAGGCCAGCGCCAGTGTCGTGGACACGACCCGAGGCCGGAAACGTTCGACGAACTCAGGGTGGGCCAGCAGATCCACGGCCCGGAATCCAGGCGCACTCGGAAACGGCGGGTCCAGGTTGACGTCCACCAATCGGGTAGAGGGTGTGGGCGTCAGCGGTGCGTCGTCGGCCCCGTCATGCCACGCCCAGGCGGTCTCCCCGTCGGTGAAGAAGACCTCGCCGCTGAAAGGGTCGGCCACGGCCGCCGGCCCACCGCGCAGGGCCACGTTGACGGCCACCAGCATGTTGCCGACGGCGTAGTTCAGCGTGCCGCACAGGGGATCCACCAACCACTGGCGCACAGCGTCGCCGGCGCCCCGCTGCCCGCCTTCCTCACCGAGCACCGCGTCATCGGGCCGTGCGGCACGGATGACGCCGAGGATCGTCTTCTCGGCCTCCACATCGGCGGCGGTGGCAAAGTCCCCGGCCCCCTTGTCGATGCGGCCGAGCCGCCGGCCGTACATGCTGCGGACCACGTCCGCGCCGGCCCGCGCCGCGGCTGTCGCGACTGCGGCATCGTCGGAGCTCGCGTATGAGTCGGCCATGCCGTGCAGACTATCGAGGCGAGGCCACCGCCCCGGCGGACCTTCCCGGTCAGAGCACTAGGCGAGGATTCCGCGCCGGTAGGCCGTCGCGACCGCCGCCGCGCGGTCGTTGACGCCCAGCTTGGCGTACAGGTGGGTGAGGTGGGTCTTGACGGTCGCCTCGCTGATGAACAGTTCGCGGGCGATCTCGCGGTTGGAGGTGCCCCGGGCGACCAGGGCGAGCACCTCGCGCTCCCGGGCGGAGAGCTGCTCGCCGCCCGGGGACCGGGGGGCGCGTACCGCCGAGACCAGCCGGGAGGCGACCGCCGGGGAGAGCACGGTACGGCCCTCGGCCGCGGCCCGGACGGCGGCGAGGAGTTCGTCGCGCGGGGCGTCCTTGAGCAGATAGCCCGTCGCCCCCGCCTCGATCGCGGGGAGCGTGTCCGTGTCCGTGTCGTACGTCGTCAGCACCAGGACCCTGGCCCGGGCGCCCCGGCGGCTCAGCTCGGCGATCGCGTCGATCCCGCCGCCGCCCGGCATCCGCAGGTCCATGAGGATCACGTCGGGGTCGAGGGCGCCGGCCCGCTCCAGTGCCCGCACGCCGTCGGCCGCCTCGCCCAGGACCCGGAAGCCCGGCGCGGACTCGAACATGCCGCGCAGGCCGTCCCGGACGACGGGATGGTCGTCGACGATCAGCAGCGAGATCTCGGCGTCAGTCATGGCGGGCCAACGGTACGCGAGCCGACAGGGCCGTGCCGTGCCCCGGCTCCGACTCCACCGTCAGCGAGCCCGCGACACGTGCGGCGCGGGCCCGCATGCCGTCGAGTCCGAAGCCGCCGGCGGGCGTCCCCGCATCCGGGCCCGGCAGGGTGCGGCCGGGCGGGGCGAGCGGGTCGAAGCCCCGGCCGTCGTCGCGGACGTCGAGGATCACCTCGTCGTCCAGATAGGACAGGGTGACGCCGACGCGGTCCGCCGCCGCGTGCCGGGCGGTGTTGGCCAGGGCCTCCTGGGCGATGCGCAGCAGGGTCGCCGCGACCGCGCCGGGCAGCGGCCGGACCGTGCCGGTGGCCGTGAACTCGACGCGGGCGCGGCTTCGTTGGGCCCACTCCGCGACGGTCTTGCGCAGCGCCTCCGGGAGCCCGGCGTGCTCCAGGGCGGCCGGGGCGAGGTCGTGCACCGAGCGGCGGGCCTCGTCGAGGCTGTGCCGGGCCAGGTCCGTGGCGCGGGCCACGTGCGCGCGGGCCCGGTCCGGGTCGGGGGTGTTCGCCACGACCTGGAGCTGGGCGATGATGCCGGTCAGCCCCTGGGCGAGGGTGTCGTGGATCTCGGCGGCCAGCCGCCGGCGCTCGTCGGCGACCCCGGCCTCCCTGGCCCGCGCCAGCAACTCGTCGTGCAGGGCGGCGTTCTCGTCGAGGGCGTGCCGCAACGCCGCGTTGGCGCGCTGCAGTTCGGCGATGGTGGCGCTCTGGACGCGGCTGCGCTCCTCCTCTCGCGCGGCCAGCCGGCCGAACACCGCCAGCAGCGCCACGTGGACGCAGAGCAGCCCGCCGAACAGCGCCCAGTCCAGCCGCCCGCGCAGGGGCATGCCGCCGGCCTGGGAACCGGCGATGACGACCGCCGTGGCCACCAGCCCGGCCGGCAACGCGGCGCCGCGCAGCAGCCGGTGGGGGCCGAGGTACCCGGCGGCGGCGTAGAACGCGAAGAACGGGTTGCACCAGCTGAGCGCGAAGCCCAGCGCCCAGCGCGCGAAGTAGTAGCAGGCGCCCGGGGCCGACGGGGTCAGGACCCGGCCCCGGGACCAGTGCCCGAACCACAGCTGCAGGACGACCGCGGCGCCGGTCAGGGCGGCGGCCGTGTGGCGCTGCGCCGTCGTCATGCCGACCGCGTCCGCCGTCGCCAGCGACAGCGCCGTGCCGGCCGCCAGCATCCCGTACGGCCCCAGGCGGAGGGACGCGGTCCACCGCCGCTCGACCCCCGCCACGTCCGCCATGCCACCAGTGTCGGCCACGGTCGCGCCCCGCCCCGGACCCCGGCTCATTCCCAGCGGAACCAGCGGGCGGCCGACACCGAGAGCACAGCCGTCCACGCGGCGAGCACGCCCAGCAGCCCCCAGTCCGGCCACCGGCCCGCCGCGGCCTGGTCCAGGGCGCGCGCGGCGGCGCCGAACGGGGTGCCCACCACGACTCGGGCCAGCACGTCGGGCATGGCCGGCACCGGCACCCACACCCCGGCGCAGAACAGCATGGGGAAGACCGCCGCGGTCCCGGTCGCGGCCGCGCTCTTCGTGGTGCGGGCCCGGGCCGCGATCAACGCGCCGAGGGCGAGGGCGGCCGCCACGGCGAGGAGCAGCGCGAGCAGGTATCCGGCGGGCTGCCCGGGCAGCCGTACGCCGTGGGCCAGCCGTCCGGCCGCGAGCGTGATCAGCGCCGAGGCCAGGGCCGCGACCCCGTTCACCAGCATCTGGGCGGCCAGCAGGGAGGCGGGCCGGACGGGGGTGACGGACAGCCGCCGCAGGATGCCGAGTTCGCGGTAGCCGGTGAGGGCCGGCGGCATCGCCTGCACCCCGGCCATGACCAGGGCGACCAGGACGCACACGGGCACGTAGACGTCGACCGTCCGCAGTCCGCCGAGCCCGTCCTGAGCCTGGCGGAAGGACGGCAGCGAGCCGAGGACGCCCAGCAGGAGGGCGGGGAAGAGCAGGATCCAGAAGACGCTGCCCGGTTCGCGGCGGAAGAGCCGGAACTCCGTGCGCACGACGGCCGGGTGGAACAGGGCGGTGCTCATGCCGGGTCCTCCGTCAGCTCCAGGAACGCGTCGTCCAGCGTGGCGTCGGTGACCCGCAGCCGACGGGCGGTGAGGTGGCGGCGCGCCAGCAGGGACAGCACCGCGTCGAGGGTGTCGTCGGTGCCGGACAGCGTGATCCGGCCGTCGCGGCGGGCGATCCCGGCCAGGCCGGGCAGGTCGCGCAGCGCACGGTCGTCCAGCGGGGCGGACGGGGTGAAGCCGATGACGGTGGCGCCCGCCGCGCGGCGGATCAGCCCGGCCGGGGTGTCCAGGGCGGCGACCCGGCCCCGGTCGATCACCGCGATCCGGTCGCACAGCCGCCGCGCCTCCTCCATGACGTGGGTGACGAGCAGGACGGTGACGCCCCGGGCGCGCACCTCCTCGACGAGCTGCCAGGTCTCACGGCGGGCGCGCGGGTCGAGGCCGGTGGTGAGTTCGTCCAGGACGACGATCCGGGGGTCGCCGACCAGGGCGAGCGCGATGGACAGCCGCTGCTGCTGTCCGCCGGAGAGCCCGGCGAACCGCGTGTCCAACCGCTCCCGCAGGCCGAGCCGTTCGGCCAGCGGGCGCCAGTCGGCGGGGTGCGGATACAGCGCGCTGTACAGCTCCAGCGCCTCGCGGACGGTGAGCTTGGGCTGGAGCCGGCTCTCCTGGAGCTGCGCGCCCAGGACGCGGACGACCCGCTCGCGGTCGGCGACGGGGTCGAGGCCGGTCACGCGGACCCGGCCGGAGTCGGGGACGCGCAGGCCCGCCACGCACTCGACGGTGGTGGTCTTCCCGGCGCCGTTGGGGCCGAGGATCCCGAAGATCTCCCCTTCCTCCACGGCGAAGGAGACGCCGTCGACGGCGGGACGGCCGGCGTAGCTCTTGCGCAGCTCGGCGACTTCGATGACGGGTGCGGTGGGCATAGGGCGAGGGTCCCGGTGAGCGCGCGCCCGGCACATCGGCCGTTCCGCTCGAACAGCCCTCAGCCGATCGGCCGATAAGGCCGTACGACCCGCCCGGTGCCGCCGTGTCCTGCCGGGGGTCACCGTCGTACGGCCCGTCGAACACGCAGGTCGTAGGACTCAGGGCCGGCGCGGGGTCGGTCGAAAACCCGGTGGGCAGTGTCAGTGGTGAACCGTAGGCTCGCCGCTGATGGCCACCACCACCGCACCCGCCGAAAGCCGTTCCGCCGTGCGCACGTTGCTGCGCCTGTGGCCGTACGTCCGGCCCGTGCGGACCCGGCTGTTCACGGCCGCGTTCGTCGCGATCGTCGCCTCCTGCACGGGGCTGGTGATCCCGCTCGTGCTGAAGTGGATGGTGGACGGGCCGGTCGCCGGCCGGGACCCGGCCGGGGTGTGGCTCGGGGCGCTGCTCCTGCTGCTGCTCGGCTTCGCGGAGGCGCTGCTGTTCGGGCTGCGGCGCTGGCTGGTGGCGCGTCCGCTGTCGCACGTCGAGGCGTCGATGCGGGCGGAGCTGTACCGGCACCTCCAGCGGCTGCCGGTGTCCTTCCACGACCGCTGGGCCTCGGGGCAGTTGCTGTCCCGGGGGACGACGGACCTGATGCTGCTGCGCATGTTCCTCGCCTTCCCGCTGACGTTCCTGCTGGTCAACGGGGTGACGATCCTCGTCGGCGTGGTCATCATGCTGCTGCAGGACTGGACGCTGGGGCTGGTCATCTTGGGGCCCGCCGTGCCGTTGCTGCTCACCTGCGTGGTCTTCGAGAAGCGGTACGCCGCGGCGGCCCGGCGCGCCCAGGACCAGGTCGGCGACCTGACGACGGTGGTCGAGGAGAGCGTCCTCGGCATCCGCGTCATCAAGGGCTTCGGCCGCCACCGCAGCCAGGCGCGGGCCTTCCGCGAGCTGGCGCGGACCCTGCGCGGCACGGAGCTGCGCAAGGCGCGGCTGCTGGCGACGATCTGGGGCGTCATCGTGTCGCTGCCGGAGGTGGCCATCGGGGCGGCGCTGGTGGTGGGGGCCGTGCAGGTGGCCGACGGGAGCCTGTCGGCGGGCACGCTGGTGGCGTTCCTGTCCACGGCGCTGGCGTTGCGCTGGCCGGTGGAGTCGATCGGTTTCCTGCTGGCGATGAGCCAGGAGGCCGCCACGGCGACGGAGCGGTACTTCGAGGTGATGGACGAGCAGGCCGAGGAGACGGCCGCAGGACGGGGCCGCGGCGCGGCCGTCGCCGGGGACCGGGGGCTGCGCTTCCACGGCGTCACCTTCCGCTACCCCGACGCCGCCCCCGGCACCCCGCCCACCCTCCGCGACATCGACCTGCACATCCGGCCGGGCGAGTCCATGGCCCTGGTCGGAGCGACCGGCAGCGGCAAGACGACGCTCACCGCGCTCGTCCCCCGCCTGTACGAGGTGACCTCGGGCCGCATCACCCTGGACGGCACCGACATCGCGGGCCTGTCCCGCGAGGCCCTGCGCGCCAAGGTCGCCGTCGCCTTCGAGGAGCCCACGCTGTTCTCGGCCACGGTCGGCGAGAACGTCCTCATGGGCGCCGGCGCCGCCGCGGGCCGGGCCGAGCTGGAGCGCGCGCTGGCCGTGGCCCAGGCCGACTTCGTCCACGCCCTGCCGCAGGGCACCGGCACCCAGGTCGGCGAGCAGGGCCTCAGTCTCTCCGGCGGCCAGCGCCAGCGTCTCGCCCTGGCCCGGGCCGTCGTCGGGCAGCCGGAGTTCCTGGTGCTCGACGACCCGCTGTCCGCCCTGGACGTGCACACCGAGGCCGCCGTGGAGGCCGCCCTGCGGCAGGTGCTCGCGGACACGACCGCCCTGATCGTGGCGCACCGCCCGTCCACCGTGCTGCTCGCCGACCGCGTCGCGCTGCTGTCCGGCGGCCGGATCGCCGCGGTCGGCACCCACCAGGAACTGCTGCGCACCCACCCGGAGTACCGGCACCTGATGTCCGGAGCGGAGCCGGGGGAAGAGGAGGAAGCCCCATGACGGCGGCCACCACCGCACCGGCCGGCGGCGCGCCCGGCGACCCGGCGGCCCCTGCCCCGGGCGACTCCTTCGACCGGGACGTCCTGCCCACACCGCCGGGCGCGACCGCGGCCCTGCTGCGGTCCCTGCTCGCGCCCCTGAAGGCGCGGGTGGCGGTGACGACGCTGTTGCTGCTGCTCCAGCAGGCGGTCGTGCAGGCGGGCCCGCTGCTCGTGGCGTACGCCATCGACCGTGCCGTGCCGGCGTTCCGGGCGCGTGACCACGGGCCGCTGATCGCGGTGGGGGCCGGCTATCTGGCGTGCGCCCTGGCCGCGGGGGCGCTGCAGTTCGCCTTCATCGCCGCGGCGGCCCGCGTCAACCAGGACGTGCTGCTGGACCTCCGGGGCCGTATCTTCCGCCACGCGCAGGCGCTGAGCGTCGACTTCCACGAGCGCTACACGTCGGGCCGGCTCATCTCCCGCTCCACGACGGACGTGGAGTCGCTGCGCGAGCTGCTGGACGAGGGTCTGCAGGAGCTCGTGACGGTGGTCCTGTCCTTCGTCTACATCTCGCTGATGCTGCTCTGGCTGGATCCGGGTCTCGGGAGCGTGGCGGTGGCGTCCCTGGTGCCGCTGTACGGGCTCGTGCGGGTGTACCAGCGGCGGGCCGGGCGGGTGTACCGGGCGCGGTCGACCGCCATCGCGGCGGTCATCGTCAAGTTCGTCGAGACCATGAACGGCATCCGGCCGGTGCGCGCCTTCCGCCGGGAGGCGGCCAACGACGCCGACTTCGGCGCGCTCAACCGGCGGCACGAGCGGGCCAACGGCGACGCGCTGCTGGAGATGGCCCGCTACGTCACCGGCTCGCGGCTGATCGCGAACACGGCGGTCGCGGGGATCGTGCTGTGGGGCGCCCACCGGGTCGCGGACGGCACGCTGGCGCTGGGCGTGCTGGCGGCGGCCGTGCTGTACCTGCGGCGGCTGTACGACCCGATCGACCGGCTCGGGATGTTCCTCAACTCCTACCAGTCGGCGGCGGCCTCGCTGGAGAAGATCGCCGGGCTGCTGGCCCAGGTCCCGTCCGTGCCCGAGCCGGTGAGCCCCCGCCAGCTCCCGCCGCCGCGCAGCGAGCACCCGGGCCGGGAGGTCGTCTTCGACGGCGTCCGCTTCGGCTACCGCACCGGCGGCGAGGTGCTGCCCCGTTTCGACCTGACGATCCCGGCCGGGCAGACGGTCGCGGTCGTCGGCTCCACGGGCGCGGGCAAGTCGACGCTGGCGAAGCTGCTGGCCCGCCTCTACGACCCCTCCGGGGGCCGGGTGCTGCTGGACGGCGTCGACCTGCGCGACCTCGCCGTGCCCGAACTGCGGCGCGGGGTGGTCATGGTGACGCAGGAGGCGTTCCTCTTCTCCGGCACGGTCGCCGAGAACATCGCGATCGGCAGGCCGGACGCCTCGCGCGAGGAGATCGAGCAGGCCGCGAAGGAGATCGGCGCGCACGACTTCATCAGCGCCCTGCCGGACGGCTACGACACCGACGTACGCAAGCGGGGTGGCCGTATCTCGGCGGGCCAGCGCCAACTGGTGGCGTTCGCACGGGCGTTGCTCGCCGACCCCGCGGTGCTGATCCTCGACGAGGCGACCAGCTCGCTGGACGTCCCGGGCGAGCGAGCGGTGCAGCGGGCGATGGCGACGGTGCTGAAGGGCCGTACGGCCGTGGTCATCGCGCACCGGCTGTCGACGGTCGCGATCGCGGGCCGGGTGCTGGTGATGGAGCGGGGCCGGATCGTGGAGGACGGCCGTCCGGACGAACTCATCGGCGGGACGGGCAGGTTCGCGGACCTGCACCGGGCCTGGCGGGACAGTCTGGCCTGAGGCCCCGGCCGGGGGATGGCGGCGGGCGGGGTGACGTGGCGTACGGAGGCATACGGGGCGCGCCCGCCCGACCCGCAGGTGACGCGTCCGTATAGCGAACATGAACTTCCGGTCAACGAACCGTTTCCGGCCATTGTGTTGACGCGCTCCTGACAGAAAGCGCGGTCCCCTGCCACGCTTCCCACGACTGCTGCACAGCAACCCCACGGCAACACCTCCACATCTCCCCAGGCCGGGCGATCCCCGGTCCCGCAGAAGGAGTCAGTGTTGAGAAGCAGTTCCTCGCGAAGAGGCACCTCCCACAGACGCACTCCCCACACCCCCCGCCATACCGCGGCCGTGGCCCTCGCCGGCGTCGCCGCGCTGATCGCCGCCGCCGTGCAGAGCGGCACCGCCACCGCGGCCCCGGAGAAGGCACCGTCGGCCGCGAGCAAGGCGAACCCCGGCTCCGAGTCGGTCAGGCTCACCCCCGCCCAGCGCGCCGCGCTGCTCCGGGAAGCCGACGCGGACAAGGCGGAGACGGCCCGGGACCTGGGTCTGGGCGCCAAGGAGAAGCTGGTCGTCCGCGACGTCCTGAAGGCCCGCGACGGCACCCTGCACACGCGCTACGAGCGCACCTACGACGGCCTGCCCGTCCTCGGCGGCGACCTGGTCGTCCAGAGCACGGCGGCGGACCCCACCGCCTCCGTCGTGAAGGCCACCCGCGCCGCCGTCACGCCCGCCACGACGAAGGCCGCCCTGCCCGCGGCCAAGGCGCGGCAGCAGGCCCTGGCCGCGGGGAAGGCCGAGGAGGCAAAGGACGCGGGCATCAACCGCGCGCCGCGCAAGGTGATCTGGGCCGCGAAGGGCACGCCGGTCGTCGCCTACGAGACGGTCGTCGGAGGCTTCCAGCACGACGGCACCCCGCAGGAACTGCACGTGATCACCGACGCCACCACCGGCGAGAAGCTGTACGAGTGGGAGGCCATCGAGACCGGCACCGGCAACACGGTGTACTCCGGCACGGTGAACCTGACCACCACCCAGTCCGGGTCGGCGTACAACCTCACCGACGGCGCCCGCGGCAACCACAAGACGTACAACCTCAACCGCGGCACCTCCGGCACCGGCACGCTCTTCTCCGGCCCGGACGACGTCTGGGGCAACGGCAGCCCGTCCGACCTGGAGTCCGCGGGCGCCGACGCGCACTACGGCGCCGCGCTCACCTGGGACTACTACAAGAACGTGCACGGCCGCAGCGGTATCCGCGGGGACGGCGTGGGCGCGTACTCGCGCGTCCACTACGGCAACAACTACGTCAACGCCTTCTGGTCGGACAGCTGCTTCTGCATGACCTACGGCGACGGCTCGGGCAACGCCAACCCGCTGACGTCGATCGACGTGGCCGCCCACGAGATGACCCACGGGCTCACCTCGAACACGGCCGGGCTGAACTACTCCGGCGAGTCGGGCGGCCTGAACGAGGCCACCAGCGACATCTTCGGCGCGACCGTCGAGTTCTTCGCCGGCAACTCCTCCGACGTGGGCGACTACCTCATCGGCGAGGAGATCGACATCAACGGCGACGGCACGCCGCTGCGCTACATGGACAAGCCCAGCAAGGACGGCTCGTCCAAGGACGCCTGGTACTCGGGCATCGGCTCGATCGACGTGCACTACTCGTCCGGTCCGGCCAACCACTTCTTCTACCTGCTGAGCGAGGGCAGCGGCACCAAGACCATCAACGGTGTCACCTACGACTCGCCCACCTCGGACGGCCTTCCGGTCACCGGCATCGGCCGGGCGAAGGCGGAGAAGATCTGGTTCCGCGCGCTGACCACGAAGTTCACCTCGACCACCAACTACGCGGGCGCCCGCACCGGCACCCTCGCGGCCACCGGTGAGCTGTACGGCACCGACAGCGCCGAGTACAAGGCGGTCCAGGACGCGTGGGCGGGCGTGAACGTCGGCGCCCGCTCCGGCGGCGGAGGCGGCGGGGGCACGTCCTTCGAGAACACCGCCGACGTGGCGATCCCGGACCGGGGCGCCGCGGTCACGAGTTCGGTCACGGTCTCCGGCCGGACGGGCAACGCGCCCTCGAACCTCCAGGTCGCGGTCGACATCGTCCACACCTACATCGGTGACCTCAAGGTGGAGCTCGTCGCCCCCGACGGCACGGCGTACACGCTGAAGGGGTACGGCACCGGCGGCAGCGCGGACAACCTCGCCACCACGTACACGGTGAACGCGTCCTCCGAGGCGGCCAACGGGGTCTGGAAGCTGAGGGTGCAGGACAACGCGTCCTACGACACCGGCTACATCAACAGCTGGAAACTGACCTTCCCGTAAAGCCCGTTCGCCCGGCAGGGCCCCGCGTCAGGACGTCGCCCCGGTGGGTTCGAATCCCCCGGGGCGGCGTCCGCTTCCCGTGCGCCGGACGGTCGCCCCCACGTCGATTTCCGGCCAACATCACGGCCGACTCATGACATGTACGCGTCGCGAGTGCCACTCTTCCCCCACCCGCCGCACAGCACCGCAGTACCTCCCCCACACCTAGGAGCTTGTGTGAACTCCCCTGTCTACACGCGTCACAAGCGCACCACGCTCGCCGTCGCCACCGCCGTCGCGGCCGGCGCGCTGCTCACCACCGGTCTGACCTCCGGCAGCAGCGCCGCCGCCGACTCCGCGGGCAAGCCGGTGCTCGCCGCCGCCCCCGTGCTGCTCTCCGCGCCCGCCCGCACGGCCCTGATCCAGGAGCAGCAGGCGGACGCCTCGCGGACCGCCGACGAGATAGGCCTCGGCGAGCAGGAGAAGCTGGTCGTCAGGGACGTCGTGAAGGACCGCGACGGCACGGTCCACACCCGCTACGAGCGCACCTACGCCGGCCTGCCGGTCCTCGGCGGCGACCTCGTCGTGCACGAGTCGGCGTCCGGCGCGGCCAAGGGCGTCACCCGAGCGACGAAGGCCGCGATCAAGGTCGCCTCGCTCAAGCCGGCCGTCACCGCCGCCACGGCGAAGAAGCAGGCCGTGACCCTCGCCGAGGCCGCCGGCTCGGAGCGGACCGAGGCCGATGCCGCGCCGCGCAAGGTGATCTGGGCCGCCGCCGGCAAGCCCGTCCTCGCCTACGAGACCGTCGTCGGCGGCCTCCAGGAGGACGGCACCCCGAACGAGCTGCACGTCATCACCGACGCCGCCACCGGCAAGAGGCTCTACGAGTACCAGGGCATCGAGACCGGCACCGGAAACACCGCCTACAGCGGCACGGTGACCCTCACGACCACCAAGTCCGGTACCTCGTACACCCTCACGGACGGCACCCGCGGCGGGCACAAGACGTACAACCTCAACCGCGGCACCTCCGGCACCGGCACCCTCTTCTCCGGCCCGGACGACATCTGGGGCAACGGCAGCCCGTCCAACCTGGAGACCGCCGGCGCCGACGCCCACTACGGCGCCCAGGTGACCTGGGACTTCTACAAGAGCACCTTCGGCCGCAGCGGCATCCGCAACGACGGCAAGGCCGCGTACTCGCGCGTCCACTACGGCAACAACTACGTCAACGCCTTCTGGTCGGACAGCTGCTTCTGCATGACCTACGGCGACGGCTCGGGCAACGCCAACCCGCTGACCTCGCTCGACGTGGCCGCCCACGAGATGAGCCACGGCCTGACCTCGGCGACGGCCGGCCTCAACTACAGCGGCGAGTCCGGCGGCCTGAACGAGGCGACCAGCGACATCTTCGGCGCGGGCGCGGAGTTCTTCGCCAACAACTCCTCCGACGTCGGCGACTACCTCATCGGCGAGGAGATCGACATCAACGGCGACGGCACGCCGCTGCGCTACATGGACAAGCCCAGCAAGGACGGCTCGTCCAAGGACGCCTGGTACGCCGGCCTGGGCAGTGTGGACGTGCACTACTCGTCCGGCCCCGCCAACCACTTCTTCTACCTGCTGGCCGAGGGCAGCGGCGCGAAGACCATCAACGGCGTGCGCTACGACTCGCCCACGTCCAACGGCTCCACGGTCACCGGCATCGGCCGGACCAAGGCGCTGCAGATCTGGTACAAGGCGCTGACGACGTACATGACGTCGACGACCAAGTACGCGCAGGCCCGTACGGCGACGCTGAACGCGGCCTCGGCGCTGTACGGCGCGAGCAGCACCGAGTACAAGGCGGTCGCGGCCGCCTGGTCCGCCGTCAACGTCGGCTGACCTGGGCACGGCCCTGGGGGCGGCACCCGGAGCGGCAACGGCTCCGGGTGCCGCCCTACTCTTGGGGACCATGTCTTCGCAGGACTTCACCTACGCCGATGTCGGCGCCACCCGCGACGAGGGCTTCTGCCCCCCGGGCTTCCGTCCCATGACCGTGCGCACCCGTCTCGGCGAGGGCGAGGGCGTCTTCCGCCGCGCCGCGGAGGCGGTCCTGACCTGGGAGATGCACCGGGCCATGGGCGTGGGCATCGACACGAGCGCGGACCGCGCCGCCCCCGGGGTGGACGTCACCGTCACCCTGGCCGGCATGATCAAGGCCCCCTGCCGTGTGGTGTGGACGGTCGGGGAACCCCGCCGCGCCGGGTGGGCCTACGGCACGCTGCCCGGCCACCCGGAGAGCGGCGAGGAGTCCTTCGTCGTCGACCGCACGGGGGACGGCACGGTCTGGCTGACCGTGCACGCCTTCAGCCGGCCCGCCAAGTGGTACGCGAAGGCCGGCGGCCCGGCGACCCGGGGCTTCCAGCACGCCTACGCCCGCAGGTGCGGCAGTGTGCTGCGCGACCTCGCGACGCAGGGCGGCGCGCAGGACTGAGGGGCGCGGGGCTGTGCCGATGTGCGGCTCCGCCGCGTGCGCGGGACCAGGCCCCACGCCCCCCGGACGGCGAACTCACCGCATCAACAGCCCCGCGGCCGCCACCAGTTCCTCGGAGGGCCCGGCCACCAGGCCCAGCTCCGCACTCGACGCCAGCAACCGATGCGCGGGAAGGATCCGCACCGTGTACCCGAAGGGGCCGGTGCGGTCCAGGGACAACGGCCCCTCGTACACCCAGCGCCCGTCCTGGCCGGGACCCACGGCCTTCAGCGGCACGGCCGTCGCGTCCGCGATGCGGTCCTCCTCGTCCACCCGCCCCGAGACGACCTGCACCTCCACGTCGTCGGGCCCGAGGTCGCCGAGACCGACCAGGACCCGGAGCCCCAGCGTCGTCCCCAGCTCGGCGAGCGCCGCCACCGCGGACGTCTCGACGTGGTCGACCGTGACCCCCGGCCAGGCCGCCCGCACCCTGCCCTTCCACTCGGCGAGGTCCCGTGCCGCGTCCGGTCCCATGGACCGGTGGGAGAGCGCCGCCGGCGCGTAGAGCCGCTCGACGTACTCCCGGACCATCCGCCCGGCCAGCACCTTCGGCCCCAGCAGGCTCAGGGTGTGGCGGACCATCTCGATCCACCGGTCGGGCAGTCCGCTCTGCCCGCGCTCGTAGAAGCCGGGCGCCACCCGCTGCTCCAGCAGGTCGTACAGGGCCGCGGCCTCTATGTCGTCGCGGTGGTCCGGGTCGGTCCCCGCTCCGTCGGCGGTGGGGATGGCCCAGCCGAAGTCCGGCTGGAACCACTCGTCCCACCAGCCGTCCAGGACCGAGAGGTTGAGGCAGCCGTTGAGCGCCGCCTTCATACCGGAGGTGCCGCAGGCCTCCAGCGGCCGGAGCGGGTTGTTCAGCCAGATGTCGCAGCCCGGGTAGAGCTTCTGCGCCATGGCCATGCCGTAGTCGGGCAGGAACACGATCCGGTGCCGCACCCGGGGGTCGTCCGCGAACCGCACCAGTTCCCGCACCAGCCGCTTGCCGCCGTCGTCGGCCGGGTGCGCCTTGCCCGCGACGACGATCTGCACCGGCCGCTCGGGATGCAGCAGCAGGTCCATCAGCCGGTCGCGGTCGCGCAGCATCAGCGTCAGGCGCTTGTACGACGGGACGCGCCGGGCGAACCCGATCGTGAGCACGTCCGGGTCGAGCACGCCGTCGATCCAGCCCAGCTCGGCCGTGTGCGCCCCGCGCTGCCGCCAGGAGGCCCGCAGCCGCTCGCGCACCTCGGTCACCAGCTGCTCGCGCAGCACCCGCCGCAGGTCCCAGATCTCCTGGTCGGGGATGTCGGCGACGCTGTCCCAGCGGTCCGAGCCGCCGACGGTCAGCGCGTCCTCGGCGCGCTGGACGCCGATCTGCCGGGCGCCGAGCCGGAACACCTCGGGGGCCACCCAGGTGGGGGCGTGCACCCCGTTCGTCACGGACGTGATGGGCACCTCGTCGGCGTCGAAACCGGGCCACAGCCCGGCGAACATCTCCCGGCTGACCTGGCCGTGCAGCAGGGACACCCCGTTGGCCCGCTGGGCCAGGCGCAGGCCCATCACGGCCATGTTGAACAGGTTGGGCTCCCCGCCGGGGTAGGTCTCCATGCCGAGCCGGAGGATCCGCTCGACGTCGATGCCGGGCAGCTCGGCGTCCGGGCCGAAGTGGCGGGCGACCAGCTCGCGGTCGAAGCGGTCGATGCCGGCCGGGACGGGCGTGTGGGTGGTGAAGACCGTGCCCGCGCGGACCGCCTCCAGCGCGGAGTCGAAGTCCAGGCCCCCGGCGCACAGTTCGGCGATGCGCTCCAGGCCGAGGAACCCGGCGTGCCCCTCGTTGGTGTGGAACACCTCCGGCTCGGGGTGGCCGGTCAGCCGGCAGTACGTGCGGACCGCCCGGACCCCTCCTATGCCGAGCAGCATCTCCTGCAGCAGCCGGTGCTCGCTGCCGCCGCCGTAGAGCCGGTCGGTGACGCCGCGCTCGCCGAGGTCGTTCTCCTCGACGTCGGAGTCCAGCATCAGCAGCGGGACCCGGCCGACCTGCGCCAGCCAGATCCGGGCGTGCAGCCGTTTGCCGCCGGGCAGGGCGAGGGAGACCTGGGCGGGGGTGCCGTCGGGCTCCTCGAGCTGGGCGACGGGCAGCTCGTTGGGGTCGAGGACGGGGTAGTGCTCCTGCTGCCAGCCGTCGCGGGACAGGGACTGGCGGAAGTAGCCGTGGCGGTAGAGCAGGCCGACGCCGATCAGCGGGACGCCGAGGTCGCTGGCCGACTTGAGGTGGTCGCCGGCCAGGATGCCGAGGCCGCCGGAGTACTGCGGCAGGGCGGCCGTGACGCCGAACTCGGGTGAGAAGTAGGCGACGGCGGCCGGCAGGTCCTCGGGCTGGGTCTGGTACCAGCGGTCGCCGGTCATGTAGTCGTGCAGGTCGCCCGCGACCGCGGCGAGGCGGCGCAGGAACCGGCGGTCCCCGGACAGGTCGGCCAGGCGCGCGGGCGGCACGCTGCCCAGCAGCCGGACCGGGTCGCCGCCCGAGGCGGCCCACCGTTCGGGATCGACGGACTGGAACAGGTCACGGGTCTCCGCGTGCCAGGACCAGCGCAGATTGCGGGCCAGGTCGCTGAGCGGCCTGAGGGGTTCGGGGAGAACGGGCCGGACGGTGAATCGACGGATCGCCTTCACTTTCCACCTCGTCGCTGGATGACGCAGGGCTTTGACGCTGGGCTTCATCGACGTCACCTACGACAGTACCGGCGTGCGTGCCGCCCATGCCGACGCTCCGCCGCCCGGCCCTCGATCGGCCGGAACGGCACCATCGGCGTGATATGGCCGATTCCACCCCCATAGGCGTCCTTGTGGGGCTTCACGCGTCACGAGAGGCTGCCCCTGGCGTACCGCCCCGCGGCCGGCGCACGCGGCCCGCGCGGCAGCCGTACGCCGAGTCGAGGAGGGGAACGCGGACATGGCCCGGACGCGCATACGGCGTCTGCGCCGGCCGGGGGGCCTGGCCGCGGCGCTCTGCGCCGCGGCGTTGTCGGCCGTCACCCTGCCCGCGCACGCCGTACCGCAGGGGCGGCCGTCCGGCGCCGGAGGACCCGGCGCCGTGCACGGCGGCTATCTGGTGACACTGAAGGAGAGCCTGCGGGCCCCGTCGGCGGCCGGGCGCCGCCTCGCGGCGGAGCACGGGGTGCGGATCAGCCACACCTACGGCACGGTCCTGAACGGCTTCGCGGTCCGGGCCGACGCGGCACAGGCCAGACGGCTCGCCTCCGACCCCCGGGTCGCCTCGGTCGTCCCGGACACCCGCGTACGGCTGGAGCACACCCGGCGCGACCCGCCCCCGTGGGGGCTGGACCGCGTCGACCAGCGGGACCCGCCACTGGACCGGAGCTACACCGCGCCCAGAGCGGCGGGCGCGGGGGTGACCGTATACGTGATCGACACCGGAGTGCGGACCACCCACCGGGACTTCGGCGGCCGGGCGGGCCACGGCTGGGACTTCGTCGGGAACGACAGGACCGCCTCGGACGCCAACGGCCACGGCACGCACGTCGCCGGCACGGTCGCCGGGCGCACGCACGGCGTCGCCGGGAGGGCCCGGATCGTGTCCGTGCGCGTGCTCGACGCGGCCGGCCGGGGCACCACGGCCCGGGTGATCGCCGGGATCGAGTGGGTGACCCGGCACGCGAGGAAGCCCGCGGTCGCCAACCTGAGCCTGGGCGGTCCGCGCAACGAGCGGCTGGACGCCGCCGTGCGCGCCTCCATCGCCTCCGGCGTCGTCTACACGGTGGCCGCGGGCAACGGCGGCACGTCCGCCGGTCTCTCCTCGCCCGGCGGCGTCCGGCAGGCGATCACGGTCGGCGCGACCGACCGGAGGGATGCGAAACCGGCCTTCTCCAACCACGGTCCGGCGCTCGATCTGTTCGCCCCGGGCGTCGCGATCACGTCCGCGTCCGCCGCGAGCGACACCGCGCGGGCGACCTTCTCGGGTACCTCGATGGCGTCCCCGCACGCAGCGGGCGCCGCGGCGCTGTATCTGGCCGATCACCGACGAGCGACTCCGGCGCAGGTCAGCAGGGCTCTGACCGCGGCGGCGACGACCGGAAGGGTCTCCGGCCGGGGACTTGGTTCACCGGACAAGTTACTGCGGGTGCCGCGCGGGTAGGGGAAGCGGCAGTCACGTCTTGGGGCCGGCCTCGTCCGTCGCGGACGAGGCCGGTCTTGTGTGTCGACGTACGCGTGAGTAGTTAACAAAGTGCCGGATTGCCCACCCGAATAGGGTGGGAAGGCTCCTGCGGGTACCCCTCTCAGGAGCACCACGCAGGACCCACCTCCCCACAGTCATCCGCCCACCCACGTTGACGCGGACAGGAGCGGTCATGCCCGCCAAGCACCACTCGCCAGCACCCCCCAACCGCCGCACCACCGGGGCGCGCGCACCCGGCGGCGAAGCACGCCCCGCGCGCCCTGCCGACGCCGGACCGCCGTCCCCGCCACCCTCCCCGGCGCCGGAGGCGACGGCCGTCGGGCGCATACCCGTCCTCGACGTCCGGCCGGTCGTCCAGCACGGACGCCGGCCGGCCAAGGCCGTCACCGGCGAGACCTTCGAGATCTCGGCGACCGTGTTCCGGGAGGGGCACGACGCGGTGGCCGCCAACGTCGTGCTGAGGGATCCCGAGGGCCGACCCGGTCCGTGGACGCCGATGCGGGAGCTGGCGCCGGGGACGGACCGCTGGGGCGCCACGGTCACCGCCGGTGAGCCCGGTCTGTGGACGTTCACCGTGGAGGCGTGGGGCGACCCCGTCGGCACCTGGCGTCACCACGCGCAGATCAAGATCCCGGCGGGCATGGACACGGAGGTCGTCCTGGAGGAGGGCGCGCGGCTGTACGAGCGGGCGGCCGAGGGCGTGCCCGCGGAGGACGGCCTGCGGGACGTGGTCCTGGCCGCCGTCGACGCCCTGCGCGACGACGGCCGTCCGCCGGCCGCGCGGCTCGCGGCGGCGCTGACACCCGAGGTGGGCGAGGTCCTGGACCGCCATCCGCTGCGTGATCCGGTGAGCAGCAGCGAGCCCCTGCGGCTCCTCGTCGAGCGGGAGCGGGCACTGTACGGCTCCTGGTACGAGTTCTTTCCCCGTTCCGAGGGCACTAGGGAAGAGCCGCACGGCACCTTTCGCACGGCGGCCCGGCGGTTGCCGGCGATCGCGGCGATGGGGTTCGACGTGGTGTACCTGCCGCCGATCCACCCGATCGGCAC
>NZ_JBEXOM010000029.1:0-74456 GCF_040611555.1 Streptomyces sp. NPDC006624 | reverse complement strand
CGGCCGTGGCGGTGACACACCGCCACGGCCGCCTTCCTGCGGGCCCGGCCCCGCCGTGCCGGCACCGGGCTCACGCCGCCGAGGGCTGCCACGCCTCCTGGAACCGGCGGCGGGCACGGAAGAGACGGGAGCGGACCGTGCCCACGGGCAGCGCGAGCACCTCCGCCATCTCCTCCTCGTTGAGCCCGTAGGCACGCAGGGTGAGGACCTGCCGGTGCGCCTGGGACAGACGCTCCAGCACGTCACTGATGTACACCGCGTCCAGCGGGTTCGTCTGCTGCTGCGACTCCACCTCGGAACAGCAGCGTTCCTCGCCGTAGCGCTTGGCGGTGCGGACGGCCTCACGGACCGTCACCGAGCGCACCCAGCCGTAGAACGCCGCCGGTTCGCGCAGGGAGCCCAGGCCGCGGTAGATGGCGAGCAGCGCCTCCTGCGTGGCGTCGGCACCGTCGTCGCGCGTGATGGACCGGCAGATGCGCGCGACGTAGGGCGTGATGCCGGTCAGCAGGTGGTTCATCGCGTGCTCGTCGCCCGCCTGGGCTCGGGGGAGCAGCGTCAGGGGGGAGGGGAGTTCGCTGACGGTGGTCATGTCGGGCAGGGCCTCCTTACGGCAGCCGGGCGGATGCGGGAGCGGGGGAAGGGCTCAGCCCGTGGCCGCCCGGGCGTGCCCGGCGTCCGCCGCGGTCGCGAAGCGGAGCAGCCCGGCGCGCACGTCGTCGCGGAACGCCCTCATGAAGGACGGGCTGTAGCAGGCGGTGGAGTGCGGGAACTCGATGGAGAGCCGGCCTTCGAAGGAGACGACGCACGCCATGACGGGGCTGCGTCCCGCCTGCGGGAAGTAGTGCTCGCGGGCCGGCACCAGACGCACGTCGACCGCCCGCAGCCCGCCCGGCAGCCGGGGCCCGGGGACGACGCCCATGTTGGTGGCGATGACCGTGGCCAGCTGCAGCGCGGGGTTGCGGGGGATCTCCGGCGTGATGCGCATCTCGTGGAAGTGGTCGCCGCGGGAGAGGAAGTCGCTCAGCCGTCCGTGCACGGTACGGGCCAGCCCGAGCGGCTCCGAGGCCGCGGACACGTCCAGGGTCTGCAGGTGGGTGGTGACCGCGGGGACCAGGGCGGAGGCGGGCAGCGGCGGGGACAGCCGTGAGCGCAGGTCGACGGGGGAGAGGCAGCCCAGGGTGCGGGGCCCGTCGCCGTCCAGGCGCCGCCGGGCCGTCGCCAGCAGCGTCGCGGCGATCAGGGCGTGCACGGAGACGCCCGCGCCGCGCGCCGTCCGGCGCAGCCGCGCGGTGAGGTCCGCGTCCAGGGTCAGCCTGCGGACCTCGATGTGCCCGTCCGGGCCGGTCTCCCGCCCGCCCGCGGGCGGGCGCGGCACGTCGTACGGCACCAGCTCGACCGGATGCCGTCGCGTCTCCTCGATGCGGCCGTCGAGGTACTTCGCCGTGTCGGCGTCGTCGGCCGGCGGCAGCAGCCGGCTGACGGGCTCGGGCCAGTGCGGCAGCCCGGCGTCGGCGCCCTCGACGGCGGGCTCCCCGTCGACCAGCGCACGGTAGCGGTCCCACAGGGCGTTGTGCAGCGCGATGCCGCTGTGGCCGTCGACGACGGTGTGGTCCACCACCAGCACGAACAGGTGGCTCCCGCCGCCCGGCGCGCTGACCAGGACGGCGCGGCTCAGCGGGCCCCCGACCGGGAGGGGCCGGTTCAGTTCCGCCGCGTAGGCCTCCGTCTCGTCGCCGGTCCGGGTGACCAGCCGGGGCCGCTCGTCCTCACCGAGAAGGCGCAGTACATGGCCCGCGCCGTCCTGTTCGATGCGGGAGCGCAGCGGCGGATGCGCCTCCGTGGTGGCGTCGAACGCGGCCGACAGCGCCGCCACGTCCACGGGACCGCGCAGGGCGCAGGACAGCACGGCCCTGCTTCTCTGGCCCACGTAGAGCGTCTCGACCGGACACAACGCACGGTGCATGCCGTCAGCCTCTTTCCGTCGTTCGTTTCCGGGAATCCAAGGGCCCGGGATCGGTGTGCCGCCGCGGCTTTCCGCGGGGCGTGTCGGGGGCCTTTCGAGAGTGCACGGCCGCACGCGGCCGAATCCAGCGGAGAAGCCGGTGAGAAGGGAAGTCGCGTGATTTCCCTAGAAGTTGAACCGGCCCGCGCACTCCCCGGCTCCGTGTTTTCCAGGGAAACCCCTGAATCGGCCTCCCCGGAGGCCGGTGTGCCTTGACCCGGCCGGTTCCGTTGCCCCACCGTGCTGTTCCGTGAGACCGGGGCGGGTGACCGATTCCCCGCCCTCGGCGTGCGGCACTCCATTTCCGCTCTGTGGGCCGGCCCTGCGCGTTCCCCCACGCGAGGGCGGCACGGAGCGGTGTCCGCACCCGTCCGATCCGGCCGGGCCCTTGCCGTCCGGGACATTACGGCTTGCCACGTGAGGGTTGTGCTATGTCACTCCAGGAGGACGAACGTCGACCGCTGTCCGGAGCCCAGGAGGGCCTCTGGTACGCCGGGCGGCTCGCACCGGACAGCGCCGCGTACAACACCGCGGAGGCGGTGGAGATCCACGGCCCCCTCGACACCGCCCTGTTCGAGACCGCGCTGCGGCGCACCGTCGGCGAGGCCGACACCTTCGCCCTGCGCTTCACCGACGGCGACGACGGCCCCCACTGCCGGCTCGCCCCGGACGCGGACGACTGGACCCTGCACCGGGTCGACGTCAGCGGCGCCGAGGATCCCGGGGCCGCCGCATGGGCCCACGTCCGCGCCGATCTCGCGGTCCCCGTGGACCTCGAGAAGGGCCCGCTGTTCGCACACACCCTGCTGACCCTGGCCCCCGACCGCCACCTCTGGTTGCTGAGGGCCCATCACCTCCTGCTCGACGGCTACAGCTACAAGCTGCTCGGGCGGCGCCTGGCCGAGACGTACAACGCCCTGGCCGAAGGGCGGGATCCGGACCCCTGCGGCTTCGCGCCGGTGAGCCGGCTCCAGGAGGAGGAGGCGGCCTACCGGGCCTCCGACGCGTACGCCCGCGACCGCGACCACTGGGCACGGCGTCTGGCCGGCCTGCCGGAACCCGCCCGGCTCACCTCCCGCACGGCCGCCCCCACCGCGCCCTTCCTGCGCCGCACCGCCGAACTGGCGCCCGCCGAGACCCAGGCCCTCGACGCCGCCGCGGCCCGCCTCGGCGTCCGGCGCACCGACCTGCTGACCGCCGCCACCGCCGCCTACCTGCACCGGATGACCGGCGCCGCCGACCTGGTGCTGGGCCTGGCCACGATGAGCCGGCTCGGCAGCGCCGCCCTGCGCACCCCCGGCACCGCCTCCGACGTCCTCCCGCTGCGCGTGGCCGCCGCCCCCGACACGCCCGTCGCGGAACTGGCCCGGACCGTCGCGGACGAACTGAAGGCGCTGCGCCGCCACCAGCGCTACCGGGGCGAGTTCCTCCGCCGCGACCTGGGGCTGCTGGGCAGCGGACGACGGCTGTACGGGCCGGTGCTCAACATCGTCCCGTTCGACGAGTCCCCGGTCTTCGGCGGCCATCCCACCACCTGGCACCACCTGTCCGGCGGAGCCGTCGACGACCTGCAGATCTCGGTACGCCCCGCAGCCCGCTCCGGCGGACTGTGGCTGGCCTTCGACGCCAACCCCGCACTGTACGAGGAGGACGAACTCGCCCTGCACCGCGACCGGTTCGTCACCCTGCTGCACCGGCTGGCCGAGGCGGAGCCGACCACACCCCTGCGCGACCTCGACCTGCTGCTGCCGGGCGAACACCCCCGCGACACCCCCGCACGCGCCTTTCCCGTCGAGCGGACCCTCACCGAGCTCTTCGAGGAGCGGGTGGCGGCCGGCCCCGAGCGCACCGCCGTCACCTGCGCAGGCGAACGGCTCACGTACGCGGCGCTCAACGCCGAGGCCAACCGCCTGGCCCGGCTGCTGACCGAGCACGGCGCCGGCCCGGGCCGGGTGGTGGCCCTGGCTCTGGAGCGCGGGCTGCGGCTGCTGCCCGCGCTGCTGGCCGTGCTCAAGACCGGCGCCGCCTACCTGCCCCTGGACCCCGGCCACCCGGCCGGGCGGCTGCGGCTCGTCGTCGAGGACGCGGCACCCGTCGTCCTCGTCACCGAGCAGGCCCACGCCCACCTCGCCGGAGACGCCGTCCCCACCGTCCTGCTGGACGACCCGGAGGTCGCGGCCGCCCTCGCCCGCCGCTCCACCGCCGACCTGAGCGACGCCGACCGGCACGGGCCGGTGAACCCGTCCGACATCGCGTACATCATCCACACCTCCGGCTCCACCGGCCGCCCCAAGGGCGTGCCTGTCCCGCACGCCGCCGTCGTGCGGCTCTTCGCCGCCGCGGCAGAGCACTTCGACTTCCGCGCCGACGACGTGTGGACGCTGTTCCACTCCTACGCCTTCGACTTCTCCGTCTGGGAGATCTGGGGCGCCCTGCTGCACGGCGGCCGGGTCGTCGTCGTGCCGTACTCCGTCAGCCGCTCGCCGGGGGACTTCCTGGAGCTGCTGCACCGCGAGGGCGTGACCGTCCTCAACCAGACGCCGTCCGCGTTCGAGCAGCTCGTCGACGCCGACCTCGAACGGGGAGCCGGCACGGGGGCGTTGCGCTACGTCGTCTTCGGCGGCGAGGCCCTGCGCCCGGCACGGCTGCGCCCCTGGGCCGACCGGCACGGCCTGGACCGCCCGGCACTGGTGAACATGTACGGCATCACCGAGACGACCGTGCACGTCACCCACCACCGCCTCACCCGGGCCGACCTGGACGACCCGCGCCGCGGCAGCGTCATCGGCACCCCGCTCGCCGACCTGCGCGTCCACCTGCTGGACCCCGACGGACACCCGGTGCCGCCCGGCGCGACCGGCGAGATGTACGTCTCCGGCGCCGGCGTCGCCGCCGGGTACCTGCACCGGCCCGAGCTGACCGCCGAACGCTTCCTCGACGACCCCTACGGCCCGCCCGGCACCCGCATGTACCGTTCCGGCGACCTGGCCCGGCGCCGCCCCGACGGCACACTCGACTACCTCGGCCGCGCCGACGCCCAGATACAGCTGCGCGGCTTCCGCGTCGAACCCGGCGAGATCGAGGCCGTCCTCGCCGCCCACCCGGGCGTCACCCGCGCCGCCGTCGTGCCCCGCCGCTCCGGCAACGGCGCGCTGCACCTCGTCGCCTACACCGTCCCCACGGGCGACCAGCCCGCGAGCCCCGCCGCCCTGCGCGCCCACGCCGCCGCCCACCTGCCCGAGCACATGGTGCCGGCCGTCTGCGTCCCCGTGGACGCGCTGCCGCTGACCGCGAACGGCAAGCTCGACGTCCAGGCCCTGCCCGCCCCCGACTTCACCGCCGCCGCCTCCGGCACCCGCCCCGGGACACCGCAACAGGTGCTGGTGTGCGGCCTGTTCGAGGACGTGCTGAAGCTGCCCCAGGGTTCCGTGGGCACCGACGTCAACTTCTTCGACCTGGGCGGCGACTCCCTCCTCGCCACCCGGCTGCTGGCCCGGCTGCGGCACGAGACCGGCGCCGAGATCCCCATCACCGCCCTGTTCGAGACGCCGACCCCGGCCGCCCTCGCCCAGCGCGTCGCCGCAGGAGCGGACGGCGCCCCGCCCCGGCCGGTCCTCGGCCGCCTCGAGCGCCCGCAGCGGGTGCCGCTGTCCTTCGCCCAGGAACGCATGTGGTTCCTGAACCGGCTCGACGAAGGAGCCGCCACCTACAACATCCCGCTCCTCGTCCCCGCCGGCGCCGACCTCGACACCGAGGCGCTCCGGGCGGCCCTGGGCGACCTGGCCGACCGGCACGAGATCCTGCGGACGGTGATCGCCGAGCACGACGGCACCCCGTGCCAGCGCGTCCTGCCGCCGGGGGAGCTGCGCCCGGTGCTGCGGCACGTCGACTGCCCCGCCGCGGAGACCGCCGCGCACGTCACCACCGCGCTGCGGCACCCCTTCGACCTGACCGCGGAAAGCCCCCTCGCCGTCTGGCTCCTGAACGGCACGCTGCTGTTCGTCCTGCACCACAGCGCCGCCGACGGCTGGTCGCTGCGCCCCTTCGCCGAGGACCTGAGCACCGCCTACGCCGCCCGCCGCGCCGGCCGGGCACCCGAGTGGACCCCGCTGCCCGCGCAGTACGCCGACTACGCGCTGTGGCAGCGCGCCCTGCTGGCCCCCGGGCCGGACGGACCGGGACGACTGGAGCGGCTCACCGCCCACTGGCGCACCGCGCTGGACGGGCTGCCCGACGAGTGCACCCTGCCCGGCGACCGGCCGCGCCCCGCCGCGCCGCGCGGCGCCGGCGCCCACGTCGAGACGTCCGTCGACGCCGCCCTGCACCGCGCCCTGCTGCGCCTCGCCGACCGCGAGGGCGCCAGCCTGTTCATGGTGCTGCACGCCACCGTCAGCGCCCTGCTCACCCGCTGCGGCGCCGGCGAGGACGTCGTCCTCGGCACACCCGTCGCGGGCCGCACCGAACCCGCCCTGGACCCGCTGATCGGCCTGATCAGCAACACCCTGGTGCTGCGCGCCGACACCTCGGGCGACCCCGCCTTCCGGGACCTCCTCGCCCGGCTGCGCACCGCCGACCTGGCCGCCCTGGACCACCAGGACCTGCCCTTCGACCGGCTGGTGGACGAACTCAACCCGCCGCGCACCCCCGGCCGGCACCCCCTGTTCCAGGTGATGCTGGCCCTGCAGAACAACGCACCCGCCGTCCTCGAACTCGACGGCACCCGAGCCGAGTTGCGGCCCACCGCCACCGGCACCGCCAAGTTCGACCTGTTCGTGGACGTCCAGGAGCACCACACCCCCGAGGGCGCCCCCGAAGGCCTGACGCTGCACGTCGAGTACGCCACCGACCTCTACGACACCGGCACCGCCGAAGCGTTCGCGCGCGCCCTGCACGACGCCCTGCGCACGGTGAGCGCCGACCCCGCCGTCCGCCTCACGGACCTGCCCGCGCTCCCCGCCCGCATCCCCGCCCCGGCGCCGACCGGCCCCGCGGAACTGGAGGACACCGCCCTCGCCGTGCCCGGCATCCGCGACGCCCGTGCCCTGCCCGGCGCCGACGGCACCCCACCGCGCCTGTACGTGGTGCCCGGGAGGCCGGACGCCGCCGAACGCGTCGAGGACGCCCTCGACCGAGCGGGCCACGGCACCGTCCGCGTCACACCGGTCAACGCCCTGCCCCGCGCGCAGGACGGCACCGTCGACACCGCGGCGCTGCGCGCCCTGCCCGCCGTCGACCGCACGGCCGCCAAGGCCTGGCGGGAGCGCCTGACCGCCCTGCCCGGCGTCACCACCGCCGAGGTGTCGGTGGAGAACACGCCCGAGGAACTGGACCGCCGTCACACCGGCCTGCCCGACCGCACCACCGGCCCCGCCCCCGCCGCCCGCACCGCCGGCACGTCCGCCGCCCCGGCGCTCAGCGAGGGCCCCGCGCTGCGGGAGCCGTCCGTGCCGAGCTGGGCCGCGGCCCTGCGGCGCGCCGCCGACCGGGACCGGGGCGACATCGTCCACGTGCACGCCGACGGCAGCGAACACCGGCGCAGCTACGCGTCCCTGATCCCCGAGGCCTCCCGCGTCCTGGCCGGCCTGCGCCGGGCGGGACTGCGCCCCGGCGAGCAGGTCATCCTCCAGTGCGACGCCACCGAGGACTTCCTCGCGGTGCTGTGGGGCTGCGTCCTCGGCGGCTTCGTCGCCGTCCCGCTGACCGTCCCCGCCTCCTACGACACGCCGTCGGCGGCCCTGACCAAGCTGGAGGGCATCTGGCGGATGCTCGGCCGGCCCCCCATCGTGTGCTCCGCCGGCCGTGAGGCGGGGCTGCGCGCCCTGGCCGCCCGGCAGGACTGGCCCGGGCCGCGCATCACCACGGCCGACGCGCTGCGCGAGGCACCCGAGGACCACGACTGGCACCCCGCCGAGCCGGACGACCTGCTGCTGATGCTCATGACGTCCGGCAGCACCGGCCTGCCCAAGGCGGTGCGGCTCACCCACCGCAACGTGCTGACCCGCTCCGCCGCCACCGAGCAGATGAACGGGCTCGGCGCGCACGACGTCTCCCTGAACTGGATCCCGCTCGACCACGTCACCGGCGTGGTGATGTTCCACCTGCGGGACGTCTACCTGGGCTGCCGCCAGATCCACGCCCCCACCTCCTGGATCCTCCAGGACCCGCTGCGCTGGATGGACCTCGCCGACCGGCACCGCGTCACCGTCACCTGGGCGCCCAACTTCGCCTTCGGGCTCCTCGCCGAGCAGTCCGACCGCTTCACCGGCCGCGCCTGGGACCTGTCCCCGATGCGGCTGGTGATGAACGCGGGCGAGGTCGTCGTCGCCTCCGCAGCCCGCCGGTTCCTGCACACGCTGCGGCCGTTCGGCCTGCCGCAGGACGTGATGCACCCCGGCTGGGGCATGTCCGAGACCTGCTCCGTGGTCACCGACGCCGTCCTGCCCGGCGAACCCGGCGAGGGCGAAGGCACGTTCGTCAGCTGCGGCCTGCCGTATCCCGGCTTCGCCATGCGGATCGTCGACGACACCGGCACGGTCCGCGCCGAGGAGGAAGCCGGCCGGCTCCAGGTCCGCGGCACCTCGGTGACCGGCGGCTACCACGACAACCCGGCCGCCAACGCCGAGGCGTTCACCGAGGACGGCTGGTTCGACACCGGCGACCTGGCCTTCCTGCGGGCCGGCGAGCTGTACATCACCGGCCGGGCCAAGGACGTCATCATCGTCAACGGCGTCAACCACTACAGCCACGAGATCGAGGCCTGCGTCGAGGAACTGCCGTGCGTGGAGCGGAGTTTCACCGCCGCGGTCGCGGTGCGCACCGACCCGTCGTCGGCCACCGACGAACTGGCCCTGTTCTTCCACCTCACCCCCGAGTCCGCCGCCGACCCGGCCGGGCCCCTGCGCGAGATCGCCGGCAAGGTCACCCGGGAGATCGGCGTCAGCCCCGCCTTCCTGATCCCGGTCGAGCGGGAGACCGTCCCCAAGACCGAGATCGGCAAGATCCAGCGCACCAAACTGCGCAAGGGCTTCGAGGCGGGCGACTTCGACGAGGAGGTGCGCCGGACCCAGGTGCTGCTGGGCACCGCGGCCACCGTGCCCGACTGGTTCCTGCGACCGGTGTGGCAGCGGGCCGAACGCCCCGAGTCCCGTACGGCGACGGCCGGCCGGCACACCCTCGTCCTGGCCGGCGGCGACCCCGAGGCCGCGCGGCTCGCGCAACGCCTCGCCGACGCGCTGCGATCCGGTGGGGGCCTGTGCACGGTGGCCGGCGAGGGGACGACGTACGCCCGGCTCGACGCCGCGCGCTACCGCGTGCGGCCCGCCGAGCAGGCTGATCACGCCGCGCTGCTGCGGCAGTTGGAGCACGACCGGCGACCGGTCGACGCCGTCCTGCACCTCGACGGGCTGCGCGGCGCCGCAGGCAACGAGACGGCACCGGACGACCCGTCCGGTGCGGAGCGGCTGCTGGCCCTCGCCCGCGCCCTCTCCGCCCGCCCCGGACGGCAGCGGCCCGTCGACCTGGTGTACGTCACGGCCGGCGCCCAGGCCGTACGCCCCGGCGACCGGCCCTCCCCGGCCCACGCCATGGCGGGCGCGCTCCTCAAGTCGCTGGCCGAGGAGTCCGGTTGGCTGCGCGCCGCGCACCTCGACCTCGCTGCGGGCGACCTCGCGGCGGACGGGGGAGCGGACCCCCTGCCCGTCCTGCTGGCCGAGGCGACGGTCACCGCGGACGCCGCGGAAGTGGCGTACCGCGACGGCCACCGGTACGTCCGCCGCCTCGCCCCCCTGCCCACCGCCCCGCCCCGCGCCGGAGCACCCGCGCACGACGGCTTCACCCTGCTCACCGGCGGACTGGGCGGCGTCGGCGCCGAGATCGCGGCGCACCTGCTGCGCACACCCGGCACCCGGCTGCTGATCGTGGGCCGCACACCGGAAGCCGAGGCCGTGGTTCCACCGCGGCTGCGCGAGCTGGGCGAGGTCCGCTACGCCCGTGCCGACGTCACCGACGAGCACCAGGTGCGCGCCGCCGTGGAGGCCGCCGCCGCGGCGTGGGGCGTGCCCCTGGGGTCGGTGCTGCACCTGGCCGGCACCCTCGTGGAACGCCCCGTGGGCGAGCTGGACACCGCCACCTGGCGCCGGGCGCTTGGGGCGAAGGTGCGCGGCGCGTGGACGCTGCACCGCCTCACCGCCGACCACCCGGTCGGCTCCTTCGTCACCTTCTCCTCCGTGAACGGCTTCTTCGGCGGCGCCATGAACGCCGCCTACGCCGCCGCCAACGCCTGCCTGGACGCCCTCGCCCACCACCGCCGCGGTCTCGGCCTGCCCGCCCAGTCCCTGGCCTGGAGCATGTGGCGCGAGCGCGGCATGAGCCGCGGCTACGGGCTCACCGCGCTCACCGAGGCCCGGGGCTACCGGCTGCTCGACGTCCCCACGGCGCTGCGCTCGTTCGACCTCGCCCGCTCCCTGGACGAGCCGCACCTGCTGATCGGCGCCGATCGCACCGCCCCCTGGGTCCGCAGCCACGTCGTGGCCCCCGTGCGCCAGGTGCGGCGCCTGTCCGCCCGTGTCGGCCTGGCGGACGGCACGGACCTGGGCGCCCTCTACCGCGCGGCGTCCGACGGCATCCGCGCGGCCGGCCTGACCGACGAGTGGGAACTGCGCTCGGCGGGCACCACGGCACGCCCCGACGAGACGGAGGCGGGGGAGGAGCTGCGGCGGCTGGAGAGCCGGCTCGCCGAGGTGTGGTGCGGCGTCCTGGGCCGCGACCGGGTGGGCCGCGACGAGAACTTCTTCGACCTGGGCGGCAACTCCCTGCTCCTGGTCACCGCCCAGACCGGCGTCAACCGCGCCTTCGGCACCGACCTGTCGGTGGTCGACCTGTTCGCCCACCCCACCGTCCGGGACCTGGCCCGCCACCTGTCGGCACACCTCGCCGCCGGCCCGGCGCCCGCCGCCGGACCGGCACCGCGGCACGAGCCCGCCACCCCGTCACCGCGCAGCGCCCTGGACCGCGCCAAGGACCAGGCACAGCGCCAACGCGCCGCCCGGGCCCGCCGGTCCGCACGGCACGGTACGGACCGTGACCGTGCCTGACACCACCGCGCCGGGACCCAACGAGGCGACCTCCATGCAGCACACCACCGAGCCGGGAGAGAACGAGGCACCGACCGTGCACGACACCACCGCACCTCACGACGACGACCTCCCCGCCGTCGCCGTCATCGGCATGGCGGGCCGCTTCCCCGGCGCCGACGACCTCGACGCCTTCTGGGACAACCTCGCCGCCGGACGGGAGTCCGTCCGGCCCGTCACCGACGAGGAGTTCCTCGCCGCCGGGGGCGACCCCGCAGACCTCGGCGACCCCACGCTGATCCGGATGGCGTCGGTCGTCGAGGGCATCGACCGCTTCGACGCCGGGTTCTTCGGCTACAGCCCCGCCGAGGCCGCCGTCGTCGACCCCCAGCAGCGGCTGCTGCTGGAGACGGCCTACCACGCCCTGGAGGACGCCGGCTGCCTCGGCGGGGACCGTACGGGCGAGGCGTTCGGCGTGTACGCGGGCGCGGGCGACAGCCGCTACTACCCGGCCCACGTGTACCCGCGCTTCGCCGGGCAGCCCGGCTCGGTGGCGCTCGTCCACGCCGCCACCGCCAACTCTCTGGGCACCCTCGCCACCCGCGTCTCCTACGAACTCGGCCTCACCGGCCCCAGCGTGTCCCTCCAGACGGCCTGCTCCACCGCACTGGTCGCCGTGCACACCGCCTGCCAGGACCTGCTGGACCACCGCTGCGACACCGCCCTGGCCGCCGCCGTCTCCCTCAACCCCTCCGCCGTCCTGGGCTACCGGCACGTGCCCGACGGGCCCTTCTCGCCCGACGGCCACTGCCGCCCCTTCGCCGCGGACGCCGCCGGGACCTCCTCCGGCGACGGCGTGGGAGCCGTCGTGCTGAAACGGCTGGAGGACGCCCTCGCCGACGGCGACCGCATCCGCGCCGTCATCCGCGGCAGCGCCGTCAACAACGACGGCCGCCGCAAGGTCGGCTTCAGCGCGCCCAGCGCCGCCGGCCAGACCGAGGTCATCCTCGCCGCCCAGGCCCAGGCCGACGTCGACGCCGCCACCATCGGCCTGATCGAGGCGCACGGCACCGCCACCAAACTCGGCGACCCCATCGAGGTGTCCGCCCTGACCGAGGCGTTCCGGCACAGCACGGACCGGACCGGGTTCTGCGCGCTCGGCTCGGTCAAGTCCAACATCGGCCACCTCGGGGCCGCCGCCGGCATCGCCGGACTCGTCAAGGCGATCCTCGCCCTGGAGCACCGGCAGATCCCGCCGAGCCTGCACTTCGACCGGCCCAACCCGCTCATCGACTTCGCCGCCGGCCCCTTCCGCGTACCGACCGCCCTGGAGGACTGGCCCGCGGGCGACCACCCCCGCCGCGCCGCCGTCAGCGCCTTCGGCATCGGCGGCACCAACGCCCACGTCATCCTGGAAGAGGCCCCGCCCGCCGCCCCGGCCGCACCCCGCCCGCCCGAGGGCCCGCACCGCCTGGTGCTGCCGCTGTCCGCGCGCACCGCCGGCGCCCTGCGCGGCCAGGCCGAGGCACTCGCCCGCCACCTCGAGCGCCGGCCCGAGCTGCGCCTGGACGACATCGCCCACTCCCTGCGCACCGACCGGCCCGCGCTGCGCCACCGGCTCACCGTCACGGCGGCCACCCGCGACGAGGCCCTCGACGCGCTGCGCTCCGCCGCCCCCGCCACCCCGCCCCTCTCCGACGACCCGGTCCGCGTGGCGTTCCTGCTGCCCGGCGGCGGCACCCAGTACCCCGGCATGGGCGCGCAGCTGTACCGCGACCACACCGGCTACCGCGACACCGTCGACGAGTGCGCCCGCATCCTGCGGCCCGTCCTCGGCGCCGACCTGCGAACCGCCCTGTTCGAGGAGCGACGGCCCGACGACACCTCCGCGTTCCTCGGGCTCGTGGTCACCGAGTACGCCCTGGCCCGCACGCTCATCGAGTCGGGCGTGCGCCCCGACGCGCTGATCGGCCACTCCCTCGGCGAGTACACGGCGGCCTGCCTGGCCGGCGTCATCGACCTCGCGGACATGCTCCCGCTGGTCACCGAACGCATCCGGCTCATCAGCTCCGCCGGCGGTGCCACCGTCGGCGTGGCCGCCCCGGCCGAGGACATCCGGCCGCTGCTCGACGACGACCTGTCCCTGACCGCCCTCAACGGCCCGAGCGCCTGCACCGTCGCCGGGCACCTCGACGCCGTCACCCGCTTCGAGGCCGAACTGACCCGCCGCGGCGTGCCGTTCCGCCGTCTGCGCATCCCCGTCGCCGCCCACTCCCACGTCCTGGACCCGGTGCTGCCGGCCTACGAGACCCACCTGCGCCAGGTCACCCTGCGCCCGCCGCGCATCCCGTACGTCACCAACGTCACCGGCTCCTGGATCACCGACGCCCAGGCCACCTCCGTACGGCACTGGATCGACCACACCCGCGAGACCGTGCGCTTCGCCGACGGCATCACCGCCCTGTGGGACCGCCTGCACCCCGTCCTGGTGGAGATCGGCCCGGGCGACACCCTGACCAAGCTGGCCCTCGGCCGGCTCGCCGACGAGCAGCCGGTGACCGTGACCACCATGCGGCACGCCAAGGCCGAGGCGTCCGACGGTTTCGTCCTCGCCGAGGCGCTGGGACGGCTGTGGAGCGCGGGCGTGGACAGCGCCCTGCCCCCTGTGCCCGGCGAGCCCCGGCGGGCACCGCTGCCCCCGTACGCCTTCGCACGCCGGCGCCACTGGATCGACGCCCCCGGCGCCCGCACCGGCCCCGCCGCGCCCGACGACACCCCGGCCGCGGCGGACCCCGGCCTCGCCCCCCGGCCCCGGCTGACGACCGAGCACGTACCGCCGCGCACCGACCGCGAACGGGAGGTCACCCGCATCTGGGAGGAGACCCTGGGCATCGGCGGCATCGGCCTGCACGACAACTTCTTCGACCTCGGCGGTGACTCGATGCACGCCGTGCTGCTGGCGGGCCGGCTGCGCCAGGCCGGTGTCCTCGACGTCCCGGCGGCGACCCTGCTGGCCGCGCCGACCGTGGCGGGGGTCCTCGCCACGGCCGACCAGCCGGACGAGGAGACGCCGGACGGCAGCGCCTCCGCGCTCGGGCCGCTGCTGCCGCTGCGCGCCGAGGGCACCGCCACGCCCCTGTTCTGCGTGCACCCCGGCGCGGGCGTGTCCTGGCGCTACACCGGGCTGCTGCCGCACCTCGGCGGAGACCAGCCCGTCTACGGCATCCAGGCGGCCGGCCTCGACGGCAGCAGCCCGCCCGCCCCGGACGCCGCCGCGATGGTCGCCCACTACCTCGAGGTGGTGCGCCGGGTGCAGCCGCACGGCCCGTACCGCCTGCTGGGCTGGTCCTACGGCGGCTTCGTCGCCCACGCCATGGCCTGCGCGCTGCAGCGCGACGGCGAGCGCGTCGAACTCCTCGCCATGCTCGACGCGCCCCAGCCGCACGGCACCGCCCACGACCCCGAGGCGGCCGAACGCCAGGTCGCGGCCCTGCTGTCGAGGGTCGCCGGTCTCCCCGTCGACCCGGAGGCTCCCGTGGAGACGGTCCTGGACCGCATCGGCGCCCGCGTCACGGCCGACCCGTCGAGCGTCCCCGTCACCCGCGCCGAGGCCGCCGCCATCGCCGCCGTCATGCGCAACAACCTGCGCATCGCACCCCAGTTCGCGCCCGGCGTCTACCACGGTGACGTGCTGTTCTTCAGCGCCGCCGAGGAGCAGTCCACCGGCTCCCCGGCCGACCTGGCGGTGCTGCCCGGCAAGGCCGACAGCTGGCGGCCCCACGTCGCCGGCACCCTGCACGACCACCAAGTGCCCTGCGGTCACTACGAGATGACCGAACCCGAGCCGATCGCCCGCATCGGCGAGGCGGTCGCCAAGGCCCTGCGCGGCTGCGGCGACCGGACCCCCACCCCCTTGCCCGAGAACCCGCGTTGAGGAGAACCAGCGTGAGAGCGACCCAGGACCTCTACGAACTCGGCGACGCGCCCGAGATCGGCACCGCCCCGAAGCAGATGTACGCCTCGCTCATCCGCCGCGAGCGCTACGGACAGCCCGTCGACGCCTTCCGGACCGAGGTGGTCGACGTCCCTCCCGTGGGCCGCGGACAGGTCCTGGTGAAGGTGATGGCCGCCGGCATCAACTACAACAACGTCTGGGCGGCTCTGGGTTCGCCGCTCGACGTGATCGCCGCCCGGCAGAAGGCGGGCGCCACCGAGGACTTCCACATCGGCGGCTCCGACCTGTCCGGGATCGTGTGGGCGGTCGGCGAGGACGTGCGCGGGGTGCGGCTCGGCGACGAGGTCGTCGTCCTCGCCAACCGCTGGGACGAGAGGGCCGAGGACATCCGCCTCGGCGGCGACCCCACCTGGTCCGGCAGCCAGCGGGTGTGGGGCTACGAGGAGAACTACGGTTCCTTCGCCCAGTTCGCCGTCGTCGACGACTACATGTGCCACCCCAAGCCCGCCCGGCTGTCCTGGGCGCAGGCCGCCTGCTACATGGCGACCGCGGCCACCGCCTACCGCCAGCTCTTCGGCTGGCCGCCGCACACGGTGCGCCCCGGCGACCCGGTGCTGATCTGGGGCGGCGCCGGCGGGCTCGGCTGCATCGCCATCCAGCTCGTCCGGCACGTCGGAGGCATCCCCGTCGCCGTCGTCTCCAGCGAGGAACGCGGCGAGTTCTGCCTCAAGCTGGGCGCGGAGGGCTGGATCGACCGGCGGGACTTCGACCACTGGGGACGGCTGCCCGACACCTCCGACCAGGCGGCGATGGACCGCTGGCTGTCCGGTGCCCGGGCCTTCGGACGGCGCTTCTGGGAGGTGCTCGGCGAGCGCCGCAGCCCGCGCATCGTGCTGGAGCACTCCGGCGCCGACACCATCCCCACGTCCCTGTACCTGTGCGACAACGGCGGCATGGTCGTCCTGTGCGGCGGCACCACCGGCTACAACGGGGACGTCGACCTGCGCTTCCTGTGGATGCGGCAGAAGCGCCTGCAGGGCTCGCACGTCGCCACCGCCCGCGAGGCACGGGAGGTCACCCGGCTGATCGACCAGGGCATCATCGACCCGTGCCTGTCCCGGACCTTCGATTTCGACGAGATCGGCCTCGCCCACCAGCTCATCCACGACAACCGGCACCCGGCGGGCAACATGGCCGCACGCGTGGGCGACCGGGGATGACGGAAAAGACGGCCCCGGTCCGCCCCTGATGATTCGCGCACCGCCCAAAGGGGTACCTGCGGCGGGGTCCGACCGCACATGCACTCCGGGAGGTATCCCATGGGCAAGCTGGGCGACATGATGAACAAGGCCAAGCAGATGGCCAAGGGCCACCCCGACCAGGCCGACAAGGGCGTCGCGGGCGCCGAGCGAACGATCGACGAGCGGACGGGCGACAAGTACGACGCCCGGACCGACAAGGCCGCCGACGCGATGCGCCGCTCCTACCGGGACGACGGCACGTCCGGCCGCTGACCGGGCACGAACGGCTTCCCGTCCCCGGTGCCGTGCCCCGGGGACGGGAAGCGCGTGTTCGGCCGCCGGTGCCGGCCTGTCTGTGCGGGGGCGGTGCGGCGCTCCTGCCGGGAAGCGCGTGTTCGGCCGCCGGTGTCGGCCTGCCTGTGCGGGGGCGATGCGGCGCTCCTGCCGGGAAGCGCGTGTTCGGCCGCGGGTGCCGGCCTGCCTGTGCGGGGGTGATGCGGTGCTCCTGCCGGGAAGCGCGTGTTTCAGCCGCGGGCGCCGGCCGGCCCGACGGCGTAGCTGAACACCCCCGGCCCGACGCGCACCACCCGCACCCGCACGGTGAGGCCCGGATCCGCGCGCGGGCCGACGACCAGGGCGCCGTCCCCGGACGGACACGCCCGCAGGTCCCGCAGACTCGCCGCCCGCAGTCCGGCGGCCCGGCCTCCCGCGCCCTCCGGCGCGTCCAGGGCCTTCCACGCGGCCTCCTTGGCGGAGAACAGCTCCGTCACCGACCAGGCCGCGCCCGGCGGTGTCTCCTCGTCCCCGAGCAGTGACTCCTCGTCCGCGCGCAGCACCAGCCGGGCCGCCTCGCGGGGGAGGGGCCGCAGCTCCAGGTCGCAGCCGAGCGGCAGGTCCCGGCCGGGCACGCGGGCCACGGCGACGGCGATTCCGGCACTGTGCGAGATCGACGCCGCCCGGCCCGGCGGGAACACCGGCAGCCGCCCGCGACGGGGGATCTCACCGCAGTCCAGCCCCACCGCGCGCAGGGCCCGCCGGGCGGCTCGCCGGCCGGCCAGGAACTCCAGCCGCCGCCGCGTCGGCATGCCGGCCGCGGCGGCGGCCTCGGCGGGCCCGGCCGGCTGCGGGCACGGCTCCGAGACGGCCGCGACGCCCAGGCCGAGAGCCGCCCCCGCCAGCAGCGGACGCAACGCGGACACCTCACCGCATGCCACTCCCACGGGCCCCTGAGCAAACCGGGCCGGCCACGACGCGTCCGTCGTGGCCGGCCCGGCCGGCGCGGGGCGTCCGGTCATCGCCGCCCGCCGCACGCGCTCACACCCGCAGCAGCTTCTTGACGATCTTCCCCGCGGGGTTGCGCGGCACCTGCTCGATGAACTCCACCCGCCGCGGCCGCTTGTACGGCGCGAGCAGCCCCGCGACGTGCGCGAGCAGCGCCGGCGCGTCCGGCTCCGCTCCCGGCTCCAGGGCGACGTACGCCAGCGGCACCTCGCCGTAGTCCTCGTCGGGCATCCCGACGACCGCCGCGTCCCGGACCGCCGGGTGGGTCATCAGGGCGCGCTCGATCTCCGAGGGGTAGACGTTCTGGCCCGCCCGGATGATGACGTCCTTGGTGCGGTCCACCAGGCTGATGCGGCCCTCGTCGTCCATGAAGCCGAGGTCACCCGTCCTGATCCAGCCGTCCAGGGTGATCTCCCGGGTGGCCTCCGGGTCGTTCCAGTAGCCCCGCATGACGCCCGGCCCGCGCACCACGATCTCGCCGATCTCGCCGCGCGGCAGCTCCCGGCCCCCCTCGTCCACCGCCCGGGCGGACATGCCCGGCACGACCCGCCCGCACGGGATGCGGGCGGTGACGTCCCCCGGGGCGGGGTGCTCGTCGGGGCCGAGCGTGACGAACGGGCCGCCCACCTCGGTCATGCCGTACACCTGCCGGAAGCCGCAGCCGAGCCGCTCGACCGCGTCCGCGTAGACGTCGAGCGGCATGGGGGCCGCCCCGTACAGGACCTCGCGCAGGGACGACAGGTCGGCGCGGTGGGACGCCTTCGCCTGGAGCATGAAGCGCAGCATCTGCGGCACCAGCCACATGTGCGTGGCGCGGTGCCGCTCCACCGCGGACAGCGCCCGCTGCGGGGTGAAGCCGGGCATCAGCACGACCGTCGCGCCGGCCGCCAGATAGGTCAGGGACACGACCATGCTGCCGTGGTACAGCGGGCAGCAGTTGACCATGACGATGCCGTCGGCCGGGCGGGCCATCACCAGCCAGCCGAGCGCGATGGCCCGGAACGACGCGCTGTCGACGGTGACCCCCTTGGCCTGCCCGGTGGTCGCCGAGGTGTGCAGCACAGCGATCGGGTCCGTGTCGGCGACGTCCGGCAGGTCCCGCTCGGCGGCCAGGGTGCCCAGCGCCGCGAACGCGGGCTTGTCGAGGGCCAGCCGGAGGCGCACCGACTCCGGCAGCGCGCGGTGCCGGTCCAGCAGCTCCGACTCGCCGAGGACGGCCACCGCCCCGACGCGCTCGACGATCCCGGCGACCTCGGGCTCGGCCAGGCTGTGGTTCAGCGGCACGAACAGCGCGCCGAGCCGGGCCAGCGCGAAGTAGCTCTCCAGCACCTCGATCCGGTCCTTGGAGAGCACGGCGACCCGGTCACCCCGCCTGATCCCCGACTCGGCCAGTCCACGCGCCAGTTCCAGCGTCCGGTCGTGGAACTCGGCCCAGGTGACGCTGCGTTCCTCGTCGATCAGGGCGGTCCGGCCGGGCCGGCACTGGCGGTTGCGCTCCAGCAGCTGCGTCAGCCACATCACGCACCGCCGCTCGCCCCGGCGACCGCGCGCTCGGCCACGAAGCGCTCGTAGTCGCCGATCGTGTGCAGCTCCTCCATGTCCTCCGCGGTGATCTCCACGCCGAGCCGCTGCTCGACCAGGAGGACCAGGCGCACCAGGTCCCCCGAGTCGATGCCGCTGGCGGCCAGGACGACGTCGTCGCCGACCCGGTCGGCGTACTCGGCCGTGCCGGTGAGTTCGACCAGCAACTCCCTGATGGTGCTCATGGTTTCCCCTTTCGCCTCGGCGTGCCGGCCGCCGCGCGGTGTTACGACTGTCACCCCCTGTAGAGGCGGTGCGGCCCGCTCCCACTCCCCGGGCCCGCCCGTGAGCTTTGTCACGCGCCCGAACCGCGCGCGGCGGGGATAGCCGGGCCGCGCGCCCCGCCTCTTACCGCAACGAAGCCACCCGCCACCCGGCCCGCCGGGGGCGGTCCGAGCCGAAGGAGTGATGCGAGTGCCCAGGCAGCCGGTACGGGTGCGGCCCCCGGGACGGTGCCCGCAGTGCCGCACCGCGACGGCGGAGCACGGGCGCGCGGGCGGTGCCCGGTGACCCCGCGGACCGCCGGCGCCCCCGCCGCCGTCCCGCCCGCACCCCACGCGCTCCCCGCCACGGCCGGTACCGCCCCCGAGGCGGACGACGACGCACTGCTCGCCCGCTTCGACAGACTCATCGCCGACGGCGAGACGATCGAACCGCGCGACTGGATGCCCGACGCGTACCGCCGCATGCTGGTCCGCCAGATCGCCCAGCACGCCCACTCCGAGATCATCGGCATGCAGCCGGAGGGCGCCTGGCTCACCCGCGCCCCCTCCCTGCACCGCAAGTCGGTCCTCCTCGCCAAGGTCCAGGACGAGGCCGGCCACGGCCTGTACCTGTACTCCGCCGCCGAGACCCTCGGCGTGGACCGCGCCGACCTGCTGGACGCCCTGCACCGCGGACAGCAGCGCGCCTCCGCCACCTTCAACCACCCGGCGCTGACCTGGGCGGACACGGGCGCCATCGCCTGGCTGACGGACGGCGCCGCCGTCATCAACCAGGCACCCCTGTGCCGGACCTCCTACGGGCCGTACGCCCGCGCGATGCGCCGCGTCTGCCAGGAGGAGGCCTTCCACGTGCGGCAGGGCTACGACCTGATGCGCGCGCTGTGCGACGGCACACCGGAGCAGAAGGAGATGGCGCAGGACGCGGTGAACCGCTGGTGGCTGCCGGCCGTGGCGCTGATGTTCGGGCCGCCCGACACCGAGGCGGGCGGCGCCGACGCGCGGACCGCCGCCCTGGGAGCCGCCGTCTCCCGCCGCGCGATGGCCTGGGGCATCAAACTCCACACCAACGACGAACTGCGTCAGCGCTTCGTCGACGGCTGCGTCCCGCAGGCCGAACGCCTCGGCCTGACGCTGCCCGACCCGGCGATCCGCTGGAACGAGCGGCGCGGCCACTACGACTTCACCCCGGTCGACTGGGACACCTACCGCGAGGCGCTCGGCGACGCCACCCACTGGGCGCGCCAGCGCATCGCGCACCGCCGCGCCGCGCACGAGGACGGCGCCTGGGTCCGGGAGGCCGCCGCCGCGTACGCCGCCCGCACGGACGACGCGACGGCAGGAGAGGACGCATGAGCAGGGCACGCGAGGGCGCACCGGCGTCCTGGGAGGTCTTCCTGCGGGCCCGCCGGGGCCTGGCCCACCAGCACGTCGGGTCGGTGCGCGCGGCCGGCCCCGACGCGGCGCTGGCCGCGGCCCGCGACCTGTACACGCGCCGGGGCGAGCCGCTGTCGCTGTGGGTGGTCCGCTCCGACGCCGTGCACGCGGCCTCCCCGGACGAACGCGACCCGTACTTCGCGGGCGCCCGCCACAAGCCGTACCGCCACCCCGAGCACTTCGCGCCGCTGACCGAGAAAGGCCCCGAAGGTGACCACCACGCGTGACGTCCCGGCGGCGCTCCCCGGCCCGCTGCCGGGCGAACCGCCGTCCGCCGCCCCCGACCTCGCCCTGCACGCGCTGCGCCTCGGCGACGACGCGCTCGTCCTCGGACAGCGGCTGTGCCAGTGGATCACCCGCGCGCCGACCATCGACGAGGACCTGGCCCTGTCCAACATCGCCCTCGACCTGATCGGCCACGCCCGGATCCTGCTCGCCCGCGCCGGGCGGCTCGACGGAACCGGCCGCACCGAGGACGACCTCGCCTACACACGCCGCGAACGCGCGTTCACCAACGCCCTGCTGACCGAACTCCCCAACGGCGACTTCGCCACGACCGTGGCCCGGCAGCTCGCCTACACCCACTACGCCGTCCTCCACTACGAGGCCCTCGCACAGTGCGCCGACACCGAACTCGCCGCGTTCGGGACGCGCGCCGCCAAGGAGGTCGCCTTCCACCGGCTGCACGCGGACCGCTGGACGGTGACACTCGGACGCGGCACCGACGACAGCGCCCGCCGCATGCGGCACGCCCTGGACCGGGTGTGGCCGTACACCGGCGAACTCTTCGAGGAGGACGAGGCGCTGCGCCGCCTGGCCGGCTCCGGCGCCGTGCCCTCCCCGGCACCGCTGCGCGGGACATGGCTCGCACGCGTCACCGCCGTCGTCACCGAGGCGGGGCTCCCCGTCCCCGAACCCACCTGGTCGGCCACGGGAGGACGCTCCGGCCTGCACACCGAGGAGTTCGGCCCGCTGATCGCCGAACTGCAGTCGGTGCACCGCCAGTTCCCCGGGGGCACCTGGTGAGCGCGCCCGCACCGTCCGCGGCCCGCGACGCCCGTGAGGTGCGCGCCCGCGTGGAGGCGCTCCCGGACCCGGAACTGCCGGTGATCGGCCTCGGCGACCTCGGCGTGGTGGGCTCCGTCGCCCCGGGCGCCGACGGCGTCCTGGAGGTGGAGATCACGCCCACCTACCTGGGCTGCCCCGCGCTGCCCGAGATCACCGCCGCCGTACGCGACGTCCTCATCGCCTGCGGCCACCCCGACGGCCGCGTCCGGCAGGTCCTCAGCCCGCCCTGGACGACGGACCGCATCACCCCCGAAGGGCGGCGCAAGCTCGCCGCGCACGGCATCGCCCCGCCCCTCACCCCCGCCCCCCACGGCCCGGTCCCCGTCGGGCTGGGCGACGTGCCCTGCCCGCACTGCGGCTCCCGGGCCACCCGGCCGCACAGCCCCTTCGGGCCCTCCCGCTGCCAGTCGGTGCTCTGGTGCACGGCGTGCCGCGAGCCCTTCCCCCACCTGACCGCACTGTGAGACCCACCGTGAACACCGCCACCGCACCGCCCGCCCCCCTCGACGCAGGACCGCCCGGCCCGGCACGCCGCACCGGCCCGCACGCCCTCGACGTCACCGACGTCCGCCCGCTGACCGCCGACACGGCGGCCGTCACCCTGGACGTGCCCGCCGCGCTGCGGGACGTCTTCCGCCACCGCCCCGGCCAGCACGTCACCGTCCGGCACCACCGGGACGGCGCCGAACTGCGCCGCACCTACTCGGTCTGCCCGCCACCGCGCCGGCCCGGCACCCTCCGCCTGGTGGTCAAACGGGCCGGCCCCGGCGGCTTCGGCGAGCACGCCACCACCCGGCTCGCACCCGGCGACCGCCTCGAAGTCTGGCCGCCCGCCGGGCACTTCGCCGTGCCGGAGCTGCCCGGCGCCCACCACGTCCTCCTCGCGGGCGGCACCGGCATCACCCCCCTGGCCCCGATGGCCGCCCACGCGCTGCGCCGCGACCCGGCCTGCCGCGTCAGCCTCGTCCACTCGGCACGCACCGCGGCCGACGCCCTGCTGGCCGACGAAATGGCCGAGCTGAAGGACGAGTTCGTCGACCGTCTCACCGTCCTGTACGTACTGACCCGCGAGGACCCGGGGAGCGGGGCCGGCCCGCTCGCGCGGCGGCTGGACGCGGCCGGGCTGCGCCGGGTGCTGACGGCCGTGGACGCCCGCCCCGGCCCCGGGACCGCGTTCGCCCTGTGCGGACCGCCTGGCCTCACCGACACCGCGCGGCGCGTGCTCGCCGAGTGGGGAGCCGAACCGTCCCTCGTCCGCTGGGAGTCGTTCACCTCCGGCGACGGCCCGGCGCGGCCACCGGAGCCGGCCGGACCGGCACCGGAGGCGGGACAGGCCCGGGTCACCGCCCTGCTCGACGGACGCCGCCGCACCGCCACCGTCCTGCCGCACGACCCCGCCCTCCTCGACGCGCTGCTGCGCACCCACCCCGACGTGCCGTACGCCTGCCGTGAGGGCGTGTGCGGCAGCTGCCGCGCGAAGGTCCTGTCCGGGCAGGTGACGGCGGACCGCCAGCACGCCCTGGACGAGGCGGACCTAGCCGCCGGCTACACCCTCGTCTGCCGCGCCCGGCCGCGCACCCCCGAGATCACCCTCGACTTCGACGCCTGACCCGCACGCCACGCCACCTCTCAGCGAAGGAGACCCACACGATGACCGCCACCGCCCGGCACGAGGGGAAGACCGCCCTGGTCACCGGAGGCAGCCGGGGCATCGGCAGAGCCGTCAGCCGCCGCCTCGCCCGCGAGGGCGCCCTGGTGGCGGTCCACTACGGTCACGACGAGGCGGCCGCCGAGCGGACCGTCAAGGAGATCGAGGCCGACGGCGGCCGCGCCTTCCCCGTGCACGCCGAACTCGGCGTCCCCGGCGACGCCGACACCCTGTGGTCCGCCTTCGACCGGGCTCTGGCGGAGCAGGACGCCCCGGCGGGCCTGGACATCCTCGTCAACAACGCGGGCATCACCGTCCCCCGCCCCCTCGCCCAGGTGACCGAGGCCGACTACGACCGCGTCTTCGCGATCAACACCAAGGCGCCGTTCTTCATCATCCAGCGCGGCCTGGACCGCCTGAGGGACGGCGGCCGGATCGTCAACATCTCCTCCGTCGCCACCCGCGTCGCCTTCCCGGCCATCGTCTCGTACACCATGACCAAGGCCGCCCTCGACTACCTCACCCTCTCCCTCGCCCAGGAACTCGGCCCCCGGGGCATCACCGTCAACGCCGTCGCACCCGGCTACACCGAGACGGAGATCAACCCCACCCTCGCCGTCCCGGAGATCCGCCGCCGCTACAGCGAGGCCTCCACGTTCGGCCGGCTCGGCGATCCGGCGGACATCGCCGACGTCGTCTCCTTCGTCGCGAGCGACGACGCCCGCTGGGTGACCGGCCAGTGGATCGACGCCTCCGGCGGCGCCCACCTCGGTGTGTGACCCGTACGCACCCCTAGGAGACACCATGAACGACCGCACGTCCGCCCTCGACGAGCCGGTGACGGACGACGCCCTGACCCGGCCCTTCACGGGCGCCAGCCCCTACGACGCGTACGTCCACGCCTCCGTCCTCAACTCGCTCCAGCACCCGCTCACCGAAGCCCCGGACGAGATGGGGTTCCTCGTCACCACCCAGGTGATGGAGCTGTGGTTCACCCTGGTCGTGCACGAGTGGCGCACGGCCCGGGTGGCCTTCGCCAAGGACGACCTGCCCGCCGCCATGGACGCGCTGGCGCGCAGCCGCCGCGCGCTCACCGCCCTGGGCGGCTCCTGGGCGCCCATCGCCGCGCTGACCCCCGCCCAGTTCAACGGATTCCGTGCCGCGTTCGGCAAGGCGTCCGGCTTCCAGTCGGCGATGTACCGCCACATGGACTTCCTCCTCGGCGACAAGTCCGCCGGGCTGCTGCGCGCCCACCGCGGCGACCCGGCCGTCCACGAGGCGCTCGCCGAGACCTACCGCGAACCGACCCTGTACGACGAGGTGCTGGCCCACCTTCACCGCCAGGGCCTGCCCGTGCCGCGCCACATCCTGGAGCGTGACGTGACCAGCCCGTACACCGGCGACCCCGGGGTCGTGGACGCCTGGCGGCACGTCTACGCCGGACCACAGCACCACCCGCACCTGGCGCTGGGCGAACTGCTCACCGACATCGCCGAACTCGTCACCCGCTGGCGCTTCGACCACGTCCTGGTGGTCCGCCGCGCCATGGGCGCCAGACCGGGCAGTGCCGGCTCCGCCGGGCTCGCCTGGCTGGAGCAGCGGGCGGCCCGGCCGGTCTTCCCCGAACTGTGGGAGGTGCGCGGTGACGTCTAGGACCATCTCCGCCTTCGCCGCCGAGGAGGAACAGCGCGTCCTGAGTCTGAAACCGGTCCTGGCCCCGGTGCACGGCCGCTACGGCGACCACCCCCACCAGTCCTACGACGCCTGGCCCTCCGAGGACCCCGGCGCCCCGCTGGTGATCCTGCTCCACGGCGGTTACTGGCGCTACGACCGGATGCACCTGACCCCGTTCGCGGCGTGGCTCTCCACCCAGGGGTTCAGCGTGCTGCTCCCCGGCTTCCGGCGCTCCGGCGGCGCGGGCGGCTACCCCGAGACGTTCGACGACGTCGCCCGTATGGTCGACACCCTCCCCGAAGGGCGGCCCTACGTCCTCGCCGGCCACTGCTCCGGCGGGCACCTGGCGCTGTGGTGCGCCGCCCGGGGCCTGCTGCCGCCCGGCTCGCCCTGGCACACGCGCACCCTGCCGACGAGCGTGCTCGCCCTCGCGCCGATCACCGACCTCACCGCCACCCGCCGCGACGGCCTCAGCAACGACGCCGCCCTGCAACTCCTGGGCGGCGACGGGCACTTCGCGCAGCGGCTGCCGCAGGTCGACCCCCTCACCCTGCTGCGCGGCGCCGGCACCACCGGCGTCCCCACCGTGCTGCTGCACGGCGCCGCCGACGAGGAGGTCCCCCTCAGCCAGTTCAGCGACTACGCGGCCGTGCACCGGGACCTCAGGACCGTCGTCCTGCCCGGCACCGGCCACTACACCCTCATCGAACCCGGAGCGCCCGGCGCCCGCGCGGTCGCCGCCACCCTCCGGGAGATGGCCGCCGCCTTCAGCCCGGGCGACCCCGGCCGCGCGGGCGAGGAGGCCGCACACCGATGACCACCGCACTCTCCGCACCGGCCGCCCTGCGCGAACGGGCCGCACGGCTGGACAGCGACGACGACCTGGCGCCCCTGCGCGCCCGCTTCCTGCTCCCACCGGACGTCGTCTACCTCGACGGCAACTCCCTTGGCCCCCTGCCCGCCGCCGTGCCGGCGGCCCTGGACGACGTGGTGCGCCACCAGTGGGGCACCGGCCTCATCGGCTCCTGGAACGACGCCGGCTGGTGGGAGGCACCCCTGCGGGTGGGCGACGCCGTCGGCGCGCTCATCGGGGCCGCGCCCGGGCAGACGGTCGCGGGCGACTCCACCAGCGTGCAGCTGTTCACCGCGCTCGACGCCGCCACCGCGCTGCGCCCCGACCGCCCGCTGCTGGTAACCGACCCCGGGCACTTCCCCACCGACCGCTACCTGGCGGACGCGGTCGCCCGTCGCCGGGGACGGGAGGTACGGCGGGTGCCACCGGCGGACCTCCCGCGCTTCCTCGCCGCCGAGGGGCACCGGGTCGCCGCCGTCAGCTACACGCCCGTCGACTTCCGCACCGGAGAGCTGTACGACATGCGGGCGCTGACCCGGGCCGCCCACGACGCCGGTGCCCTCGCGCTGTGGGACCTGTGCCACGCGGCCGGTGCCCTGCCCCTGGACGTCGACGCCCTCGGAGTCGACCTGGCGGTCGGCTGCGGCTACAAGTTCCTCTCCGGCGGCCCCGGCGCCCCCGCCTTCCTCTACGTCGCCGAGCGCCACCACGCCGCACTGGAGACACCGCTGCCCGGCTGGACCGGCCACGCCGACCCGTTCCGCCTGGCCGAGGAGTACGCGCCCGCCCCCGGTATCGCCCGTGCCCGCATCGGCACCCCGCCGATCCTGTCCCTGCTCGCCCTCGAAGCGGCCCTCACCGCCTTCGACGGCGTGGACCTGACCCGGGTCCGCGCCAAGAGCCTGTCCCTGACGGGCTTCTTCCTGCGCTGCGCGGACGAACTGCTCACCCCCTTGGGCTTCACCTCCGTCACCCCGGCCGACCCCGGCCGCCGCGGCAGCCAGGTCACCCTCCGCCACCCGCACGCCCGGGGCCTGGTCGCCGCTCTCGCCGGGCACGGCGTCATCGCCGACATGCGCGCCCCCGACCTGCTGCGCTTCGGCGTCAACGCCCTCTACACCAGCCACGGCGACCTGCTCACCGCCGCGCTCCGCCTGCGGGACCTCACCCGGAACGCCGCCTACGACCCCGCACCCCCGTCGGCGGGGCCGGTGACCTGAGCGCGACGCCCCGCCCGCCAGGGGCGCACCACCTCGGTCACCTCCTGCCGCGCGGGCGGCTACCGGTACCGGATGTGGAGGTGGTTGTCGTGGTTCGGGTAACTCGTGGTCAGTCCTTCCGAGATCAGCTGCGGATCGTTGAAGTAGACCAGCGCGACATGGCCCGGAGCCTTCGCCCGGATCTCCTGCACCAGCCGCCGGGTGGCCGCGCGGTCGTAGGACGCCGACTGCCAGGTGATGCGTCCCGCGGTGCACTGCGCCGAGTCCGTGCGCACGGGCCACACGTCGATGTCCATGCCCACTTCGTGGCCGGCGTGGCCGGGGATGTCCCCGCCGTGCTCGAAGCTCGCGTCGCCCACCGGCAGCACGCCGTTCCCGGTGCCGGCGAAGGCGGCGGCCGCCGCCTCCAGCTGGGCGGCGGCGCCCGCCGTCGCCCAGTGGGCGTCCGCGTTGCCGTCGGGGCTCCGCGCGCACATCGTGCCCGGGCCGAAGTCGACGTTCTCGAAGTGCCACAGCAGGTTCCGCCACGTGGCGGGTCCGGCGACGCCGTCCACGCCGAGCCCGGCGTGCGACTGGAAGGCGCGGACCGCCGTGTACGTGGCCGGTCCGAAGACCCCGTCCACCGGGACGCCGGCCGACCGCTTGGCGTTGAGCAGCGACTGCACGGCCCGCACCGCGGGCCCGCTGTCGCCCTGCCGGACCGTGACGGCGAGCGCGCCCCAGGTGGCGGGGCCGACGACGCCGTCCGCGGTGAGCCCTTCGGACTGCTGGAAGCCGACGACGGCGCTGCGCGTGCCGGAGCCGAAGACACCGTCCACGGCCACCTGGCGGCCGTGCGCGGCCAGCAGGTGCTGCAGTGCCACGACGTCGGTGCCCCGGTTGCCGTCGCTCGTCAGCGGGAACGCGGCCTGGGGGAACGCCTGCGCGGGCGGGCCCGCTCCGAGGAGCAGGCCGGTCACCGCGGCGAACAGCGCGAGGACGCGGGCGAGTTGCCTCATGGTGTCTCTCTCACCTTCCCGACTGGAGGGCGCTCCAGGTGCCGGAGCCGACGATGCCGTCGTTCGCCAGCCCGCGCGCGGACTGGTAGTCGCGTACGGCTTGTGTGGTGCCGGAGCCGAAGACGCCGTCGACGGCGACCGTCCGGCCGAGCGCGGCGGTCAGGGCGCGCTGCAGGCGGCTGACCGCCTCGCCGGCCGAACCGTCCTGGAGGGTCGGGGTGGTCCCGCGGGACAGCAGCGCGGTCCAGGTCCTCGAGCCGACCACACCGTCCGCCGTGAGCCCCTTGCCCGACTGGAAGTCCTTGACGGCGGTGGTGGTGGCGGAGCCGAAGATCCCGTCCGGTGCGCCCGGATCGTGCCCGGCGGCCCGCAGCAGGCACTGGGCCGCCGTCACCAGGGGACCGGTCGAGCCGCTCCGGACGGTGCTGTAGGCGCTGAAGTCGAGGTTCACCCCGGTGCAGCCCGGCTGCGGCGAGGTGCCGGTCCCCACGTCGAGGTAGTCGCGGTCGATGGTGAGGGGGTGACCGCCGTAGGACTCGGTGACCTCGCCCGCGTACTGGTGGATGCGCTGGTGGCCGGCCCAGTGGGTGGCCGGCACGTAGGGACCGGTGCCGGTGTCGGCGGCGCCGTTCCACCACGCGTAGAAGATGTGGTCGACCCGCGTGTACGCGCTGTTGTCGTACTCGTCGGCCGCGTCCCTGATGCCGGAGGCGGCGCTGGAGTAGAACCCGGACAGGTAGCCGCCGGCGTGCAGCCGCTCGGTCCAGCCGGAGAGGTAGGACAGCACGGCGGCCTTGCAGGAGGGCGTCGAGTCGTACGCCTCGATGTCGCTGTAGAGCGCGCTGCCCGCCGGGATGCCGAGGTCCGACGCGGCGGCGATGGCGTCCGCGGCGGCGGTCGCTCCCTGGGAGCGGGCTGTGGCCGGGTCGGCGGACATCCGCAACGAGTAGCCGGTGCAGGGCGCTTGGCGGCCGACGTCGATGGGGATCAGGCGCCAGCCGCCGGCGGTCTGCTCGCTCACCCAGCTCGCGGTCAGGTTCGGCTGGGCGCAGCCGCGGAAGGAGCCGCTGATGTAGACGCCGATCGCGCCGTAGGGCGAGCCGGTCCGCCAGGCGTCCATGGCGGCTGCCGAGGGCGCGGTGCAGGCGTCGAAGCCCAGGCCCCGGTAGGTGCCCGGTTGCGGTCCGGCCGCGGCCTGGACGGCGGGGGCGGAGCGCGTTGCCGTACGGGGCAGTGCGGTGCGCTCGGCGCCCGGCGTGAGCTCGGCCGAGGCGAGGACGTCGCGCACCAGGCTCTCGGTGCCGGGTGTGTGGACGGCGGTGACGAGGACGCCGGCGTCCTCGACCACGATCTGGATGGTGCCGCCGCCGGACGCGGGGGAGGGGACGGTGGCCCTGCCCTGCGGTGTCCGCGCGGTCGCCCCCGTCACCCGGCCGGCGGAGCGGGCGGTGAGGGGCTCGACGACGAGGCCCGCCGTGCGGCCGACGACCCGCGCGGGACAGTCGGACCGGTCCGCGGGTTCGCCCAGGTGGACGGCGGGGGTGTCGAAGCGCGGACAGGCGTGCGGGGTGTCGGCCAGGTCGACCACGCGCCAGTGAGCGGGCACCTGGACGCGGTAGCCGTGGTAGGTGACGGTCCGCCGCTGCTCGGGTGCGGAGGCCGCCGGGGCGGGCCCGGTGACGGCCAGGGCGGCGAGAGCCGCGAGCAGCGTCGGCAGGACCGTTCCGACGCGGAGGCGTCTGAGGGTGCTCGATGACATCGGACCACTCCTGCTCGGTGGGAGGAGAGCGGGGGAGGCGGGCGCGGCGGGTCTGCTCCGTGCCCGGGGAGCGGTGCGCGTCCCGGCCGGACCGTGGGGGCCGCTCCGTGCCGGGACGCGCGGGGTGTGGGGCTCGGACGCCGGTCAGATGCCGCACGTGGGCGCGGACCAGGAGCGGCTGGTGCGTCCGTCGACGTGGGTGTGGTCGTCGTGACCGGGGTAGCCGGGACCGAAGATGCCGCCGAAGCCGTGGGACCGGGCCCGCTGGGCGAGCTGGCAGAGCGACGGGTTGCCGACCAGATCGGCGGCGTCACCGTACAGGTGCCGGCTGTTCGAGGCGCCGCCGACCGCACTGTTGCACGAGTAGGAACGGAACCCGCTGGTCACGACGAGCGGCGTGTCACCCAGGGCGCGCCGCATGGCCTCCAGCTTCCACATCGTGCGCAGCGCGTTGGACTTGGCCGTCGCCGCACTGACCGCCCCGCCGGACCAGGTGGAGTTGCACTTGTTCATCTCGGCGTAGGTGAAGTGGATCGGCGTGCAGTCCGGGTCCTGGAGGGCGTAGATCTTGCTGAACGTGCCGGGACCCGCGACACCGTCCGCCGGGAGCCCGTACGCCTGCTGGAACTTGGCCACCGCGGCCTTGGTCCGCGCGCCGAAGGCGCCGTCGACGGAGAGGATCTCGCCGGGGTCCACGTGCCCGGCCACCCGGATCTGCAGCTCGGTCACATCGGAACCCGACATGCCCTCCGACAGCGTGCGGTTCCAGGTGTAGCACTCGTCGGCCTGCGCCGGACCGGCCGTGGCCAGCACACCGCCCGTAGCGGCAGCCATGGTCATGACAATTGAGAGGAGTAGTCGGATCGTTCGTCGCAGCATCGCGCCTCCGCCTCGAATCCAGGTCCCCCGTGAGGGGTTCGAGCCGAGTGTGGCGCCGGGGCCGCGACGCTGTCCACACCGTCACCACTTGCCACAGGACAAGACCATCGGCACACGGTGCTGGCAGGTGAACGCGGTGGCGTCACCGGGTGCGCCTGCGCCACGACGGAGGCCGGAATGAGCGGACACGGACGGGGGACGCCCGTGACCGCACGGCGCGTGTCGCAGGTCGCAGGTCGCAGGCCGCCGGTCGACGGTCACCGGCGGGGCCGTACCGGCCGCCGCCCGGCCGCCGCCCGGCCGGCGGTCGGACGGCAAGGGCAGGTGGGATGCCCGGCCCCTGCCGAAGTCGGGCACCGGGTCAGCCCCGCCCCGCGGCGCGCAGGGCCCGCGCCAGCCACTCCAGCTCCTCGGTCGCGTCGGGCGACGCGTACTGCCCCCGCACCCGGGCGACCAGCCCTCGGTACCGCTCCGCCTCCGCCTCGATGCCGGCCTCCAGACTGCGCAGCACGGCGGCACGATCGGCGTCTCCGAACAGCCGGGACAGCACCCCGGCCGCCTCCGGACCCTCGGGGTCCACCCCGCGTTCCCTGACCTCCGCGACGATCTGCACGGCCTGCCTGGCCCACCAGACGGACGCACCGGCCGGACGGCGCTGCCCCGGCGCGGGTGTGTTGAGCTCCAGCCAGGTGCGCAACCGGGCGCGGAAGCCGGGATCCCGCACCAGCTCGGCCAGTTCGATCCAGGCGTCGACCTGCTCGGGTGTGGGATCGTCGGGCAACTCGACGCTGAGGGCGCGCAGGCGGTCGCGCAGACGCGGGTCGAGGTCGAGGCCGCCGAACACCTCCTCCTTGAACTCGTCCATGATCTGCGTGCGTTCGGCGGCGGAAAGCCGCGCCAACCGGTTCATCAGTGCTGTCTCCTCAGCGGTCGAGCCCCGTTTCGCCACGGTGGACAGGACGGCCCGGCTCACCTTGAGCGAGCGGATCCGCGCGTCGAGCGCGGCCACATGTGCCGCTGCGACCTCGGCGACCGTGGCGCGGCCGCTCAGGACGCGGCACACGTCGTCGAGCCCGAGCCCCAGTTCCCGCAGCGTGCGGACCAGCTCCACGCGGGCCACGGACCCGGCGTCGTACAGCCGGTAACCGCTCGCGGAGCGGGCGACGGGCGGCACCGCCCCCGCGTCCGACCAGAAGCGCAGGGTGCGCACCGCGAGTCCGGTGCGGTGCGCGAGCTGGCCGATGGTGAGCACGTCGGGTCGTTCGTCGTCCATGGGTGCGATCCTGGACCTTCCAGCCGCTGGAGACTCAAGCGGCCGTGGGGCACGACTCGGGAGTTGCGGTCCGCGCATGCCGGGCGGTCCCGGCTCCCGCGTGACGCACGGACCGCCCCCGCTTCAGAACAGCCGCTCCTGGCAACCGCGTTGAGCGGAGCGCGGCGCGGGCCGGCCCGTCCTCGCCGGAGCCGGTTCGTCGCCGAAGAGGGGGGCCGTGCCGCACTCGTCCAGCTCGGCGGGGATCCGTCCGTCCACCTCCGGGCGCGGGGGCGCGTCACGGTTGAAGTCGTCCGGAGTCATGCGCACCCAGTCGCGCCCACCCGGCTCACTCACTCCTCGTCACCGCCTCTTCCCCGGGCCCACTCCCGGAAGGCCTCCCGGGGTCACGTGCTGCCCACCCATGATCAGTTCCACGGTCCGGGCGCTTGTGAACACCCGGAGTCCCAGGGCGTGACGAGTGACCAGCCGTGACGGCTCGTCAGGGTACCCGGACCGACTTTGAACACACCGATGACAAAGTATGGACATGACAAGCGAAAGTCTCTTACCTTTGCGGCGCAACCCGCGCTCCACCCCGTGAACGACCGGAACGGTCCGGCACGGTCCGGTCCCCAGCACAGGAGGACCAATGCGCCAACGACCCTTCTCCCGACCCCGAAGACACCTCCGCGCGCTGCTCGCGTCCGCCGTCCTGGCCGGCGGCGCCCTCGCCGCCGCCCCGGTGGCCGCGGCCGATCCCGCACCGCCGCCCGCCGGGCCCTCCGCGGCGGCCGCCGCCGACATACCGCCGCAGGAACCCGGAGTCACGCTGCGCGTCTACGACGTCCAGGCGCCGCTCGGCAAGCTGTGCACCCTCAAGCCGGGACAGACCCCCAACCACGACAAGCTGATGCCCACCGTCGACTGGTCCACGGCCGCCGACTTCGGCGGATTCGAGGACCGGTTCGTCTCGGAGGCGACCGGCTATCTGATCGCCCCGCGCGACGGCTCGTACGTGTTCCGCCTCACCAGCGACGACGGCTCCCGGCTGTCGCTCGACGGCTCCACGGTGATCGACCACGACGGCCTGCACGGCGCCGAACCGAAGGACGGCACGGTCCACCTCACCGCCGGCTCCCACCCCTTGCGCGTCGACCACTTCGAACGCGACGGCGGACAGCAGGTCCAGCTGTCCTGGAAACCGCCGGGCGAGAGCGAGTTCACCCTCGTGCCCACCGAGGCACTGAGCACCGACGCCGATGTGGTCCGGGTGACGGCACCGGGCCGCAAGGAGTGCGAGGCGAGCGGGGACTCACCCGGCGACGGACTGCCCCTCACCTCCGTACGCCCCGACCTCGACCTCACGGACCTGCGCCCCGAGGGTTTCGAGCCGCAGGTCAGCGGCATGGACTGGCTGCCCGACGGGCGGCTCGCCATCAGCACCTGGGGCGGCACTGACAACGTTGCCGGTGAGGTGTACCTGCTCGACAACGTCACCGGCCGGACCAGCCGCGACAAGGTCACCGTCAAGAAGGTGGCCGGGGGACTGCGCGAACCCATGGGAATCAAGTACGTCGACGGTTCCCTCTACGTCTCCCAGAAGCACGAACTGACCCGGCTGGCCGACGAGGACGGGGACGACGTCACCGACACCTACCGCACGGTGGCCACCTGGCCCTACGGAGGCAACTTCCACGAGTTCGCGTTCGGCCTGCTCTACCGCGACGGCTACTTCTACGTGAACCTCTCCGTCGCCATCGACCTCGGCGGCGCGACCACCACCCCGCAGCCCGCTCCCGGCCGCGGCACCACCTACAGGATCAGCAAGAAGACCGGCCGCATCAGCCCGGTCGCGGGCGGACTGCGCACGCCCAACGGCATCGGATGGGGCCCCGGCGGCGGCCTGTTCACCACCGACAACCAGGGCGGCTGGCTCCCCTCGTCGAAACTCGTCCAGATCAAACAGGACCGCTTCTTCAACCACTACACCGAGCCCGCCGGCCCCTTCGAGTCCTCGCCCGTCACCGCACCGGTGCTCTGGCTGCCGCAGAACGAGATCGCCAACTCACCCTCGACGCCGCTGTACCTGAAGAAGGGCCCGTTCGCGGGGCAGATGCTGATCGGCGACGTCACCTACGGCGGTCTCCAGCGCGCCTACCTGGAGAAGGTGAAGGGCCAGTACCAGGGCGCGGTCTTCCGCTACACCCAGGGCCTGGAAGCCGGCGTCAACCGCCTCACCCTCGGCCCCGACGGCGCCGTCTACGCCGGTGGGCTCGGCGCCGACGGCAACTGGGGCCAGGAGGGCAAACTCCGGTTCGGGCTGCAGAAACTGACGCCCAACGGCGGCAACACCTTCGACATCAAGACCATGCGCGCCGTCCCGGGCGGCTTCGACCTGACGTACACCCAGCCGGTGTCCGAGCAGACCGCCGCACAACTCGCCGCGCGCTACCGGATCGAGCAGTGGCGCTACACCCCGACCACCGACTACGGAGGCCCGAAGATCGCCGAGGAGAGACTCGCGGTGCGCTCGGCGACGCTCTCCGGCGACCGCCGCACCGTCCGGCTGCGGACCGACGGCCTCAAGCCCGGCCACGTCGTGCACGTGCGCTCCCCGCGCCCCTTCACCTCGGCCTCCGGTGAGGCGCTGTGGAGCACCGAGGCCTGGTACACGCTCAACGCGATGCCCGGCAAGCAGCCGCCCGCCGCCACCCTGTACGAGGCGGAGGAGGCCCGTCTCACCGGTACGGCCGGCATCAACAGGGACCACTCCGGCTACTCCGGCAGCGGCTTCGTCGACCGGTACGCCACCGAGGGCAAGGCCACGACGACGTTCGACGTGACCGTCCCGGCAAGCGGCACCTACGACGTGAATCTGCGCTACTCCAACGGCCCGAACCCGTTCGCCGGCACCAAGTCCCTTTCTCTGTACGCCAACGGGGAGAAGGTCCGGCAGACCCGGCTGCCCTCGACCGGGGACTGGGACTCCTGGTCCACCCGGACCGAACCGGTGACCCTGCGCGCCGGCCGCAACTCCCTCTCCTACCGTTTCGAGGCCGGCGACACCGGTCATGTCAACCTCGACCTGATCACCGTGCATCCACGCGGCGCCGAGGTGACGCTCTTCGACGGCACCGCCGGCTCCCAGGCCCGGTGGCAGCACACGGACGGGCGAAAGGTGGCGTGGCCGCTGACGGAGGAGAAGGCGATGGAGGTGTGCTGCGGCGACATCCGCAGCAAGGACGCCTACCAGGACTTCGCCCTGCACGTGGAGTTCCGCGTCCCGCTGCTGCCGCCGGACGTCACCGGCCAGGACCGGGGCAACAGCGGCATCTTCCTCCAGGACCGCTACGAGCTGCAGATCCTCGACTCCCACGGCGACACGTCACCCGGCACTGACGAGGCGGGCGCGATCTACCTCAAGAGAGCACCCGACACGAACATGTCGACCGAGCCGGAGACCTGGCAGAGCTACGACATCGTCTTCCGCGCCGCCCGCTTCGACGACAGCGGCAACAAGACCGCCGACGCCCGCGTGACGGTCGTGTGGAACGGCCGGACGGTCCACGACGACGTCGCACTCGACGGACCCACCGCCTCGGGCCGGTCCGAGACACCGGCGGCGGGAGCGATACGGCTGCAGGACCACGGCAACAAGGTCCGCTTCCGCAACATCCAGGTGCGGCCTCTGTAGCGAACCGTCGCCGACGGCATCGACACTCAGGCCAGGAGGGGGCTGGTGGCGGCGGTCACCAGCCCTCTTCCCCGCCGCTCCTCGTGGGTGCGGCACGATGGGACCATGCGAACCCGACCAGTGCTGATCTTCGACGGGGACTGCGGCTTCTGCACCACGTCGGTGGGCGTCGTCCGGCGTCTGGTGCGCCCCCGGTGCGAGGTGGTGCCCTGGCAGCACGCGGACCTCGCATCGCTCGCCGTCACCGAGGAGCGGGCCCGCTACGAGGTCCTGTGGGTGACGCCCACCGGGCGGGTGTACGGCGGTGCGCAGGCCGTGGCGAAGATCCTGCTCAGCGCGGGCGGCGCGTGGCCCGTCGCGGGAGCGGTCCTCACCCTCCCACCCGTGCGCTGGGCCGCCCACGGCGTCTACCGTCTCGTGGCCCGTCACCGCCGGCGACTGCCGGGAGGGACACCGGCGTGTGCGGTGCCCGCGGCGAAGACGCACCGGGCGTAGCCCCGGCCGGCGGTCGGTTCAGCAGGACTCCTCGAACTTCACCGCCGTGAGGGTCACCGGCTGACCGTCCAGCCTGGCGCCCGCCGCGGGCTCCTGCCCGCACACCTTCCAGTTCGACTCCATGAGGACCATGCGGTCCTGCCCGGAGGCGTCCTTGACGGTGATGCTCGTCGAGCGGTCGAGGGCCTGGCGGGCGACCTTGACGGCCTTGCCCTCGAAGTCGGGCATGGTGTCGCCGGCCGCCTCCGGGGAAGCGCCCTCGTCCTTGGCGGGGCAGTCCTCTTCGAGCTTGACCGTCGCGAAGTCGACCTTGGTGTCGGTGGAGTGCACGCCCGCCTTCGGCGTCTGGGAGCACACCTTCCAGTTCCGGTCGAAGGCCTGCATGCGGCCCCGCCCCAGGGCGTCGTGCGAGGTGAGGCGAGAGAAGCCCGCTTCCTGCGCCTGGTCCTGAGCGGACTGGAGCCCCTTGCCGGCCATGTCGGGCAGCGAGGCGGACTCGGCCTTCGCGGTCTCGTTCCCCCCTCGGCCGGGCTTGGAGTCGCTGCCGCCGCCACTGCCGGCGCCGCCTTCGCAGGCGGTGAGGATGAACAGGGCCGCCGCGATGACTGCGGCGACGGCGGTGCGCTGGATCATGGTGTCCCCCAGGTGCGGTGCAGACGCTGAGGGAGCATCATGCGCCGCAAGGGGGCGGCGTGGACGCGGAGTGACGCCACTGTGACACGAACGGGTGCCGGGTTCTGCAGACCGCTGACAGCGGGCGCCGGTGTCTTCGACCATCTCTACGGCACCCTGCTCGCCGGACACGCCACCCGCACCCGCGCGTCACGAGCCCTCTTGCCTCGCCTGCGCCCCTTGGTCAGTCCTTGCCCCGGTAGTTCATGAACCAGTGGGTGTCGAAATAGCGGGCCATCGTGAACGGGTGCTGCGGGTCGACGAGGATGCGGCACACGAACTCCGCGGCCTGACAGTCGAAGGACACGTCCTCGCCGTCGAAGGTCCGGATCACGACGGGCCAACGGTCGGGGTTGTCGTCCTCGGCCCTCCAGCAGTACAGGTTCTCGTGCTCAGTGCACGCCCAGATCAGCAGGCGGTCCTCCCGGTGAAGCGTCCACGGCTCCTGGATCAGACTCAGGAAGCCGTCGAAGGCGCCCTCGCCGAACGTCTCGACCATGCGCCTGTAATCGCCCGGCAGCGCGGTGCCCAGGCGCGACTCCACTTCCGCCCAGTCCACGTCCGGCCGCTGGGCGGGCTGAGTCCAGCCGGTGATCCGTCTGAGCCGCTCCATCCAGTCGACGTCCTCCTCCGCAGCGACCGCCAAGGGCTCAGGCACCTCCCTGTGGGCGACCACCAGCACCGGCCGCTCGACCCCCTCGGCGTCGCGCGCCGTGCCCGTGCCGACCCACTGATCCCCGTAGGCCCACGCCCGTATCGTCACGGCTCGGTCTCCGAAGGGGACGAGCAGTGCCGCGCCCTTGGACTCGTCCACTGTCGGATCGGTGAAGCCGTCGAGGACGAGCGTGCGAGGGGCGCCGTACCTGCCGTCGAGCAGGCCGGTCAGCTCCTGCGCGTCCAGGTCGTCGGGCAGATACAGGTAGCCGTCCCCCGGGCCGAGTCGGGCCAGCAGGTCGTTGACGGTCGCTTGCGTGAGCTCCATGGCGGACAGTGAAGCGCACTGCACTGACATGCGCCTGCCCACGGACACAGGTGACGGCGATTCGGGCGGCGTCGGGGCTCACCGCCCGCCCCGCCCGCGTCAGACGCGATGCGCCGTCCCGCGGTTCCTGACCGTCTTCACGTACAGGAGGAAGTCCTTCGCCATGGCCAGCACCTGCCGGTTGGTCATGGCGGACGCCACGTCAGGGCGGTGGTCGGGATACCGCAGCGACTCCAGGGTGCTGAACTGCGCAGCGGCCTTCTCGTAGACGCGGTAGGCGTTGTCGGTGCACAGGTATGAGGTGACCGAGGGAGTCCGGACGGGCTTCACCCCGTCCGTGAAGAACGGCTCCTCGACCACTCTGACCGAGAAGTCGTCGTTGCCGGCTGCCAGGTCGTGGGAGTAGCCGAAGTCGATCTCGTCGCCGGCGATGGGCCGGGGTGAGGTGAAGCTCGTCGACTGGGCTCTGGTGGCCCGGCGCATGATGTTGCCGATGAGGAACTGCCCGTCGTCCGGCTGCAGATAGACGACCTCCTTCACCGAGGCCAGGCACATGATGCCGGTGCACTGCGCGCAGGATTCCAGCGAGGTGTACACGGTCACGTCGCTGAGCAGCGTCGCGTAGCCGGAGGAGACCCGTTCCAGGCCCCTCGGGGTGGCCGACTCGGCCCGGTCCGTGAGCGCGGTCGCGAACATCCGGCGCTCCTGGCGCTGCGGAACGCCGGCTCCGTGCCGCGCGTTGGCCTCGTCGAGCTGCCACGGGTCGTAGACCTGGTTCAGCGCGAACACCCGCCGCACCAACCGGGATTCGGCGTGCTCGACCGAACTGTCGAAGATGTCGTTGTGGTTGAAGTCGTAGTCGATGACGCGGCCCTCGGCGTCCACCGCGAGCGCGGCGATGTTGTGCCCCTGGTAGGTGCCGCCCCTGTAGACCTTGGGCGATGCGGACAGCAGCTGGTTCGCCCGCCACTGCCCGTAGTCCCCGGCCTCGCCGTACTTGTTGCCGTTCCAGCGGTCGAGGATGATGCTCATCAGCAGCAGCGAGTAGATCCGGTGGCGCTCCTGCACGGGCGGGTCGACGGGCTGCTCGTCGAGCTGCACGAACTCGCGCACGCTCTTGTCCCAGAACGGCTTCAGGCCGGGAGGGACGGGCCTGACCGGTGCCCCTCCGACCCTGCTCCCGGGGCGCTCCTCGATGTCCACCATGCCGGCTCCTTTCGTTGAGGTCGCGCTTATCTCGTGGTGCCGGTGCCGTCCCGGTCCGCCTGCTGCCGGCGGAGGTTCGAGCAGGCCGAGGGGTAGGTGTCGCAGTAGCTCCTGTACTGCCGTACGGAGGTGGCCGCGAGCATGGCGTGCGCGACCGCACGGGAGAGGGTGTCGGCCGCCGCGGCGCTGATCCGGGACAGGGCGGGGGCGTCGTCCGCGTCGTTGTTGGCCAGTTTCCGGCCGTTTCCGGTGGCCACCGAGAAGACGGTGTCGCCGTCGTCGAGGGTGTGCGCGGGGTTCATCGCCCGGGCCAGACCGTCCTGCGCCGCCGCGGCCATCCTGGTCACCGCCGCGTTCTCCATGCTCGCGCTGGTGGCCACGACCGCGATCGTGGTGTTCCGCTGTGAAGCCTTCCCCGTGACCGGTCTGCACTCGGCGCGGGAGGGCCTTCGCAACCCGGCGAACTCACGGCCGATGCCGAACGCGGCCCCGTACAGGGTGCAGTCGCGCGGATTCACGGTCGAGCCCAGGGCGTTGACGACGACCAGCGCTCCGACGACGGTCCCGTCGTCCAGGACCACGCTGGCCGTGCCCACCCCTCCCTTGAGTGAGCCGTACCCGGTGAGGGCCCCGGTCCCCGCTCCCACGGTGCCCTGCCGCACCGGCCCGCGCCTGGCCGCGTCCATCGCCCGGTAGCCCCAGGAGGCCGTGGGCCTGGCCTTGTCGTCGCCTCCCCGGCCGATGTCGTAGATCACCGCTCCCGGCACGATGGGGATCGTGACCCCTTCGCGGTCCTCCAGCCAGCGCATCACACCGGTGGCGACGTCCATGCCCCAGGCGCTGCCCCCGGTGAGCACGATGGCGTCCGTCCCGGGATTCGCGCTGGCAGGGCTGAGCATGTCCGTCAGCCACGTGCCCGGCGATCCACCGCGCACGTCGACACCGGCGACCGGCTCGTCCGGCGTGCGGACCACGGTCGACCCGGTCAGATAGGGCGGCCTGGTCGACTGCACCTGGCCGACCAGGATGCCGGGGACGTCGGTGATGGCGTTGAACCGGCCCGGCACACCGTCGCCGGTCCTGACCGGTGTGACCTCCGGGGCGGCGTGAGCGCCGCCCAGCGCGAGACAGGCCGACATCGAGGCACAGACCAGGGCGCAGGCAAGCAGGCGGGTGGGGCGAGACGTCATGGGACTCCTTCCGCGCAGGGCGCTGACGGGCACGCCGCCCGGCCCGGCGGTGGCCGAGAGGGACGCTATCGGCGCCGGTGGCCCACGCCCGGGTGACAGGCGGGGCGCTGGCCCGAACGAGGAGGAACGGCGCCGCGGCACACGCCGGACGGCCGATCACCCGGTTTTCGCGACGGCCGGGTCCGTCGTCTGATCGCGGGCCGCCCGCCGATCTCACCGGACCGGGCCGCCCGCCGATCTCACCGGACCGGACCGGCCGGCGCCCGGTGGCCCTCACGGGTCCGCGCGCCACCCGCTGCGTCAGGCGCCGTACGCCCGGGAGGACCCGGCCGGCCCGACCGGCCACGAAGGCGGCGACCGGCCCCGCCGCTCCGGGGCGCCGAGGGCGGGGGAGCGCTTCAGTCGCCGCTGCCGGGACCGCTCATCCCGCCGACGCCCGCCGGATGCGAAGGGCCCGGCGGCGTGCGAGCTTGGCCGCAGGGCGTGCCCGTCGGACATGACCGGGGGATTCGTCCCGCGCAGTCGGGTACCCGGCGCCTGATCACAGACCCCCCACCGCCGTGGCCGCGCGCCGGCCGCGGCTGATCGAAGCAGAGGGACGAGAGCGATGAGCCAGCCCAACCCCGTCAAGCGGGCGGCAGACAAGGTCAGCGAGGCCATCCGGGGCACCGGGGAGGGACCGGAGGAGGGCGTCCCCGGCAAGCCGGCCCCGGAGTCCCCGAGTGTCGCGGAACCGACGCAGCCGCGCGAGCCGCTGCCGCCGAAGCCCGACCAGAGCGGACCCGACACGATGTCACCCACGGGGCAGGCGACCGGCGCGGCCCAGGCCCGCATGGCCCAGTCCGGCGCCTACCTCACGAACGCCCAGGGCACACGGCTGTACGACACCGACCACTCGCTCAAGGCCGGCCCGCGCGGTCCGGTGCTGCTGCAGGACCACCACCTGCGTGAGAAGGTCATGCACTTCGACCACGAGCGCATCCCCGAGCGCGTCGTGCACGCCCGCGGCGCGGCGGCGCACGGTGTCTTCAAGAGCTACGGCACCGCGAGCGCGGTGACGAAGGCGGCCTTCCTGGCGCCGGGCGCGGAGACGCCGGTGTTCGTGCGCTTCTCCACGGTCCTGGGATCCCGGGGCTCCGCCGACACGGTGCGTGACACGCGCGGGTTCGCGACGAAGTTCTACACCGAGGAGGGCGTCTTCGACCTCGTCGGCAACAACATGCCGGTCTTCTTCATCCAGGACGCCATCAAGTTCCCGGACATCATCCACGCCGGCAAGCCGCACCCGGACCGGGAGATCCCGCAGGCACAGAGCGCGCACGACACCTTCTGGGACTTCGTCACGCTGCACACCGAGGCCACCCACCACACCCTGTGGAACATGTCCGACCGGGGCATCCCGCGCTCGTACCGGATGATGGAGGGCTTCGGCGTCCACACCTTCCGTCTGGTGGCCGCCGACGGCTCCACGACACTCGTGAAGTTCCACTGGAAGCCGAAGCTCGGGGTGCACTCCCTCGTCTGGGAGGAGGCGCAGATCGCGGGCGGCGTCGACCCCGACTTCCACCGCCGCGACCTCGCCGACGCCATCGAGGCGGGTGCCTACCCGGAGTGGGAGCTCGGCATCCAGACCTTCCCGGACACCCCGGACCAGACCTTCGAGGGCATCGACCTGCTCGACGCGACCAACCTCGTCCCCGAGGAGCTCGCCCCCGTGCAGCCGATCGGGCTGCTGACCCTCGACCGGAACCCGTCGAACTACTTCGCCGAGACCGAGCAGGTGGCCTTCCACGTCGGTCACCTCGTGCCCGGCATCGACATCACCGACGACCCGCTGCTCGCCGGACGGCTGTTCTCCTACCTGGACACCCAGATCACCCGGCTGGCCGGCCCCAACTTCGCGCAGATCCCCATCAACCGGCCGCACGCGCCGGTCAACGACATGCAGCGGGACGGCTTCCACCAGGACGCCGTGCACCGGGGCGTCGCGCCCTACCGGCCCAACTCGCTCGACGGCGGCTGCCCGTTCCTGGCGGGGGCGGAGACCGGGGCGTACATCGAGACGCCGGTGAGGGTGCCGGAGGCGACGAAGGTCAGGGAGGCCCCCGAGTCGTTCTCCGACCACTTCAGCCAGCCGCGCCGGTTCTGGCTGAGCATGAGCGAGGTGGAGCAGGAGCACATCATCGGCGCCTACACCTTCGAGCTGGGCAAGTGCTACGAGCAGGCCGTCAAGGAACGGGCGTTGCAGGTGCTGGCCAACATCGACGCCCGGCTGTGCGCCCGGGTCGCCGAGGGCCTCGGCCTGCCCGCGCCCGAGGCGACCGTGCCGCCGGCCGATGTGGAGCCGAGCCCGGCGCTGTCCCAGGTCGGGCGGTCCTGGCCCACCGACGGCCGCCTCATCGGCATCGTCACGGGCCCGGACGGCGACCTGGAGGGCGTGCGAGCGGCGCGCGAGGCGGTACTCGCCGCGGGCATGGTGCCGCTGGTCGTCGCCCCGACGGGCGGCGAGGTCGGCGGCGTGACGGTGCAGCGGACGTTCGTGACCGCGCGTTCCGTCGAGTTCGACGCGCTGCTGGTGGCCGGTGCGCCCGCCGCGGGCAACGACGCCCACGGCTCCCGCGACGCCAAGGCGGCCGCCGCCGGTACGCCGGGGGCTGTCGACCCGAGGGTGACGCTGCTGCTGACGGAGGCGTACCGCCACGGCAAGGCGATCGGCGCCTGGGCGAAGGGCGAGGCGGCACTGGAGGCGGCCGGGATCCCCGCCGGCGCGCCCGGCGTCGTGGTCGGCCGGGACAGCGCCTCCGCGCTGGAGCGGCTGCGGGAACTGATGGCCACGCACCGCGTGTGGGACCGGTTCGTCACCACGGTCTGAGCCCCCGGCTGCCGCTTTCGCTGACACTCCGCGTGCCTTCGCCTCCTGCGAGGCGAAGGCACGTTCGGCAGGGGCCCTACGGGTGGAGCGTCTACGGGTGGAGCGTCCCCTCGCCGGTCACCAGGATCGCGGCTTCCTGCCCGGGCCCCACCGCCACGGGTCCCGCGACCCGGACGTCGACCGGATCGTCGAGGCCCCGCACGGCCACCGTCACCTTGGCGTCGTGGCCGTAGTAGAGCACGTCCCGGACCGTCCCGCGCACGGCCTCCTCCGTCCGCGGATCCGCCAGGCGCAGTTGCTCCGGGCGCAGGACGACGGTGCCCGAGCTCCCGCCCTGAGGCGGTGCCGCCAGTGCCACGGTCCCCAGGGGGGTCGAGGCGGCGGAGTCGCCGTCGTGGACCTTCCCGGGCAGCAGTACGGCGTCGCCGACGAAGCCGGCCACCCACGGGTCGGCGGGGCGCCGGTACAGGTTCTGCGGCGTGTCGCACTGGGCGACGCGCCCCTGCCGTACGACCGCGACCAGGTCGGCGGTGGACAGGGCCTCCTGCTGGTCGTGGGTGACCAGCAGCGCCGTCGCCCCGGTCGCCAGGAGCGCGGCGCGCACGTCCGCGCGGACCCCGGCGCGCAGCGCGCTGTCGAGGGCGTTGAACGGCTCGTCGAGCAGGACGAGCGCGGGGCTCGGGGCGAGTGCCCGGGCCAGGGCTATGCGCTGCTGCTGCCCGCCGGACAGCTCGTGCGGCATCCGGTCGCCGTACCCGGCGAGCCCCACGAGGTCGAGCATCTCCTGCGTCCTGCGGCGGCGTTCGCCGCGGTCGAGTCCGGTCAGGCCGAAAGCCACGTTGCGGGCCACGCTCAGGTGCGGGAAGAGGGCGCCCTCCTGCGGAACGATCCCGATACGGCGCCGCTCCGGAGGCAGATGCACGCCGGGACCCACGACGGTGCGTCCGCCGAGCGTGACCGTGCCCGCGTCGGCGCGCAGGAACCCGGCGACGACGCGCAGGAGCGTGGTCTTGCCGCAGCCGGAGGGCCCGAGCACGGCGGCCAGCGTCCCGCCCGGCACGGTGAGGTCCAGGCCCCGCAGGACGGGGGCTTCAGGACCGTAGGACTTGGTGAGTCCCTCGATGCGCAGTTCGTTGTGGTCGTCGCTCATGTGCGGTGCCTGCCCAGGAGGTAGGAGGGGACGGCGGCCAGGAGGATCAGGGCTGCGGCGTAGGGCGCGGCGGCCGCGAAGGAGCCGGCCCCGGTCTCGGTCCACAGCCGGGTGGCCAGGGTGTCCATGCCGGTGGGGCGCAGCAGCAGGGTGGCGGGCAGTTCCTTCATGCACACCACGAAGGTGAGCGCGGCGCCGGCCGCCACGCCGGGTGCGGCCAGCGGCACGGTCACCTCCCGCAGCACCCGCAAGGGGGAGCGGCCCAGCGAGCGCGCCACGTCCTCCAGGACGGGGGGCGACTGCAGGACGGCGGCTCGGGTCGCGGCGACCGCGACCGGCAGGAAGAGCACGGCGTAGGCGCAGATCAGCAAGGGGAGTTGCTGGTAGAGCGGGTAGGCGTAGCGCACCGCGAAGAAGACCAGGGAGAGCGCGACGGTGATGCCGGGCAGCGCGTGGCCCGCGTAGGCGGTCTGTTCCAGCAGCCGGGCTCCGCGGCCCCGGTGCCGGGCGGCGATGACCCCGACGGGCAGCGCCAGCAGCGTGGTGAGGGCCGCTCCCGCTGCGGCGACGCCCAGGGTGGCCCAGGCGGCCTCGGACAGCGCGCCGAGGTCCCAGGTGGCCGAGTTCCCCACGGCCAGCCAGTAGCCGAGCGTGCCGAGCGGGAAGGCGACGGCGGCCGCCACCAGCGTGGCGCACCAGGCGAGGGCGGGGACGCGCCAGCGTCCCAGAGGGGCCGGGACGGCCGGCCGGGCGGTGCCGCCACCGGTCCTGGCATGGCCGGCGCGCCCCCGGGTGCGCGCCTCGGCGGCGACCAGCGCCACCGTCATCACCACCAGCACGACGCTGAGGGCGGCGGCCGGGGTGCGGTCGAAGGAGGCGCGGTAGGAGGTGTGGATGGCCCGGGTGAACGTGTCGTACCGCATCAGCGAGACGGCCCCGAAGTCGGACAGCACGTACAGCGCGACGAGCAGCGCTCCGCCCGCCGCCGCCGGGCGCAGCTGCGGCAGCGTGACCCGCAGGAAGGTGCGCACCGGCCCGTGTCCGAGGGAGCGCGCGGCCTCCTCCTGCGCCGGGTCGATGCCGCGCAGCGCGGCGGCGACCGGCAGGTGGACGTACGGGAAGCTCACCAGGGTCAGCGCCAGCGCGGCCCCCGCGAATCCGGCGGTGCCCGGTGCGGCGGCCAGCCAGACGAAGGCGGCGACGTAGCTGGGCACGGCGAGCGGCAGGGTGACCAGCACCGACCAGGCGCGGGCCCCGGGCAGGGCGGTGCGTACGGTCAGCCAGGCCAGGGAGACGCCGAGCACCAGGCAGGCCGCCACCACGACGGCCGTCAGGCCGAGGCTGCGGGCGAGGAGTTGAGCGGTGCGTTCGTCGGCGACGACGTCCCAGGCGTAGCGCGGCCCGCGCTCGAGGGCGCGGACCGCGAGGTAGCCGAGGGGCACCAGGGCGAACAGGGCGGCGACGCAGGCGGGGACGAGCAGGACCCACGGGGGCCTGCGGCCGGCGCCCGGCCTGCGCGGCGTACGGACGCGCCGGCGCCCGGCGGGAGCGGGTGCTCCGGCCGGGGCGCCTGCGGACGCCGTTGTGGTCATGTGGGGCTCACGGTTTCCGTCGGTCTTCTCACGCTTCCCCTGCTCCTCAGACCAGTCCGGCGTCCTGGAGCATGGCCAGCGTCTCCTGGAGGGATTCGAGCTTGCCGAGGTCGATGTCGGGGGATTCCAGGGAGTCCAGCGGCGGCAGGTCCTCGACGCTGCTGGTGACGCCCGCGGCGAGCGGGTACTCCTTCGTCTCGTCGGCGAAGTAGGTCTGCGCCTTCTTCGACAGCAGGTAGTCGACGGCCTTGCGGGCGGTCTCGGACTGGCCGGTGTCCTTCAGGACGCCGACGCCGGCGACGTTGACGAGCGCGCCGGGGTCACCGCCCGGGAGGAAGCTGAGCCTGGCGTCGACGTTGTCCTCGCCCTTCTCGGCGACGCGCTCGTACCAGTAGTAGTGGTTGACCAGGCCGAGGGAGACCTCGCCGGACTCGACGGCGTCCAGGGTGGCGAGGTTGTTGGTGTACACCTTGCCGTTGGCCTTCAGGCCCTCGAGCCACGCGCGGGTGGCGTCGTCGCCCTCCAGGACGCGCATGCCGGTGACGAAGGCCTGGAAGGAGGCGTTGGTGGGCGCGAAGCCGACCTTGCCCTTCCACTCGGGCTTCACCACGTCGGCCACGCGGTCCGGGACCTTCTCCTCGGCGACCTCGTCAGGGTTGTAGGCGATCACGCGCACGCGTCCCGACAGGCCCACCCAGTCGCCCGCGCCGCCGCGGTAGGCCTCGTCCACCGCGTCGAGGCTCGACTGCGGCAGCTTCGCGAGCACGCCCTCCTTGGACAGCGCGCCCAGAGCGCCGGCGTCCTGCGAGAAGAACAGATCGGCCTTGGTGCGGTCGCCCTCCTCCAGGATCTGCGCGGCCAGCTCCGCGCTGTCGCCGTAGCGCACCTCGACCTCGGTGCCGACCGCCTTCTCCAGCTCGTCGAGGATCGGCTTGACCAGCTTCTCGTTACGCCCGGAGTAGATGACGAGGGCGGAGTCGCCGCCGTCAGCGGAGCCGCCCTTGCCGTCGCCGGAGCCGCAGGCGGCGAGGACGGGCAGGAGCAGGCCGGCCGCGACGAGCGCGGTGATCCGACGAGCCGAGGGGCGTCGCATGTGGTGTGCCTTCCTTGGTGGCCCGCCGGTACGGCGCGGGTGCGTCGTGCGGGTCGGCGAGCGGTGAAGCGATGCTTTCAGGCCAGCTGTGAACATGCTATGAATAAGGTAAACCTTGCCTAACCGTCAAGTGGCTGTGCTATTCGCGGACGCCGCCGCAGAAAGGTCACGCGCCCGTGAACGACCTCAGTCCGCCCCTCCCGACCTCGCTGACCTCGCCAGATCAAGACGATGTCCCGGTTTCGACCCCGGCGGCGCCGACGCTGCCGCGGGGCGTCCCGTTCGCGCGGCACCTCGCGTCCCACGGCGACCGTGTTGCAATGATCACGCCATCGGGCCAGGTCACCTACCGCGCGCTCGCCGAACGCGTCGCCGCCACCGCCGAACGCCTCGGCCCGGCACGCCGCCTCGTCCTGCTGGCCGGCGCCAACCGCGAGGGCGCCCTGGTGGTCCACCTCGCCGCCCTGGCCGCAGGCCACCCCGTCCTGCTCGTCCCCGGCGACAGCGCCGCCACCCTCGACGCCCTGACCGCCGCCTACGACCCGGACGTCATCGCGCGCCCCGACGACCACGGCACCTGGATCCTCGACGAACGGCGCCCGGGCAGCGCCCACACCCTCCACCCCGACCTCGCGCTGCTGCTGAGCACCTCCGGCTCGACCGGCTCACCCAAGCTGGTCCGGCTCTCCCACGACAACCTCCAGGCCAACGCCGAGTCCATCGCCGCCTACCTGGACATCCGCGACACCGACCGCGCGGCCACCACCCTGCCCATGCACTACTGCTACGGCCTGTCCGTCATCCACAGCCACCTGCTGCGCGGCGCCGGACTGATCCTCACCGAACGCTCGGTGGCCGACACCGCCTTCTGGGAGGAGTTCCGCGCCGGCCGCGGCACCTCGCTGGCAGGCGTGCCCTACACCTTCGACCTGCTCGACCGCGTCGGCTTCGAGCGGATGCGGCTGCCCCACCTGCGCTACGTCACCCAGGCCGGAGGCCGCCTGGCTCCTGACCGGGTGGCCCGCTTCGCCGCGATGGGCCGGCGCTCCGGCTGGGAGCTGTTCGTGATGTACGGGCAGACGGAGGCGACGGCCCGCATGGCCTACCTGCCCCCGGCGCTCGCGCACGAACGCCCCCAGGCGGTGGGCGTCCCCATCCCCGGCGGCTCCTTCCGGCTCCGGCCGGTCGACGGCGCCGACGCCCCCGGCACCGGCGAACTGGTCTACTCGGGCCCCAACGTGATGCTCGGCTACGCGGAGAGCCCGGCGGACCTCGCCCTCGGCCGGACCGTGCACGAACTGCGCACGGGGGACCTCGCCCGGCGCACCGCCGACGGACTCTACGAGATCGTGGGGCGCCGCAGCCGCTTCATCAAGATCCTCGGCCTGCGCATAGACCCGCACCGCGTCGAGACCATGCTGGAGGAACACGGCATACCGGGCGCCTGCGCGGGCGACGACGACACCCTGGCCGTCGTCGCGGCGCCCACGGCGGATGCCGATCCGGCGGCGATCCGGCGCCTGGTGGCAGAGGGCTCCGGCCTGCCGCCGCGCGCCATACGCGTCCGGCTGGTCCCCGAACTCCCACGGCTGCCCTCGGGCAAGCCCGACTACGAGGCGGTACGCCGCCTGGCGCGCGACGCCCGGACCCCGGCACCCGGCCCCGGCAGCCACGACCTGCGCGCCCTCTACGCGGAGATCCTCGACCGGACCGACGTCACCGAGGACAGCACCTTCGTCGGCCTGGGCGGCGATTCCCTCTCGTACGTCGAGATGTCACTGCGGCTCGAAGAGGTACTGGGCGAGCTGCCCGCCGACTGGCACACCACGCCGATCCGCCGGCTGACCGGCCCGCGAACCGCCCCGCACACACCGCGGACCACCCCGCGGCGCAGGCTGCGGCGCAACCTGGAGACGGGCATCGCCCTGCGGGCCGTCGGCATCGTCCTCATCGTCGGCTCCCACATCCCCGTCTTCCTCGTCCAGGGCGGCGCCCACGTCCTGCTCGGCGTCGCCGGCTACAACTTCGCCCGCTTCCACCTCTGCGCGGGCGACCGCCGCGAGCGCCTGCGGAGGACCACCCGCAGCATCGCGCGCGTCGCCGTGCCCAGCATGGTGTGGATCGCCTTCGCCCTGCTGCTGACCCGCGAGTACGACCTGGCCAACGTCGTCCTCGCCAACAGCCTCTTCGCACAGGACAACTCCGACCCGGAGTGGCGCTACTGGTTCGTCGAGGCGCTGGTCTACTTCCTGACCGCGGTGACGGCGCTCCTGGCGATCCCCTGGCTGGACCGCGCGGAGCGGCGCAGCCCGTTCGGCTTCGCCCTGGCACTGGTCGCCGTGGGACTGATCGGCCGCCTCGACCCCTGGAACCTCGCACACGTCCGCTTCCACCTGAGCCCCACCGTGGTCTTCTTCCTCTTCGCGCTGGGCTGGGCGGCGGCGCGGGCACGTACGAAGGGCCAGAGACTGCTGCTGACAGCCGTCGTGCTGGCCGCCGTGCCGGGACTCTTCCCCGGGGAGCAGACCCTGCGGACGTCGATCGTCGTGGGCGGCCTCGCCCTGCTGCTCTGGGTCCCGGCCCTGCCGAGCATCGACCCGCTCAACCGACTGGCGGGCGTCCTGGCGGGCAGCTCGCTGTACATCTACCTCACGCACTTCCACGTCTACCCGTACCTGAGGGACCACTCCCCGGCGGCGGCCCTGCTCGTCTCCCTGGTGGCCGGTGTGGCGTACGGGGCGGTGGCGACCCGCCTGATGCACAGGCTCCTGTCGCCGCGTCAGCCCGCCACCGCGCCCGCCGCTTCCGGCGCGACGCCCGCCCCCGGCGGCGGGGACGCGGTCCAGCTGCGCGGACCACGGGACACCCCTCCCTCCCGGCTGCGCAGCCCGCAGCTGCACTGATCACGAGCGGTGCCGCCGGCCAGCAGGGCGGGGTGATGCGCCGGGCTTTCGGCGGCGGAGGGTAGCGGACCCGCGGACGGTCGAGCCCTGTCCTCACGGCTGCGACCGGGCGGCCGGCGCCGAGGATTCCCCGACCGCTTCTCACGCCGCCTTGCAGTGCTCGCCGGCTCTCAGGGCGGTCCGCAGCCGTTCGTGACGGTCGAGGTCTTCCCAGGTGTCGTGGTCGGGCGGGCCGGGGTCGCGGCGTCCGGCGCGCCAAGCCCAGACGCCGGCGGCGATGCCGACGGTGAGAGGGATGAGCAGCCACAGCACGGCGCCCACGGTTCGGCCTCCTTTCACGTGACGGATCCAGGGGCGGGCGGCTCTCAGGAGGTCAGCTGCTTGGGCGTTCCGCCGGAGACGGCGATCCTTCGGGGCTTGGCGTGGGCGGCCAGCGGGATGCGCAGGGTGAGGACGCCGTTGTCGTAGCCCGCCTCGGCGGCGGCTGTGTCGAGGGCCTCGGACAGGGCCAGACGGCGGGTGAACCGGCCGGTGGGGCGCTCGGTCAGCACGGGGCGGGCGCCGGCCGGGATCGAGGAGGGGCGTTCGGCGGTCAGGGTCAGCGTGTGATGCTCCGTGGTCAGCTCGATGGTCGAGCGGTCCATGCCGGGCAGGTCGAACTGCAGGTAGAGCGCTTCGTCGTCACGCCACGCGTCCGCCGGGATGACGGTGCCGCCGGAAGCGTCGTGACGCGCGAGCTGATGCACGAGCCGGTCGAGATCGCCGAGAAGGTCCGTACGCGCGAGCATGTCCAACTTCTCCCTCCCTGGACGCGGGCCGCGGTGTGCTGCGGCCCGACGATCGAGTACCGCGTATTCGTATAGCCGAAGGAAGGAACTCTGACAACTTCGCACTGCGTGAAGTTGATAGGGCTTGGCTCAAGCTTCGGGTGCGGGCAGGTGATGCAGCGTGGATGTCCGGCGGATCGAGGGTGAAGCTCGCCTGCCGGTCGCTCGCGGTGCTCGCAGTAAGTTGAGTCTCTGCTTGTCAATCCGTGCTCGCTGTCACGAGCGCGACGGACGCTCCGGTTCCCCGCCGTCGGCGTCGAAGATCTTGGTGAAGGTGGCCCCGCACCGGCACCGTGAGTGCTCGATCAGTTCGCCGTCGTTCGACACACTCAGCCCCTGGCTGAGCCGCACGTGCACATGATCACCCATGAGGAGCTGCTTCCCTTGACGTGGCTGCTCCGGCCATGGTGGGGGCCGGTAGCCGAGGCCGACAATGCCGCAGCTCACATGCGGTGGTGGATCGTGGCGTCGGCCCACACCCGCGGGCACCCCTGACGCGCATCCGGCCCGCGGCGCCTCGGCACTGCGGGCCGGACGAGCCGAGGCGGGCCATCTCCTGACGCGCACCTGTGCGGATCAGCCCTCGATCACCCGGCCGGCTCAGTCGACGACTGGGAGGCCCGTCCGTTCACCGGATCGCGACTGTCACGGCCGAGTGGTCGGTCACCGACGGCACGGTGTCGCCGTCGCGTCCGGACGCACCCGAAGCTGGGGCCACGACGAACGCCACGAAGGCATCGGTCGGCCAAGCAGCAACCCGGAGGTGCTCACCCTGCCGGCTGAGGTCCCGGCGTTGCCGGTGCCGCCAGGGTCTCGGACTGCCCGGCGCGGCGCAGCGACGCGGCGACGAAGCCGTCGGCCTTGAGTTCCTCGATCAGCTCCCGCAGGAAGCGAACGGTCTCCGGCCGGCGGGTCGTCGTCGTGCCGACGGCCTGGCGGATCTGCATGAACCCCTGCTCGATCAGCCGCACTTCGGGGTGCGCGTCGGCGTACGCCGTCATCGGCTGCCGGATGCCGGCGCCCACCTCCAGCTTCTGCGCGGCGAAGGTGTCGACACCCTCGTCGCCTCGCACCAGGATGGCGTGGCGCAGGGTCCGCGTGAGGTGGAGGTCGTAGGCGGACCCGGCCTTCACGCCGATCCTGATCCCGGGTGCGTCGACGTCCTCGGGCGTCTCGAGAGCGGAGTCCCGCGGCACGGCGTACACGCCTTCGATGAGTACGTACGGTGCGGTGAACGCGACCTCTGTTTCGCGGGCGGGCTCGATGGCGAGGAAGCAGACATCGGCCCGCCCCTCGCTCATTGCCTCGAAGGACTTGCGCGCGGCGTCGAAACAGAGGAACCGGACCGGCACTCCGAGCCGGGCCGCGATGGCCCGGGAGAGATCGACGGTGATGCCGCTCGGCGCGTCCGGTGTGCCCTGGGCGAGGACGGGATTGCCCAGGTTGACGGTGGCGCGCAGGACGCCGGTGGGCGCAAGGTCGGCGACGACCGAGGGAAGGGCCATGCCGGGATTCTAGGTTCCGGCGCGGAGGCAACGCCCGTGGCACACACAGGCGTTGAGGGGAGGCCGACCTTTCCCCTTCTCTTTCCCCCTTTCCCGCCCGCTCAGCGCCTGCGGGGACCCCCGGACGAGACGGCGCTGGGCGGTTGGCATAGTGAGTGCCTGCCGCCTGGCAGCGGCGAAGCCAGGGGGAGACATGCAACACGACGTTCGGGACGGATCGCGGGCTCGTCTCGTGTCGTTGCTGCCGCACGGCGCCCGGGAAATCGTGAGCCTGCCCGGCTGGACGAGGCTCGGTCACTGCTGAGTCCTGCAGAAGGACGAGCGGCGGCCGCACCGCTTCGACCCGGCACTGCGGCGGACCCTTCGCCGCGATGGGCCGGGCGAGACGACGCTCACCGTTTGTGCAAGCGGCGGATGGGTGGGTACCCGCGTTCGGTGGCCCGGCGACGACGGGCGGCTCACGCGGTGCGGGTGTGCGGATTGGGGAGTTCGAGGTGGGGTTGCGCGAGGTGCGGGGTGCCCGGGCGTTTCGGGGCTGTGCCCGGATTCTGGCGGGTCGCTACCGTCTTGATGCTCTGATCGGTTCCGGAGGCGCGGCCGACGTGTACCGCGGTGTCGACCTCCGGTTGAAGCGGCCGGTCGCCGTGAAGGTCTTCCGCGCCGGAACCGGCTTCGACACGGAGGAGGCTTTCCGCAGCGAGGCGGTGATTCTGGCCCGGCTGCAGCATCCGGGACTGGTGACCGCATTCGACGCCGGACAGCATGGCGGCGAAGCCTTCCTGGTCATGCAGCTGGTCGAGGGGTGCACCCTGAAGTCCCGCATCGCCGAGGGCCCTCTGTCGTGCGAGGCCGCGGCGGCGCTCGGCGCGGCGTTGGCCGAAGCCCTGGCTCACGCCCATGAGAAGGGGATCGTCCACCGGGACGTCAAGCCCTCCAACATCCTCCTCGACTCCTGCGGCGTGCCCAAGCTGACGGACTTCGGCATCTCGCGGCTCCTGGACGCGACCACCCGCACCGCCACCGGCACCCTGACCGGCACGGCCGCCTATCTCTCCCCCGAACAGGTACGGGGACGCCCGGTCGGCCCGCCCGCCGACATCTACGCCCTCGGCTTGGTCCTGCTCGAAAGCCTCACCGGCCGCCTCGAGTACGGCGGCGGCCCCCTGGAAGCGGCCATAGCGCGCCTGCACCGCCCGCCCGAGCTTCCGGACTTCCTGCCCGTCGGCTTCGCCACCCTCCTGCGCGACATGACCAGCCTGGAAGAACAAGACCGCCCCACGGCAGACGACTGCGCCCAAACCCTCACCCGCCTCGCCGGAACGGGCACTCGGACTGCGGCAGCGCCCGTTGCCCGGCCCGTGCTCCGCGTCGTACCTCCCACAGCCGCCGATCACGCCGGCAGCACGCACCGGAGCCTGTCCGCACGGCCTGAAGGGTCCGCCCCCACGCACAGCCGCCTCCGCAGGCGCGGTGCGGCGGCCGCACTGGTCGCCGCTCTCGCCGCCGGACTGGTCGTCACCGACGGTTTCTCCCGCCACGACGCCACAGGCGAAGCGGCTCCGTCCGGCCCTCGCCCAGCCGCCCCTTCCGCGTCCCCGGACAACACGACCCACGACGACGACACGCCCCCCGTGGCTTCGGCCTCGGCAACCCCTCCTTCGCGCAACCCCTCCACCCCGACCCGCAGCGCTCCTACGGCCACGACCGAGCAGGCGGCAGCGAACGCGGCCGGGAAGGACAAGGCAAAGGTCCGCGACCAACTGCCGGGCAAGGCGCGAAAGAGCGAGAAGGGCGAGCCAGACCGGAAGGGCCAGAAACACAACAGGTCAGGCAAGGGGAAGAAAGCACCGGGGCGGCGGTCGTGAGCCCTGGCCGGGGCGTGCCTCCGTTCACCGGGATCACGACATCAGCATGCGCGTCCACACCACGGCCAGGAACGCGCAAGCGAGCGTGAACAGGCCCTGCACCACGGCGGTGACCGGCATCCTGAGTCTGGCGTGCACGACGGAGCTGATCACCGCCACGGCGGGGAACCCCCAGATGACGAGCCACATCAGAGGCGAAACGTCGCGGTCGTGCGTCGTGGGGGAGGAGTGCGGCGACGGTGCGGTGCCCAGGCCCACGGCCATGGACAGCATCGCGCCGACGACGAGGATGACCGCGTCCGCGACCAGGAGCAGCAGGGCGACCGCGATATCGATCAGTCGGGAAGGGCGCTCACGGGCCTGGTGAGCGGCCGGGGTCTCAGCGTCGGGCGCGGGCGGCGAAACCATGACCCGACTGCACCACGGAACCCCGTGTTCGGCATCGCTGGGGACGGCAATGGGTCCCGACCGTGACCATCAGGCCCGCGCACTCCGGGGCCCGTCTTCCGCACCACGTCCCCTCACCCCTTCACCGCCCCCGACGTGAGCCCCTGCACGATGTGACGGCTGGCGAAGGCGAACAAGAGCATCGTGGGCGCGATCGTCAGCACGGCCGCCGCTGACATCGAGCCCCAGTCGATGTTGAAGCTGGAGATGAAGCCGTTCAGCGCGGTGGGGACGGTCTTGTTGCCGTCGCTGTTCATGAGCGTCACCGACAGGAACAGTTCGTTCCAGCAGTTGACGAAGTTGAAGATGAACGCGGCGATGATGCCCGGGCGCATCACCGGCAGCAGCACCCGGAACAGCGCCCCGAACCGCGACAGGCCGTCGATCATGGCCGCCTCCTCCAGCGCGTCAGGGATGTTCTCGAAGAAGCCGCGCAGCATCACCGTGCAGAAGGGGATGCACACCGCGATGTAGACGAGGACCAGGCCGAGGCGGTTGTCGACCAGCTTCAGGTCGGTCATCAGCAGGTAGAGCGGTCCCAGCGCGATGAAGGACGGGATCATCTGGGTGACCAGCGCGGCCATCAGCAGCGCGGACTTGGTGCGGAACTCGAAGCGGGCCAGGACGTACGCCGAGAGCATCGAGATCGCCGTGGCCGTCACTCCGGCCACGGTCGAGACGATGAGGCTGTTGGTGAGGTACGTGCCGAAGTCGGCCGTGCCGAACAGGCCGCGGTAGTTCTCCAGGGAGAGGCGCTCGGGCCAGTAGGCGATGGGGAAATGGAAGATGTCGCCCGGTGCCTTCAGGGAGGTGGCGGCGATCCAGTAGAGGGGGAAGACGGTGAAGAGCAGCCACACACCGAGGAAGGTGAACTTGACGGCCCGGCCGGCCGCGGACTCCTTGCCGATCACGACCTCGCCCCTTTCTTCTCACGCGTGGCCAGGAGGAAGAACACCGCGAACACCAGCAGGGCCGCCACCACGAGGAGGCCGAGCGCGGAGGCCTTGCCGTAGTCGCCCTGCTGCGTGATCTTGATCATCCAGGTGGTCACGATGTGCGTCTCGTCGTTCGGCCCGCCGCCGGTCATGCCGAAGATCAGATCCGGGAAGTTGAAGATCCAGATGACCCGGAGCAGCACGGTCAGGGCCAGCGTGGTGCGGATGTACGGGATGGTGATCTGGAAGAGGGTGCGGGCCTTGCCCGCGCCGTCCAGCGCCGCCGCCTCGTAGAGCTCGTCGGGAATCGACTGGAGCGCGGCCAGGATCATGATGGTGAAGAAGGTGACGCCGTACCAGACGTTGGCGATGAGCACGGCCACCATCGCCGTCTGCGGATCCGCCAGCCAGGCGATCGGCTCGTCGATCAGACCGGCCTTCTGCAGCAGGTCGTTGACGACGCCGAACTCGCTGTTGAACAGCCAGCGGAACAGGATGCCGATGAGGAACCCGGAGATCGCCCAGGGGAAGAAGATCAGCGCCTGGTACACGCCGCGGAGGCGGAAGCGCCGGCGCAGCCACAGCGCGAGCGCGAAGCCGATCACCAGTTGCGGGACGATCGAGCCGATCACCCAGACCGCGGAGTTGCTCAGCACCGTCCCCCAGGCGGGGTCGGCGAAGACGTCGGTGAAGTTCTTCAGACCGACCCACGAGGTGTCGGTCAGGTCGGTCAGTTTCCAGTTGCGGAAGGCCATCTGGCCGCCCGCGATCACGGGATAGTAGGTGAAGATCGCCACGAAGATCGCGGCCGGCGCCATGAAGGCGGCGATGCCGAGGCCGCGCCGGGTGGTGAACTCCCGCTTGCGCCCGCCCCCTTGGGGGAGGCCTCTCCTGCGGGAGGCCTCCCCGGCATCCGGCGGCGCCGTCTTCGACGTCGTGCTGGACGTGACGGACATGTCTACTGCTCCTGCTGCCACTTCTCGGTCCAGTACGCGTCCCAGCCCGCGAGGAGCTTCTTGGGCGTCGTCTTGCCGAGGATCAGCTTCTGCACGTCCGTGTCCGCCCGCTGCTGCCACTCGGCCCACCAGCTCACGCCGCGCGGCTGGGTGACGACCAGGTACTTGTCCGGCTGCTCGGTCATGGTGACGTAGCTCGACCAGGGGCCGGTCTTGTAGAAGGGGTCGCTGGTCGCGGACTTGAGGATGGGCACCAGGCTGTTCTTCTTCGTGAACGCGGTCGACGCCTCACCCTGGGACAGGAACTCGACCAGCTTCACGGCCTCGGCCTTGTGGTCGCTGCCCTCGGCGACGCCCCAGCCGGCGGTGGCCAGCGGCTGTACGGTCTTGCCGCCGGGCCCGGCCACCAGCGGGGCCGTGCCCCACTGGTCCTTGGAGATCGACTTCGACTCCGAGACCGTGGCGATCACTTCCGGGTCCTGGAGCAGGAACGCCGTGGAGCCGTTGGAGAACGCCTCGACCATCTCCGGATAGCCCCAGGAGACGGACGACTTGGGGGACGCCTGCTGGAACAGCTCGAGGTAGGTCTCGATCGCGTCCTCGGCCTCCGGGGCGGAGAAGATCGTGCGGCCGTTCTTCAGCTTGAAGCCGTTGGCCGGGTCCACCTGGTCGGCGAGGTAGGCCTCGATGGCGGCGGTGGCGTTGCTGTTGGAGTTGGCGCCGCCGCGGAAGGCGTAGCCGTAACGGCGTTCGCCCGGGTCGTGGATGGCGGACGCCTGCTCCAGCAGTTCCCGCCAGGTGGCCGGCGGCTTGTCGAAGCCCGCCTTCTCGATCAGGTCGGTGCGGTAGAACAGGCTCAGGCCGTAGAAGCCGTACGGGACGAAGTACGTACGGCCCTTCGCGTCCTTGGAGGCGTTGACGGCGTTCTCCGTCATGGCCTGCCAGCCCTTCCAGCCGTCCAGGTCCTTCTTCATGTCGTGCAGCCAGCCGTTGTTCGACCAGGGTCCGACGGTGATGTCCCGGACCTCCAGGACGTCCACCCCGCTGCCGGACTGCAGCATCTGCTGGAGCTTCTGGTCGGCCTGCTCGGTGGGCGGCGAGACCAGGTTGACCTTGATCTTGGGGTTCTGCTGCTCGAAGTCGGCTATGAGGTCCTTGAGCAGGTCGGTGCGGGTCGGGTTCGTCAGGCTCTCGACCATGTTGAGGGTGACCGTTCCGCTCGCCTCGGGGCTCATGGTGGAACAGCCGGTGAGGACCGTCGCGGCGGCGGTGCCGAGCGCGAGAACTGCCGTCCTTCTTCTCATTGTGCTGACCTCTTTCCTGAGTTCTCTCGTGCCCACGCGCTGAGGACGGGGACGCATTCCTCGGCGAAGTACTCGTAGTCGGCCGCGGTGTTGTACACGTGGGCGGACAAGCGCAGGTAGCCGATGCCGCCGAAGCTGGTGAACGCCGCCTCCACGCCCAGTTCCCGGGCCACCCGGTCCCGCAGGGCGTCGGCCTGGATCCGGTCGGCGGCCAGACCGTCCGGCAGGCGCACCAGGCGCATGCCGGGCACGGGCATGCCGACGTCGACCGAGGGGTCCACGCCGGCCGTCTCGGCGAGCGCGGCGCCGATGACACGGGCGCCGTAACCGGCCAGGTCGTCCATGTAGCGGCGGGCGGCCGCCCAGCCCCAGGTGCGCTCGACGAAGGCGAGGGACGCCGGCGCGGCCAGCTGGGCGGTGGCGTCGACGGTGCCCTGCTGGTCGAACCGGTCGGGGAAGGGATCGGCCGCGGCCCAGGAGTCGATCAGGGGGTGGAGCCGCTCGCGCAGCGGGCCGCGGGCGACCAGTGCCGCGGTGCCGCGCGGGGCGCATCCCCACTTGTGCAGGTTGCCGGTCCACAGGTCGTACGTGGCGCCGGCGAGCGGCGCTTCGAGCAGACCGGGCGCGTGCGCGCCGTCCACGAGGACGGGGATGCCGCGCCTGCGGGCCTCCGCCCCGATGCGCTCCACCGGCAGCCGGCGTGCGGTCGCCGAGGTGATCTGGTCGACGACGACCAGCTCGGTGGCGTCGCCGAACTCGGCGGCCACCGCCTCGTACGCCGCGTCCTCGTCCGCGTCCAGCGGCACCCGGGCGGTACGGACCCGGCCGCCCCAGCGACGGGCCAGCCGCTCGGCACCCATCGTCACGGCCCCGTAGCCGTGGTCGGTCACGACGATCTCCCCGCCGGGACGCAGGGCGAGCGCGGCATAGACGACACTCACGCCGGCGCTGGCGTTCGGCACCAGGGCGAGATCGTCCGCGCCGACCCGCAGGAAACCGGCGATCTCCACCCGGGCCGCGGCGAGCCGCTGGGGCAGCGCCGGGAACCACACGACGGGGGAGCGTTCCATCTCCACGCGCAACAGCTCCTGCCGCTCCTGCGCCACCAGCGGCACGGCCCCGAAGGAACCGTGGTTCAGGTGCTTGAGGGCAGGGTCCAGCGACCAGGCCCGGTCGGCGGGCCTGCCGTCCGCCAGCAGCAGAGGGCGCGGTGCGGTGGTCACCTCGGTCTCGCTCACAGGACTCCACATCTGGGGCAGGGCGGTCCTGCGGAGGCTGAGACTCCGCCGGACACATCTGATGACTCGGCATCCTGCACATCTTCTGGAGCGGAAACAAGGGTCGTACAGTGAAAGTCATCAGATGACTTCCCGAGACACATCCCCGACACGTCTGATGACCCGGCGGGCCTCGCTACAGTGCTCCGGGGGGCGCGGCCTGACCGCGTCCCGTCAGGGGAGGAAGAAGGGGACGGATGTCCGCAGTCGAGAAGGCCTTCCACGGCCTGCGGCACATGATCGGGACGGGACGCCTCGGCCCCGGCGAGCGCATCCCGCCCGAGGGCGATCTCTGCGAGGAACTGGGCGTCTCACGGGGCTCGCTGCGCGAGGCGGTCCGGATGCTCGCCGCCCTGGGCGTCATCGAGCCCCGGCACGGCTCGGGCACCTACGTCTCACAGCTGAGGCCCGAGGACGTCATCGGCAGCCTCTCCCTCACCCTCGAACTCCTGCCGCTCTCGGGCCTGTTGGAGGTCTACGAGATCCGGCGCGTCCTGGAGGCGCACGTCGCCGCCCAGGCGGCGGCCCGCTGCACGCCCGAGACGGTGGACACGCTCTTCACCCTCATCGCGGACATGGAAGCCACGACCGACCCCACCCGGGCGTCGGAACTGGACCACCGCTTCCACGCGGAGATCGCCCGCGCCGGCGGCAACCCCACCCTGGCCACCCTCCTGGCGGTCTTCCGCGCCCGCTCCCGCAAATACCAGGTCTTCACCCTGCCCGAGGGCCCCGAACTGCGCAGGAAGAGCGACGACGACCACCGCGTCCTGGCCACCGCCATCGCCGACCACGACCCGGTCGCCGCGGCCGGCGCGGCACAGGCACACGTCGCCCAGACGGAGCGGTGGCTGCGGGCGTTCATGCCGCCGGTCGAGGAGAACGGCGGAGCGGACTGAACCCCGGGCACCAGCACGTCGGAACGCGACGGCGGGCGGCGAGGTCCTTCGTGCCGCAGGGGGCGACGAGGAGCCGGCGCAGGGCGGCCCGAGTTCAGGCAGCGCGCCCGCTGCTCCGTCTCCCCCTCGCCGACGAAGGAAAGCCGTGGCTTCCCGGGCCGTCACCCCTCACTGGCGGCGGCTCTGTTCGGTGACGTGCTGAGCGGAGTCGCGGGCCTGGTCGGCGACGCCGCCTGCCTGGTCGCGGGCTTGCTTCTGGGTGTTGCGTACGGCCTCGTCGGCGGTGTCCTTCACTTCCGCCGCCGCGCTCTGTGCCGCCTCCTGCACGCCTCCCTTGAGGTTCTGCGCGGACTCGACTGCCGCCTCCTTCACCGGTTCGAGGGCCTGCTGCCCCTGCTCCATCAGGCCCGAGGCCGCCTGCTCCTCCTTCTGCGAGGTCGGCAGCAGGGAGGAGGCCAGCACCCCGGTGCCGAAGGCGATCAGTCCGGCCGCCAGCGGATGCCCCTGTGTCTGCCGCATGGCTTGTTCGGGTGCCTGCCGGGCCGCCTCACCTGCCTGCTGGGCGGCGTCGCGGGCGGTGCCCGTGGCCTGACCGGCGCCTTCCTGCAGGGAACCGGCTGCCGACCGGGTGCTGCCGGCGAGGCTGTGCGCGGTGTCGGAGGCGGAGCCCATGACCCGCTCGCGCAGGCCGGTGACCCTGCCCCGCACCCGGCGGGTGCGGCGACGCATCATCTGGTGCGGACTGGCCCGGTCGGCGAGTCGGCTGACATCGGTGGACAGACGATCGCGTGTGGCGTCGATCTGCGCTCTCATCTGGTCGGGTGACGTGCCCATCGGGTGTTCTCCTTCATCGTTTCGACGGTGTGCTCGGGGGTGGGGGAGACGGTGCGCATCCGGGCGCGGCCCCGCGTGTAGAGCACGGCGGCCACCAGGCCCCACACGCCGGTGACGATCAGCGCGGCCCAGCCCCCGTCCATCACGTTGGCCAGGCCGAGGACGGCGGCGAGGGACAGGAACAGCAGGACCATGTATCCGGCGAATCCGGCGCCCCCGTACATGCCCGCTGCCTTGCCCGCCTTGGTCGCCTCCCGCCTGACCTCGATCTTGGCCAGCTCCACCTCCTGGCGGAAGAGCGTCTGCACGTCCGAGGTCACCCGGGACAGCAGCTCACCCACGGACTCGTCCTGGCCGTAAGGCCTGCCTTGGTCGCGTTGGATCGAGGACACCTCACACCCCCGGGTGCGGAGGCGCCGGCATGCCGCCGGGAGCCGGAGCTGTGGGCGGCGCGGGCGGTGCCGGCGACGTGCCCGGTGGCGCCAGCGGCTGCGGCGGCGTCCACTGACCCGAACCCGTCGGAGGCGTCACCGCGTCCGGCTCGTCCCGGTGCTGTGGTTGCGCCCCTTGGGCGGACTGTTCCTGCCCGTCGGTGGACTGGCCGGCCTTGCCCGCCGCCTTCCCGAGCCGCCCGACGGCCAGCCCGGCCAGCAGTGCCCCGCCCAGGAACACCCCCGGGCGCCGACGCGCGAAGCTCTGAAGCTCGGAGACGATGCCTTCGACACCTTGCTTGTCCACGTAGTCGGCCGCCCGGTGCCCGCGGTCGGCGACCTGAGTCACCAGGCTGCGCGCAGGCGAGTCTTCCGGAGCGTTGTCGGCGAGCCCGGCCATGTCCTGTGCCCACTGCCGCAGCACTTCGGCGGCTCTTCTGGTCTGTCCTTCGGCTTCCTCCATCGCGCGGCTGCGCAGTTCCTCGAGGGCCGAGCCGGCCTGCTGCCGCGCCTCTCCGGCGACCGCCTTCGCCTCCTGGACAGCCGTGGACTTCACCTGACCTGCGGCTTGTCTGGCCTGACCGGCAGTGGCCGACGTCTCCGCCTTGGCTGTCTCCCCGGCCTGCTGCAGCCTTCCGCTCCCGTCCTGTACGGACCCACTCATCAGCAACTCCCTCGGTGCACGGCCCCACGGCTCTCACGGGGCTGTTTCAACCGAGTGACTTCTCAGGCGACATTCACACGCATTGGCGAAGATTTACCGATATGGGCAAATCGCCCGGGACGTCAGTCAGTCATGCCGATGGTCGCGCCGCTTGTCATGAGTGGCGGCCCTGACCAAGCTCCTCCTGGCCGCCAGTTGCTCCGTGAGTCTGTGTCCGGGGCCCGCCGCGTGGAAGGGGGGCCGTGCCCTGACCTTTCGCACGGACGAGACGCACCCGGCCATGTGGCCGGGTGCGTCCATGTCGTCGGGGAGCGGTGAGGGTTCAGGTTCAGTTCACCGCGCGCGGTGATGGATCAGCGGTCGCCGTGCCCGTGCCCCTGCCCGTGCCCGTGGCCGTGTCCGTGGCCGTGCTGCTGTCCATGTCCGTGCCCGTGTCCGTGGCCCTGCCCGTGCCCGTGGCGGTGGTGGTGGCGGTGGCCCCACGACTCGTCGTCGATGAAGCGGCCGCGGTGGTTGCGGAGGGTGGCGGTGTCGGAGTGGTTGTCCCAGACGTAGTCCCGGCGGTCCTGGTAGAGGTCGCTGCGGGTGTCGCGGCCGAAGCCGGTGTGGATGCGGACGGTGGCGCGGCCTTCGAGGCGGTAGTGGTGGAACGTGTAGGTCTGGCCGTCCTCGTTCTTGAGGGTCCAGCCGTCGAGGTTGACCGCGCGGCGGGCGGTGTTGGTGATCTCCACCCATTCGCGGTTGAGGGAGCGGTTGGAGTGGTCGTCACGGCCGGGGGAGTCGTACTGGACGGCGGTGATCTCCACCTTGAACCGCGCGGGGTGGCCGTGGTCGGCGGCTGCGGGCAGCGCGGTCACCGAGACGAGGGCGCCGGCGGCGAGAGTGGCGGCGGCGAGACGACGGGCGCTGACTGTAGCGAAGGCGGACAAGAGGTCCCCTTACTGTGCGGACACCTTCCCCGGGGGCCTGCTGGAGGCCGCCACGGGCGGTCGGTGTGGTGAGCGTGGCGGCCGGCTGGCCGCGCACACACTCTGTCCACGGCGTGGAGAAGTTGAGGGGGCAACATGGCGCTTGTTACGAGTTGTCCATTTTTCTATGACTCTCGCCTGCAACATCCACTTATTTCGTCCGGGAGTGATGTTGACGCACCGACAGTCGGCACGCCCCTTGTGGGAAGCGGGCTGCGGCGTCAGTCCGCCACACTGCGCCACCCCGCAGCAGACCCGGCCGTCACCCGAAAGTGAGTAACAGCGGCACTGAGGTCGGGCATGGCTGCAGGGCCGGATTGCGCGGCTATATGCCGTGATGTCCGCGCGGTGCAGATGAAGACGGCTGCCGTCTCTGCACGCCGGGCCTTGCCGTCTCGGTGGAGGTCAGGCGTTCAAGGCCTCTTCGGTGGTCGAGTGGCAGGAGATGAGCATGTCGACGCCGACCAGCTGCAGGACGCGCAGCACGGACGGCTGGGCGCCGGCGATACGCACCCACCCGCCCGTGTCCCCGACGCGCTGATGGACGGTGACGAAGACGTTGATGCCGCTGGAGTCCATGAAGGTCACGCCGCCGAGGTCCGCCACGACCCGCGCCGGCGTCGCCGCACCGGAGGGCAGCAGCGCCTCGGTGAGCAGGTCCTTGGCGTCGTGGTCGATCTCGCCCTGCAGGGTGACCAGACGGATGCCGTCGACGGTGGTGTGGTCGGCCGACAGGCGGCAGGGCCGGGCTGCTCCGTGGGTGTCTGTCACCGTTATCCTCGACTGTTCGCTGATGGGACCAGGACCCCCGGCACCATGTGTGCCGACAGCCTGCCCCGATGCTACGACGAACACGCGTTCGTCATACTGTGCAGGCCGCACAAGACATGTGTGGCGGAGCGCGGGGTAGGCGCAGACCTGTGAACGGGGGTAACAAGAGTGGATCCGGCTGAATCGGTCCCCGAGGGCGAAGACCACGTGTTGCCCGACGCCCCTGTGATTCAGGACACCATCGCCCTCGACGGTGAGGGATATGTCATAGCCGAGGCCCGTCACAGAGCGGCCGAGTTCCTCGCCCGGGTCCAGTCTGAACACGGCGTCCCGGTATCCGCACGTGCCATGGACCTGACTCAGCTGGTGGTCAGCGAGCTGGTCACCAACGCCCACAAGTACGCTCCCGGACCCGTGCTGGTGGAACTGCGGATCGCCGGGGACGGGGTGGAAGTGGTGGTGTGGGACAGCGACCCGGTCCTTCCGGTGGCCAGGGCCGCTGACGCGGGCAGGGTCGGCCAGCACGGCCTGGAGATCGTGATGGCCGTCGCGCAGGGCTTCGAGGTCCAGCGGGAGCCGGTCGGCAAGCGCATCACCGCCCGCATCGCGTTGCTCGACGACCCCGGCGGTGACATCGCCGGACGCAACCCGGTGTAGCGCCTGCCCGCGCCGCTGAGCGGCGTCTCCGCGGATGCCCCGAGCCGTTGCCACCGATGCCGAGATCGGTGAGGTCCTGATGGGTCGGCCGGGGGCCTCATGTGCTGGGGATGCCGGGCGGCAGAGAGTGATCTCAGTCGCCGGGACGGCCGGGAGCCCGGTGTCACGTGGGGAAGGGATCATCGTCCCGTGCGCGGGCGGCCGGCCAAGCCCACCGGACCCGATGCCATCTCCGTGCCCGCGCCCCGTCACCCTCAAGATGTCGGGCCCTCCGGCTGAACTCGTACAGCCTCAGCCATCAAGTGCGAACCCCGTGCGAACCCCCACACCTCTCGCAGGTCCGCCGGGTCGCGATAGTGCAGCCCCGTCATCCCCAGCGCGACAGCAGCCTCGATGTTCTCCAGCCGGTCGTCGATGAAGAGACAGCGTTCGATGTCGGTCTCCGCCCGCGCGGCAGCGATCTCGTAGATCTCACGGTCGGGCTTGACCACTCCGACCCGGGCGCTGCTGACCACATGGTCCGCCAGGTCGGACAGCCCCAGCAGTGCGAGGTCGCTCTCCAACTCCAGCGTCGCGTTGGTGACCAGGACGAGCGGCATCTGTTCCCGTATCCGGCGCAGCGCCGTGACCACCACCTCGTCAGCCCGGAACGGCGCCTCAGCCAGTGCCGTTCCCAGCTCGCGCGCCTGGGGCTCCGGGACCTCACCTGCGAGTCCCGACACGATGGCCTCCACCCACTCCTCCTTGCTGATCTTTCCGAGGAGCAGCGGCAGATCCGTCTCCGGCGCATAGGCCACCCTGGTGGTTGTCCCCTCGGACAGCCCGGCCGCCTGTTCCAGCGCCGCCAATCGGGTCAGGTCGTAGAAGCGGATCACGTTGTCGACGTCGCACAGAACCGCGTCGTACGACCTGCCGCAGGTGTCGGTGATCGTCATCGCCCCTGCATAGCACGACGATCACCACGAAGGTGCCGGCATGGCCTGCGGGCACTGCGCGGAGTCGGGCACCGAGGAACTGGACGCAGCCACTGGACGCAGCCACAGCCCTCGCCGCCCTTCGGCTGCTGACGGCACGGCCGGGTGTGAGGACCGGGCCCGAACCCGGTCCTCACACCCTCACGTCACCTCACGCTCGGTGGCGGCTAGCAGCCCGGCTTGATGCGGTCCGCGGTGCGGCCGAAGGCGAAGTCCGCGTCCGACTGGCCGGGTGCGAACCGGTGCCACCGGCCGTTGCCCGGGGGCGGTGAGTCCTGGAAGCAGCCGTCGACCGTGGCGACGAACGAGGCGACCTTGTCGGCGAGTCCGTGCCTGCCGAGGAAGACGTTGCCCTCGTCGGGGCTCCAGTCGTAGCGGTGACCCTGGAAGTCGCGCTGCGACCACATGCAGACCTTGCCGGCGGGGCAGTCCGGGGCGGGTGCGGCCTTGACGGTGCCGACGGCGGCGGAGACCGGGGCAGCCGAGGTGGCGGGGGAGGCGGTGAGGGCCAGGGCGAGTGCGGTGCCGGCTGCGGCGAGTACGCCCATGACCGCTGTCGGGCGGCCGGACGGACGGGGGGTGGGCTGGGTGTCGTGCACGGTGGTGCCTTTCGTTGCGGCGTTCCCGCTCAGCGGGGCGCTTGGTGGCTGATGCGCCTTCAGCATTCGGCGCCCGGCCGCCCGGGGGCCTGAGGCAGGTGTCCTGTCACCGCCCGGTTCCCGGCCCGGGGGCCCGCCCACGGGCGGAGACCCGCACGGCTGCGTCGCCGCAGGGCAGCGACCTTCTGGCCGGGCAGTCGTTGCTCATGCGCGGCGTCGTCAGCCGGCAGCCACGGCCCGCGCGGTCGTGCGCGGCGGCACGGGGCCGGTGGTCTCGTCCCTGAGTGGAGAATCGAGGAATCATGGTGCTGACACGTGCGAGGGCAGGCCTCACGGCACTCGCCCTGGCCCTGCTTCTCACCGCAGCGCACACACCCCCGGAGCGGCCGCCCGCAGCAGGCACCCGGCAGACAGCCCCGGCCGCCCCCGCACGCGGCGGCTCGAACTACTTCACCCATCAGGTCGACGCGGACTGCGAACGCGAGCCGTACGGCGTCGTGAACAGCTACGACAAGGCGCCGGACGTGATCGAGCGGCAGGTGACGCAGATGGCCCGGGCGGGTCAGAAGCGGCTTCGGATCCCGGTGTACCACCACCGGGGGCAGGACTCGGGCACGGTCATGGATTCGACGGGCGGCCGGCTCGACGCGGCGAACGTACGGAATCTCAGTGCGCTGCTTCGTACGGTGAAGTCGGCCGGGTTCGAGGCCGTGGAGGTCGGGTTCTTCCCTCAGGACGCCAACGACCCCACCGGGTGGGCCGCCTTCGACCAAGGGCTGTACGAGGAGAACTGGGGGATCGTGCGTCAGGTGCGCTCCGTGGTCGCCCGCTCGGGGCTCGCGTACACGCTCGATCTGCTCAACGAAGGAGCCCCGCCCGCGGGGGAGCGGGTGTGGCTGCGCTACGCCAAGACACTGTGGCAGGACTACCGGCGCAGCTTCGGGGTCGCTGACACGGTCGGTTTCTCGATGACTGTGTGGATCGCCGGGCGTGTGCCGCAGCTGCCCGAGGTCTACGGCGACAGCCCGCCGCCCGTTCTGGAGATCCATCTGTACGGTCAGCCGGGGGAGAACGGCGACGAGTACCAGCAGTTCATGGCGGCGGACGAGGCGCTGGACGAGATCGGCTACCGGCAGCCGGTGATCGTCGGAGAGACGTACTACGACGATGCGGTGGCTGCCGACGGGATCCGCAGGGCCGTCGCGGACGCCCGGCGCCCGGTGCTCCACCTCACGCAGTGGCCGATCCTGCGCCGGGCGAAGTGCCCGGCAGCCGACGTCGCACCCCCCGTCGCCTACGACGCCTACGCGGCGGCCGGATTCTGACCAGCCCCTCTGCAGCTCAACTCCCGCTGCCCGCACTGCGTTTCGGCGCTTGGGCGAGGGGACGGCACCCCGCCTCTCACCGTCGCGTCCGACCGCCGCACGAGGGGCGGAAGTCATGACCGGGGAAGTGCACCGCCCATTCGTCACGGTCGAGCCCGGGGCCGTCCAGGGCGCAGATACGGCGGGCCACGCCGGCGGCGTCGTTGGACCACCAGCGGATCGCCCCGTCCGCTCCGGCCGTGGTCAGGGTGCGTCCGTCAGGGGTGAAGGTCACGTCCCTGACCTGGTCGGTGTGACCGGTGAGGGCGGTCAGCAGCGCGGGCCGTCGAGGGGTGCGGATGTCCCACAGCTGCACGGTGCGGTCGTCGCTGACGGCGGCCAGGGTGTGGCCGTCGGGGGCGATGGCCACGCCGCGGGAGGCCTCGCGGTGCCCGGCGAGCACGCTCACCGGGGTGGTGATGTCGGAGTGCCCCGAGCGCACGCCCGGTCGGTGGCGGCGGGGGATGCTCCACAGCCGGGTCTTGCGGTCGTCGTCGGTGGTGGCCAGCAGGCGCCCGTCGGGGGACGGTGCCACGTCGTTGACCTGGTTGGGGTGCAGGAAGGTGGCGATCAGGGCCGGATGGTGACGGTCGGTCAGGTCCCACACCCGGGCCCGGTAGTCGCCGCCCGCGGTCACCAGCAGCCGGCCGTCCTTGCTCAGGGCGAGGGAGTTGATCCGGTCGTGGTGCTCGGTGAGGACCGTCAGCGGCACGGGGCGGCGTGGATCGGTGATGTTCCACAGCCGGGCGTCGTGGTCTTCGCCCCCTGTGGCCACCAGCCGCTTGTCCGGGCTCACGGCCGCGGTGTAGACGGCTTCGCGGTGACCGGTGAGCACGGCGAGCAGTCGTGGGTGCCGCGGGTCGGTCAGATCGAAGAGCCTGGCCTTGTGGTCCGCGCCGGCGGTGACCAGCAGGCGGCCGTCGGCGCTGGGTTCGGCGGCGTTGACCGCTGCCGGGTGCGGGACGGAGGCGACCGCCGCGCCGGATCCCGGGCGGGCCGCGTCCCACAGCCGCACGGTGCGGTCGTCACCGGCGGTGACCAGCATCCGCCCGGCGCGGGTGTAGGCGACGGAGTTCACCGGCCCCGTGTGGCCTGCCGCCACCGGCGGCGGCAGGTGCCACAGCAGCACACGCCCCTCGTCGTCCCCCGTGACGAGCGAGCCGTCGGGGCTGAACCCCACCGCCCGTACCGGATTGGGCTGGGGCAGTGTCGCCACTTCCCTCCGGGTCGGGACGTCCCACAGGCGGGCGGTCTGGTCGTCGCCGCCGGTGGCCAGTCGCCGTCCGTCCTGGCGGAAGGCGACGCTGTGGACGAGTCCGATGTGCCCGTCGAGGACTCGGGGCCGGCCGGCGTGGTAGGGGTCGCTCACGTCGGTCAGCCGCAGCGTCCGGTCGAAACTCACACTGGCCAGCAGACGGTCGTCCGGTGAGAACGCCACCCCCCTCACCTGGGCCGCGTGGGCCGAGACGACATCGGCGAGCCGGGGGCGCGTACGGCGGGTGACGTCCCACAGCCGCACCGTGTGGTCGTCGCCGGCGGTGGCCAGCGTGCGGCCGTCGTGGCTGAAGGCCGCGCTGTTGACGACCCCGGCATGTCCCCGGCCCCGCGGGGCGCGGGCGGGTACGGGGCGCGTCGGGTCGGACAGGTCCCACAGCCGCAGTGTGTCACCGGTGGCCGCGGCCAGCGTCCTGCCGTCGGGTGTGACAGCCGCCGCCCGCACCTCACCGCCGATCGGGAGGGCGGCCAGCTGCCGCAGCCGCTGCCGTCCCTCGGGGCCCGACAGCGACCACACGGTCACGGCCGCGTCGGCGCCCCCGGTCACCATCAGCCGCCCGTCGCGGCTGAACGCCACCGCGTGCACGGCGTCCGCGTTGCGCAGCGCCTCGACTGCCACCGGCCGGGTGGGGGCCCGTAGATCGCTCAGCCGGGTCACCCCGTCCTCGCCCGCCGTGGCCAGGACCGATCCGGTGAAGGCGGCCTGGCGGACCGTGTAGCGGTGGCCCGGCAGCCGGGTGGAGAACACACTGCCCGACGAGGCGAGCAGCGCACCGCGGGTGTGCGGGGTGCGGGCGAGCCGGTAGGCCGCCAGGCTCACCCGCATCGCCAGGGACGGGTCGACCTGCCGCAGCCGCCCGGCCTCGTCGACGGCCACCTGGGCGGCCGTACGCTCGCTCTGGGTGAGCGCGTCGGCCCGCAACCGCAGAGCCAGCCCCGTCGAACCACCGGCCAGCAGCACCAGCACCGACAGCAGGACGACCAACTGCCGCAGCCGGCGCGTGTGCCGGCGCCGCGCCTCCGCCTCCGCCCTCTCACGCTGGACTCCCGCCTGCAGGAAGCGGCACTCCAGCGTCTCGGGGTCGAACCGGTGGCCGGCCATCCACTCGACGGCCGTGGCGAGCTGCGTGCCCCGGTACAGCAGCGCCGTGTCGCCACCCCCGGCCTCCCACGCCTCGGCCGCCTCCACCAGCCGCTGACGCTGCCGCAGCCCCGCCCGGTCGGTGTCGATCCAGTCCCGCAGCCGGGGCCAGGCACTCAGCAGCGCCTCATGGGTGATCTCCACACTGTCGGCGTTCATCGTCACCAGCCGGGCATCGGCGAACGCGGACAGCACCCCGGCCGCCGCCCCCGCATCCGCCGCCGACGACAGCAGCCGCTCACGGGACACGCGGCGCCGCGTGTCCTGCTCCTCCTCACCCACCCGCACCAGACTCAGCAACACCTGGCGGCACGCGGCCCGCCCGGCCGGGTCCAGCCGCCCGTACACGCGCTCGGCGCTGGCCGCGACGGCCCCTCGGATGCCGTCGGTGAGCTGGTACCCGGCCACCGTCATCCGCCCCTTGTCGCGGTGCTGCCACGTCGTCCACAGGGCGTGCGACAGCAGGGGCAGGGTCCCCGCCCGCCGGTCCTGGGCGTCCTCGTGCCGCGCCCCGAGGTCGTTGAGCAGCAACTCCACCAGGCCCGCTTCGAGTTCCAGCCCTGTCTCCCGGGCGGGACGCGCGATGGCCTCGCCCAGTTCGGCGCGCGTCATGGGGCCGAGCGGAAACTGCCCGTCCCGCAGCGCCGCGACCAGTTCGGGAAAAGACAGGCACGGCCCGTAGAAGTCGGCCCGGACACCGAGCACGACCACGATCACGACCGCCCGCGGCCCCGGCGGGACCGGCGGCGCCCCACCCGCGGAGGATCCTCCCTGCCCCGCCGGAGCCGCACCGCCGCCAGCTCCCCTGCCCGCCTCGGTCTCCGGCCGCTCCCGGCCCTCCGGCCTGGCCAGCACGTGCAACGCCCTCACGAACGCACGGCGTTCCTGCTCGTCCGTACAGAGCGTGAAGATCTCCTCGAACTGGTCGGCCACCACCACCAGCCCCGGCGTCATCCGCCCGGCTCCACCGCGCCCCGCCCCCTGCCGCGGCACAGCGGCCCGCTCACGCAGCGCCCCGAGCACCAGCGAGCGCAGGGCCTCCGGCCCGGACGCCGCTGCCCGCACCGTCTCATCCCGGCTCAGCCCCGTCACCTCCGCCAGACCACGCGCCAGTTCCCGCAAGGGCCGGGCCGTGGGCGTCAGGGACAGGGCCGGCCAGGACGCCGAACCCGGCACCGGCAGGGCACCACGCGCGACGGCGGGCAGCAGACCGGCGTGCACGAGCGAGGACTTCCCCGCACCGGACGGGCCCACCACGACCACCGGCCCACCCGAGCCGCTGATCCGTTCACCCACACGCGCCACCAGCGAGGCCGTCGCCCGGTCCCGGCCGAAGAACCACCGCGCCTGCCCCGACTCGAAAGAGGCGAGCCCGGGGTAGGGGCACACCTCGCCCGTACCGCTGCCGGTGCCCTCCGGCGCGAGCCGCGCCAGAGCGCCACCGGCCCGCAGTGCCCGGTCGCAACTGTCGGCAAGGGCCGGGGTGGGGGCCTTCTGCCCGTTCTCCACCTTGCTCAGATGGCTGCGGCTGTAGTGGGCCCGGGCGGACAGATCCGCCAGCGACAATCCCCGCTCGGTGCGCAACCGCCGCAGACACTGCCCGAACGTCTCCGCACCGGCCTCCGGCGGCGCAGCCCCACCGCCCCGAACCCCGCGTCGCGCCGCCGGCGCGGCGTCGCCGCCACCGTCGCGGCCCTCGTCTTCCCGCAGGTCGGACGATGTTTCCTGTTTCCGGTCGATCAAGACGACAGGCACCCCCTCGGCACGGTGTCCCACAGGCCGCACGCTGGATTCGACAGCGGCCCGTGACCGCGAAGTTACGGGCAGTGCGACCGGCCGGGGGTGTGATGCCGCCACGACCCCTCCAACGGGTGCGCTGCGCCCACGGAGTTCACAGCCGTCCGACCCGCCGCCCGACTCGGCACGGCTCACCCCCGGCACCCGACCGTTCCAGCTCCCGGAGACTCCCATGCCCCAGTACGACGACCCCGGCTCTCTCGCGCTCCGCCCCCACCCGCCCATCGGCCCCCGCAGGCAACCGCTGCAGCCCTCCACGGACACCCCGACCACCCCGACCACCCCGGCCGCCCCGCCCCCGCACGAAGCCCCTCGAACCGCCCGTCCACGCCTGCTCCGCGCCAGGGAGGAGGAACGCCGGCACCTGCGCCGCGAGCTCCATGACGGCCTGGGCCCCCACCTGGCCGCCGTCCAGCTGAGACTGAACGCCGCGCAGGCATGCGCTCCTCTCCCCGCAACGGCGGCAGAGCACCTGCACATCGCGGTCCAGGCACTCGGCGAAGCCCTCCTGGAACTGCGCCACCTCACCAGCGGCACCATCCCGCCCGCCCTCACCGGGCGCGGCCTGCTCGACGCCACCCGGACCTTGGCGCACCACCTCACCTCCGGGGACGTCCAGGTGATCGTCGCCGACCCGCGTCCACCGCTGCCCACCCTGACCCCCGCGGTGGAAACCACCGCCTACCGCATCACCGCCGAAGCCCTCACGAACGCCGTCCGCCACGCCGGAGCCCGGCGGATCCACGTCGACTTCCGCATCGACCTCCTCATGCTCACCATCAGCGTCACCGACGACGGAATCGGCCTGGACCCCCGGGCCGCCACAGGCACCGGTCTGGCCTCCATCGCCGCCCGCGCCGCGTCCATCGGCGGCATCGCCACCCTCGACACCGGCCCCCACGGCACCGCCGTGCACATCGCCCTCCCCCTCGCCCCCGCCCGCACCCACCAGGACGACCATGAGTGAACCGGCCCGGCCGCCCCGCACGCCCGACGACACCGGAGCCCTCCGCAAAGACGTGCTGCTCGTCGAGGACCACCCCCTGTTCCGGGAGGGACTGGCCGCGGCGATCGGTCTCGACGCCGGATTCCGTGTGACCGCCCAGGCCGCAACCGGCGAGGAAGCCCTCGCCGAAGCCGCCCGCACCACCCCCGACCTGGTGGTCATGGACCTCGGCCTGCCGGGACTGTCCGGCATCGAAACCACCCGGCGGCTCCTGCACGCCCACCCCGGCACCGGCGTCCTGATCGTGACCATGTCCGAAGACGACGACAGCCTGCTGGCGGCCCTCCGCGCCGGCGCCCGCGGCTACCTCCTCAAAGGCGCCCCGCGCGAAGAGGTCCTGTGGGCCCTGCACACCATCGGCCGGGGCGGCGCCGTCTTCGGCCACCAACTGGCCGAACGGTTCCGCGCCCTCCTCGCAGCCGTCCACAGCACCCCGGCCAGGGAGGCCTTCCCCACGCTCACCACGAGGGAACGGGAGATCCTCGACCTGCTCGCGGGCGGACTGACCTACCGGCAGATCGCACACCGGCTGTTCATCGCGGACAAGACCGTACGCAACCACGTCGGATCGGTCTTCTCCAAGCTCCAGGTGCGTGACCGCGCCGCAGCGATCGTGCGCGCCCGCGACGCCGGACTGGGCACGCAGGCCCCGTAGTCGGCGGGACCACGCCCACCGGCGGGCACCCCGACGACACCCCCGGCAGCCCCACTCGCTCGCGCCCGGTGGTACGCCCGGCGTGCCCGCAGGGGTGAACGGGCTCTCACGGGGTAGAACGGCTGTTGGCTCCTGCATGTGCAGGGGCCGGAGCATGCCCGGATCAAGGGCTGTTCCCGGGCATGGACGAAGGATCGACCAGTATGGCCAGCGGCACCGTGAAGTGGTTCAACGCCGAAAAGGGCTTCGGCTTCATCGAGCAGGACGGCGGAGGCCCGGACGTCTTCGCGCACTACTCCGAGATCCAGGGCAGTGGATACCGGGAGCTGACCGAAGGGGAGCACGTCACCTTCGACATCGGCCAGGGCCAGAAGGGCCCGCAGGCCCAGAACATCGTCCGCGGCTGATCCCGCCCAGGACACAGAGAGGGGCGGCTGCCTGACCCGGCAGCCGCCCCTCTCCCGTACTTCCACCGATCAGCACCGATCAGCACCGGCCGGCACCGGCCACGGAGCCCGGCCGGCGGAGTGACGGACTCCGGAGCCGGGCGTGCCGTCATCGGGTGAGCACGTAACAGGTGGCGCGGGCCGCGCCGTGCTCGCCCCAGTCCCACTTGTCGGTCGGCCAGGTGAACCAGTGCGTGTCCCGCTCGGCGGACTCCGCGCGCCAGGCGGCGGGAGACCCTGGAACGGCCTGGTCACAGGCGGTCTCAGCCTGCCGCCGGGCCCCGTCCGCCCCCGGATAGGTGGTCTTCAGTTCCGGCTGGGCCAGGATGCGGGCGCCGTGCTTCGTCCCGCACGGGCGGCTCACGACCAGGCGGTCCGAGCTGGTGCCGGTGTGCGGGTCGAAGCAGACGCCCGGATCCAGTTCGTCGATCTCGCGGACGGTGTCCCGCGCGGCGAGCTGCCGGGCGGCGGACGGCAGCTTCGGGGCGGGCGCGCCGTGCCGGCTGACGGTCAGCTCGGCCCGGATCCCCTTCAGGCTCCGCAGCGCACCCCAGTCCCGCGCCTTCAGAGCACCCAGGTCGGCCGACGCGCGGGTGACCCGCCCCTTGCCGTCGGCGCGGAGCACGAGGTCGACGGGCAGGGGCGCGGCGGCCTCGTCAGTGCCGCGGTGCAGCAGGTCCCGCAGGTCCTTCGGGAACAGGGCGAGGGAGGCGGGCGCGGGGGTGCGGACCGTGTACGTCCGGCCGGTCCCCGCCGGGGAGGACTTCGTCACCCGCCCTCCGGACGCCGGCAGCTCCAGCAGCGTCCCCCCGAACGGCACCTGGGTGCCGGCCAGGGCCTCGGTGTTGTGGTTGCCGTCGGCGGTGA
>NZ_JBEXOM010000028.1:0-76824 GCF_040611555.1 Streptomyces sp. NPDC006624 | reverse complement strand
ACACCACCCCCCAGGTCATCCCATCGACAGGGGGCAACAGTCATGCCGGGCCCGGAGGCCAGCGGCCCTCTTGCAGGACCGCGAAGAACATAACGAGGGCCAGCGGCATCCGGGGGTGGATGCGCCCGGCGGCGTCGGTGGCCTCCGTGGTGAGGACGGTGCAGGTCGTCAGCCAGGCGGCCGGGTCGTCGTCGTCCGCGACCTGCGGGTCGCGCCAGTACGCGTACAGGCCGGCGAGGGCCATCACCTGTCCGTCCGCCGCATGGATGAAGTAGGGCTGCTTCCGGGCCTTGCCGGTCCTGTCGTCCTCGAGCGGCTGCCACTCGTAGAAGCCGTCGGCCGGCAGCAGGCAGCGGTGCCTGGCGAAGGCGCGGCGGAAGGCGGGCTTCTCGTGCACGGTCTCGACCCGGGCGTTGATCATTCGCGAGCCGATCCTCGGGTCCTTCGCCCAGCCCGGCACCAGCCCCCAGCGCAGCGCTCGCAGCTCCCTGCGCACCGGCGCCCCGGTGCCGCCGCGCGGGGCGCGCTCGAGCACGGCGTAGACGTCGTCCGTGGGGGCCACGTTCCAGTTGGGTGCCAGCGTCTCGTCGGGATGCCACTGCGTGACGTGGAAGAGCCGGGTCAGGTCCTGCGGACTCCGGGTGGAGACATAGCGGCCGCACATGAGGCCACTGTGCCACGGCGGCCGCGACCCGGCTCAGAGCAGGCCGGCAGCCAGCAGCAACGCCGCCGAGGAGCCGAGCAGCACCGGGCAGATCTTGAACCAGATGACGCCCGTGCGCGCGCCGGTCAGAGCCGTCAGCACCGCGAGGACGAGCAGCGCTCCCGCGACGACCCGGTAGACCCAGTCGACGGTCGCCGTCCCGCCGCCGACCGCGGTCACCACGATGATCAGCACGGCGAACGACCACATGGTCACCGCCTCGGCCAGCCACTCCTGGACCAGCACCCGGCGGTTGTCCGTGGAGATCTCCCCGAATCCGGCGACGACGGACCGGGTCGGGACCGCGTGCGACACCCCCCACAGCCCGACCAGGCCCGCGGCGATGTAGGCGAGAACGTACTCCATGCCCACAGGGTCCGCCGACGTCCCCGGCGGCGCCACTCAGCTGGTGCGGGCGACGTAGTAGACGTTGAGCGGGTCACCCTCCACGGACTCCGCACGGACGTGCGCGAAACCGGCTTCCCGGAGCATCCGTACCGCCGTCTCCTCGCCCCACACGGTGCCGAGTCCGGCGCCGCCCGTGCTGAGCGACGTCGTCATGCAGTAGAAGACGGAGAAGCCGTAGAGCGCCGGTCCGAAGGGGTGGCCGATGTTCTTCTCCAGGCTGCTGGAGGCGGCGATGTCGCCCATGAGGAACGTGCCGTCGTCCCGCAGGGCATGTGCGATCGCCGCGAGCGTCTCGGCGGGACGCGCCAGGTCGTGGATGACGTCGAACGCGGTGACGAGGTCGTACTCCCCGGTGATCCGCGCGGAGTCCCCGAGCGTGTAGCGGAGGTTGCCCAGCCCGGAGCGGGCCGCCTGCGCGCGTGCCGCCTCGATCCCGGCGTGCGACTGGTCCAGGCCGTGGAAACGGCTCGCGGGGAAGGCGCGCGCCAGCACCAGGGGCGCGTGTCCCTGCCCCGTGCCCACGTCCAGGACGTCGATCCCGTCCCGCAGCCGCTCGGTGAGTCCCGGCACCAGCGGCACGATCGTGTCGACCAGCGCCCGGTCGTAGACCCGGGCGGTCTCCTCGGCCTGCAGGGCCTGGAAGCGCGGATAGGCCGAATAGGGCACGCCCCCTCCCGTGCGGAAGCAGTCCACAACCCGCTGCTCGACCTCGCCCATGAGCGCGATGTACGGCATCAGCCCGGCCAGGCAGTCCGGGCCGGCCGCGGTCGTCAGCGAGGCGGCGTGCTCGGGCGGCAGGCGGTAGCGCCGTCCCTCCGGCTCGTACTCCACGAACCCGCCCACGACCATGCCGCCGAGCCACTCGCGGACGTACCGCTCGTCGAGGCCGGCCGCCTCGGCGATCTCCGCGCTGGTCGACGGCGGAAGCGAGGCCAGCGTGTCGAACAGGCCGCACTGGTGCCCCACACTGACCAGCAGCGCGAGGACGCCCTTGTTCAGGACGTCGGCGACCTCACCCGCGAACGCCTCCTGCCGGGCCCGGTCCACGGGAGCACGGTCCGTGTCATGAGCTGCCATGATCGCCCCTTCCGCCGGAGCGGTCGCGCGCATGGTGCAAAATGGTGTTGTTCGTCACGATACGGCAGGTTCTCACCGCGGGTTCCCGCGGCATGTGATCCGCTCGGCGGGCTCCTCGGGCCAGGTGCACGGTGTGGGCGAAGCGGCCCCGCGTGTTATTCAATGAGGTGTGCGCTCAGGGATCTCGGGGCCCCGTCGCACGAGTCCGAGTACCGCCCCGGCGCCGCGTCGGGGACTGCTGAGAGAGCCGCATGGACTCCACACCCTCGCCCTCGTCCTCTTCAGCGTTCGACCTGGTCAGCCGTGCCCTGGGGCGCTACATCCCGCGCGCCGGAGCGGCAGCGCCCACCGGTTCCGCCGACGCGCGCGAGGACCGTCCCGCGCCCCGGCGGGTGGTGGACAGCCCGGAAGCCGGCCGTCAGGAGCAGATCCTCGGAGCGGTCAACCTGGACAAGGACCTGATCATCACCCGCTGCAACCTGGACGCCCCCGTCTTCGAGGGTCTGCACGTCGAGGCCGGGAAGCCGATCGTCGACCTGCTGCCCCCCGGGGACGTACCGACGGTCACCCGGCGGTTGCGGCAGGTCCTGGAGACCGGTGAGGCGCACGTCGCCCGGATCCAGCGGCTGCGGCGCAGCGACGGCTCCGAGCTGGTCGTCTCGATGAGCATCCTGCCCGCCGCGGCGCCCGAGGAGGGCCTGACCGTCTCCGTGATCGCGATGGCCAGGCGACTGCACCTGTACGCCGCCGAGACCGCGATCGGCACCTCCCTGGACATCGGCGAGACCGCGCAGTCGCTGGCGGAGTCCCTGCTGGCCTGGGGTGACGTGGCCGCCGTCGACCTCGACTTCGCCGTGTGGACGGGCGAGGGCGTCACCGGGCAGACCCAGCGGCGCATCCGGCTGCGCAGGGCGGCGCTGGTGCCCGACCGGGCGTGGCCGGAGGGCTACGTGACCCCGGGCGACGACCTGCCCGGTGACGCCAGCCGCCTGCTGGCACAGGCCATCCTGCGCGACGACGCCCCGCAGACCATCGTCATACCCGACCGCGAGACGGTGGAACGGGTGCTCGGCAGTCCACGCGTCGTGCGCGCCCTGGTGCCCAGTGAGCGGGCGGCGGGGGTGGCGTGCATCCCCCTGGTCCTGGACGGCTCGCCGCCCGTCGTCCTGGGCGTGGCGGAGGTCTGGCGCCGGTCGGACCGGCCTTTCCGCGACAGCGAGCTGTTCGACCTGCAGGAACTGGTGGCCAGGACCGCCCACCACGTCGACCTGGCGCGTCAGCACCAGCGCGAGCACACTCAGGTGCTCGCGCTGCAGCGCCGGCTCCTGCCCCGCAGCGGCGGCGACACCGTCGAGATCGCCAGCGTCTACCAGCCCGCCACCCCCGACAGCGCGGGCGTCGGCGGCGACTGGGTGAACAGCTTCCCGCTGCCGGACGGCCGTACCGCGCTGGTGGTCGGGGACGTCGTCGGGCACGGCCTGGGGGCCGCGGCGACCATGGGCCAGCTGAGCATGGAGGCCCGCGCACTGCTGTCCGCCGGCCTCGCACCCGACGAGGTGCTGGAGCACCTGGACGAGACCGTGTCGCTGCTGGACGACGCGGAGTCCGGGCTGACGGCCGGGTACAGCGCCCTCGGATCGACCTGCTGCATCGCCCTGTACGACCCGGTCAGCCACCAGGTGGCGCTGTCCAGCGCCGGTCATCTGCCCCCGGTCCTGGTCACCCCGGACGGGAGCGCGGGTCCGCTCGCGGTCCGGCCCCACCCCGGTCTGGGAGCCGAGTTCGCGCTCCGCGAGCCGTTCGACGTGTACACCTTCAGCACACCGCCGGGCTCCCTGCTCGCCCTCTACACCGACGGCCTGGTGGAGGACCCGGCCCTGTCGATCGACGAGGGCATCGACAGGGTGGCGGACGCCGTGTCCACGGTGCACCCCTGGGACGGCCTGCAGCAGGCCGCACGGCACGTCGTCGCCACGGTGGCACCCGCGTGCCAGCGCGACGACGTCACCCTGCTGCTCGCACGCATGATCGGCTACCGCAAGGAGGACACGGCGACCTGGCGGCTGCCCGCCCGCACCGACGCCCCCGCCCGCGCCCGCGCGCACGTCTCCGCGCTGCTGGGGCGGTGGCGCACCCGGAACGACACCCGGGACAACGTGCTGCTGCTCGTCAGCGAACTGGTCACGAACGCGGTGCGCCACGCCGCCGGTCCCATCACGGTACGGCTGATCCGGTCCGGGGCCGGCGTGCTGTGCGAGGTGGGCGACGCCGGCAACGGCAGGCCGCGCCTGAAGCGGGCCGGCCTGCTCGACGACGGCGGCCGCGGCCTGAGCATCGTGCACCGGCTCACCTCCCGGTGGGGCGTGCGGTGGACGGACACCGGGAAGGTGGTCTGGGCCGAGGTCACGCGGTGACCCCGGCCCTCCTCGGGAAGGCGCCCCCCTCTACAGCCACTGCCCTTCCAGGGCGGTGGCGGTCAGGCCCGGTGCCGCGGCGTACAGCACGGCGCGGTCGCCGGCCTTCTGCCGCCCGGCGTCGTACGCCCGCCGCATGATGTCGAACACGGCGGCGCCTCCGCGGTTGCCGCTGGTGTAGCTCTCCCGGCTGTGGTCCAGCAGTCCCGACGGCCACGCGTCGGGCATCGTCTGCTCCATGTACTCCAGCACCCGCGTCCCGCCGGGGTGCGCGAGCAGGACGTCGGGGTGCCAGGCCTCGGGCTCGTCCTGGTACCGGGCGCGCAGCCAGTCCCACATCGCCGTGACCGTCTCCTGGACGGCGCGCGGTCCGCGCCGGTCCATCACGAAGTGGGTCCCGTCCTCCCGGGTCTCCAGGCGGTGCAGGTCCTGGGTCCCGGGCAGGGTGTGGTGCCAGGCGGCGTCCAGCCGCAGCACCGACTCGGGCCGCGGGCGGCCCGTGACCACGGCGGCGACGGCGGTGTCGGCGAACAGCAACCGGACGATCAGCGACTCGAGCGTGTCGTCCGCGGGCTGGTAGGTCGTGCTCAGCGCCTCCGATATGACGACCAGGACCACCCGGTCGGGGTCCGCGGCCACGAGGTCCGCCGCCAGGGCCAGGGAGCGCGTCCCCGCGATGCAGGCCCACTGCGTGGCGGGCAGCAGCATCGTGTCGCTGCGCAGCGACAGCCTGTTGGCGAGGGAGATGTCCAGTCCGGGCAGCGCCGGAGTGGTCGAGTGACTGGTGATCAGGCAGTCGACGTCGGAGGTGTCGAGCCCGGCCGTCTGCAGGGCCCCGCGCGCCGCGCGCTCCCCGTAGGACTGCACGGCCTCCCAGGCCGGAGCGGTGCGCTCCTGCACGGTCTGCCGCGCCGGCACGGTCTCCAGGGCGGCGATCACGCGGTCCACCTCCTGCGGGGTGAACCCGTCGCGGGCCAGGGCCTTTTGGGCCGGCTCGACGCCGAGGGCGCGCAGGCCGTTGCCGCTGCCCGGGGCGACGGCGGTCTCCAGCGGCAGCATCCACCCGCGGGCCTCTATGCCGGTACTGGCCGCTATGGCGTCGATCCGCGGCGCCCACGCCGCATCCGGATGCCGGTCGCGCACCTCCGTCACGATCTGGCTGGTCTTCACGCTGTGCTCGCCGTGTATGACGGCAGGGGGGCAGAGGTAAGCGGCCATGGTGGGGCACCTTCCAGGGGAAGCGGAACGGAGAGAAGAGCAGGAAAGGAGAGGGAAGGGCAGGCGTGCTGTGTCGTGGGTCACGCGGAAGTCTCGTGCCCAAGGGGATGACGGCTGGCTCCACTTCGGGAGCCCGTTTCCGTACCGAGCATGGACGCTAATGGGACATTTCCGCTGTGATGTAGACAACTTAGGCAGATTTTGGGGTGCGTGACGCCGCACACACCCCTGAATCGGGCCCGCCCTCAGATCGCTTCCGCAGGTGTCCCTTGACCTGCCGTCAGTCAGTCCGTCTCCCGGCCTGTCAGCCGGACCGTCGGCCCTGCGACCGCTCGCCGCCGCGCAGCGCCGCCTTCCTTACTCCGGGACGGGTTCCAGCTTGCAGCGGAAGTGGCGCAGGAGCGGTGGCTGTTCGATCAGGCGGTAGCCCGGGATCCGCTCCTTGTCCTTGGCCACGGCGGTGAGCACCTCGCCGACGTAGTCGAGGTGGCTGAGGCCGTACGTCCTGCGGGGAAGCGCGAGCCGGACCAGTTCGTAGGGCGCCGCGGTGACGGGGGCGCCGTTGTCGTCCTCGCTGCCGAGGTAGAGGGAACCCAGTTCCACCGAGCGGATGCCGCCCTCGAGGTAGAGGTGGCAGGCGAGCGCGTGGCCGGGGAAGCGGTGCGGGGCGATGTGCGGCAGCAGACGGCCCGCGTTGAGGTACAGCGCGTGCAGCCCCGGCGGTTCGACGATGTCGATTCCGGCGGCCCGGGTCAGCCGGGCGAGGTGCTGCGCGGCGTCGGCACGGGCCTGGAGGTAGCGGGGATCGGTGACCTCGGTCAGCCCTTGCGCGATCATGTCCAGGTCCCGGCCGGCCAGACCGCCGTAGGTGGGGAAGCCCTCCGTGGCGATGAGCAGCGGCTCGCACCGCTCGGCGAGGGAACGGTCGCGCAGACCGAGGAAGCCGCCGATGTGGACGATGCCGTCCTTCTTCGCGCTCATCATGCAGCCGTCGGCCAGCCGGAACGCCTGCTCGGCGACCTGCCGCGGGCTCATGTGCCGGTAGCCGGGCTCGCGTCGGGTGACCAGCCAGGCGTTCTCGGCGAAGCGGGCGGCGTCGAGGAAGAGCGGAACCCCGTGGGCGCGGCACAGGGCGGCGGCCCGGGTGAGGTTGTCCATCGAGACCGGCTGGCCCGCTTCGCCGTTGCTGGTCAGCGTCATGACGACCAGGGCGACCCTGGAGGCGTCGGGACCCCGCAAGGCCTCCGCCAGCCGGTCCAGGTCGATGTTGCCCTTGAACGGCTCGTCGCTGTCCAGGTCCCTCGCCTCCGGGCAGGGCAGGTCCACCGCCTGGCAGCCGTTCAGTTCCACGTTGGCGCGGGTGGTGTCGAAGTGCGTGTTGCTGAGCGTGATCCGCCCCGGGCTGAGCAGCGTCGAGAACAGGATGCGTTCCGCCGCCCGGCCCTGGTGGACGGGCAGGACGCAGGGATAGGAGGTCAGGTCGCGCACCACGTCCTGGAAGTGGTGGAAGGACCGCGATCCGGCGTACGACTCGTCACCGGCCATGCCCGCGGCCCACTGCGCCGCCGACAGGGCACCCGTGCCCGAGTCCGTGAGCAGGTCGATCGTCACCTCGTCGGCGCGCAGCCCGAACAGGTTGTAGTGCACCCGCCGCAGGGCCCGCTCGCGCTGCGCCCGCGTCGTCACCGGAAGGGGCTCGACGACCTTGATCCTGTAGGGCTCCATCACCTCGCCCGCCCTTCCCCCGCGCGCTCCGCCGTGCGCGCGGGGCGCACCGCGTAGGCCTCCGGCGAGAAGTAGACGTTCACCCGCGGCGGCTGCCACATGCTCCGCACGAGCGACACGTACCCGATCAGCCCCACGCCGTCACGGGGGTGACGGGACGTCATCGCGTCCCACGCGGGGCCGATGACGCCCGGGTCCATGCCGTGGCGCCGCAGCACGGCCACCGCGCGGTCCCGGGCGACCCCGTCGTCCCGCGCGTAGTCGCGGACCGGTACGTGCACGGTGTGGGCGCTCGGGTGCTCCCGGTCCCGCTCGGTGTAGGACAGGCAGGACACCAGCGGACGGTGGCCGAAGCGCCCGGGACCGCCTCCCACCGCGCGGCAGAACTCGCCCGCCCGCCCCGCGGGCTCTCCGGGCAGCAGGTGCGACACCTCGTCCATCTCCGCGGCCGAGAAGTCGTGGTGAGCGACGTAGACCTTCACCCGCGGCGTGTCCCAGCCGCCCAGGTCCAGGGCGAAGAAGAGGATCTCGTCCCGGTCCGGGCCACGGGGCATGGCCCGGTCCCGGAGCGCCGGCCATGCCCCGCCGAACCCGCAGCGGCGCAGCGCCTCCTCCACGACCTCGGCGGACCGCTCCCGCCCCCGCGCCCGCGGGTCGACGTACACCTTGACCCCCGGAGGCAGGTCGTGGCGCAGGTCCATCGCGCACCACAGCGCGAAAGAGCCGCGCATCACGGGCGGGAAGAACAAGTCCGCCACCCGGTCCACCGGTTGCGTCGAGAAGCCCCTGCGCGCCGCCAGCTCCTCCAGGGCCCGCCGCCCCAGGCGGCCGTTCTCCTCCAGCGTGCCCGCCGCGCAGCCGGGTTCGACCAGGAGACGTACGGCCACCGGGCCTCCGGCCGTGAAGGCGAGGGAGAATTCCGCCGGGGAGTGGTCGTCGCAGACGAACGAGGGTGAGGGCGGTCCGGCCCGCAAGGGGCGGCCCACCGCGGCGCCGAGCAGGTCGAGCAGGTCGAACAGAGGCCGGCCGGAGCCCCGGCCCGAGTCCGCGAACCCCGCCGCGCCGCACAGGCGGCGCAGCTGATCCCGCAGATGCTCGCCCAGGGTCACGGCGGCGGGTGCCTCCGCCGGTGCCGTCTTCCCGGCGGCGGAGTGCGGAAGCCGAGGGTTGCTCAAAGCCATGTGCGGACTCCAGGACTGTGTGCCGTGAACGCTGGGCCCACGGTCCCCACCCCGCCCCTCGCCCCGGTCACCTCCCGGTCACGCCGCGGCTACAATGCGTGTCAGGGTGGTCACTTGACGTCGCTGCGGGTCGGCTGCCCGCGGGCGGATGACCGGGGGAGCGGTGAGTACGCGGTACGAGTTCAGAGTCCTTGGCCCTCTCGAAGTCCTGCGCGACGGGCGGCCCGTGCGCATCGACGCGGCCAAGGTCCGGCTGCTGCTGGCGGCTCTGCTCGCCGAGGCCAACCAGGTGGTCACCGTGGAGACGCTGGTGCACCGGCTGTGGGGGGAGGACCCGCCCGGCCGCGCACGCAACACGCTGCAGAACTACGTCCTGCGCCTGCGCCGCGCCCTCGGCAGCCCGCCGGGCGGTGCGCCCGTGCTCACCCGCCCCCACGGCTATCTGATCGAGACCGCGCCGGACGCGCTGGACCTGCACCGTTTCACCGCCCTGGTCCGCCAGGGCCGCACGGCTCTCGCGGAGGGCTCGGCGGCCCGCGCGGCACCGCTGCTGCGCGACGCCCTGCGGCTGTGGCGCGGTGACCCCCTGTCCGACCTGCCCGCACACCTCCTCCAGGGCGTCGTGGCGACCCTGAACGAACAGCGTCTCGACGCGCTCGAGTCGCGGATCGACGCGGACCTCGCCCTCGGCCGCGCCGCCGACGTCCTGCCGGAACTCCGCGGCCTCATCGCGGAGTTCCCGCTGCGCGAGCACTTCTGGGCCCAGCGGATGCTGGCACTCGCGCACTGCGGACGGCAGGGCGAGGCGCTGGAGAGCTACCGCGAGGTGACGGCGCTGCTCGCCGACGAGCTGGGTGTGGCTCCCGGGGCCGGGCTGAGGCAGGTCCACCAGCGGCTGCTGGCAGCCGCCCCGGAGCTGACCGAAGTACGGGACGTACGGACGGCTTCGCCGTCGCGGGACGGCGAACTGCCCGTGGAGATGACCACGTTCGTCGGCCGCGAGGCGCAACTGGCGCGGGTGCGGAACCTGCTGGGGACCGCCCGGCTCGTCACCCTCACCGGAGTGGGCGGGGTCGGCAAGACCCGGCTCGCCCTGCGGGCCGCCGCCGAGGCCGCCCCCCTGTTCGCCGACGGGGTCCGGCTCGCCGACCTCGCCCCGCTGAGCGACGCGGACCTCCTCGACCGGGCCGTGGCGGAGGCGCTCGGCCTGCGCGACCAGTCCGCGCGGCCCGCCGCGGACGCCCTCGTCGGTCATCTGCGGGACCGCCGCCTGCTGCTCGTCCTGGACAACTGCGAGCACCTGGTGGACCACGTGGCCGCGCTCGTGCTGAGGCTGGCGCGCGCGGCACCCGGACTGCGCGTCCTGGCCACGAGCCGGCAGCGCCTGGGAGTGCCCGGCGAACACGTGCTGACGGTGCCGTCCCTCACCCTGCCCGCCACCGGCGCCCGGACGGGCGGCACCTCGCCGCCCCCGGAGGCGGGGGCCGGGGAACCAGGGGCGGGCCAGGCAGTGGCGGGTGCGGTCGTCGCAGCAGAGGCCGACGACCCGCTGCTGCGGTACGAAGCCGTGAGGCTCCTCGTGGACCGCGCCGCCGGATCCGCCCCCGCTTTCCGGCTCACCGCCCGCAACCGCGAGGCGGTCGCCCAGCTGTGCCTGCGCCTCGACGGCATCCCGCTCGCGATCGAACTCGCCGCGGTACGCCTGAGCGCGATGACGGCCGAGGAGATCCTCGAACGCCTCGACGACCGGTTCCGCCTGCTGTCGGTGCCGCAGCCGCGCACCTCCGCCCGCTACCGCCACACCCTCCGCGGCGTCGTCGACTGGAGCTACGACCTGTGCACCGAGGGCGAACGGCTGCTGTGGAACCGGCTGTCCGTGTTCTGCGGCGGCTTCGACCTGGAGGCGGCGGAAACGGTCTGCGCGGGTGAGGGCGTGGCCCGCGAGGAGGTCCTCGACCTGCTGGCCGGGCTCGTCGACAAGTCGATCGTGGCGGTCAACAGCGGCGGTGCCCGCGCCCGGTACAGCCTGCTGGAGACCATTCGCCAGTACGGCGCACAGCGGCTGCGCGAAGAGGGCGGCACGACGCGACTGCGGGTACGGCACTGCGCGTTCTACCGGCGGACCGCCGTGGAGGCGGGCCGTACCTGGTGCGGGCCGCGCGAGGTCGACTGGCTGGTCCGGCTGCGCACCGAACTGCCCAACCTCCGCGCCGCCCTCGACTACTGCGCGAGCAGGCCCGGCCTGGCCGGCGCCGGACTGGAGATCGCCGTCAACCTGGCCCGCACCCGGTGCTGGTTCTTCAGCAGCACCCTGGGGGAGGGCCGGCACTGGCTGGAACGGCTGCTCGCGACCGGCCCGGACGGGACACCCGCACCGGCGGCGGACGCGGCGGACGCGGTGGCCGCCGAGCCGCCGGACGCGCTGACGGCGATCGCCGGCGCGCTCGCGATGAAGGCGTGGATCGCGCTCTGCCAGGGCGACAACCCCGCGGCTGAGACGTTCCTGGCCGAATGCCGTGCCGTGGCCCGGCGCCTGCCGGACGGCCCGGAGGCGGCGCCGCTGACGTACATCGAGGGGGCGCACGCCATGCTCGTACGCGGCGACCCGGCCAGCCGCGCGCTGCTGGCCGAGGCGCGGGAGCGGTTCCGCGCGACGGGCCGGACCGGCGACGCCCACATGGCGACGATGCTGTGGGCGATGGCGGAGGCGTTCTTCGGCACCCGCGACTCCGCCGCCGCGGCACGCGACGCGTACGCCGCCGAGGCCGGGGCGAGCGGCGCCGAGTGGGCCCGCACCTGGGCCCAGTGGTGTGCGGGCCTCGTGGAGCTGCGGCACGGCGAAGCGCACAGGGCCCTGGCCCCGCTGCGGGAGGCGCTGGTGCGGCAACGGGCGATCGGGGACAGCTGGGGACCGGTCTGGGGCCTGGAGACACTGGCCTGGGCGGTGGCGGCCACCGGCGACTGCGCCCGGGCGGCGTGGCTGCTGGGCGCCGCCCACCGCATGCGGCAGGACACCGGGGTGGCCCTGACCGGCCTGCGCCCCTTCCACGAGGCCCACATCGCCACCGTGACGCGGGTACGGGCGTCCCTCGACGCCCAGCAGTACACGGCGGCCTGGTCCCGGGGCGCCACCGCCGAGGACGCTCTGCGCCTGGCACAGGAGACCCCCTCACGCAGCCGTTGTCTGTCATGATCGGTGCATCGGTGCATCGGTGCATCGGTGCATCGGTGCATCGGTGCATCGGTGCATCAGCGCATCGGTGCATCGGCGCATGAACGGGTGCTCGCGGTCCTCGCCCTGGCCGGAGTGGGCCGAACGCGAGTGCGGAGAGCCGCCGTCGGCCTGGACGCGGCGCGTGTGATTCCGGCGGCTGAAGGCGTCGCCTAGAGCCTCAGGCCCAGCCGGTCGGCTGCGGCGGTGAGCGCGGCTCCCAGGGGGAGCGACACCCTGGCGAGTGCGTGCCGGTCGCCGCGGGTGTGGTCGCGGTTCACGATCAGGACCGGCTTCCTGGTCTGTGCCGCCTGGCGGACGAACCGGAGCCCGGACATCACCGTCAGCGAGGACCCCAGGACCAGCAGCGAACGCGCCGCCCCGACCAGCTCGCGGCAGCGCTCGACCCGCTGCGGCGGAACGTTCTCGCCGAAGAACACGACGTCCGGTTTGAGGATGCCGCCGCAGACCGCGCAGGGCACCACCCGGAAGCCCGCGACCTGTTCGTCCGTGAGGTCGGCGTCACCGTCCGGGTTGATCCCGGCGGCCACCGGCTCGAACCCCGGATTCGCCTCCTCCAGCCTCCGGGCGAGTTCCCGCCGCGGGCTGCGGGCGCCGCAGGACAGGCAGACGACCCGGGACAGGGTCCCGTGCAGTTCCACCACGTCCTCGCTGCCGGCGGCCTGGTGCAGGCCGTCCACGTTCTGGGTGATGGCACCCGCGAGCAGGCCGTGCCGTTCGAAGGCGGCCACCGCCCGGTGCCCGGCGTTGGGGCGGGCACGGCCGAAGCTGCGCCAGCCGAGGTGGCTGCGCGCCCAGTACCGGCGCCGGGCCTGGGCGCCGGCGGTGAAGTCCTGGTAGGTCATCGGGGTGTGCCGGCTCAGGCTCCCGCCCTCGCCCCGGTAGTCGGGGATGCCGGACTCCGTCGAGATGCCCGCCCCACTGAGCACCAGCACCCCGCCCGAGCGCAGCGCCTCGACGACCGGCTCCAGATCCGTGGTGGCCGGTGGCAGGTCCTCGGCCGGGGTCCAGCTCAGGGTGGGGCGCATGCGCATGACGTCAGGGTACGGAACGGCGCCCTGCGGCGGGACTGTGATGCCTGCGAGCACATCCGCGCACCGCCGCCAGGATCCGCCGGGCTGGACGCGCCGCCGTTCCACGGTGCGGGCCGGTGCAGCCCGGGGCGCACCTGACCTCGTACGACGTCAGCTCCAGCCGAACCGGCGGTCCACCACCGCGGTGAACTCCTCGGGGGTCAGCACCGCGTCCCCGTTCTGGTCGGCGGAGTCGAACAGGGCCGACGAGGCGTCGGCGTCCTGCACGCCCCACAGCGGCAGGACACCCGAGGCCGCCAGGGACGGCCCCCTGGTCCGCAGGGCGACGATCACCTCTTCCCGGGTGAGCAGTCCGTCGTGATCGAGATCGAGCGCCTCGAACAGTCTGCGGCCCTTGTCACTCATGCTCGTCCCCGTGGCGTGTCGGTCAGGCGGGCGGGTCGTGCCCGCTCGCAGGGAAGGACGCCGGCGGGGCCGGCCGGGTTGCGTCGCGGCCCAGGACATCCCCCCGCGGTGCGGAAAACGCGCTCGTGCGGCGCCGCCCGGATGCGAAGGTGTGATCACTGGTACCGCCCCGACACAAGGGAGTCCTCCGGTCATGGCCGTGATCCACCGCACCGACCTCAAGCCCACCAAGCTGGAGCTGCTGACCTCCTGGCTGCCCTCCCGTCCGTGGTACCGCGGCGACGCGGGCGAGCCCCGGCCGGTGAAGGCGGGCGGCTTCCGGCTGGACGATCCGCAGGGCGAGGTCGGGATCGAGTTCATCGTGGTCACCGACGCCTCCGGCCCCGACCCGGCCGCGTACCTCGTGCCCCTGACCTACCGCGGGGCCCCGCTCGACGGCGCGGAGCACGCCCTCGTCGGCACCATGGACCACGGCGTGCTGGGGCGCCGCTGGGCCTACGACGGCTGCCACGACCCGGTGATGGTCGCCCAGCTGCTGGCACTGATCGAGGGCCGGGCCGAGGCCCAGGACCAGAACACCAGCGACACCCCCGACCGTGAGATCGCCGCCTCCTTCACCGGCGCGGGCCCCCTCGCCACCGACCTCACCGTCCTGGACGACCAGGAGGGCACCGCACTGACCGGGCCGCACGGCACGACGCTGCGCCTGCACCGCGTCCTCACGCCCGCCGACGGCGCGCCCGTCCCCCCGCCCGGAGCGATCGGCCAGGTCTCCGGCTGCTGGCGGACGCCGGACGGCAGCCGCGTCCGAGGGCTGTTCGCATCCGTGCTGCACACCGGAAGCCCGGGGTAGGCCAGGGGCGGTGACCGCTCCCGGCGGCGCCGCTCACTCCTTGCCGCGCACCACGGCGACGGGGCAGTGCGCGTGGTGCAGCAGGGCCTGACTGACGGATCCCAGCAGCAGACCGGTGAAGCCGCCGCGCCCCCGGGCACCGGCGACCACCAGCTGCGCCTCGCGGCTGGCCTCGATCAGCGTGGCGCGGATGCGGGAGCGCACCAGGCGCCGCTCGACGGCGACCTGCGGCCAGGCCGCCTGGCCACGGGCCACCACCTGGTCCAGCAGGTGCCGCTCGGCCTCGCTCAGCCGCTCGGCGTCCGCGACGACGGAGGTCAGCGGATCGCCCGGACCCTCGTAGGCCCGTTCACTCCAGGTGTTCCACACGTGCAGTGCGACGAGCGGTGCCCCGCGCAGTGCGGCCTCCGCGAAGGCGAAGTCCGCCGCGGCCTCACCGGCCGGGGAGCCGTCCACGGCGAGCAGCACCGGCCCGGACGGCTCCGGACGGCCCCGCACCACCAACAGCGGGCAGTGACCGTGGGCGGCCAGATGCACCGCCGTGGAACCCAGAAGCAGCCCGGAGAAGCCGGTCAGCCCGCGGCTGCCCACCACCGCCAGCGACGCGGAACGCGACTCGACCTCCAGCACCTCGACCGCGTCGCCGGCCACCACCGAGCGCGTGATCTCGATGCCCGGCGCGAGGGCGTGAGCCCGCTCCTCCGCCCGGGCCAGCTCGCCCCGCACCATCGGCTCCAGGCCCTTCCCGCTCGCACCCCACGGTGCCTCCCCCGGCGGCAGTTGCCCGGGCGGCCGGCCGAAGGCGTGCACGATCCGCAGCGGCACCCCGCGCAGCCGCGCCTCCCGCGCCGCCACGTCGACCGCGTCGACGCTCGACGAGGAACCGTCCACTCCCACGACCACCGGACCACTCACTGCGCACTCCCTTCCCGGAGACCGCGGCGCGGCCCCTCGACCTGAGAGGCCGCGGCGCGGCCCCTCGACCTGAGAGACCGCGGCGCGGCCCCTCGACCTGAGAGACCGCGGCGCGGCCCCTCGACCTGAGAGCCTCGGCCCTCGCGGCCGAAGCGAACAGGGGCCTACCAGGCCCACACCCGGGCCGCCCGGCCCTGCCGGGGCCGCCACGCGGTCGTGACACTGGTGTTCCCCCGGACGGACCAACCCGGGGCGGTCCCGCTCGGGTGCCCGGCGAGGTGTGCCGAAGAACCCGGACGAGAGGACGGGGCACCGGCGAGGGCCCGCACGAATCCGAAGAACCACGGCCGACGGGAAGACACGCGTGGACGTCAATGAGGTGCTGCTGCCCGGTGTGGGACTGCGCTACGAGTTCGTCAACCACGAGGGGGACCGGGTCGGAGTGATCGCCCAGCGCTCGGGGGAGTTCGAGCTGGTGGTCTACCCGGGCCAGGACCCCGACGAGGCCCGTCCGGTGCTGCGGCTCACCCGTGAGGAGGCCGATGCCCTGGCCGAGATCCTCGGGGCACCGCGCATCGCGGAGCGGTTCGCCGACCTGACCCGCGAGGTGCCCGGGCTCAGCGCGGGGCAGGTGGAGATCCGGCCCGGCAGCCCGTTCGCCGGCCGCGCGCTGGGGGAGACCCGGGCCCGCACCCGCACCGGGGCGTCCATCGTGGCCGTCGTGCGCGGGGAGGACGTCATCGCCTCACCGGGACCGGCCGAGACCCTGCGGGCCGGAGACATCCTGATCGTCATCGGTACTCGTGAGGGCATCGCCGGGGTCCAGCGCATCGTCCAGGACTGAGTGATGCACACGCCCGTCGCCCTGCTGCTGGAACTCGGCGCCATTCTGGCCGCCCTGAGCGTGCTGGGCGAGATCGCCCGGCGCTTCGCCCTGTCACCCGTACCGCTGTACCTGCTGGCGGGACTGGCCCTGGGGGACGGCGGCATCGCCCCCGTCCCGGCCGCCCGCGAGTTCGTCGACACGGGTGCCGCGATCGGTGTGATCCTGCTGCTGCTGACCCTCGGACTGGACTTCACCGTCGGCGAGTTCACCGCCAGCCTCCGCCGGCACCGGTCCTCCGCCGTCGTCGATCTCGTCCTCAACGCCGCGCCCGGCGCCGTGGCCGGATGGCTGCTCGGCCTGGACGGGCCCGGGATCCTGGCGCTGGCCGGCGCCACCTACGTCTCCTCCTCCGGCATCGTGGCCCGGCTGCTCGCTGACCTGCGCCGGCTGGGCAACCGGGAGACCCCGGCGGTGCTGTCGGTGCTGGTGCTGGAGGACTTCGCCATGGCCGCCTACCTGCCCCTGCTGGCGGTCGTCACCGCCGGCGGCACCTGGTCGCAGGCGCTGCTCGCGGTCCTGGCCGCCACCGCCGTCGTCGTCGCGGCGATCGTCGCGTCCAGCCGCTGGGGTCACCACGTCGGGCGGGTGCTGTCCCACGCCGACGCCGAGCAGGTGCTGCTCCGGGTCCTCGGCATCACCCTGATCGTGGCCGCGCTGGCCGAACTCGTCCATGTCTCCGCCGCCGTGGGGGCGTTCCTGATCGGGCTCGCCCTGACCGGCGCCGCCGCGGACCGGGTGCGGGCCGTGCTGAGCCCGCTGCGCGACCTGTTCGCCGCGGTGTTCTTCCTGGCCCTCGGACTGTCCGTCGACCCCGGCGACCTGCTGCCGGCCCTGCCGGCCGCCGCCGCTCTGGCCGTCGTCACCGCGGCGACCAAGGTGGCCGCCGGATGGTACGCCGCGCGCCGCGAAGGGGCGGGCCGCCGCGGCCGGTTGCGGGCCGGGACCGCGCTCGTCGCCCGCGGTGAGTTCTCGGTCGTCATCATCGGCCTGGCCGCCCCCGCGCAGGGCCGCCTCGCGGCCCTGGTCACCACCTACGTGATGATCCTGGCCGTGTGCGGACCGCTCCTCGCCCGGTTCGCGCCGACCCGCCCGGCACCGCCGAGAAAGGCGGGACCGGGCGGCCGGCACGGCCCGCTCAGCGGGACCGGTCCGCTCCCCGCACCACCGCCACCGGGCAGTGCGCGTGGTGCAGCAGGGCCTGGCTGACCGATCCCAGCAGCAGCCCGGCGAAACCGCCCCGGCCCCGGGCACCGACCACCATCAGCTGGGCGGACCCGCTCGCCTCGATCAGCGCCTCCCGCGCCCCGCCGTGGACGATCCGGTGCTCCACCACCACGTCCGGGTAGTCCTCCTGACGGCCGGACAGCGCCTCGGCCAGCAGCCGGGCCTCCTCCCCGGCCAGCGCGCCGGGCGGGTTGGAGTAGGGCGCGGACGGGTCCTGCGGCGCGGGCAGCGGCGCGTTCCAGGTGGTCCACGCGTGCAGCGCGAGCAGGGGAGCCTTGCGCAGCGCGGCCTCGGCGAAGGCGAAGTCCACCGCCCTGTCCCCCGCGGGGGAGCCGTCGACGCCCACGACGACCGGTCCGGCGTCCTGCGGCTGCTCGCGCACCACCAGCACCGGGCACCGGCCGTGCGCCGCGAGGTGCACGGCCGTGGAGCCGACCAGCAGCCCCACGAACCCGCCCATGCCCCGGGAACCGACCACCACGAGCTCCGCGGTACGCGACTGGGCTTCCAGCACCGTCAGCGGCTCACCCGTCACCACCGCCTGGCTGACGTCGACGTCCGGCGCCGCCGCCCGCGCCCGCTCCACCGCCTCGGCCACGAGACGGTCCACCATGTGACGGATCCCGCCTTCCGGCGGCCCCAACGGCGACGGCCCCATGGGCACGTGCAGCGCCGGCCACATGCAGGCGTGCACCACGCGCAGTCCCGCCCGGCGCGACCGCGCCTCGCGCGCCGCCGTCTCCACCGCGACCAGGCTGGACGCCGAGCCGTCGACACCCACCACCACGAGTCCGCTCACCATGTCTCCTTCGTCGAACATCCTTGGTGTGCTCAGCCTCACCTCCGGTGCGCCCGGCCGTCATGGGGCCTTCAGGGCCCGGCGGTGGGCCGTGTGGGGCAACGACTGCGATGGCCCGCCGCGGGTGGGAGACGGGAGTCCGGTCCGGACCGGCCGTGGCGGGCCGGTCGTCCCCCCCCGGCTCCGGTGCCCGGCGGCACAAGGACCCCCGGACCCGGTAAGGGCCCTACGGGCCCTGGTGGGTACACGGTCACCGGACGAGGGTGGACAGCTCCGGCCGGTCCGCGCTCCCGACCGACGACTCGACACGGAAGGACCCCATGTCCGCCGACACGCAACCGACGTCCACCGAACTCACGGGTGAGGAGCTGAAGCAGCTGGACGCCCACTGGCGCGCCGCGAACTACCTGGCGGTGGGCCAGATCTACCTGATGGACAACCCCCTGCTGACCGAGCCGCTGCGGCCCGAGCACGTCAAGCCGCGGTTACTGGGCCACTGGGGCACCTCGCCGGGCCTGAACCTGGTGCACACCCACCTCAACCGGGTCGTCAAGGCCCGCGACCTGGACGCGCTGTGCATCTGGGGGCCGGGGCACGGCGGACCGGCGGTGCTGGCCAACTCCTGGCTGGAGGGCACGTACACGCAGACGTACCCCGACATCACACGGGACGCGGCGGGCATGGCCCGGCTGTTCAAGCAGTTCTCCTTCCCCGGCGGCGTGCCCAGCCATGTCGCCCCGGAGACACCCGGTTCCATCCACGAGGGCGGCGAGCTCGGCTACTCCCTCGCCCACGCCTATGGCGCCGCCCTCGACAACCCGGATCTGCTGGTGGCGTGTGTGGTCGGTGACGGGGAGGCGGAGACGGGTCCGCTGGCCGCGTCGTGGCATTCCGACAAGTTCCTCGATCCGGTGCACGACGGTGCCGTGCTGCCGATCCTGCATCTCAACGGTTACAAGATCGCCAATCCGACGGTGCTGTCCCGGCTGCCCGAGGCCGAGCTGGACGAACTCCTGCGCGGCTACGGTCATGAGCCGATCCATGTCGGCGGGGACGATCCGGCCGCGGTGCACCGGGCGATGGCCGGGGCGATGGACACCGCGCTGGACCGGATCGCACAGGCGCAGCGCGCGGCCCGGGAGGAGGGTGCGACCGGGCGTCCGCGCTGGCCGGTGATCGTGCTGCGCACCCCGAAGGGCTGGACCGGCCCGGCCGAGGTCGACGGTGTGCCGGTGGAGGGCACCTGGCGTGCGCACCAGGTGCCCCTCTCCGGGGTCCGTGACAACCCCGACCATCTGCGGCAGCTGGAGAACTGGCTGCGCTCCTACCGGCCCGAGGAACTGTTCGACGAGCACGGCGGTCCCCGCGCCGACGTACTGGCCTGCGTCCCGGACGGCGCGCGGCGGCTCGGCGCCACCCCGCACGCCAACGGTGGTCTCCTGCTGCGCGAACTGCCCCTGCCGTCGCTGGACACGTACGCCGTCGAGGTCGGCAAGCCCGGCACCACCCTGCACGAACCCACCCGGGTCCTCGGCGACCTGCTGGAGGACGTGATGCGGGCCACTGCGGACCGGCGCGATTTCCGGCTGGTCGGCCCGGACGAGACCGCCTCCAACCGGCTCCAGGCCGTCTTCGAGGCCAGCGGCAAGGCCTGGCAGGCGGAGACCCTCTCCGTCGACGAGCACCTGGACCGGCACGGCCGGGTGATGGAGATCCTCTCCGAACACACCTGTCAGGGCTGGCTGGAGGGTTACCTCCTGACCGGGCGGCACGGGCTGTTCTCCTGCTACGAGGCGTTCGTGCACATCGTCGACTCGATGGTCAACCAGCACATCAAGTGGCTGCGCGTCACCCGCCGCCTGCCGTGGCGGGCGCCCATCGCCTCCCTCAACTACCTGCTGACCTCCCACGTGTGGCGGCAGGACCACAACGGCTTCTCGCACCAGGACCCCGGTTTCGTCGACCACGTGCTGAACAAGAGCCCCGAGGTGGTGCGGGTCTATCTGCCGCCGGACGCCAACACCCTGCTGTCGGTCGCGGACCACGCCCTGCGCAGCCGCGACTACGTCAACGTCATCGTGGCCGGCAAGCAGCCCTGCTTCGACTGGCTGACCATGGAGCAGGCCAAGGTCCACTGCGCCCGCGGCGCCGGCGTCTGGGAGTGGGCGGGCACCGAGGACGGCCTGCGGGAACCGGACGTCGTGCTCGCCTGCGCGGGCGACGTGCCCACCCAGGAGATCCTCGCCGCCGCCCAGTTGCTGCGCCGGTACCTGCCCGAGCTGTCCGTCCGGGTGGTGAACGTCGTCGACCTGGCCCGGCTGCTGCCGCAGGAGGAGCACCCGCACGGCATGCCGGGCGCGGAGTACGACGCACTGTTCACCACCGACAAGCCGGTCATCTTCGCCTACCACGGCTACCCGTGGCTCATCCACCGCCTGGCCTACCGCCGCACCGGCCACAAGAACCTGCACGTGCGCGGCTACAAGGAGATCGGCACCACGACCACGCCGTTCGACATGGTGGTGAGCAACGACCTCGACCGCTACCGCCTGGTCATGGACGTCATCGACCGCGTCCCGGGACTCGCGGTGCGCGCCACGGCCCTGCGCCAGCGGATGGAGGACGCCCGGCTGCGCCACCACGACTGGATCCGCGAGCACGGCACCGACCTGCCCGAGGTCGCCGACTGGGCCTGGGACGGCTGACCGGGCCCGCGACCCACGCTCACGCTCACCGGCACCGCGCCCGGACGGTGCCGGTCCCATCCGCACCCCGGTCCCGGAGTCGGGACCGCACAGGAATCGGGACCGCACGACCGAAGTCCGGGACCGTCGCCTCCGGGGGCAGGGACCACCGGCCCCTGTCCCCACGCCGTGAGGCGACCAAGACTCGACGCGTATCCCCGAGGAGGTTCCACATGCCCCGCACCGTCACCGCCGGACTGGACGGCTCGCCGGAGAGCCTGGCCGCTGCCGACTGGGCCGCCCGCGAAGCGCTGCTGCGTGATCTGCCCCTGCGTCTGGTGCACGCCGCGACGCAGCAGCCCCTGGTCTACGGTCCGTTGGCCGGGTTCACCGCGCCCGTCCCGTCGGCCGAGCAGCAGCACGCAGCGGCGCGGCACCTGCTGGACGAGGCGCGCGCCCGCGTCGCCCGTCGTCATCCCGGTCTGCGGATCGACGCCGACGAGATACCGGGGCAGCCCGCGTCGGCCCTGCTGAAGGCCGCCGAGGACGCCGAGCTGCTGGTGCTCGGCTCGCGCGGCCTGAGCAGGATCGCCGGGTACCTGGTCGGCTCCGTCGCCCTGTCCGTCGTGGCCTGGAGCACCCGGCCGGTGGTCCTCGTCCGGCACGACGGGCAGACCGGGGAGGAGCAGCCCCCGACCGGCGACCCGGCCACCGGCACCGGTGCCCACGGCGACGTCGTCCTCGGCCTCGACCTGCACAAGCCCAGCGACCCGGTGATCGAGTTCGCGTTCGACGCGGCCTCCCGCCGGTCGACGCACCTGCGGGTCGTGCACGGCTGGACGCTGCCCCCCTACCAGTACGGCGGTGACCTCATGCCCGAACTGAGCGCCGAGACCGCCGCCCGGGCCCGAAGCGAACTGACCGACGTGCTGCGTCCGTGGCAGGAGAAGTACCCGGCGGTGGAGGTGCACGCGCAGGCCACCATCGGGGGCGCGGGCGCCCATCTCGTCGAGGCCTCGCGCGGGGCGTCGCTCGTGGTCGTGGGCCGGCACGCCCGCCGGGCACCGCTCGGCACCCACATCGGCCCGGTGACGCAGGCACTGCTGCACCACGCCGCCGCGCCGGTGGCCGTCATCTCGCACGCCTGACCGCGGCAGGCGCGGCCGGGTCCCCGCCGGGACCCGGCCGCCGCTCAGACGCCGCCCTCCAGGGCCGCCCCGACCTCTCGGCGCGGGGACGCCGGGCCCTCGGGACCGTAGCCCAGCCGGATCACCATCTGGGCGCGGCCCGGTCCGCCGCCGCGCGCCGGACCGTCGAGGTGGGCGCGCAGATCCGGCCACTCCAGCGCCTGGTGCAGAAGCGACGTCCGCACGCCGTGCGCGGTCGCCACGAGCAGGATCCGCTCCAGCGCCTGCCCGGCCCGCAGCCAGTCCGTGCGCCGGTCGTGCGCGGTGCGCAGCAGCGCGAGCGCCGGGTGCCTCTCGTAGGGCCGCGCGAGCAGGACGGCCGGATGCCGGTGCGCCCCGAAGTCCCGCACGGGAACCCGCTCCAGGGAGTCCTGGGGCCCCACGACCGCCGCGGGCATCCCCAGTGAGGCGGGGTGCGGGCCGCTCGACCAGTGGCGGCTCTCCGCCGCCCGGTCCGCGTCCGCCCGGTTGCGGACCTCCCCCTCCCACGTCGCCCGCAGCACCCGGTCCGTCTCCCGCCGCCCCGGAAAGACGAGCGAGGCCCCTTCCAGGTGGGCGGCCTCGGCCAGCTCCGCGAGCAGGTGCCCGGGAAGCGGCCGGTCCGTGTAGGGGAAGCGGCTGCTGCGCCGCCGCCACAGAGCCTCGTACAACTCCGGCGCCGCCGGGATCCGCGCGGTGCCGGCGAGCCGGACGGTGGCGAGCAGGTCGGGCCGGTCGGGGCGGGGGAGCAGCCGTGTCACCGGTGCCCAGCCCGAACGGGCCGCCGCCACCCGCAGGTTGAGGACCGCACAACCCACGGACACGTGCACCGCGCGACCCGCCGGATCGGTGTGCCGCAGTCCTCGGTCGGTGGCGGCGTACACCCGGATGGTGCGCGTGTCCTGATCGATCCCGAAGCGCCACGGCTGGGTGTTGTGCAGGGACGGCGCGGCCACGGCCGCGGCGACCAGCCGTTCCAGCGCGGTGGCGTCGAGCGTCGCAGTGCTCATCGGAACTCCTTCCCCCCTGCCGGGTCCGGCGGGGCAGGTCGATGACCTCCCCAGGTTCCCGGCGGCGCGCCACCCCGGCCAGGGCCGTACGGCCCTGCGTGGTTCCCGGAGCCCATCGCACCCGCCGTCAGGGGACGTTCGGTCCCCGACCGGGACCAGCGGCCCCTGCCCCGGCACGGGCGCGCACGAGACGCTTTCCTCAGATCACCGAAACCAGGAGGTGGGCAGATGCCCGGCACGATCATCGTAGGACTCGACGGCTCGCTGGAGAGCCGCGCCGCCGCCGAATGGGCGGGCCGCGAGGCGCAGTTGCGCGGTGCCGGTGTACGACTGGTCCATGTGTGGCTGCCCGTGCCGAAGACGATGGCCCAAGCCCCCCTCCTCGGCGCCGAGACCCACCAGCACTGGACCGAACGCGTCCCCCGCGAAGCCGCCGAGGAGCTGAGGCGGCGTCATCCCGGCGTCGAGGTGACCTTCGAACAGCGCACCGGCGCCGTCGCCGAAGCCCTCCTGGACGCCTCCCGCGACGCGGAACTGCTGGTCCTCGGCTCCCGCGCGCTGAGCGGGCTCTCCGGCTTCCTGGTCGGGTCCGCCGGCCAGTCCGTGGTCGCCCGGGCCGAGGTGCCGGTCATCCTGATCCGCGCCGGTGAGCGGGCCGCCGACGAGCACGTCGAGGACTCCGGTGGCGCCCCGTCGGCCGACACCGCCTTCCGGCCCGTCGTCCTGGGCCTGGACAGCGACAGCCCCGACGACACCGTCGTGGCCTTCGCTTTCGAGGAGGCACGGCTGCGCGGCGCCGCGCTGACCGTCGTCCAGGGCTGGAGCCTGCCCCCCTACTACGTGTACAGCCTGTCGGCCGGTGTGGACCCGCGGGAGGACATCACCCGCGAGCGGGCCGCCGAGCTCACCGAGACGCTGCTGCCCTGGCGGCAGAAGTACCCCGACGTCGAGGTCGTCGAGACCTCCCGCCTGGGCAGCCCCGCCAACCACCTCGTCGACGCCTCCCGTGACGCGTCCCTCGTCGTCGTCGGCCGGCGCGTGCGCCGCAGCCCGTTCGGCATCCACATCGGGTCCGTCGCCCACGCGGTGCTGCACCACGCCGCCGCCCCCGTCGCCGTCGTCGCCCACGACTGACACGGCCGGCCGGGCACACCTAGAAGAGAAGCTCCGCACACAAGAGAAGCTCCGCAGCACGAGCAAAGCTCTCCGGAACGGACGAGAAGGTCCGGAACGGACGAGTAGCTCCGGAACCGGGAAGAACCCGGGAACAGAAAAGAGAACGCACCATGAAGGCAGCTGTCGTCGAGGAGTTCGGGGCACCCCTGGTCATCGAGGAGCGCCCCGACCCCGAACCCGGACCCGGGCAGGTCCGCATCCGGGTCGAGGCGTCCGGGCTGTGCCACACCGACATCCACGCCGCGCACGGCGACTGGCCGGTCAAGCCCACCCCGCCGTTCGTGCCCGGGCACGAGGGAGTCGGTCTCGTCGAGAAGCTCGGCGAGGGCGTGACCCATCTGTCCGTCGGGCAGCGCGTCGCCGTGCCCTGGCTCGGCAGCGCCTGCGGGCGGTGCGAGCACTGCCTGTCCGGCTGGGAGACCCTGTGCGAGAGCCAGGTCAACACCGGCTACGGCTGTGACGGCGGGTACGCCGAGAAGATGCTCGCCCGGGCCGACTTCGCCCAGCCCGTGCCCGACGGCGTCAGCGCCCTGGACGCCGCCCCGCTGACCTGCGCCGGCGTCACCACGTACAAGGCGCTCAAGGTCGCGGGCGTCGGGCCCGCCCAGCTGGTCGCCGTCTCGGGCGTCGGCGGGCTCGGGCACCTGGCGGTGCAGTACGCGAAGATCGCCGGGGCGCGGGTCGCCGCCGTCGACGTCACCGACGACAAGCTCCGGCTGGCCCGGGAACTCGGTGCCGACATCGTCATCGACGCCCGCACCCAGGACGTCGGCGCGGAGCTGAAGCGGCACGGCGGCGCCCATGTCGCGCTCGCCCTCGCCGTGAACCCGGCCGCCTTCGAGGCCGTCAACTCCGGGCTGCGGCGCGGCGGCAAGCTCGTCATGGTGGCCCTCCCGGCGCACGGCACCGTCCGGCTCCCGATCTTCGACACCGTGCTCAACGGCACCTCGGTGATCGGTTCCATCGTCGGCACCCGGCAGGACCTCGCCGAGGTCTTCCAGCTCCACGCGGCGGGCCGGACCCGGGTCATCAGTGAGACCCGGCCGCTCACGGCGGTCAACGACTGCATCGACGAGGTCCTGCGCGGTCAGGTCAAGGCCCGGATCGTCTTCGACCTCGACACGGGAAGGTGAGGACCATGCGCGCGCACCCGCCCCTGGTCGTCGGTGTCGACGGCTCCGAGGCGAGCCTGCGGGCCCTGGACTGGGCGGCCGACGAGGCCGCCCTGCGCGGGCTGCCCCTCAGGGTGGTCTACGCGTCCCTGTGGGAGAGGTACGAGGGAGCCGCACTCGCGCGTGACCTCGGCGGACCGTCCGGGCACGTGGCCGCCGAGGACATTGTCCGCGTCGCCGGGGACCGCGCCCGGCGCCGCCGCCCGGACCTGCCCGTCACCACGGCGGTCGTGCCGGAGGAACCCGAGTACGTCCTCGTACGGGAGAGCCGCGACGCCTCCGTCGTCGTCGTGGGCACGCGCGGGCGCAGCGGGCTCGCCGACGCGCTGCTGGGATCCGTCAGCCTGACGGTGGCCACGCGCGCCCACTGCCCCGTCGTCGTGATCCGCGGCAACCACGACAACCGGGCCACCGGCGGAGGGCACGCCCGCATCGTCGTCGGCGTGTCCGACGCGCCGACGACGGCCGTGCGCGTCGCCTGCGAGGAGGCGCGGCGACGCGAGGTGCCGCTGGAGGCCGTACGGACCTGGCGGCGCCCCGCGCACGAGACGGTCGACCACCCGCTGCTCGCCGGTTCGCCGGAGCGCCTGCACGAGGAGCGTGCCGCCGAGGAACTGGAGACCGCCCTCGCCGACGCCCCGCCGGAGGTGGTCCTGCACCGGCGCACGGCCGAAGGGCATGCGCGCCAAGTGCTGCTCGCCGCCTCGCACGAGGCGGACCTGCTCGTCATCGGCCGCCGCCGCACCGGGCAGTTCGGGCCCCGTCTCGGTCGGGTCGCCCACACCGTCCTGCACCACTCCGCCTGCCCGGTCATGGTCGTACCCGACGAGGAAAACACCGAGGGCCGGCACGCGGCCGCCGGCCGCCCGCACCGAACGTGACCCGGCGGCACCGCGTCGCTCGTCAGCTGTTCGCTTCGTCTCACCTCGCCTCAACGAGTCTCACCTGGTCTCACCGCGTCGCCCCGGGTCCGCCGAGGTGGCCGGTGAACCAGTCGCGGGCCAGCTCCGCGGCGACGTCCGCGTTCCGCCCTCCGGTGACGGCGTGCGGTGCGCCGGGCAGTTCGGCGATCTCGTACGGGCCGGGCATCCAGTGGGCCGCGAGGCGGGTGCGCCCGAGCAGCCGGGTGTCGAACTCGCCCACGACGAACAGGACGGGAACCCGCACCCGCGCCAGCGCCGCGGGACGGGCCAGCTCCGGGCGGCCGTCGAAGCAGACCACGGCACGGATGGCGTCGTCCGCCGCCGCGGCCTCCAGCGCGGCCGCCGCGGCCGTACCGCCACCCGCACAGCCCAGGGGGAGACCCGTCTCGCCGCCCAGCCAGCGGCAGGCGGCCCCCAGCCGCCGGGCCAGCAGGGGCACGTCGAAGAGGTTGTGACGGTCGCCCGCCTCCCGCACGGTGAGCAGGTCGAGCCGTACGGTTCCCAGCCCGGCGTGACGCAGGGCGGCGGCGACCGTCGGCCCGCCGGTGTCCATGGTGACGGCCACCAGTCCCCGGGGCGCGGCCGGCAGCGCCAGCCGGGCGGTCAGACGCACCGGCCCCGCGGGCACGCTCACGTCACGGCCCAGCGGGCTCTCCTCAGCGGCGGAGCCCTTCCCGGCCCGCATACGCACACCTCCCCAGCACGCCACTCCTCAGCACGCCACTCCTCAGCACGTCACTCCCCGGCAGGTCACTCCCCGGCACGTCACTGCCCAGCCCGTCGCTCACCGGGCCGCGCCGGCACGGGCGTACCGGCGGCCCGGCACCACGGCCTGAAGCGACGCGGCGGCGGAGCGGGCGGCCGGGTCCGCGGCGGGCACCGTGACCACGGGGACCGCCGAGAGCCGCAGGCAGGCGCGACCGACGCTGCCCACCGAGGGCAGATCACGCTGCCTGCGGGCGGTGCGCCCGAGGACCAGCAGCCGGGCGTCCTGCGCCTGCTGCACCAGCACCCGCGCGGCCGGCCCCTCCACCACGACGCCGCGTACGGCACCGCCCGTCCGCGGCCCGAGGACCGCGCGCACCGTCTCCGCGAGCACCTGCGCGGCCCGGTGCCGCTGCTCGTCGGCCGACGGCCGTGCCGGCACGGGCGCGTACGGGGCGAGCCCGGTACCGGCCTGCTCCCAGGCGTGCACGGCGACGAGGTCCGCGTCGAGCGCGCGAGCCTGGCACGCGGCCCAGCGCAGCGCCTCCATGGACGCCGCGGACCCGTCGACGCCCACCACGACGGTGTTCTCGGCGGTGTGTTGAGTCATGGCATCCTCCCTGGACGGCTTCTCGTCCAGCGTGCGGGTGGTCAGGTGCGGTAGCGGCGGTGGTCGTCCCCCTCGCCGATGAAGTGCTTCTCCTCGATGATCACTTCGCGTTCGCCGGGGCGCCGGACCAGTCCGGGCGTGGACATGAACGCGATCAGGCCGAGGACGCCGACGGCCATCAGGACGAAGCCGACGACGAACGAGCTGTAGCCGAACACCAGGCACGCGCCCAGTACGGCCGCCCCGACCAGCAGGAGCGGAATCATGGCTGCCCCCCTTCCTTCCCCGCGTACGACGCGGGGTGCGGGTCCCCGCCCGGGCCGGGCGGGGACGTTCACAGCTTGCGGAGCCAGTCGTCGGCCACGCCGTGCAGAGTCTGCTCGACCGGCTCGAGACGCGTGTCGTCGATCCGGTACGCCAGCTCGTCGACGACGCCGACGACACCGTCCACGCGGCCCGTCAGGGCGAGCGCGATGGACTTCTCGGTGCGCCGTTCCAGCACGCCCGAGAGGGTGACCACACCGTCCCTGACCTGCACCGCGACGGTCCGGGGAGCCACCCCGAGGGTGTCCAGGAGGACCTCCCGCCCGACGGCCCGCCGGATCTCCTCGTCGGTGCCCAGGAAGACCTTCAGCAGGTCGTGGCGCGTGACGATGCCGATGAGCCGGTCCTCCTCGTCGACCACGGGCAGCCGCTCGATACGGTGTCCGGCCATGAGCCGCGCGGCCTCGGTGACGGTGGCGTCGGCGCGTACGGTGACGGCGGGCGCGGACATGAGACCGCCGGCCACGGGGGTGCTCCCGGCCGGGTCGCGCCAGGCCCGGGGGAGGGCACGGCTCGCGAACCTCGACTCGGGGCTGTGACGCCGCCGACGCAGCCGGGTCAGCCACGTCTCCCCTCCCGGCCCGGCGGCCTGGCGGAGCATCAGGTCCGTCTCCGAGACGACCCCGATGACCTTGTCGTCCTCGTCGACCACCGGGAGCCCGCTGATGCGGTGCTCGCCGAGCAGCCGGACCACTTCCTTGAACGGTGTGCCGTACTCCGCCGTGACGACGTCCCGGGCCATCAGAGCGCCGATCTGCGTGGGTTTCATGGCAGTCCTCCTCGGTGCTGCGGGACCCGGTCCTCCACGGCCGGCGCTCACAGCCGGCCCCGGCCCGTGGCGGCACCCGGCACCGCGTGCGCGGCGGCCGTGCGGTGCGCACACCGGACACCTCGTCCGGCGGGGCCGCTCCGGGCTTCGAGTCCAGCGTCCGCCACCGACGCCTGTCCCTCGTAGGGCTGAGCGGGCAGGCGGCAGGGCCGAGCGGCCCTCTTCGTACGCCCGGCCGGCCGGGCCCCGCCGCGGGCACCGGCGCCTCGGCGCTCATCCTGCCGAACCCCCAACTGACGAGGGAGCGATGGGTGGTTCGGCCGGGAGCGCGACCTTGCGGGCCGGGCCGTCGACGAGACGACGACGGTGGCCGCCCGGTCCACACGAGGGGGACGTTCGGCCCCGCACTCCGGGTCCCGCAGCCCCTGCGGCCCGCTCCACGGACCCGGGACAGTGAACTCGACGACAACGCGAGTCAACGGGACTCCGGGCGTCGCCTTGGAGGGGATGAGCATCATGGCAGTTCACGATCACCCGCACCGGCACGCGGGGTTCCGCTTTCCGTCGCTGAAGAGGACCGGGAGGGGCAGCGAGGCGGTCGGTACGACGACCGCGGCGGCGACCGTGACGAGCGCCTACGTCCTCGCCTCGCTCCGCCTGCTGACCGGGTTCGTCTTCCTGTGGGCGTTCCTCGACAAGACCTTCGGTCTCGGCTACGCCACCCCGTCCGGCAAGGGCTGGATCGACGGCGGCTCGCCCACGAAGGGCTTCCTCGGCTCGGTCGCCGTGGGACCGATGGAGTCGACCTTCCACGACTGGGCCGGGGCCGCCTGGGCGGACTGGCTGTTCATGCTCGGACTGCTCGGTGTCGGTGTGGCGCTGACCCTGGGCATCGGTCTGCGGATGGCCGCCGTCGCCGGTACGGCGATGATGGCGCTGATGTGGATCGCGGAGTGGCCGCCGGCCCGCCACCTGTCCGACGGTTCGGCGAGCATGTCGACCAATCCGTTCGCCGACTACCACCTGATCTACGCCGTCGTCCTCATCGCCCTCGCGGCCGCGGGCGCCGGCGCCACCTGGGGCCTGGGCCGGGCATGGGCCCGTCTGCCCTTCGTCAGCCGCAACCGCTGGCTGCTCTGAACCGCGCCCGCACCGGCCGGAGTACCGCCGCTCATCCCGGCGGTACTCCGGCCGGTGCCGTCTGGGACCGGGAGGGTACCCGCCGCCCGGTCCCGCCGCCGCGCCGGGACGCGCACAGCGGCCACGGAGCCGACCGGCCCGGCGGCCGGAGACCTAGGGTGGAGTCATCGTTGTCCCTCTCGGGAGGAGAGCACGTGGAAATCGTCGCTTACGGCGTCCTCGCGGACGAGGAGGCCCTGCTGCGGGAGGCGTTCGACAAGGCGTTCGCCGGCCGGCACGAGCTGCGGTGCCTGAGGATGTTCCTGGACCGGGACACCGCGCCCACCGCCGTGGGCCACGAGGTCGTGCTCAGCAGCGTCAACGACGTCCTCGACGCGCAGGTGCTGCAGGTCCTCGCGGACGGCGGCACCCGGATGATCGCCCAGCGGTCCACCGGCTACAACAACATCGACCTGCCCGCCGCCGAGAAGCTCGGCCTGACCGTCGCCCGGGTCTCGTCCTACTCGCCCTACTCGGTCGCCGAGTTCGCCTGGGCGCTCGCTCTCGCCGTCAACCGCAGGATCGTCCGGGCCGCCCACCGCACCCGTGAGTTCGACTTCCGGCTGGACGGCCTGCTGGGCCGTGACTTCCGCGGCCGCACGGCCGGAGTGGTGGGCACCGGCAAGATCGGCGCGGCCTTCGCCCGGATCGCGCACGGCTTCGGCATGCGGCTGCTCGGCTGGGACATCGCGGAGAACCCCGACTGCAGGGCTCTCGGTATGGAGTACGTGCCGCGCGAGCAGCTGTTCGCCGAGTCCGACCTGGTCAGCCTCCATGTGCCCCTGCTGCCCGACACCCACCACCTGGTGAACGCCGAAGCGCTGGCGATGATGAAGGACGACGCGATCCTGGTCAACTCCAGCCGGGGCGGCCTGGTGGACACCGACGCCCTGCTGGCCACGCTGCGCGCGGGGCGGCTCAGCGGCGTCGGCCTGGACGTGTACGAGGAGGAGGCCGGGGTGTTCTTCCTCGACAAGTCGCTGGAGGTGATGACCGACGAGCGGCTCGCCCGGCTGATGACCTTCTCCAACGTCCTCGTCACCTCCCATCAGGCGTACTTCACCCGTGACGCGGTCGGCGAGATCGCCGACACGACGGTGTCCAACGTGGCCGACCACTTCGCGGGCCGCACCGGCGACAACACCCTGGTGCGCCCGGCCCGGACCTGAGGCGGCGGCCGCACCCGGACGGCCCGCCCGACGGCCCGCCCGCACGGTCAGGGGGGAAGTCCCGAGCCCGTCCCGGGCGGCCGTCGCGTCAGCGCGGGACGGCCGCCCGGTTGGTCACCGCTCTCGCCTCAGAGCATCAGCAGCAGCCGGGTGTTCGGCACGAGCTTGCGGTTGACGCTGGTGCTCTGCACGAAGATGGTGAAGTCGTCGTTGTGGTCCGGCTTGACGCGGACCTCCGTGTCCGGCAGGCCGAGCAGCGACCGGGCTTCCGGGCCCGAGTACACACGGTCCGTCTTCTTCTCCAGCACCGCGATCTGCTTCCGCGCCTGGATCTTCTCCGACTTGCTCAGCTGGTAGAAGGCGCCGCCGGTGCGGTAGGCGTGCCCGCACTCGATGACCCAGTCGCGGATCGCCGCGTCGCGGGCCACCGGGATCAGCTGGTACTTCGACGGATCGACCGGGGTCAGGCCGGCCGCCTCGATGGTGTCCTTGTTGACCGCGTCCGCACCGGTCGAGAACACCGCCCGCGATCCCCGGATGCCCTGGCTGCGGCCCACCATGAAGTTCTCGGTGGCCTGCTGGATCACCTGCCCGGCCTCCTCCAGGCCCTGCGTGCTGGTGGCGTCCCATATGGCGATGTTGTCCTTGGGGAAGCCGCACTGCATGGCCTCGCGCTTGCCCATCTGGTCGGGCACCAGGACGGCCAGCGTCCAGTTGTCCTGCTGTGTGTCCATCATGTGGGCGACCGCCCGGACCAGTTCGCGCGGGTCCCTGCTGGGAGCGTCCTGGCAGCGGTGGCTCGCGTTCTCCTGGCCGTCGGTCAGCACGAAGGTCAGGAAGCTGTGGTCCCCGTACAGCTGGGCCGTCTGCGCGAGCTCCCGCTGCGACTTCAGCGCGGCCGCCAGCAGGGACGTCATGCCACCCGCGCGGTACAGGTGCTTCAGGGACGGCATGCGCAGGACGTCCTTGTCGTAGATGACGCACTCCACGTCGTCCGCGAAGACGTACACCGTGACGCGGGTCTCCTGGTCCAGCTCCCTCGAACGGCGGGCGAGGTAGGCGATCTGCTGGTCGGCGACCTCGACGACCTTGCGGCTCAGATGTGACATGGACGAGCTGGCGTCCAGCACCAGAGCGACGTGGTTGATGTAATTCTGGGTTCCGGACATCACAAAGAATCCCCCCTCGTTCCCGGCTTGGTGTCTCCACCCTCTCACCCACCACTGACAATCGATCTTGGTCGTGGGGTGCGGGCGGGAACCGGTGCGTCCGGTACGGGCGCGGCCCCTACCGCCGTGCGGTGAACGGAAGTTGACCTGCCTTCGTCGCGTCGGTGCTCACGTGTACAGACGGCGGTCCCCTGGGCGCAAAGTTCTCCCCGCACCATGGGCAGGTCCCCGCCGCCGATCAAGGAAGTGCCTGTGAGAACGCACCGCACTCCGCGCCGTACCGCCGCCCTCGCCCTGGGCATCGCCGTACTGGCGTTTCTGACGTCCGCCCCGGCCGGGGCCGACGACGCGGACCTGCCGACGGTGACGCCCGCCGCCGAGACCCCCGCCCTCCACGACGACGAGGCGGGCGGCAACGCAGACGCGGACGACCCGGCGATCTGGCGCAACACGGCCGACCCGGGCCGCAGCCTCGTCATCGCGACCGCCAAGGAAGGCGGCCTGCGCGTGTACGACCTCGGCGCCCGCCTGGTGCAGTCGCTGCCCGCACCCCGCCCGCCCGCCGAGGACGACGCCCCGGGCCGCTACAACAACGTCGACCTCGTCACCGGTCTGCGCACCCCCACCGGCCGGACCGACGTCGCCGTGGTCAGCGACCGCGGCAACGACCGGCTGCGGATCTACCGCATCGACGCGTCGAAGCCCGCAAGCCCGCTGACCGACATCACCGATCCGGCCGCCGCCCCGGTGTTCTCCACCGGCCAGACCGAGATCAACGAGCAGCGCACCGCCTACGGCCTCGCCACCTGGCAGGACACCGCCACCGGCCGCACCTACGCCCTGGTCAGCCAGCGGGAGCGGACCCGCCTCGCGCTGGTCGAGCTGACGCCCACCGCGAGCGGCACCGTCACCTACCGGAAGGTCCGCACCCTCGACCTGCCCGCGTCCTTCCGCCTCCCGGACGGCACGACCTGGTCCCCCTGCGCGGAGCCCGGCGAACTCCCGCAGGTCGAGGGCATGGTGGTCGACCCCGCCGACGGCACGCTCTACGCCGGACAGGAGGACATCGGCATCTGGCGGATCCGCGCCGACCTCACCGGGAAGCCGGAACTGGTCGACAAGGTACGCGAGTTCGGCGTCCCCGGCGTCTACGACGAGGAGACCGAGGAATGCGCGGCGGGCGCCGACCCCGGCTTCGGCGGTGACCACCTCTCCGCCGACGTCGAAGGACTGGCGCTGTATCAGGAGAAGGACGGAGACGGCTATCTGCTGGCCTCCAGCCAGGGCGACGACACCTTCGCGCTGTACGACCGCGAGGTGGGCGAGGACAACGAGTACGAGGGCGGCTTCCGCGTCGGCGCGGCCTCGGCGACCCTCGACGGTTCGCAGGAGTGCGACGGCGCCGCCGTCCTCAACGCCCCGCTGGGCAGCCGCTACCCGAAGGGCCTGCTGGTCGTCCAGGACGGCCACGAGACCCCCGGGGTCCCCGACGGCGAGGGCGGTACGCGGACCGCGACCGGCTTCAAGTTCGTCGACCTGGCGGACGTGGTGGACGCCGCCGACCTGTGAGCCCGCTCCCTCCCTTGCGGCGGACCGCGCCCGTCCGGGGCATCAACCGTGTCTGCGGAAGCGCAGGCGGGGCATACGGGCTTCACCCCCTTCGAGAGGAGCTCGTTCCATGCTCGGCATAGTCGCGGCTGTGTTGTTCTTCATCGCGTTCTTGATCAACGCGGCGGAGATCGGCACCAATGATGTGTTCTCTTCGACGAACCTCATGCTGCTGGGGTTGATGTGCCTGGCCCTGCAGGTGGCCGGCGTGGGTGGCGGCCTGGCCCGCAGACGCTGAACCGCACCCCCGCCGCAGGCCCGGTGACATTCCGTCACCGGGCCTGCGGCGTGCCGCGGTCGTGCGGCCTCGCCTCACCCTCTTCGCGCGACAGCGCGCTCCGACGGCCGTACCCACGGCCACCATCAGCCCGCCGACGGCCAGGAACAGGGTCTTCAGGGCCGCGCCTCCCGCGGTCATCCGCCGTTCCCGCGCCGCAAGCGGACGGATGCAGGCGAAGCAGGAGCCGTCGGCGCGCGGCTCGCCCCGCGTCCGCCTGGGCAGCCGCCGGTTCACGAGCTGAGGCGCCGTCATCCCAGGCCCCGGCGGACGTTCCCCGCGGCGCAGCCCCTTATCGCCCGGCCCCCGTCTCGTTGATCGCGCGGAGTCCAGTGCCTGAGCACTTTCCGGCCGCCGCGGCGCAGGCGCCGGACGAGCCCCCGGAGGAAAAGAAGGGTAAATGTCTTGCTTTACTCCATTTGGGGTGGAGACTGGGGTGTACAAGGGACCGGCTGAGGATGTGCGCACGTGTCGATGAAGTGGGACGACGATGTCACCCTCGGCTGGGCTTACGACCAACTGCAGGCGGGCGAGCCTGTCGGGCTGCCTGTCCGCGAACCGATCCTGGCCTCCTGGCGCAGGTGCCGCTCCCAGGGTCTCGCCGAGAAGCACAAGGGAGATCTTCCCTACCTGGGGGACCTGGACGACGCGCAGAACCTGACGGAAGCCGCCGGCCCGGTGCTCGAGGCACTCGAGACCCGGCTCTCGGGCACACCGACGGCCGTGTTCCTCGCCGACGAACGGGCCCGGTTGCTCGACCGGAGGGCCGGCGAGCCCGCACTGGACCGGCGGCTCGACGCGATGCAGCTCGCACCGGGTTTCAGCGTCCCCGAGTGCGTGCTCGGGACCAACGGCATCGGCACCGCCCTGGTGACACGCAGGCCCGTCTTCATCTGCGGCCGTGAGCACTACGGCGACCACTGGGTCGACCTCGCGTGCGCGGGGGCGCCGGTGCGCGACCCGCTGAGCGGACACGTCGTCGGCGCGCTCGACCTGACCAGCATGCGGGTCAACGCCGATCCCGCCATGCTCACCATGACCCTCGATGCGGCCCACGCCGTCGAGCAGCGGCTGCTGGCACAGGCCTCGGTCCGCGAGCGTGACCTGCTCCAGGCGTTCCGGGCGGCCCGTCCCGTGGCGGACGGGGGACAGGGCGGCGCGGGCACGGCGCTCGACGAGCTGCTCGACCGGCACGACCGGCTCCTCATCGAGGAGCGCGCCACCGAGCTGATCTCCTCGGGGCACACCGGCCTCGTGGAGCTCCGGCTGGCCCACGGACGCACGGCCATCCTGCGCAGCCGGCCGATCACGACGCCGACCGGCGTCAACGGAATCGCCGTCGAGGCGGCCCTGCCCTCCGGGGTGCGGCAGCGCATCGCCGTACTGACGGAGGGGAGCGGCACGGCGGCGGTCCTCACCCCGCGGCCCGCGCCGGGTGGTGAGACGCCCGCGCCACCGCGGCGGGCAGCGGCCCGGACCGGCCCGACGCGCCCCCCGCCGCCCACGTCGCAGCCCGCGGCCGCGCCGGACACCGAACCGGGCGACGATTCCTTCGAGCCCTGGCTGGTCGCCGTCGGTGAACCGCTCATCGGCACGCTGGCCCTGCAGGCCCGGCAGCGCCTCGGCCTGCTGCACGACGCCTCCGCGTGCGTCGGCACCACCCTCGACGTGGTCCGGACCGCCGAGGAGCTGACCGAGGTCGTCGTCCCCAGGTTCGCCGACTTCACGGCCGTCGACGTGCCGGAGGCCATGCTGGCCGGTGAGGAACCGGTCCGGGTCGACGGTGACCTGCGCCGCGTCGCCCTCACCGGGGTGCGCGAGGACTCCCCGCTGTGCGCGGCCGGCGACCGGATCGGCTACGGGCCGTCCACCCCCCAGGCGAGGTGCCTGACGAGCGAGAGCCCCGTCCTGGAGGCCGATGCCCACTCGCTCATCGCGGTGCCGATGCGGGCCCGGGGCTCCCTGCTGGGCGTGGTCAGCTTCTACCGCTCCGAGCGCCAGGAGCCGTTCTCGGAGGACGACCTGCTGCTCGCCGAGGAACTGGTCGGCCGTGCCGCCCTGAGCATCGACAACGCCCGGCGCTTCACCCGCGAGCACACCGTGGCGCTGGCGCTGCAGCGCAGTCTGCTGCCGCGCGGACTGCCCGCACAGCACGCGGTCGAGGCGGCGCACCGCTACCTGCCGGCGCGGTCCGGGGTCGGCGGCGACTGGTTCGACGTGATCCCGTTGTCCGGCGCGCGGGTGGCGCTGGTGGTCGGGGACGTGGTCGGCCACGGGCTGCACGCGGCCGCCACCATGGGCAGGCTGCGCACCGCGGTCCACAACTTCTCCGCCCTCGACCTCGCCGCCGAGGAGGTCCTCGCCCACCTCGACGACCTCGTCGCCCGGCTCGACGCCGACCAGGAACAGGCGGACACCGGCGCCGAGGAGATCGTCGGCGCGAGCTGCCTCTACGCCGTCTACGACCCGGTCGCACGGCGCTGCACCGTCGCCCGGGCCGGTCATCCTCCGCCCGCGCTGGTCGGGCCCGACGGGAGCGTGGAGTTCCCGGACCTGCCCGGAGGCCCGCCGCTGGGCGTGAGCGGCCACCCCTTCGAAACCGCGGAACTGGAGATCCCCGAGGGCAGTCAGCTCGTCCTCTACACCGACGGCCTGATCGAACACCTCGGCCGGCGGGACGTCGGCCTCGGCATGGACAGGCTGCGCGGCGTCCTGGCCGGCGCCCGGGGCACACCCGAGCACACCTGCCACCGGCTGGACTCCCTGCTGCCCCGGCTTCCGGACCACCCCGCCGACGACGTCGCGCTCCTCGTCGCCCGTACCCGGGCGCTGGACGACGACCACGTCGCCACCTGGGAGCTGGCCGCCGACCCCGCCGAGGTCTCGCGGGTCCGCGCGGAGGTCACCGCGCAGCTCACCCGGTGGGGCCTCGACGAGCTGCAGTTCGCCACCGAGCTGACGGTGAGCGAACTGCTGACCAACGCGCTCCGCCACGGCAGCGGCCCCATCTCGCTGCGCCTGCTGCGCGACCGCGCGCTGATCTGCGAGGTCTCCGACGGCAGCAGCACCTCTCCGCACCCGCGCCGGGCGGCGGACACCGACGAGGGCGGCCGCGGGCTGTTCCTGGTCGCCCAGCTCGTCCAGCGCTGGGGCACCCGGTACACACCCCGGGGGAAGGTCATCTGGACGGAACAGCCACTGGCGTCCGCGTGAGCCCGGGCGGGCCGTGGGACGAGCCTCGGCAAGCGGGTCAGCCCGTGGCCGCTCCGGCGGTGAGCCCGTCGGGGAGCCGGCCGTGCCGCGGGTTCAGGCGGATGCGGAGGCGCCGGACCCGGACGAGCTCGACACCTTCCACCGCGGCGCGCCCCCGGGCGGCCTCCAGCCGCTCGCGCACCGAGGCGTCGACGTACACCTGGCTGTCCGGGGGCAGCGGCAGGACCCGGAGCTCGATCCCGCGCCCGGCCACCGCGCCCGCGCGGCGGCGCAGCCCCACCTCCCACGCGGGCCCGTACCAGAAGTGGTCGGCCACCAGCCGCCCGTCGACATAGGCCCGTGCCACGTCACCCGTGTACGACACCCGCAGCAGCACTTCCCCGTCGGTGCCGAACGCCGACGGCGGGACGGTGACCCGGTAGACGGCCGCACCGTCGAAGTCGGCGTCGCGCGGCGCGGACGCCCGGTTCCGGGAACCGCCGGTCCGTGACGGCGGGACGACGGCTTCGGCGCGGACGCACTCGACCCGCGGGAGCGGTGCCGCGGCCCCGTCGTTCACGATCGTCCACTCGGTGAAGCAGCCCCGCGCACGCGGGCCGGACAGGCCAGGACCGTCCAGCAGGCCCCGGACGGACGCTTCGCCGGAGGGCATGAGCACCGCCAGGCGCACCTCGTCCCGCGCGGTGTGGATCCGCAGCTCGCCGCCGTCGGCCAGCACCGGCTCCTCGCACAGGACCAGCCGCTCCGCAGCGCCGACGGTCACCAGCTGGGCCCGCAGCGCCTGCTCCTCCGACAGCACCAGCAGGCGTACCGGTCCCTGCGGGCCGGTCACCGTCACCCAGGCCCCCGTGCCGGGCTCCGGCACGCTCACCACGGCCCGCCCCTCGCCCTGCGCGTCCGTACGCACCGGTCCGGACGCCTCGCAGCCGGCCGGCAGGGCGAACTGCGCGGTGATGCCGGCGGTGGCCGCGAACACCGCCACCGGCGTCCCGTCGAGTTCCAGCCGGGTCACCGGCTGCGCGCTCGCCCACTCCAGCCGCACCCCCCGGCCGACGTCGTAGCCGATCGGCCACACGAAGTGCGCTCCGGACGGCACGGTGACCTCCTGGGCCGGCAGGGCGACCGTCCGCCCGGCCAGGTGCACGCGGAAGCGCACACCGTCGTGGCCGGGCAGCGTCTCGTGCGGCTGGTGGTTGTTGACGAACAGGAAGCCACTGCCGCCCCGCGCGCGCACCGACCAGCGCAGCGTGGTGCGGTCGTCGAGCCCGGCCGGCTGCTCGTCGGGCAGGTGCAGCGGCATCTCCGCCAGCCGCTCCCCGCTGTCCCGGATCAGCAGGTGCTGCAGGCGCAGGGCGTGGAAGGAGGGCCGCACCTGGCCGTACTCGCCGAGCGGCGCCTGGAAGTCGTAGGTCACGGCCGGGAGGTCGTTGGGGTAGCCGCTGTCGTGCGACTCCTGGTTGGGCAGCGCCTGGCCGAGGCGCTGGGAGGAGCCGTGGAACAGGTAGTAGCCCTGCCACACCGAGCCGCTGCCGAGCTTGGTCAGGGCGAGCGAGGAGACGTCGGCGGCGGGCACGAGAGGGCGCCGGTGGTAGGCGATCGCCATGCCGCCGCCCAGCTCGCAGGTCGCGTAGGGGAAGCGGCGGTCGTCCGGCCCGGTGCCGGCCGGGGCCGAGGAGCGCAGGTCCGCGCCGATCGCGTGGTCGTCGCGGATCGCGGTGAAGAAGTAGTGCCGCCGCATCTCGCGCGCCCAGCCCTCGTGGGCGTCCTCCCAGAACGCCTCCGGGTAGCCGCCGTACAGCGGCAGCAGCACGTCCGCGGGGATCTCGGCGCCGCCCCACGCGGTCGCCGTCCACAACGGCGCCCGGACACCGGCCCGTTCGGCCGTCGCCCGCAGGGTGCGCAGGTGCCGCGGCTGGTCGTGGAGCTCGTTCTCGATCTGTACGGCGACGACCGGGCCGCCGTCGTCGTGGCCCAGTCCGCGCAGTTGACGGCCGATGCCCCGGAAGTACCGCTCGACGAGCGCCAGATAGGCCGGGTCGTCGGAGCGCGGAGTGCAGCCGGTGCGGGCCAGCCAGTCGGGGAAGCCGCCGTTGCGGCATTCGCCGTGCGACCACGGCCCGATCCTCACGGCGACGTAGAGCCCCAGCTCACCGCACAGCTCGACGAAGCGCCTGATCTCCAGGTCGCCGTCGAAGCGCAGGGTGCCGCGCTCCTCCTCGTGCTGGTTCCAGAACAGGTAGGTGGCGACCAGACCGACCCCGCCGGCACGGATCTTCAGCAGTTCCTCACGCCACTCGGCCGCCGGACAGCGGCTGAAGTGGAACTCTCCCATCACCGGAAGCCAGGCCCGGGCACCCCGGCGGAGGGTGCGGCTGTCGGCCGTCACCGGGAGCGGGGTGCCCGCACGGCTGCCCAAGCCGAGGTGCCCCGCGAGAGGGGCGGGCGGATCCTGGGCGTGCAACGTCAGCATGACAAGCGGCTCCTGCGCGACGGGCTGTGAAGTCGGTTCATCGTCAGGGCGGCTCCCACCCCTGTCAACGAGTTCTCTGCGGACGCCTTTCGCCGCACCCGCCGCGGTGCGCCGGGCCGCGCCGCACCGGGCGGTCAGGCCTTCTCCCTCGTCCAAGTCCGTTGCCGCCGGGGGCCGGTGGGGGCGTGGACCGTGCGCGAGTCACGGCCGACGTGAGCGTTCATCGCCGACCGCAGCCGGTGCCGGAAGGAACCCCGGTGCCGGTCCCGCCTTCGCGGGACGCTCCCTCACGTCGGCCTTGCCGCACAGCTCGTCCCACACACGGTCCGGGCACTCCCCGCGCCGCCACAGGAAGTCGCAGTACGGGACGTGCGTGATCTCCAGGCCCAGCCAGCCGCCCTTGGTCAGGACGCCCTTCCATTCCTCCGGGCGGACTTTCAGGTAGCCGCGCGGCCGTTCGGACTTGTCGACGCTGGTGACGCGGAGCGCGCGGACGAAGTCAGGGGTGCGTTCCAGCACCACCACCGGACGCTCCTTGTAGGTGTCGTCCTCGTGGGTGATCTCGGCCGTCCACACCTCTCCGGCGGCCGGGGGCCAGGAGGTCACCCCGGGAGGCGCGGTGCCGGGCGGCGGACCGGTCCTCAGCCAGCGCACCAGACGGGGAGCCGCGGCCACCGCGCAGCCGGCCGACAGCCCCGCCAGCGACCACCACAGCACGGCGAGCAGCAGCGTCCCGGCGGAGGAGTCGGACGGGCCGGGGAGGAGGGTGCCGCCGGTGTCGTGGATCCAGTAGCCGGTCACGCCGGCCAGCAGCCCCTTCCACAGTGCCGTCCCCAGCAGGACCAGCGGGAAGTAGCCGTGGTCCGCGATCCGCAGCAGCCCCAGTACGGCCGCGGTCGTCGCGTAGATCACGGTCCACCCCGCCACGGGGTGCTCGGTGACCTCCGCGTCCAGCGAGGCCATGACGGCGCCGACGACACCGCAGAGACCCACCGCGCGTGCCGCGACCAGCAGCCGCTTGCCCTTGAGCCGCTCGGGCGCCACCGTCCGGACCATCGGCCGGGCGACCAGCACGCACAGCACGAGCAGCCCCCCGCAGATCCAGGTGTCCCTGTCCTCGGTGCCGCCGAACCCGACGCGCAGAACCGGGAACATCAGCACCCACATCGCCCAGGACCCGATCCCCACCGCCAGGGGCGCCCCCGCCGTGTACTCGGGTGTCCGCCGCGTCGACCTCAGCCGCGGTTGCTGTGTCCCTCCCATGAGTGGCGTGCTCAGACACACCAGAAGTACGCATGCCGCCAGAATCGCCTGCACGTTCCCCCCCGGACCCTTGTCGCTGGCAGAGGGCAGCAGCATGGACCGCGGCCGGCGCGCCCGGCGCGGTTCGGCCTCTTTCGTCCCGCGCGACCGGCCGGCCTGGTAAGCGGTGGCGCGGCGGCCGAACCCGCCGGAACGCGAAGCGGCCCGGCACCGTGTCCCGGTGCCGGGCCGCCCGTGTGCCGGAGCGCCGGCCGTCAGCCCTGACGGGCCTTGTAGCGCGGGTCCTTCTTGTTGATCACGAAGGTCACGCCCCGCCGGCGCACCACCTGCGCGCCGGGCTTGTTCTTCAGCGAGCGCAGGGACTTGCGCACCTTCATCGCCGTCTCCTTCCGCGGAATCGAACCGGCACCGCCGTCAGTGACGGGCCTGGGCGGCGGTACCTCCGTAGCGCCGCTCGAAGCGCTGCACGCGTCCCGTGGTGTCCACGACGCGGGAGGTGCCGGTGTAGAACGGGTGGCTCGCCGACGAGATCTCCACGTCGACGACCGGGTACGTACGGCCGTCCTTCCACCGCACCGTCTGCCGTGCGCCGACGGTGGAGGGGACGAGCAGCTCGAACCCCGCCGCACGGTCGCGGAAGACGACAGGGCGGGAGACGGGGTGGATGCCATGCCTCATGGCGATGTTCCTTCCTGGGGCCCCCGCCGCCGGGCGGCGGGGGCAGGGGGTCAGCGTTCCTCGCGGAAGAGGACGTGCGCGCCGGCCTTCGGGTCGTACTTGCGCAGGACCAGCCGGTCGGGGTCGTTCGAACGGTTCTTGCGGGTCACGTACGTGACGCCGGTCCCGGCCGTGGACCTCAGCCTGACGACGGGCCGCGCGGTGCTGCGTGCCATGAGTGCCCCTTTCAACGTGCACCCGAGCTGATTGACTCGGGCATGTCAGACATCCCGCACAACGCCCGCCACCGCCCCCGCATTCCCGGCGGCCCCGGGGCGCGCGGCTCAGCCCCCGGTCGGCTGGTAGTCGAACCAGTCGAAGCGCACCGTGCCGGACGCGGCGTACATGCCGATGACACGGCCGGTGAAGCCGCCCGCCACCTCCGTCGACAGGTAGCGGCCTTCGAGCGTCGCCAGCACCGCGAACGTGCCGTCGGGCTCCTCCACGCCCAGGGACACGGCGTCGGGGCCGGTACGCGCGTCGTGCGGCGGCGCCGGGTCGCTGATCCGGGCCGCGAGGACCAGCGGTCCGGCCGGAACGGGGCGGCGTGCCACGACGGTGCGCAGCGAGCCGGCACGTGCCACGACGCGGACCTCGCCGCCGTCCGTCTCGATGTCGTAGTGGTGCCTGTCGTCGAGGAGGACGGTCAGGCCGCCGCACCCCTGCGCGGGGTCGATCAGCGTGCGCGCCCGGCACAGCGGATGCTGCTGGCGCCGGCCGACGAACGTGACGTCCGGGTCGTCCGGCGAACCGCCCCGCGCGCGGAGCGTGAGCCAGCCGGGACGCTCCTCCGTGGTGACGCACTGCGCGGGACGGTCGCGCAGGGACACCCAGTGCGGCCGCAGCGTGCCGAGGTCGAAGTCGTCCCGGGGGTCCTCGGCGGGAGGCGGGGACAGCGGCCACGGGGGAGCGGGCTGCCGAAGGCCCACCTCGCCCACGACCGGCCAGCCGTCCACCCACGTCACCGGGGCGAGGAACGTCTCACGGCCGAGCACGTGCCAGCCCGGGGTGCCGCCGCGCGGCCGCACCCCGAGGAACACCATCCACCAGGATCCGTCGGGTGCCTGCACCAGGTCCGCGTGGCCGGTGTTCTGGACGGGGTGGTCGGTGCCGCGGTGGGTGAGGATCGGGTTGGCGGGGCACGGCTCGAACGGACCGGAGGGCGTACGGCTGCGGGCGACCGAGACGCCGTGGCCGCGTTCGGTGCCGCCCTCGGCGATGAGGAGGTACCAGTGGTCGCCGACCCGGTACAGGTGCGGTGCCTCCGGAGCCTTGGCGTTCGCCGTGCCGGACCACAGCTCCCGCGGGGGACCGAACGTCTCGCCGGTGTGCGGGTCGATGCGGACCTGCCCGACGCCCGCGAACGTGCACCAGCAGGTGCCGTCCTCGTCCCACGCGAGGTCCGGGTCGATGCCCGGCACGCCCGGCAGCCGGACGGGCTCGGACCAGGGCCCGGCGGGGTCGGTGGCGGTGACGAGCAGGTTGCCGCCGCCCTCGCCCACATTGGTGACGATCAGCCAGAAACGGCCGTCGTGGTGGCGCAGGGTCGGGGCGTAGATCCCGCCGGAGGACGGCGTGGCCGTGGGCAGGACGAGCTGACTCGGCCGGTCCAGCACGTTGCCGATCTGCGTCCAGTGCACCAGGTCGCGGCTGTGGAAGAGGGGGACGCCGGGGAAGTACTCGAAACTGGAGCACGCGAGGTAGTAGTCGTCACCGACGCGGCACACGCTGGGGTCGGGGTGGAACCCGGGGATCACGGGGTTGGCGAAGGTGTTCTTCGCGTCGAGCGGGTGGGACACCCGTTGTGTCCTTTCGTCGGGCAGGTCGGGCAGGTCGGGCTGTCGGCGGTCGTCGCACTGCCGGCCCTTCACTTCTCAGGACTCGTCGAAGCGCTTCACCAGTCAGTGGAACGTAATGGCTGGTATCGAGCAGAATCAAGAGCAGTGCTGGGAGAAAGAGCCGTCGATGCGCTTCGACAGCGTCATACAGACTCCGGGCACCCGCCCCCGGGATCGGCGCACGGACGTCCGAGCGGGCCCCGCCGGAGACTGCGTCGACAGGGCCCGCTCGGTCGTGCTCGGGAGAGGTCAGGCGGTGTGCAGGGTCAGCCCGTACCGGTTGAGGATCTCGTTGACGGGCTGGTGCCAGGTCTCGCCGCCGCTGCCGCAGTTGCCCCAGCCGCCGGACGTGACGCCCTGGGCCTGGTCGCCGCTGATGAAGGAGCCCCCGGAGTCACCGGGCTCGGCGCAGACGCTCGTCTTGGTCATCTGGTACACGGCGCCCTGGCTGTAGTTCACCGTCTCGTTCTTCGCCAGCACGGTGCCGCAGTGCCAGTGCGTGGTGGAGCCCGAGCGGCAGACCGAGGCACCCACGGGCGCTTCGGCGGACCCGCGGACGAGCCGGTCGGGAACCGTGCCCCAGCCGAGCACCACCGGTACGGTCCACCAGCCGCTGCCCACGTTCACCCAGGCGTAGTCGTTGCCGGGGAACGACGACCCCTGGAAGTTGCCGATGTAGGACCGGTCCCAGCCGTACACCGCCGCGCTCGGCGAGCCGCAGTGCCCGGCCGTGACGAAGCCGCCGTGCACGGAGAAGCCTATGGAGCAGCGGACGTTGCCGGTGTAGTACGGGTCGCCGCCCACGGTTCCGGCCGCGAAGGTGCGCGGCGCGGCCGGGGTCTCCCGCACCGCCACGGGACCGGCCTGACGGGCGCGGGCGAGGAAGGCCTGGACATCGTTGTCGCCGCGCTGCCCGGCGACGACGTTCACGACGACCTTGTTGGCCTTCGGGTCCACGTGCCAGCTGCCGACCCCGGCGGGCGCGGACAGTGCGTCGATGTTCTTCTTCGCCGTGTCGAGGTGGCGGGCGCTGTGCCGCACCAGACGCACGGTCGCTCCGGTCGCCCGGACGGCGTCGGCGTCGGCGGCGCGTGTGACGGCGACGGTGAGTTCACCGCTGCCGGCGTCGAACCAGGAGCCGCCGTAGGCCGGTCCTGCGGCCTTGCGCGCCTCGCGTTCGACGGCCGTCGCGGTCTTCTCCGCGGCCAGACGCGCTGCGGCCTCGTCACGGGTCAGCCCGAGGTCGCGCTGCATGGCGGAGAGGAGTCCGGGGGAGGCCGGTTGTTCGGTGGAGCGCGGGGGAGTGTCCGCCGCGGAGGCCGGCAGGGCGCTCGCGGCCGCCCAGGTGCCCAGCAGGAGGAGTACGGACAGGGCGGTGCTCAGGGGCTTGGTGCGTCTCAAGGGAATGACCCTTCGTTGTTCCAGCAGGGTGGGGGTGGAACAGCCGTGCTTGAGAGCGCTCTCTGTCGGTGCGAGACGGAGCCTAGCTTCTGATCATGTAAAGGTCTATACCGGTATCGGCCGCGTTCGCAGGCCGGAGAGGACGGCGCGTGACCCGGCCGGGTTCGGCCGCAACGGCAGGCGCGGAAAGGGCGGTTCGTCCGTGCCGACGGCCGCGCCGGAGCCATGGGGACGGGCGCCGTGCCGCCGGCGCGCCGCTCTCGGCACCGATCGTTCGCATTCGCACTGCAGAGCGGCTGCTTGCATGGCCGCTCTTCGGGTACTGGCGTCTGGATGAGCGCGATATCCGCATCCCGTGCTTGACGAAAGTGGCAAGGTCGTGACCCATTCCAACGGCCCCGGCGACCGGGCGAGGGGACCGGGCGACTGCCCGGAGGCCGTCGCCCGGGAGATCGCTGATGCCGCGGAGAGCCTGACGAGTCTGTGGTCACGGGCCGCGCAGGAGGCGACCCTGAGGCCGTCCGCGCCGCAACTGCGTGCCCTGCGCGCCCTGCAGTCGGCGCCGGGTGTGAACCTCACCGCCCTGGCGGAACGGCTGAACGTCGGGCTGCCCACCGCCAGCAGACTGTGCGACCGGCTCGAGGCGGCCGGTCTGCTGGAGCGGGTGCTGCACCCGTCCAGGCGCCGTGAGGTGCAGCTGAGCCTGACCACGCACGGTCTGCACGTCCTCACCGACGTGGCCGAGCGGCGCAGGCGGCTGCTCGTCGCCGTGCTGGAGGCCATGGACCCCGCCGCGCGAGCCGCGTTGAGCCTCGGGATGCAGGCCTTCGGCGCCGCTCAGGAGACGCCACGGCCGCACCCCGGGGGCACGAACCGCGGATAGCGGACCGTCACACCCCGTGCGGATCGTCACGTCCCGTGGACGCCTCGCGGCCCGTCCAGTCCAGGCACACGACAGCTGCGTCGGTGGTGAGGTCCGTGCTGCCGAAGTGCTCGATCACCGCCTTGACCACGGCCCGCGCGGCCTCGTGGGGCGGCATCGAGCTGGTGGCGCTCAGCGTCTGCCGCAGGGCACGCCGGCCGAAGAGGTCTCCGTCCGCGGAGACGGTGCCGTGCACCCCGGAGCCGACGGCGATCAGCCGGTCGCCGGGTTCGACCCGGAAGGTCTGCTCCTCGTACACGGTCTCCTCGAACATGCCGAGGGGGAACTGCGCCTCCAGCTCGATCCGCTCGACCGCCGCTCCGCGCTGCCGGTACAGCTGGGGCGAGCCGGCGTCCACGGCCCGCACGGTGCCGGTGTCCAGGTCGAAGTCCAGCAGCAGCGTCGAGGCGTAGGCCTTTCCGCCGTACTGGGCGTAGAGGGCCTGGTCCGCGAGGCAGGCCTGGCCGGCCAGGCCGATGCCGGCGCGGCGGGCGTTGCGCAGCGCGCCGACGGTGAGGTTGGTCAGCAGGGAGGCCCCGATGCCCTGCCCCATGCCGTCGGTGACGGTGACCGTGAGGTGATCGGCGCTCGTCGACCAGTCGAAGTTGTCGCCGCCGATGGCGTAGGCGGGCTCCAAGTGCGCCCCGATGACGTACTCCTGGCGGGCGCAGCCGCGTCCCGGCAGCAGCTGCCACTGCATCTCGGCGGCGAGGGTGAGGCGGCGGGTGCGGCGGGCCTGCAGGTACAGGTCGGTGTCGCGGCCGGCGGTGACGACCTCGTGGCCCAGCGCGGTGGCGAACTCGGCGAGCCGGAGCACCGCGGCGGTATCGGCGGCGCCGGCGGGGAGACGGACGGAGAGCACGCCCAGCCGGTCGCCGCGCACGGTGATCGGCAGGTGGACGAGGGTGGTGGACGCCGGGTCCCCGGTGAGTTCCACGACCGGGGTCTGGGTGACGAAGGCCCGCCCGGCCGGACCGTCGTCGGCGGGGACGGGGTCGTCGGTGTGGGGCAGGTGATGGACCGCCTGCAGGACGCTCAGCCCGTAGTCGGCCAGCAGCAGCGTCATCTCCCGTGCCGCGAAACGCTCGGTCAGCAGGCGGCGTGCGGTGGCTTCCAGCGCGTGGGGCGGGGCTGCGCGCAGTTCGCTCTCCACGGATCGCACCGGCTCGGAGGCATTCACGACATCCACCCTCTCCCCCTCGGGGCCTTCACGCTATCGCGGGCACCGCCGCCGCGACGGGGCGGGGGGAACGACTGAGCGATTCACCCCGATCGCAAGGCGAGGGGCGGTACGCGGCCCCGGTCTCACGGGAGGACCGGCCGTGGCGGCGAGGCGGCGGTGCGGCACAGCAGCAGACAGACGTCGTCGTCCCCCGCGGAGTCGCGCAGCATGGGCTCGAGCAGCGCTTCGGCCGCCACCTCCAGGTCCGGGTCCAGGTGCCGCGGGTCCAGCGCGGACAGCTCCCGGGCGAGACGGCCGATGCCCGTGTCGATGCCCAGGGCACGCCGCTCGACCAGGCCGTCGGTGTACAGCGCGACGGTGGATCCGGGCGCCAGGTCGAGCGTGTGCTCCCGGTAGGCGTAGGGCAGCAGGGGAACGCCGAGCATGATGCCCGGTTTCGTGTCCAGGACGCGCACCGCGCCGTCGGGGGTGCGCACGACGGGCGGCGGGTGCCCGGCGGACGCCCAGGTGACGGCGGGCTCGCCCGGCCGGAAGCGGACGATGGCGGCCGTGGCGTACAGATCGGGCTGCTGGTGGCGCAGCAGGCGGTGCAGGCGGGTGAGGATGGCGCCGGGGCCGTCCTCCTCGGCGGCGTAGGCCCGCAGGACGGTGCGCAGCTGCCCCATCAGCACGGCGGCGCGCAGGCCGTGCCCGGTGACGTCGCCGATGACGGCGAGCAGACTGCCGTCGGGCTGCTCGAAGGCGTCGTACCAGTCCCCGCCGATGTTGAGGCCGTGGGTGGCGGGCAGGTAGCGGGCGGCCAGGCGCAGCCCCGGGACGGTGGGCAGGTCCGTGAGCTGGGCGCGCTGCAGGGCTTCGGCGGTGTCCCGGTGCTGCTCGTAGCGCAGCGCGTTGTCGAGGGCGATGCCGACCCGCCGGGCCAGCTCGACCAGCATCACGCATGTGTCGGGCGCGAAACGGTCACCGGGAGCGCGCAGCGTGAGCACGCCGATGACGCGGCGGGCGGTCAGGGGGATGCACAGCAGCGGTGGTGCCGGTGCCGGTGAGGAAGCCGGCAGGTCGTCGACGCCGGGCAGGCCGCCGGGGTGCGCCGCGGCGTGCTGGGGGCGTCCGCTGCGGACGGCGGCGACCGCGGCGGCCGGGAGAGGGTCGGCGCCGGAGCTCTCGCCGTCCTCGAGAAGCCGTACGCCGACCTCGCCGGCGTACCGGGGGACCAGGAGCTCGGGCAGGCGGCGCAGGATGTCCCGATGGTCGAGGGAGGCCGTCACGGCGGCGCTGGCGTCGGCCAGGAACATCAGCAACTGCCGGGCGTTCTCCGCCTCGTTGCGGGCGGCCCGTTCGGCGGCGAGCAACCGGCGCTGCAGGAGCGCGGCCGCTTCCAGTTCGGCGTGCAGGGCCAGCACGCCCTGATTGGTCTGGTGCATCTCGCTGCGGTGGAAGCGGACCAGCTCCTCCTGCTCGTCCATCCTGCTCAGTACCGCTGCGGTGTCCTCGTCCGCCGCGAGCAGCACCTCGGCGAGTTCCCCGTCGTCCCCGCCGTCCGCACCGCCGCCCGGAGCCGGGACGGGAGGGAAGCAGGCGAGGGTCCGCGACCAGGCCGGGCCGTCCCGCGGCGCGGGCCCGGCCAGGCGTACGGCGGTGGTGACGTGTCCGGGTGCCTCGGCGGTGCCCGGCCGGGTGGTGACGAGCAACTCGCAGCCGCCGCTCCCCTCCAGGCCCGCGCGCAGGTGCGCCGTGAGGTCGGTCAGGAAGCGGGCCCGTGCGACCAGGGGCACGTCGGCGGCGGCCAGCAGCCGGGCGACCGCCGTCCGGGCCCGGGCAGCGTCGGAGACCGAGCCGATCTTCCAGGGGTCGCAGATGCCGGTCATGGGCGGCGGTGTCCTTGTTCGGGCACGGCGCCGACGGCGTGCGGGTGGGAGACACACGACTGCCGGACATCGCCCACGGGCGGTCGCGTAGCACCCACGGCGTCGCGGCCGGCGACCCGCGACCGCCCGCTGTGCACCGCCGTGCACGCTGCCGCGCTCGCGGCACCCCGCCTGACACGGCTGCCCTCCGAGGCCCGGGCCGGAACGGTCACCCCGACCCCGGCCGGGAGGCGAGTGGGCGAGGCCGCACGGGTGCCCTCCCGTCGTCTGCGGGTGCGCGGCGGCACTGCGGAGAGCGTGGACGCGAGCGCTCGAGGCGGACCGAGGGCCCGCGCGAGGCCGCCGGGCGGGTGGTCGGCGGAACGGATCACGGACGGTCGGCCGTCCGCGCGCCGTGGCAGGCCGTCCGCAGCTCCGGTGCCCCGCGCGGTGGCGAGGCCCATGCCGCGGGGGACGCGTCCGGCCCGGAACGAGACCGTCCCGGCCGCCGTGCGCTCAGCCCGCCCCCGGGCCGAGCCGCAGCAGGGGACGCCCCGCAGGGCGCTCATCCCGTGCCGTCACGGGGGGACGGAATACCGGACGCCCACGCGGCGATGCTGACCGTGGTGCCCTCGCCGGGCCGGCTGTCGACGGTGAAGTCGTCGACCAGCCGCTTGGCCCCGCACAGCCCCAGCCCCAGGCCGCCCCCGGTGGTGAATCCCTCGGTCATCGCCTGCTCGACGTCGCGTATGCCGGGGCCGGTGTCCACGAAGGTCAGCCGCAACCCCGGCTGTGGCCCGGCGGGCACCGTGGTGATCTCCACATGGCCTCCTCCGCCGTGGACGAGGGTGTTGCGGGCCAGTTCGCTCGCCGCGGTGACGATCTTGGTCTGCTGCACCAGGCCGAACCCGAGCTCCGCCGCCGCCTGCCGCACCCGCTGCCGGACCCAGGCGAGGTCGGTGTCCGAGGCGATGGGCAGGCTGATCGTGGCGGTGCCCGGAGGGGCCTGCGTCATGTGCCCTCCTGGAGGGGGCTGCGAGGGGAGGCGAGCAGGTCCATGGCGTGTGCGGTGCTGAGGGCGGTGTCCAGGCCGGGCAGGGCGAGCCCCAGCTCGGCGAGCGTGATCGCCACGGCCGGCCGCATCCCGGCCACCACCGTCCGCGTGGACAGCAGGTGTGCCTGCGAGGCGATCTCGGCGAGGACCCGCCCCAGGAACGAGTCGATGACGTCCACACCGGAGAGGTCGATCACCACACCGGAGGCGTTCTCCCGCGCGATGCGGTGGCTGATGTCCTGCTGCAGCTGCTCCGCGGTGCCGTCGTCCAGTTCGCCCTGCAGCGTGACCAGGAGGACGTCGCCCAGCGCCAGGACCGGCACGGGGGTCGGGCCGCTGAAGGGCGGTGTGTTCACGAGCGGCCCGCGCCGGTACCGGCTCGTGCGCCCACTTCGATGCCCTGGCGGGCCAGCGCGTAGGACAGGGCATCGGCCAGTCCGGCGCGGGTGACGACCGTTCCCAGGTCGATGCCGAGGTGGACGATGGTCTGGGCGATGGCGGGCCGGATGCCGGAGACGATGCACTCGGCGCCCATCAGCCGCGCCGCGGCCACCGTCTTCATCAGGTGCTGGGCGACCAGCGAGTCGACCGTGGGCACGCCGGTGATGTCGAGGATGGCGTACCGGGCCTGCTGGCTGACCACCGCGTCCAGCAGGCTCTCCATGACCACCTGGCTGCGCGCGCTGTCCAGCGTGCCGATCAAGGGGACGGCGACGATGCCGTCCCACAGCTTGATCACCGGGGTGGCCACCTCCATCAGCTGCTGCCGCTGCCGGGCGATGAGTTCCTCGCCCGCGCTCAGCGTCGTCTCCATCACCACGAGACGCAGCGTGCCCATGAGCAGGGCCAGAGACAGCACACCGTCCTTCGCGTCGGCGCCGGCCGGATCCTCGAAGTCGCCGCGCAGCAGTTCGGTGACCGACTCGCGCAGTCCCGCGACCTCGCCGGCGATCTGACCGGGGGTGAACCCGCTGCGCCCGCGGGAGGCGGCCATACGGCTCAACTGGTCACGCACCGTCTGGAAGCCGGGTGCCTCGACATCCTCGGGGCGGCCCGTGGCGGCGACGGCGGACAGCGCGTCCACCACGGCCTTGGACGCCTCGACGGCCTCGTCCCGCGAGACGGTGAACACCGTGCGGAACAGCGGGGCGTCCGCCCAGCGCTGGGCGATCTGCTCCCGTCGGCGCTCCAGGAAGGCCCCCACCAGTCGTGCTGCCGTGTCAGCGGCCGCGTCCTGTCCCACTCAGCATTGTCCTTTCGTACGGACCTGGCCGGCCACTCGGTGGCGGACAGTCGGCACTTTGTTGCCATGTGACAAACATTAGCTGCGGCACGACGGTGCAAACAACACGCGGCGGCCCCTTCCTGCCCCGCCCCCTGGTGACTGCGCTCACAACCCGCGGCCGCGCCAGTCCAGGCACACCACGAGGGCGTCGTCGTCCGCGACGGGCTTGCCGCGGTGGCCGCTCAGCTCGCGCAGCACGGCCCGCGGCACCTCGGCCGCGGGCAGCAGGCGGGTCGACATGATCGCCCGGACCAGAGCGGCCTCCCCGTACGTCTCGCCACCGGGTGAGGCGGCCCCGTAGACCCCGTCGCTGACGAAGACCAGCCGGTCGCCGGGCTCGACGGCGAACTCCTGGGCGACGTAGTCGGTCTCCTCGAACATGCCGAGCGGCAGCTGCGCTTCGAAGGCGATGTGCTCCACCGCGCCCTCCCGCAGCCGCAGCAGCTGCGGGGAGCCGGCGTCCACCACCCAGGCGCGCCCCGTGCTGAGCTCGAAGTCGAACATCAGCACCGACAGGTAGCAGCGGCCCCGGTAGTGGGCGTACACCGCCTGGTCGGCCAGGGCGGCCTGGTCGTCGATGGCCAGGCCGGCCCGGCGCGCGTTGCGCAGGGCGTTGATCGCCAGGTTGGTCAGCAGGGAGGCCTCTATGCCCTCGCCCATGCCGTTGGTGACGTACAGCATGAGACGGTCGGCCGAGGCGGACCAGTCGAAGTTGTCGCCGAAGATCGCGTACGCCGGTTCGAGCTGGGCGCCCAGCTCGAACTCCGCGCGGGCGCAGGAGCGGCCCGGCAGCAGCTGCCACTGCATCTCGGCGGCCAGGGTGAGCCGGTCCTTGCGGCGGGCCTGCAGGTACAGGTCGGTGTCCCGCTCGGCCACCATCACCTCGTGCCCGAGCACCTGGGCGACCTCCGCCAGCTCCGCGAGGCAGCCGCGCAGGTGTTCCCCGCCCGGCAGGGTCACCGTCAGCACGCCCAGGCGGTCGCCGCGCACCGTGACCGGCAGATGGACGCGTGACAGACCGCCGCCGGCGCTCTCGATGAACGGCTCCTGGGCGCCGAAGGCTCGGCCCGCCGGGCTGTCGTGCACCGCGACGGGCTCCAGTGTGTGCGGCAGCACCGACACCGGCTGCAGCACCGTCAGGCCGTAGTCGGCCATGAAGAGCTCGACGGAATCCGCCGCGTACTGCTCGGCGAGCACGTCGCGGACCGCCTCGAGCAACCGATGGGGCGCCGCCGTCCGCAGTGCGCGTTCAGTGGTCACGAATCTGTTCACGATGGGAGATACACCATTCCTTCGCCGAATACTCGCCTTCCTCGCACAGGCGGCTGAACCGGTCAAGGGACTGCTCCGGCTGCCCGTTTCATCTTTGACCGCGCCGCGTGCCTAGTACTCTGGCGGGCATCCCACTACCTGCGAGAGTGTGATGGTGACTGCCTTCAGCCCCCGCCCTGAGCCGTACGAGGTCGCTCGTGTGACCTCGACGGCCGCGGAGTTGCTGGAAGTCCTCTGGGGACGGGCCACGACGGCTCCGGTGTCCGCCTCCCAGTTGCGCGTCCTGCTCGTCCTCGAGCACGAGCGGGGCATCAATCTGCGCACCCTCGCCGACCTCCTCGCCTCAACCCCACCCTCGACCAGCCGGCTGTGCGACCGGCTGCAGGCCGCCGGTTTCGTCGAGCGCGCGGAGAGCCCGGCCGACAGGCGCGAGGTGCGTCTGCACCTCAGCAGCCGGGGCAGGGCGTTCCTGGCCGATCTGCGCGCGCGCCGGGAGAGGACGCTGCAGGCCGTTCTCGAGCAGATGCCCGCCGCCAAGCGGGCCGCGCTGCGGGAAGGGCTGGAAGCGTTCTGCGACGCCGTGGACGCGCAGATACGCGACGACGTCAGGCCGTCCGGCTCCGGAAGCCGGACCGCCTGACCCGCTCTCGCCGGCGCCTCGCCCGGCGGCACCGCCGGCGGCCGGGAAGCAGCGCACGGAGCGACCCGGGCCCACCCACCGGAACATTCGGATCCTTCCCCGCGCGCATTCGACAGGCTTACTTTGTTGCCTCACGGCTATAGTTGTCAAACGGCAAGTGTCCGGATCGGATCCGTTCGACCTGCCCCAGGGCACTCTCAGTGGCGGTGCCCGCCGAGCAGGGCGCAGACCGCGTTCTCCTCGACGGCCCGGAGCCTTTCCAGGAGACCGGGGGTGAGGGCCTTGTTCACCTGGGTGGTCAGGGAGACGGTGAGGGACTTGCGGCCGTCGGGGGTGGCGGCGATCAGCTGGGTGTAGCCGGGGAAGTTCCCGGTGTGGCCGAGCACCGCGCCGCAGCGCGTGTCGTAGCGGAAGATGCCGAGCCCCGCCCTGTTGCGGCCCGGCCCCGCCGGTTCCGACGCCCCTTCGATCCAGCGGCGCTGCTCGCGCAGCACGGCCTTCGACGTCAGGCTCCCGGAGGCGTAGCCGCGGATGAAGCGCGTCATGTCACGCGGCGTGGAGACGATCCCGCCCGAGGCCCACACACCCGACGCGCTGAGCACCTCACTGACGTCCTCCGGCGGCGCGGGCGGTTCGACGGCGTAGCCGCGCATGTACGGTTCCGGCATCTCGTAGCCCAGGGGAAGGCTGGTGCGGCGCAGGTCCAGCGGCCGGTAGACGATCCTCCTCAGGAGTTCCTCGTACGGCCTGCGGGTCACGGCCTCCGCCATCAGGGCGACGGCGATGTTGTCGGAGTTGGAGTACCGGTACCGCGAGCCCGGGCGGAAACGCAGCGGTTCGTCGGCGACGAAGTCCAGAAGCCGGCGCGGGTCGAAGGTGCGGCGCGGGTCCGCCTGCAGCAGCTCCACGAACTCCGGGTCCTCGCTGTAGTCGGGCAGCCCGCTGGTGTGGTTCAGCAGCTGCCGCAGGGTGACCGACCGCCACGCGCGCGGCAGTTGGGGCAGGGTGCGCCCGATGGTGCTGTCGAGACCGAGCGCGCCCTGCTGCACCAGCCGCAGCGCCACGGCGCCGCTGAAGGCCTTCGCCGTACTGGCGATCCGCATGTGGTCGGTGGGCTCGATCGGGCGGCCGGTCTCCAGGTCGGCCACACCGGCGCGCAGGACCCGCGGGGCGCCGCCCTTCTGCAGGACGACGATCACCCCCGGGGGTCCGCCCGGTGTGCTGACCAGCTGCTCGAGCTGCCGCTGGAGGGCGCGTCCGCCCTCGCCTCCGGAGCCCCCGGCGGCGGCGCCCGCCGCCGGGGCGGGAAGCAGCCCTCCGAGACAGCAGGCGCCGGCCAGGGCGACGAGGGTCAGACGGAGACGGGAGCGAGGACGGGCGCCGGTGCGGCTGCGGGTCCGCGGACGGGGGAGGGGCGTGAGTGGCATGAGGGTCCCGGGAGGCTCGGCGGGCGGGCAGGGGCATCCCCAGCATCGGCCGGGACCCGGCGCACGCGCTCGCGCGCTTGCGCTGTCCGGCCGACCCGGCGCCTGCGACGAACGCGGCCAAGCCGTCCACGGCCGAGCCCCGAGCCCTGGTTCCCGGCCCCGCTCCCGACCTGGACACGGCCGCCGCCGTCCGCCGCCGTCCGCCGCAGTCCGCCGCAGTCCGCCGTGGTCCGGCGGACGGCCACGGTGACCGCCGGAGCCGGCAGCGCGGCCGCCCCGCGCGGGGTTCACGCCGAAGCGGCACGGGAACTGCCCGCCCCCGCTCAGAAGGCGTAACGCACCCGCAGCCACGGCGCATGACGTTCGATCAGGGCGCGCAGGCTCCGCACCGCCTCACCCTTGACGTCGTTGCGGTAGCGAAGGTTCAGGGCGCCGTTCTCGGAGCGCTTGGCCTGCTGGAGCTCCGGCCGCCACAGGACCTCCTCGGCCCGGGGATGCCAGCCGAGGTTGACCTCGTGCAGCTCCTGGTTGTGGGTGAGCATGATCACCTCGGCGGCGGCCTGCCGCTTCACCCGTTGCGGCAGGACGTCGTCGAGGTGGAGGAGCAGCTCGGCCCAGGCGTCCTGCCAGCCGGGGCGGACGACCACGGGGGAGAGGTTGAAGTGGACCTCGTACCCCGCGTCCAGGAAGTCCGCCGCGGCGCTGATCCGCTCCGGGACGGGCGAGGTGCGCACGTCGAGCAGCCGGGCGTCGTCCGGCGGCATCAGCGAGAAGCGGACGCGGGTGCGGCCCCGCGGATCGAGAGCCAGCAGGTCGGGGTTGACGAACTTGGTGGCGAAGGACGCCTTCGCGGTCGGCCACTGCCGGAAGGCGTGGACCAGATCCGCGGTGTTGTCGCAGATCAGCGCGTCCACCGAGCAGTCGCCGTTCTCGCCGATGTCGTACACCCACGCCTCGGGGTCGCACTGGTTCGGCTCGGGCTTGGGTCCCTGCCGCGCCACGTGCCGGGCGATGTGGGCGATGATCCGGTCGATGTTGGTGAAGACGGTGATGGGGTTGGCGTACCCCTTGCGCCGCGGCACGTAGCAGTAGGCGCAGGCCATGGCGCAGCCGTTGGAGGCGCCGGGGGCGATCCAGTCCGCCGACCGGCCGTTGGGGCGCGTGGTGAGGGTCTTCTTCTCGCCCAGCACCAGCGTCTCGCCCTTGATGCGCACCCAGCGCTCGATGTTGCCCTCGTTGCCGTGCAGCCCCGGGATGCGCCAGTGGGACTCCACCGTGGTCACCCGCGCGTCGGGGAACCGGGCGCTGATCTGCCTCCCGCGCGGCGACGAGGCGGCCGCGGGCTCGGCGTGGATCTCCCGCACGGGCAGCAGCCGGCGCGCCGCGTCGGACATGCGGAAGGAGGGATGCGAGTCGGTCGCGGCGGGTCCGGGCGTCAGGGCGCCGAGCCCGAACAGCGCGCCGGAGTCGTCGTCCGGGCTGCCGGACGGGTGGTGCATGGGTGCTCCCGTACGGGTCGGTGCGCGAGGACGGGGGGCCCTGGGGCCTCCCGGCCCCTCAACCTTACGGGCCGGGCATCACCTCCGCGTCCTCGCGCGCCGGGCGGTGCGCGGCAGCCCGCGAGGGGACCGCCGGGAGCGTCCGCGGCCTGGCGATCCTCACGGGGGCGGGGGGTATCCGTACGGCTCCCCTGGACGGGCAGGCGGGCAGTCGCGGTGGTTGCCTGGCAGGGAAGACGTCTTTCCCGCCGTCAGGAGAAAGGTACGGCCGTGGCCTCTGAGCCCTCACTCCAGTACACCGTCCCGGGCATGTCCGCCCAGGACAGCTCCGACATCATCGAGCTGCTCCAGCGGCGGCTGCATTCGCTGAACGACCTGCACCTGACCCTCAAGCACATCCACTGGAACGTCGTCGGCCCGCACTTCATCGCGGTCCACGAGATGCTCGACCCGCAGGTCGAGCAGGTGAGGTCCATGACCGACGACCTCGCTGAGCGCATCTCCACGCTCGGCGGTGTGCCGCAGGGCACGCCCGGAGCGCTGGTCGCCGACCGCACCTGGGACGACTACTCCATCGGCAGGGCCGAAGCCATCGAGCACCTGGGCGCCCTGGACGTCGTCTACACCCGGCTCATCGAAGACCACCGCGAGGCCATGGAGGCGACCGAGACCTCCGACCCCGTCACGCAGGACATGCTCATCGAGCAGCTGCGCGGGCTGGAGCTGTTCCAGTGGTTCGTCCGCGCCCACCTGGAGAGCAGCGGCGGCCGCCTGAGCACCGCCGACGCCAGAACGGAACAGGCGGCGGCGGACCAGGCCGCCGAGCAGGCCCGCCGGCAGCCCTGATCGGCGCGCCGCGGGCGAAGCCGCCGGACGATCCCGCCCCAGCCCTCTCAGCGTGTGACGCAGCGGATGAAGTACTTCCCGTCCGCGTGGTGGACGCCGTGCGTCTCGTTGCCGAAGCCCGGGAACCTCTGGTCGAACGCCTCCAGCAGCTTCAGGTACTTCATGAGGTCGGAATCCCCGGCGCCCACGCGTTCTCCGGGCATGAGGACCGGGATGCCGGGCGGGTAGAGGGCGATCTGGGTGGCGACGACGCGGCCGGGCAGTTCGTCCAGGGAGAGGAGCTCGGTGTCGCCCTGGATGAACTTCTGGTACGCCTTCGCCGGGGTGAGGGAGGGGTCGGGCGGGGTGGCGCCGGTGAAGGCGTCGTTCAGGAGCTTGATGAGCCCGTTGTCCGACAGGTAGGCGTGCATCTCCTCGCACAGCTCGGGCAGGGTGGACTTCCCGTACCGCTCGGGGTGTTTCCCGGTGAGCCCGGGGAGCACGTCGCTGAGCGCGGCGCCTTCGTCGTGGAGCTTCTTGAAGTCGGTGAGGGCGTCGAGGAGGGTGCCCCACTTGCCCTTCGTGATGCCCATGGAGAACAGCAGCAGGAAGGTGTAGAGGTCCGTCTTCTCCACCACGATCTGCCGGGTCTCCAGATAGGCGGTGACGATCCGGGCCGGGACGCCGAAGGAGCCGAGGTCGCCCTGGGCGTTCACCCCCGGGCAGGTAACGGTGACTTTGATCGGGTCCAGCAGGCAGAAGCCGTCCTCGAGGTCGCTGAAACCGTGCCAGGTGTCCTTCGGGTCCAGCACCCAGCAGGCGCTCTCCTTCCGCAGGAGGTCGAGCGGCGCCCGGTCGAACGCATGGGTCCGCCCGGTCTCGGGGTCGGTGACCTCTTCGGGCTGCCACACCCCGAAGAACCACCGGGGGCGGTCACCTGCCTCGGCGAGGCGTCTGCCGAGCCGTACCGCCGCCTGCCGGAACCGGATCGCCTCGGTGATCGCCTCCGTGGTCAGCCACGTGCCGGACGGGCCGTCCATCATGCCCGCGGCGACGTCCAGCGAGGCGATCATCGGGTAGAGCGGCGATGTCGTGGCGTGCATCATGTAGGTCTCGTCGAAGATCTCCCGGGCCGGGAGCCGCCCGGCCCCCTGCTTGACGTGGACCATGGCCGCCTGGGAGAGGGCCGCCAGCAGCTTGTGCGTGGACTGGCTGGCGAAGACCGTCGGTCGGTGGCCGCCGTCCAGCGAGCCGGGGTCGATCGCCATGCCGTAGCGGCGCTCGTAGAGCGGGTGGAAGTGCGCGTAGGCGAACCAGGCCTCGTCGAACTGGAGGGCGCGGGCGCAGGGGGCGAGCAGTCCCGCCACGCGGACGGCGTCGTAACACAGGCCGTCGTACGTCGAGTTGGTGATGACGGCGGAGGCCGGGTGCGGGCTCACGGCACCTTTGGCGAGAGGGCTCTTCTTGATCTGCCCGCGGACCGCCTCCTCGGTCATCCGCGAGGGGGGAATGGGGCCGGTGAGGCCGTAGCCGTTCCGCGTGGGGACGAGGTAGACGGGACGGCCCAGGGACATGATGACGCCGTGGTTGATCGCCTTGTGGCAGTTGCGGTCCACCAGCACGATCTCGTCGTGCGCCACCGTGCCGTGCAGCAGCATCCGCACGGACGTCGACGTGCCGTGCAGCACGAAGTACGTGTCGTCCGCCCCGAAGACCCGCGCGGCGTTCTTCTCCGCCTCACCGATCGGGCCGGTGTGCTCGAAGAGCGAACCCAACTCCCCGACCGATACGGAGAGGTCGCTGCGCAGCAGTTGCTCACCGTAGTAGTCGTAGAACGCCCGGCCCACCGGAGACTTCAGGAAGGCCACCCCGCCGTGGTGCGAGGGCGTGTGCCATGAGTACTCGTGCGTGTCGTCGAAGCGCCGCAACCGGCTGAAGAAGGGCGGCAGGATCTTCTGGCGGTACGCACCTGACGCGGTGTCGACCCGTCCGGCGATGAACGCGGCGGTGTCCTCCATGAGGTACACCCAGCCGTTGATCACCTCCGACACCCACAGCGGGGTGTCGTCCGTGTAATCGCCGGTCGTCAGGAGGTACACGGGAATCCGGGAGGAGAAATGGTCCATCAGGACCCTCAGCACGCTCTCCGCGCCTGTCTCCTTCTCCCCGTGCACGTCGCTCGTCGGGCCGGGAAGCTCCCAGCTCACCAGAGCGGCGGCCAGATCGGCCCGGGAGGAGGCCACGGCCATGGCGTCGGCCGCGTTGTCGACCACCTCCACGTCGTAACCGAGACCGGTGAGCTGGGTGCAGACCTCCGTCACGCGCTGGTAGGGAACGCCGTCGGAGTCCGTGCCGCCCACTGCGACGAGGATGCTGGGACGCTTCATGGCGTTCCCTCCCGCACGAAGAGTTTCCCGGCCCCCTCGACGGCGGCCCGGGCATGACGGAACCGGGCCCGGCCGTCTGCTGCGCGGCAACGGGCCGGCTGTTTCGCCATCAAGATCATCGAGGCGTTCCAGGCGTGTCCAGCCACACGCCGATGCCCTGCTGAGCGTCATTCGGATGCCGCGGGTGACGGACGCGCCCGGGAACGCCGCCCGCCGGTCAGGTGCTCGAACCGCCGCTGGTGCGCCGCTGGCCCGGGCGGCTGCCGTGCCAGTCCAGCACCAGAGTCGTGGCGTCGTCGGGCAGCGCCCCCTCGCAGGCGTCGTACACCGCTGTGGTCATGGCCCGGACCACTTCGCGAGGGTGTTCGCCGCGGGTGTCGTGGACGAGGGCGTACAGGTCGACCGAGGCGGCGGCGCGCTCGTGCATCCCGTCGGTGATCAGTACCAGGCGGTCGCCGGGCTCCAGGCGAAGGCGCTGCACCTCGTAGCGGACCGGAGCGGGCACGCCGAACGGCATGTTCACCTTGATGGCCAGCTCCTCCACGCGGCCCGCGCGCATCCGCAGCGGCCAGGGGTGCCCGGCGTTGACCAGCTCGCAGACGCCGGTCTCCAGCCGGACACGCAGCAGCTGGCCGGTGGTCATGCCGCGGCCGTGGCGGGTGATCGCCCGGTGGGCGGCGTACGCCTGATCGAGCATGCCGAGCCCGGCACGGCGGGCGCCGCGCAGGGCGTTCACGGTCAGCGTGGCCAGCAGGGCGGAGGCCGTGTCGTGCCCCATGGCGTCGGTGATCGACAGGTTGAGGACGTCCTGGTCCAGGGCGTAGTCGTAGGTGTCGCCGCCGATGTCGTCGGCCGGGACCAGGCCGCCGGCCAGGGTGAACTGCGCGGCCTCGCAGCAGGGTGCCGAGGGCAGCAGCTGATGCTGGATCTCAGCGGCCAGGCTCATCGTGGTGGTGCGCCGGCCCCAGTGGTACAGGTCGGTGAAGCGGCGGTCGGTGACCACGATGTACGCCAGCGCGTGCGCGGCCTGCGCCACCGCGTCGCGGACCGTGCCGTCCGCGTAGGGCACCGCCAGGTCCAGCACCCCGATGCAGTCACCGCGGTTCGTCACCGGGGCCACCATCCGGCAGCCGCCCTCCCCGTCCGGCTCCTGGTGCAGGCGCTGGGAGCGCAGGACCCGGTCGTAGACGCTGCCCGTCAACCTGAGTCTCTCCACCGCGCCACGCGCCTGGCGGGCCGTGCCGGCTCGGGGGAGCCGTACGGCTTCCTGCCCGAGCATGTCGACCAGCAGGAAGGACACTTCGCTCGCCGAGAACCGCTTCTCCAGATTCCGGGCCACCACGTCCACCGACTCCACGGGGGTGGCGTCCTTTGCGGCTCCCAGCACCTCGTCCAGATCCAAACCGACATCGCCCGGCGCAGGCCTCTCCCAGTCCTCCATGCTGTGCGGTTTCCCGGCAGTCCGGCCGGAAATGCGCGCACCTTCGTATACGACGGCAGGCTGGGTCCGGCGGTGACGGCGGCGCCGGGTGCCTGCCAGGAGGAGCGGTCGCCCTGCCCGGGTACGGATCACTTCCGCGCCGCACAGGGTTTCCTGGTGCTCGGAACGGCGGGCAGCAGGTCCACCTCGCTCGCGGTGAGCTCCCGGTCGCCGATGATGTCGCACAGCTCGCGGTACCACCGGCCCGGTGCCAGCTGGAGCGGTCCGCCGGTGCCGTCCGGGCCGATGTGCAGCACGGTGCTGCCGTCCTCGGAAGCGCCCAGGAAGGCGTGCTGCCCTTCGAGCCTGCTGTCGGGCGGGCCGGTGAAGGAGTAGAAGGTCTCGTAGCCGGGCTTGCCGAGCCGGTGGACGCGTACGGCGTTGTTCGCGGCGACGAGATAGCGGCCGTGGGGCAGGAAACCAGCGGCGTACGGCGTCTCGTCCGATTCGGCGATGCTGCGCAGGGGGCCGATCTCCTTTTGCGGCGGGTCGCCGCGCCGCCAGAGTTCGAAGATCGAGCCCCGGCGCAGGATCGCGAAGTACCGGCCGCTGGGATCGAAGTGGGTGGCGAGGATGTCGTCGCCGGTCCTCACGGTCTCGGTGACGCGTCCGGTCGTGATGTCGACGATGTGGATGCCGGGCCGGTCCAGGACGATGACGGTGACCCGGTTCGTTCCCGGATAGGGCCCGATCATCAGCTCCGCGTCCTCGGCACCCCCGGCCCGTGCGCGGATCCTCGCGGCGTCGAAGCGCACGATGCGCCGGCCGGTGCGCGGATCCCACTGCTCGACCACGTCTCCCGAGACGGTGATCAGTCTCCCTCCGCGGTCGAAGAAGTAACTGAAGTCGTACGTCGGGTGCTTGACGCTTTTCCGGTCGCCGCCGCCGAGCCGGATGTCGCCGGTCGACGGTGCGGAATCCTCCAGGAGGGGAGGCTCGGCGGCGGTGACGGTCGCGGTGCGGCGCAGGGTGGTGGCGTCGCGGACGGTCACGATGTTCGCGCCCTCGCGGTCGGCGACGAGCCGTCCTGCGCGGTCCATGGCGAGGGGTTCGGCGCGTCGGGGTACCCAGTAGGGCTTGCGGCGCGGCACGTCGGCGAGGACGCGGGCGCTGACCTCGCGCGCGTGGTGCACCTGCATGCGCGAGCCGTCCGCCAGGACGGTGATCGTGTGCCTGCCGTCGTGCGTGAGGATCTGCTGGGCCACGTCCAGGAACCAGTAGCCGGGACGCAGTTGCACGAATCCGATGAACGACTCGTCGTGCCGGAGGTAGTAGAGCCTGCCGCCGGACTCCACGAGCCATGGGCTGGTCTTGGCCAGCGAGGAGGCCGAGGCGGGCAGGCCGTTGCGCGACAGCACCCTGCCGTCGCGCATGTCGGCCACGGTGAGGCCCTTGGCGGAGTTGAGGGCGATTCGGAGTCCCGGCCAGTCGACGGACTGCACCAGACAGGCGTCGGACGCGAACTCCTTGTTCCTCTCCCGGTAGGCGATGCCCTCCCGGGCGCCGTCCGTCACCCGGTGGACGGTGACCTCGGCCGTCCCACCCCGGGTGTGGCACAGGACGGCTCGGGTCCGGTCGCCGGAGACGCGGATCTGGTCGGCGTCGGCGCGCACCACCAGCCGGCTCCTGCCGGTGACGAGGTCGAGGGCCAGCAGACTGCCCCGCTCGCCGCTCCCGAAAGCGCCGAACCGCTTGTACACGGGCACCAGCAGCGTCCGGTTGTCGGGGGCCGGCCACATCTTGAACTCCAGCCCTTCGGGCGCCGGCAGACTCCCGGCGAGGGCGCCGTGCCGGCCCTCGTCCAGGTTCCACCAGACCACGCGCTTGCGCACGTGCGCGACGATCAGCCGGCCGTCGAGGGACATCGCGGGAGTGACGCTGTCGCTCCACATTGTGCCGATGCCGGGGGCGTCGGGCAGCCGGTGCAGGGGACCGGCGGGCCGCTGCGCGTCGGGACGCACCTCGAACCACGCGGCCTTGCCGTCGCTTTGGACGTAGGCGGCGCGGTGGCCGTCGGCGGAGACCATGACGTACTCGACCTTGCCGTTGGACGGCACCCGCACCGTGCGCACCGGTCCGGTCAGGGCGCGCACGAACAGGACGGCTCCGGAACGTCCGGCCGCCGCCAGGACCACGTCGCCGTCGCGGCTCTTGTCGAAGACGGTGTCGCCGAGGTCGCCGGAGAGGACCCGGTCGTGGTCGTTGTACTGGAGGTACTGGCGCAGCAGTTCGTTCTCGGCCTCCTGCGTGGGGGACGTGTCGTAGGCGGCGAGGGAGAGCAGCGCGGCGCGGGCCGGGTCGGTGACCGTGGCCTCCTGCGCGGCCTGGGCGAGGGCACGGGAGGCGCCGAGGGCGGCGCGTTCCTCGCTGCTGCGGCGCTCGACGACGTAGAGCATGCCGAGCACCAGGGCGAACACCACGGCCGTGGCCAGGGCCGAGGACACGGCGAAGCGCCGGCGGGCGCGGGCGCGGCGGTGGGCCCGGCCGGCGGCCAGGTAGTCCCGCTCGGCCTCGGTCAGGGCCGCGTCGCGGTCGGGGAGCCACTGCTCCGCGCCGGCCATGGCCGCGGTGGTCGGCAGGTGCTCGGCGGCTCGCTGCGCCTGTCGCCAGCGGTCCATCTCGTGCCGTACGGTCTCCCGCCAGGCGAGGAAGGACCGGTCCTCGGCCACCCACGCGGCGAGCTTGTCCCACGCGCCGATCAGTGCCTCGTGCGTGAGCTCCACGGTCTGCGTGCCCTCGGCGCTGCGGTCGGTGACGAGAAGCCGGGTGTGCGCGGCGAGCCGCTGGGCGACGCGCCACTGCTCCGCGCCGAGGTCGCCGCGCCGGACGAGACGACGGGTGGCCACCGCCGCTCCGATCGGCAGCCGGACGAGCTGGGTGAACAGCCGGCGGGCCGTCACCTCGTCCTGAGGCGGCACGTGTTCGGCCCAGACCCGGTCGGCGTGGTTGCCGAGCGCACCGGTGACCCCGCCGATCTCGTCGTACGCCCGGTGGGTGAGCACGCCGTCCTCCTGCCGCTGCCACAGCAGGTCGAGGGTGAGGGCGAGGAGCGGCAGGACGCCCGGTCCGGTGCCGGTGTCGGCGAGGATGCGCTCGGCGAGATGGGGTTCGTAGCGGACGCCGGGGAGGGCGTCCACGGGGGCGGTGACGATGTCGCGCAGCCCGTCCTCGCCGAGCGGGTCGAGGCCGTGCAGGTACCGGCCGGTGACGGGGCCGAGGCGCGGGTCGCCGAGGACGGGTTCGAGGAAGTCGGCGCGCAAGGTGGCCAGTACGCGGACGGCCCGCGGCACGGCATCGGCGGCGAACAGCACGTCGGCCAGTTCGCGGACGGCGTCCGGCGGTTGCTGCAGCAACTCCTCGAACTGGTCGACCACCACCAGCAGCCGGCTGCCACCCTGCCGTGCGAGCAGACGCTCCGTGGTCTCGGCGAGGCCGTCCCGGCGCAAGGCCGCGCACAGTTCGGGCAGGCGTGCCAGCCGGCGGGTCTCCGGCAGGTCGGGTTCCAGCAGGGGCAGCAGCGCGGAGGTGAGGGCCGCGAGAGGGCTGCTGCCGGAGGCGGGCCGCATGACGGCGACGCAGGCGCCGCGCGCACGCAGCCGTGGCGCCACGCCGGCGAGCGCGAGCGACGACTTGCCGGACCCGGACGGGCCCACGACCGTGACCCACTGCTGATCTTCGAGCGCCCGGGCGACGCGGTCGCTCTCCTTGCGTCTGCCGTGGAAGACCGCCGCGTCGGCCTCCTCGAAGGCCTCGAGTCCGCGGAACGGCGAGGGGGGCAGCACGAGCGTGCCCAGTTCGGGCCAGGCGGCCACCAGGCCGCCGGTGGGGATCAGGTAACCGACGGGCGGCTGCCCGGACTCGGCGACGGCGACCATGCCGACCACGCCCGACAGCCGGTCGTCCCACACCGGCCCACCGCTGAAGCCCCGCGACACCCGGTAGCCGGAACCGGCGAGATCGGCCTGCACCCATCCGTCGGCCTGCCGCCCGCGCAGCACCCCCGCGTGCCAGACCCCACCGGGCCGCCCGGCGGGCAGTCCGAACGCCCGCACCCGGTGCCCCCACAACCCGTCCGCCGACGCGTCCGCCACCGCGTCCGCGTCGACCAGCCGCACCGGTCCCGCCCGCCGCGGTGCGGCCGCGAACCGCAGCACGGCGACATCGGCCGCGCCGGACGCCGTACCGGCGGACGAGTCGCCCGGCGCCCGAGGCGGCACCCACTGTTCGACGACCGCCTCCGCGCTCGGCGCGGCCGGCACGAGGGGCAGGTCGACCTGGACGCGCGCGCCGGGCCGCGGTGGCGTGCCCTCCGCTGCGCCGAGGGCGGCGCGGACCACGTGCGCGCAGGTCAGAGCCACCGTGTCGGACACCAGGAAGCCGACTCCGACAGGTTGGCGCCGCGCGTCGAGGATGCGCAGCAGCGCCCTGTCGAGGGCGCCGGCCCCGATGGCCGCCGACCGGTGTTCCGGTTCCCGGGCCGACGTCATTCCGCCTCCCCGTCCGGCGGCCGGTGCCCGACCGGGGTGAGCGTGAGGGGCTCTCGCCCGGCCGTCCGGGGCAGCACCGGGCCGGCGCCCGCCGACGGGACCAGGGCGGACCCGCCGCCGATCCCGTCGGGCAGGTCACGGAAGGCGCCGACGGAGTGCGCGGCGACCCGTCCGGCCCCGGCGAGCGGGTCGTGGCACACCCGGCTCACCGGTGTCATGACCCGGCCCGGCCGGGCGGCCTCGACCGGGGCGGCAGGCCCCGCTGCGGCCCGCACCGGAACGGCCCCCGCCCCGCCCCGCGGTGCGGTGTCCGTGGCGCCACCGGCCACGGACACCGGTGGTTCGATCCGGTGCGCCATGCGTCCCCCTTCACTGCGTCCCTCCTCGTCAACGCCGGCCGGGCAGCCCCCGGTGCTCACGCGCACAGGTTCCGCGTCCTCGCCTCCGCCGGGAGGTCGTCGCGCTCGTCCGCCGTGAACTCCCGCTCCCCGACGATGCGGCACAACTCCCGTGCCCACAGCCCGGGATCGAGGGCCAGGGCCTGGCCCGGTGCGTCGAAAGCGCCCCAGAGCACGGTCTTTCCGTCCCCGGACACGTCCAGGTAGGAGGCCTCCCCGGGCGTCGCATCGTCGATCACGTACGAGTCGTCGTAGCCGCCCTCGCCCAACCGGTAGGTGCGGACGGCCTGGTCGGCGGCGATGAGGTAGCGGCCGTCGTCGAGGAAGACCGCGAGGTACGGCGTGATGGCCCTCTCGCCGACGGTGCTCAGCGGGCCCAGCACCCGGCGCGGGACGTCCGCGCGCTGCCACACCTCGAGCCCCGTGCTGCGTCGCATCACCGCGAAGTACCGTCCGCCGGGTCCGAATTGGGCGGACAGGACGTCGGCTTCGGTGCGTACGCGGTCCGTGACCCGTCCGTCCGTGATGTCGACGACGCGGATGCCGGGCTGTCCCCGCACGATCACGGAGACCTTGTCGCGGGCGGGGTACGGGGCGATCGTCAGGAGCGCGTCCGGGTCGTCGGCAGGACGCAGCGCCCCGGCCTCGAAGCGGGCGGTCTGCCGCCCCGAGCGGGGGTCCCACTGCTGGACGACGGTGCCGGAGACGGTCAGCAGACGGCCGGTGTGGTCGAAGTGGTAGCGGAACCCGTACTTCGGTGAGCGCCAGGTCAGCGCACCGCTGACGTCCAGGTCCCGGACCCGCCGGGTGTCGGGCCGGGTCTCGGGCGGCTGCACGGCGGTGACGGTGGCCACCTTCCGCAGCGTGTCCGCGTCACGGATGACGACCCTGCTCCGGGCCTCGCGGTCGGCGACGAGTTCCCCGGTGCCGTCGAAGACGGGCAGATCGGTCTCCCCGGGTACCCAGTACGGCCTGGCGCGCGCTGCCCGGGCCAGGACGCGTCCGCTGTGCCGGGGGCCTGCCGGGCGCAGCTCCATGCGGGAACCGTCCTCCGTGACGGTTACCGTGCGTCGTCCGTCGGGGGTGAGCCGTTGCTGAGCGGCCGCCTGCGGCAGCCGCCTGCCGCGGGTCAGGTCCACCAGGGCGATCATCGACTCCTGCCAGCCCGCGTAGTAGAGCCTGCCGCGGGACTCGGTGAGGAGCGGCACGGGTGTGAACTGCGTGGGAGTGTGTTCCACAAGCCGGGCGCCGGAGATCACCGCTCCGCCGTCCAGATCGATCACCCGCAGTTCGTCGCTCCACCGGAGCGCGACGCGCCGCCCGGTCGTGTCCACGGCGTCCACCGTGCACATGTCAGTGATGTACGCCTCGTCCCGCTCGCGATAGGGGCGGCCGATGCCCGCGCCGTCGGAGGTCCGATGACGGCTGACGACGGACCGGTCCTTCTCCTCGCGGCACACGACCGCGGTGCGGCGGTCCCCGGACAGATGGATCTCCTGGGCGCCGGACAGGAGTCGCCTGGCGCGGCCGGTGCGCAGGTCGACGGACTGCAGGGCCTGCGCACCCGCGGCCGTGTAGACCGTCGTCAGCAGCGTCCGCCCGTCCGGGCCGAACCAGACCGCCTGCGTCAGGTCCGGGGGCGCGGGCAGGGTACCGGCGAGCGTGCCCCTGTCCAGGTTCCACCACACCAGACGGCCCCGGACCCGAGCGGCGAACACGCGGCCGTCGGCCGACAGGGCGGGACGCACCGCAGGTTCCCCGCCGGCACCGCTGCCCGGCGCGTCGGGCAGCCGGTGCACCGGGCCGAGCAGGTCTTCCGCACCGGGGTCCACCTCGAACCACACGGCCTCGCCGTCCGCCTGGACGTAGGCGACGCGCCTGCCGTCCGCGGACACCGCGACCTCCATGACCTGCCCCGTCGCGGGCACCTGGGCGCTGCGCACCCGCCCGGAGACCGCACCCACGTACACGATCGCCCGGCCCAGTTGCGACGTGGCCAGCACGACGTCGCCGTCCCGGCTGGTGGCTGCCTGCCTGACCGTGCCCAGCACTCCGGACAGCACCCGGTCGTAGCCCTGATGCCGCAGGTACTGCCGGAGGAGTTCGTTGCGCGACTCCGGCGTCGGCGCCGTCCGGTGAGCGGCCAGCGCCTTGAGGACGCCGAGGGCCGGTTCGGTGTTCGTCTCGTCCTCCGCGGCCACGGCCAGGGCGCGGGACGCCGCCTGTGCCGCCCGCTCCCGGCTCTCCTGCCGCGCGGCGTGGAACGACGACAGGGCCACCAGGACCAGCAGCACCACGACGCCGACCGCCGCGAGCAGCACCCGTCGCCTGCGCACCCTCCTGCGACGATGGGCGCGGCCGGCATCCAGGTAACCCCGCTCCCTGTCGCTCAGTTCGTCGAGACGCTCGCTCTCCCATTCCAGCGCCCGGGCGAGTTGCAGCGCCGTCGGCAGCAACTGCGGCGCGCGCTCCGCCTCCTCCCAGCGGTCCACGTCCTGCTGCAGTGCGGCCCGCCACTCCAAAAAGGCGCGGTCCCCTTCGGTCCAGTCGGCCAGTGTGCGCCATCCGCTGATCAGCGCCTCGTGGGCGAGCTCCACGGTCTCGGTGCCCTCGGCGTTGCCGCCGACGACCAGCAGCCGCGTCCCGGCCAGGCGTTGCGCGACGCGCCACTCCCCGGCGCCCAGCTCGGTGCGCAGCGCCATCCGGCGGGTGGGCGCGCTCACGCCCGCCGGGATCCGCACGAGCCGGGTGAACAGCCGCCTGGCCGCCTCCTCGTCCTGCGGCGGCACGCACGCCTCCCAGACACGATCGGCGTGCTCGCCCAACGCGCCGGCGACACCGCCGAGTTCCTCGTACGCCCGGTGCGTCAGCAGACCGCCCTCCTGCCGCTGCCACAGCAGGTCGAGGGTGAGACCCAGCAGCGGCAGCTCGCCCGGTCCCGGTCCCGTGTCGGCGAGGATGCGCTCGGCCAGATGCGGCTCGTAGGACACACCGGGTACGGCCTCGACCGGTGCGGTGACGATCTCGCGCAGGCGCTCGGGGGCCGGTGGGGCCAGCGCGTACAGGCGTCCGCCGATCTCGGGGCCGAACCGCGGATGGGCCAGCACCGGCTCCAGGAAGTCGGCGCGCAACGTGATCAGCACGCGGACGGTGCCGGGCAGCGCGCCGCCGGTGAGCAGGGCGGCGAACTCCGCGACGGCGGCCGGGTCCAGGGCGAGGACCTCCTCGAACTGGTCGACCACGATCAGCAGTGAGGCGGCGCGCCGCAGTCGCAGCAGCCGGGCCACGACGTCCGCCGGGCCCTGGAGGGCCAGAAGTGAGGCGAGTTCCGCGATCCGGTCGGCGTGCTCGGCCGCGGGCAGGTCCGGTTCCAGCAGGGGCAGCAGCTCGGCGGCGAGGGCGGCGCGCGGGCCGCTGCCCGGAGTGGGGCGCAGGACCACCGCCTGAGCGCCTTCCGCGCGCAACCGGGGAACCACTCCGGCCAGGGCCAGGGAGGACTTGCCGGAACCCGACGGTCCCACCACGGTGACCCGGGTCTCGGCGGCCAGCGCCCGCACCACCTCGTCGGTCTCGGCCCGCCTGCCGTGGAAGACCGCCGCGTCCGTCTCCCGGAACGCCGACAGTCCGCGGAACGGCGAGGGCGGCAGCGTCACCGCGCGCAGCTCGGGCCAGGCGGCCAGCAGCCCGCTGGTGGGGATCAGGTAACTGACGGGCGGCTGCCCGGACTCGGCGACCGTGACCATGCCGACCACGCCCGAGAGCCGGTCGTCCCACACGGGTCCGCCGCTGAAACCGCGCGACACCGGGTAGCCGCTGCCGACGAGATCGGCCTGCACCCAGCCGTCGCCCTGCCGTCCCCGCAGCACGCCCGCGTGCCAGACCCCGCCGGGACGCCCGGCGGGCAGACCGAACGCCCGGACCGGGTGTCCCCACACCTCGTCCGCGTCCACCAGGCGCACGGGCGCCGCTCCCGGAAGCGGCGCCTCCAGCCGCAGCACGGCGACATCGGCGGGTCCGACGGCATCGCCGCGCGGGGAGGGAACCGAGCCGCTCCCGCCGGGAGCCCGGGGCGGCGCCCAGTGCTCGACACCGGCCGATGCCACAGGGGTGCCGCCGTCACGCCGCGGGGGCGGGACGAGGGGCAGATCGAGCCGGATCCGCGCGGATGGGGCAGGCGCCCGGTCCCCGCTCGTGCCCAGCGCCGCATGGACCACGTGCGCGCAGGTCAGTGCGAGCGTGTCGGAGACCAGGAAGGCGATGCCGACAGGCTGTCCACCGCCGTCGCGGACACGCAGCACGGCCGCGTCCAGTGACTGCGGCCCCGGGGCCACCGCACGCTCGGGCGGTAACGCGGGCACGCTCATCCCGCCGTGTCGCCCGCCGGTTCGCCGGACGAGGGATTGCGCCAGGTCAGAGTGACCTTGAAGTTGGCCTGACCGGTCGTCCGGGAGATCACCACGTCCGCCTCGGCCGACAGGGACAGGCCGAACTCGACGCCGATCTCGTCGGGTTGGCGTGCCATGTCACGGAAACCGTCGACGAAGTTCTCCGCGACAGGCCGGATCCCGGCGAGCATGTCGTTCAGCGACCGGGTCGCCCGCGCCACGACCTGCCCGGGGCGTGCGACCTGCACCAACCCGTCGGTGACCTCGTCGATCTGCACCTTGACGACGTCGGGCGCGTCCGTCGAAGGGGACCCCGGCCCCTCGTCCCCCGACCCGGACACGGGCAACTCGACCAGGTACGCCATGCTTCCCCCTTCGCCACACATGCCACGCCGGCTCCGTACCCTACCGACTCGACGGGCCAGTGGCCGGGTGTACGGCGGTCATGCCCGGGGCGGGTTCTCCTGCCGGTCACCAGTGAGGACTGCCCACCAGATAGGCCAGGCCCGCCAGGACGGCCAGGACCAGCGCCGGGATCGCCAGGCCCTTGGCGACCGAGACCAGCGTGTGCGTGCTGCTCGCCACCTGCTTCGCGTAGTGCTCGCGTCCCGTCTCCAGCTCGTGACGGGCGTAGGCGCCGGCGGCCAGTGCCAGCGCACCGGTGATCAGGCACACGATGAGGGGCGTGAGCGCTCCGTACGCGCGGATGTTGTCCTCGACGTTGCCGCCCACCCCTTGGTCCCCGCGTTCGATGATGGCCACCGTCGCGCGCTGGAGGGTCAGTACGAGCGTGGCGACCGACGCGAGAGCGAGGGCGAGGGCGGCGCCGGCCAGGGCGGGGGCGCGTCGTGAGGGGGAAGGCCGGTCCGGTCGCGCCTGGCGGGCAGGGGTCGGGGCCGGGGTCGAGGGCGGGGGCTTGGGGGGACGGGGCGGGCGCGTGGGCTCGATGATCACCGTGTCGCGCCTGTCGTCCGACGGGGGCGTCGGCTCCGCGGGGGTGGGGGGAGGCTGGGGCCTGGGCTTTGTGCGGTCCGGCTCACGGGCAGCGGCCACGACCGCCTCGACGTGGAGCACGGCTTCGTCGGCCACCCCCTTGAGCATGATGTCGCCGGACAGATGTCCCTCGGCGGTCGTGTCGATGCGGACGTCCAGGCCGTTGCGGGTCGGGTCGACCCGTATCCAGGACTGTTTGGGCTGGGCCACGCAGTGACGGGCGAGCGGTGGGCCGTGCAGGGTCACGGACCGCTTCTGGGGGGTCGAGTTCCTCGGCACCATGCCGAAGTCGAGCCGGTCGGGCGAAGGGCTCAGGCGGATCTTGCCCAGGACCTCGGAGGCCAGACCGGCGATCTGCTGGATGTCGTTGCGGGCGATCTCCTCCAGGTGCTGCCGTGCCCCTTCCGCCAGGGGCAGCTCGGGGTGCTGCAGTCGTCGGTCCAGTTCCAGTACGGCGCCCTGGCGCGTGAGGACCTCGTCGCTGCCCAGGGCCGCCCGGAGGGAGGGCGGTGAGGGAATCGCGGCGATCTTGATGCGGCCGCGCCGGCTGTGCGCCAGATGCAGTTCCCCCTGCAGCTCCGCCGCCTTCTTGGGCGTCTGGTGGGGGTTCTGCTCCTTCACGTGGCTGTAGACGTAGTCGTACAGGTCGTCGAGGGAGACGTGTCCGTCGGCGTCGAGGTCGGCCTCGCCGGTCTCCAGGCCTTCGACCACGGCGTGGGTGAACACCGAAGGCCGGGGACCCGAGTTCTCGGCGAGCTCGTTGCCCTCGAAGGAGTACTCCATGGAGTCGGACGCGGTGATGACGGCCCAGCCCCGCCCACTGGCCGGCTCGTCCTTCGCGAACGACTCCAGGACGTGGACCTCACCGGAAGCGCGTACGGAGGCCGCGCCCCGCGAGAAGGCGCCGCCGTAGCAGCAGTCGAGGAACAGGACGGTCCGGCCCGCCCGGGTGCCGGACATGCAGCCGCGGACGAACTGGGAGGGGACGGCCGTCGCGGCCAGCAGCGGGGGCTCGGTGTCGGTGGCGGCGAAGTACAGCTCGCCCGACTCGCTCTTGAGGCCGTGGCAGGAGAAGTGCAGCAGGAGCGTGTCGGCGCGGGTGCGGTCGTTGAAGAAGGCCTGGATGCGTCGGCGCATGAGATCGGCCGTGGCGTTGTGCACGATCTCCACGTCGAAGTCGCCGATCTGCGGGTCGTGCAGCACCCTCTCGAGGGCCTCGGCGTCCTGCGCCGGAGCCTTGAGTTTCTTCAGCCCCTGGTCGGCGTACCGGTCGTTGGCGATGATCAGCGCGTGCCTGGTGTCCGTCATGGCTCGGCTCCGGCGGGGGAGTGGCGCTGGACGAAGATCCTGAACGCCTCGGAGACCTGGTCGTCGGTGGCCTCGGACACCTCCAGGACGTCGTCGCCCATCTTCAGGTGCAGCGACGGGTGGGTGTCATGCCTGCGGCCCAGCCACGACCGGACCACGGTGATCACCTGGTTCAGGGCGGTCGCCGAACTGCCCAGAGTCACCAGCAGGGCACCGATCTGGGTGACGTCCACGGCCCGTGCTCCGGGCGGGGGCTCTCCGCCGGATGCCGTCCTGACGTCGTCCACGTCGAGGTCGAGCAGTTCCTCGCGCAGGTAGCCGGTCAGCTCGGCGATCTGTTCGGCGTCCGCGTCCTCTTCGGTGAGGAGGATGTGCAGGGTGTTCTGGGTGTTCTCCACCGGAAGTCAGCCCCTTCGTCTGATGCTCGTCGGGGCGGCGCGGAGTCCGGAATCCGGGTGTGGTCCACGTCAACAACTACAGTTTCCGCTGATCAGAGCGGGGCGGCAAGTCGCCCCCGGGGAAATGAACTTCACGGTTCAACCGTGAGGTTTCTCGTTCAACTTGACTTGCGTGCCGGGGCCGGGGTGGCAGCCCTCGGCGGGCGACCACCCCTGCATCCCCTCAGCGGGCGGCGAGCAGTTCGAGAGTGTCGATCACGCGGTGGGAGAAACCCCATTCGTTGTCGTACCAGGCGACCACCTTGACGTGGCGGCCGTCGACGCGGGTGAGGGCGGAGTCGAAGATCGACGACGCGGGATTGCCCACGATGTCGGAGGAGACGAGCGCGTCGTCGGAGTACTCGAGGACGCCGGCGAGGGGCCCGTCCGCCGCGGCACGGTAGGCGGCCAGCACGTCCTCGCGGGTCACGTCGCGGCTGACGGTGGTGTTGAGCTCGACGATCGAGCCCACCGGCACGGGGACGCGGATGGAGTCGCCCGACAGCTTGCCGTCGAGGTCGGGCAGGACCAGGCCGATCGCCTTGGCGGCCCCGGTCGTGGTGGGCACGATGTTGACGCCGGCGGCCCGGGCGCGACGCGCGTCGCGGTGCGGCCCGTCCTGGAGGTTCTGCTCCTGGGTGTAGGCGTGCACCGTCGTCATGAACCCGTGCTCGATCCCGGCGAGTTCGTGGAGGACCTTGGCCAGCGGCGCGAGCGCGTTGGTGGTGCAGGAGGCGTTCGAGACGACGGTGTGCACGTCGGGGTCGTAGGCGCCGGTGTTCACACCGAACGCGAGCGTGACGTCGGCACCGTCCGACGGCGCGCTGACGAGCACCTTCTTGGCGCCCGCGTCGAGATGCGCGCGGGCGGCCTTGGCCGAGGTGAAGCGGCCGGTGGCCTCCAGGACGATGTCGATGCCGAGGTCGGCCCAGGGCAGCTGCGCCGGTTCGCGCTCGGCCAGGACCGTGATCCGGCGGCCGTCGACGACGAGGGTGTCGCCGTCGACGCTCACCGGGCGCCCGAGCCGGCCGGACGTGCTGTCGAAGGCGAGCAGCCGGGCGAGAGCGGCGGGTTCGGTGAGGTCGTTGACGGCGACGATCTCCAGGGCGCTGTCGCGCTCCAGCAGGGCGCGCAGCACGTTGCGCCCGATGCGGCCGAATCCGTTGATGGCGATGCGAGTCATGAGTGGTGTCCCTTCCCTTCTCCACCAGGCTCGCTCCCGGCACGCGCCGCTGACAGTGGCGGGATCGCCATGGTTCAAAAGGATCCCGCCACACGTGCCGGGTGGGTCACTCGCCGCGGGTGAAGGTGCGCCGGTACTCGCTGGGTGTGGTGCCGAGGATGCGCTGGAAGTGCAGGCGCAGGTTCGCGCCGGTGCCGAGCCCGATGTCGGCGGCGATCTGCTCGACGCTGCGCTCGGAGCGTTCGAGGAGTTCGCGGGCCAGGTCGATGCGGGCGCGCATGACCCACTGCATCGGCGTGTAGCCGGTCTCCTCCACGAAGCGCCGGGAGAACGTGCGCGCCGACACCCCGGCCTGCCGCGCCAGCGTGTCGAGGGTGAGGGGCTCACCGAGCCGGTGCAGCGCCCACTCCCGGGTGGCGGCGAACCGCTCGCCGAGCGGCTCGGGGACGCTGCGCGGCACGTACTGGGCCTGGCCGCCGCTGCGGTAGGGGGCGGCGACCAGGCGCCGGGCGGCATGGTTGGAGGCGGCCACACCGAGGTCGCCGCGCAGGATGTGCAGGCACAGGTCGATACCGGAGGCGGCACCGGCCGAGGTGAGCACGCTGCCCTCGTCGACGAACAGCACGTTCTCGTCGACCCGGACGAGGGGATGCCGGGCCGCGAGGGCCCGCGCGTAGTGCCAGTGCGTCGTGGCGCGCTTGCCGTCGAGCAGGCCCGTGGCGGCGAGCGCGAAGGCACCCGTCGAGATGGCGGCGAGCCGTGCGCCCCGCTCGTGAGCGGCGATCAGCGCCTCGACGACGGCCGGCGGCGGGTCCTCACGGTCGGGGAACCGGTAGCCGGGGACGAAGACGATGTCGGCCCACGCGAGCGTGTCGAGACCGTGGGCGACGTGATAGGCGAGACCGTCCCCGCCGGTGACGAGCCCGGGCGCCGTCCCGCAGACCCGGACCTCGTAGGGCATGCTCGCCCGGGTGGTGAAGACCTGCGCGGGAATCCCGACGTCGAGCGGCTTCGCCCCTTCGAGCACGAGGACGGCCACGCGGTGCAGGTGGGGGGCTGGCATGGGGAGAGGTTACGTGGGCGTGCTGGGTGCTTGCTGGGCCGTGACCTTGGCGCGCCTTGTGCGCGGGGCGTGGGGGGGCAGGGGCACGCTGGCTGCGGTACCTGGCTGGCAGTCGCCGCCGTCGGCCTGCGCGACCAGCGCGGTGAACAACAACTCCAGTCCGACGACGGGAGGATCGCAGGTGTTTGGACTACTCGCCCGAGAAGGCAATGCGCAGATCCTTCTCCGCGCGGCAGCGCAGACCCCAGGCCAGTAGCGTCGAGACGGCCTGGCTCTCGGCGTCTCTCAGCCGAGCGAGATCTGAACCTTCCAGCTCCCGCACCATGCGGTCCACTGCCTCACCGCGCAGCAAGGTGTCCCCGTAAGGATCGACGTCAGCAAGGGTGGGCAGCCGGTGTCGGCCCAGCGTTTCCAGGGCCGCCCAGAGCTCGCCATCGACGACTATCCGCTCAAGTGTCCCTGCTGCGGGCGGCGGTCCTGACTTCCGCCCGGTCCGAGCCGTTGAGACCCCGCGTCGCAGCTCGATGACGAGCGTCATCACGCCTCCTCGCTTGCCTCTCGGACCATCGAGCCTATCGACATACAGCCCCCATTCATCACCCGAAAGAAGCGCGCTCGTCGTGACCCAAGCCGATGTGACGCACCCTGGGACGCGGTTCACGGGCAGGGTGGGGAATGCTCGTCCCGTCCAGGCTGCCACCTCCGGGGTGGGCGGATGTCATCGCACACCCGTAGCCCACCGCACGGCGTAGCGGCGGCAGTTGGGGCCATGACGCCATCGGACAGTGCCCGAGCCCGGGGCGATTCGCCCAAGGAAACGGCCCGTTGAGGTGTCTGGTGAATCCAAGCCGACCGGATCGGCGGAAAGAGCCGCGACGCCTCACATCCGAAGCCGCGATCAGCGGCACGAGAAGGGACGACTGTGGCACTCTCCCGGTACGTAATCGCCCTGGCGGCAGCAGGTTCGCTCAGCATCGCGGCAGCCGCGCCCGCACTGGCCGGTGCGCCCGCCGTCGCCGCGGATCAGCCTCCGGCGGTCGAGCGGGTCGACGTGAACCGCTATCTGGGCACCTGGTTCCAGGTGGCGGCGGTTCCCCAGCTCTTCGAGATCCAGTGCGCCAAGAACGTCAAGGCGGACTACACCCTCACCGCAGCCGGCGCCGTCGGTGTCCGCAACTCCTGCACGACCTGGCTCAACACCACCAGCTCCGTGACCGGTGAGGCGAAGTCCCTCGATGCCTCCAACGCGCGCCTCAACGTCAGCTTCCTCAAGATCGCCGGATCGTACCTCCACAGTGACGACGCCAACTACATCGTGACCGGTCTCGACCCCGCGTACCGCTGGGCCGTCGTCACCGACAGCGACCGGCAGTCCGGCTTCGTCCTGTCCCGTACCCCGGCCCTGGACGGAGCCCAGCTGGACGCGGTCCGGGGTTCGATCCGGGCGGCGGGCCTCGACGCATGCGATTTCCGCGTCACACGCCAGGACGGTGCGGCGAGGACGAGCGGCCGGCTCTGCTGAGCCCTCCGCCCGGGGTCTTCCTGCTCCTGCTGCCCTTCCGCCGTGCGCACGCTGCCCGCTCCGGAAGGGCAGCAGGCATGTGTGCCCTTCGTCTCGCCTCTCCTGTGCATCCGCCGCCGCCCTCCGGCCGGTACATCAGGTGAGGCCATGACCGAAGGGGCGCACCTGCCCTTGAGCCGCGAGGAAGAACCGTGAAGACGATGTCGCCGACCGATCCCTACGACGCCCTGCTCCTGCTCTCCTTCGGTGGCCCGGAGGGCCCGGACGACGTGGTCCCGTTCCTGGAGAACGTGACGCGCGGGCGCGGCAT
>NZ_JBEXOM010000027.1:0-78549 GCF_040611555.1 Streptomyces sp. NPDC006624 | reverse complement strand
CGCAGCGCGCACGCCAAGCCATGCACCCACCGGGACCGAGAGGTCACAACCCTACCCGTGAGGGCTGCAGAAGGGATGGTCCTCTAATGAGCACCCGTACACGCCCTTGTGCCCCCGGGCTCCCCGACCCCACGAATAGCGGACAGTGGATGTCCGGTTTCGGCGCGACACTTCGACGTATGACAGCGAACTGGGCGGCCTTCGCCACCGCCGAACCGGATCTGGCCGGCACGGTCGAGAAGCGCTTCGGCGCCTACACCCACCACGTCCTCGCCACCCTCCGCAAGGACGGCTCGCCCCGCACCAGCGGCCTTGAGGTGCGGTTCCTCAACGGCGAACTGTGGCTCGGCATGATGCCGGACTCGCTCAAGGCGCTCGACCTGCGCCGCGACCCGCGCTTCGCGCTCCAGGCCAACCCGGGCGAGGGCACGGGCATGGGCGGCGGCGACGTCCGGATCAGCGGCCGGGCGATCGAGGTCGACGACGTGGCGACGAAGGCCAGATACGTCGAAGAGGTGGAACCGCCGGAGCCGTTCCACCTCTTCCGCACCGAGCTGACGGAGGTCGTGCGGACCTACGTCGAGGACGACACGTACCTCGTCGTCCAGGTCTGGAAGCCCGGCGCACCCCTGCGCACGATCAAGCGCACCTAGGGCGGACCCGGAGGGTCACTCCCACTCGATGGTGCCCGGCGGCTTCGAGGTCACGTCGAGGACGACGCGGTTGACGTCACGCACCTCGTTGGTGATGCGGGTCGAGATCCGCGCGAGGACGTCGTACGGCAGCCGCGACCAGTCGGCGGTCATGGCGTCCTCGGAGGAGACGGGGCGCAGGACGATCGGGTGGCCGTAGGTGCGGCCGTCGCCCTGGACGCCGACGCTGCGGACGTCCGCGAGCAGGACCACCGGGCACTGCCAGATGTCCCGGTCGAGACCGGCCGCGGTCAGCTCCTCACGGGCGATGGCGTCGGCCTCGCGCAGCAGGTCCAGGCGCTCCTTGGTGACCTCGCCGACGATGCGGATGCCGAGACCGGGGCCGGGGAACGGCTGGCGCTGGACGATCTCCTCCGGCAGGCCGAGCTCCTGGCCGACCATGCGGACCTCGTCCTTGAACAGCTTGCGCAGCGGCTCGATGAGCTGGAACTCGAGGTCCTCGGGCAGGCCGCCGACGTTGTGGTGGGACTTGATGTTGGCGGTGCCGGTGCCGCCGCCGGACTCGACGACGTCCGGGTAGAGCGTGCCCTGGACGAGGAACTCCACGGCCGGGCCCTGGTCGGCGATGATCTCGGCCTGGGCCTGCTCGAAGACCCGGATGAACTCGCGGCCGATGATCTTCCGCTTCTCCTCGGGGTCGGAGACCCCGGCGAGCGCCTTGAGGAACCGCTCCTCGGCGTCCACGACCTTCAGCTGCACGCCGGTCGCGGCCACGAAGTCCTTCTCGACCTGCTCGGTCTCGCCCTTGCGCATCAGGCCGTGGTCGACGTAGACGCAGGTCAGCTGGGAGCCGATGGCCTTCTGCACGAGGGCCGCGGCGACCGCGGAGTCCACACCGCCGGACAGGCCGCAGATGGCGCGCTTGTCGCCGACCTGCTCGCGGATGGCGGCGACCTGCTCCTCGATCACGTTGCCGGTCGTCCAGCTCGGGGTGAGCCCCGCGCCCCGGTACAGGAAGTGCTCCAGCACCTGCTGGCCGTGCGTGGAGTGCATCACCTCGGGGTGGTACTGCACGCCGTACAGCTTCTTCTCGTCGTTCTCGAAGGCGGCGACCGGCACGACGTCCGTGGAGGCCGTGACGGAGAAGCCCTCGGGGGCGGCGGAGCAGGCGTCGCCGTGCGACATCCAGACGGACTGCTCGGCGGGGGTGCCCTCGAAGAGGGTGGAGGACACCTTGGAGACGTGCAGCCCGGTGCGGCCGTACTCGCGGGCGCCGGTGTTGTCGACGGTGCCGCCGAGGGTCTGCGCCATCAGCTGGAAGCCGTAGCACATGCCGAAGACGGGGACGCCGGCCTCGAAGAGCTCGCGGTCCAGGCGCGGGGCGCCCTCCGCGTACACCGACGAGGGGCCGCCGGAGAGGATGATCGCCGCGGGGTTCTTCGCGAGGATCTCCCGGACCGGCATGGTGCTCGGCACGATCTCGCTGTAGACCCGCGCCTCGCGGACGCGACGGGCGATGAGCTGGGCGTACTGCGCGCCGAAGTCGACGACCAGGACGGTGTCGGCGGCGCTGGCAGCGGAAGTCGCTGATGACACGGGGTGCCTTCCGGCGGTGGGGCGGGGGTCTTGTGCCACCCGATTCTACCGGGGGGCCGCGGGGCTCCTGCCGTGCGCCGGGCAGCCGCCCCGTCTCAGGATGCGAACCGGCTTGGACGCCTCGGGCGTGCGGGGCATACTGGCCGCATGCTCACGCACCAGACGTTCGTCTTTACCTATGGCACCCGGCCCGCCGGCTGCCATGGTCGTGCTGCTTGAGCAACTGACAAGCGACTTCCCAGGCGCCCCGGGCCGACAAGGCCCGGGGCGTCTGCCGTCGTCGGGGCCTTGCCGGACCGGGGCGCCCTCAGCCGACGAGGAGCCCTTCTCATGACCGCCACCGACGTGACCGGCGCCCGTACCCCCGAGGCCGCCGGCGTGATCTCCGGAGCCCGCGAGCGGATCGACGCGCTCGACGACCGGATCATCGGCCTGATCCAGGAACGGGCGGCCGTGTCCGCCGTGATCCAGGAGGCGCGGATCGGCTCCGGCGGCCGCCGGGTGAACCTCTCCCGCGAGATGGAGGTCCTCGCCCACTACCGGCAGGCCCTCGGCAAGCCGGGCACCACGCTCGCGATGACGCTGCTGGAGCTGTGCCGCGGCAAGATCTGAAACCCCGTTCGCGGGACACACGTGCGCATCCCTCTCACCCGTACGGCGCGTGACCGTTTCCCGGGCCGGTTCGTTGGTCCCGGTGTCCGTGTCAGCCAGGCGCGGGCCCGGAAGAACCACGCGTGGCTCACTGGGGCGATGAGACGTACGGATCGTGCCGTGCGTCGTGGGACCTCGCTCCAGGGAAGTGACCGGACGGCAGGGGACAGCAGCCCGGTCACCCAAGAGAACGGCCGGCTCCGGGGACGCCCGGGGCCGGCCGGCGGACACTTGCATCGATGCACAGGGCTGGGTCAGACGGTTGCGGGCGCCGCGTTCATCCAGCACGACGCGTACACGGCCCACGTCCCCCGCGGCCACCCGCATGACCTCACTGCCAGAGACACGGACCAGCGGCGCAACCCCCCGGCGTCGCTCCCACGCACCGGCGCTGCCCTGTCGCCGGTGCTGACGAGAAGAAGGGCCCCGCGGCTCCGCCCCGCGGGGCCCTTCGTTCTGCACCGGGCTCCTCCGGCGGGGCGTCAGGTGCGGGTCAGCGTCCCGCAGTCCGCGCCGTCGCCGTCGTCGATGTCCCTGCTCCGGTCGTACGGGTCCACCGCGGGGCCGCTCGGGTCCGGCCTCGCGGAGGCGCTCGAGGAGAACACCGGGTGCAGATAGCCGTCGTACACGAAGCACGCGGAGTTGCCGATGTTCTGGTCGTACTCCACGACCAGCAGCCGGCCCTCGGTGACCCGGTAGCGCGCGGGATCGGCGAGTTCCGTCTCGATGACGCGGCGCACGATGGTGCGGGTGACCTCGGTGGAGCCGTCCGCGCGTGACACCGGGTAGACGAAGGTGTAGTCGGCGCGCACGGCGACGCCGCCGTGCGCGCCCTTCTTGAACGTCATGTGGCCGCGCGTCTTGACCACGTTCCCGACCAGCCGGATCTCGTCGGGGTCGAACCGGCTGAACAGGGTCACCGGGTCTTTCTTCTCGCTCGGCGAGCGCAGGGCGGTGCCGAGGTGGCTGATCAGGTCCGGCTGCTTGGGGTCGAGCACGGAGAACGCGGCCTCGGGGCGCTCACCGCGCAGGGTCTTCGGGTCCAGGTTGGCGCTCACCAGCAGCTTCTTGGTCAGCGTCAGCGCCTGCTTGACACGCGACGCGGAGACCGCGCCGACGGCCTTCGCCTCGGGCAGGACGATGCCGTCCTCGCCGTCGGCCCAGCGCAGGGCCGGGGAACCGGCGAAGGGCTCGTCGAGGGTGGGGGTTTCGGCGTCCTGGGCGCCGGGAGCGGCGGTGGGCGGCGCCGTCTCGGCGGGCAGCGGCGAGGCGTCGGCCCCCGATGCCCCGGTGCCGAAGGGGTCGCCGGGCAGCAGCGACGGCTTCAGCGCCACCAGCACCACGGCGACGGCGACCACGACGCCGAGGAGGGCCCACAGCCTGCGGCGCCGGGCCGCGGTCCCGTTCATCTCCTGCCAGGCGGGGCCGGTGCGCCACCCCGGGGGCACCTCCCCCCGGGCGTCCTGCTCGCGCAGCCGTTCGGTCACCATGCGCGCCCGCGCGGACGGTTCCTTCGGGGCGGAGGTGCGGATGTCCCGCTCGGTGTCGCGGGTGAACTGCTCCCAGACGTCATCGGGGAGTTCCGAGCCCGACGGCTGGCCGTCGGACGGCTTCTCAGACACGAGGGACAGATCTAAGCGGTTGATCAGCGCCTTCGCAAGAAGATCACGGGTGTGACCCAGCCCACATAAGAATTCTGTGAATGCCAGCGCAACCATTCACAGGTCTCACCGATCAAACCTGCCGAACCAAGGGCCACACCCGCGCCCCACACGCGGAGGCCTCCCCCAACGTTGCGTACCGCATCCGGCGGTACACCGGACTCTCCGAGGTCTTCATGAAGCTTCGCCGCGCCATGGCAGCAGCGGCCGCAACGGCGGTCATAGCCCCGGTGGCACTGCTCGCGGCACCGGCCGCGTACGCGACCGACGAAACGACGCCCACGCCGAGCGCCTCGGTGAGCGAGTCCGCTCCCGAGACGTCCAGCTCGCCGAGCGCGTCCGCGACCGAGTCCACGCCCGAGACGACGCCCACGCCGAGCGCCACCGTGAGCGAGTCCGCCCCGCAGACGTCCACCTCGCCGAGCGCGTCCGCCAGCGAGTCCTCCCCGGCGCCCAGCACCTCCGCCCCCGAGGAGTCGGAGGAGCCGGACCCCGAGCCCTCGATCTGCGAGGACGCCAAGGTCGACGTCAGCATCTCCGGCCTGCCGGGCAAGATCGCGGCGGGCAGCGGCTGGCACAAGTTCTCGCTGAACGTGCTGAACAACTCCGACTCCACCCTGAACGACCTCGACTTCTTCGCCGGGGCCTCCGCCGACAAGAACGGCGAGGAACTGTTCTCCAGCAAGAAGGTCCAGCTCCAGGCCTGGGACCCCCAGGACAAGATCTGGGTCGACCTCAACGAGGGCGGCTACGCGGTCGGTTACGTCGGTTACACCGACGAGCTGAAGCCCGACTACGAGGTCGACATCCCGCTGCGCCTCAACGTCAGCAAGTCCGCCCCGGTCGGCGCCGGCTTCTCGCTCGGCGCGACGATCTACGGCGACAACGACGCCGAGTGCACCGGCTTCGGTGAGGTGTCGTACAAGTTCCAGATCGTCTCCGCCGGTACGGACACCGAGGGCACCAAGCCGCAGGAAGGCGGCAAGGCGCCCGTCACCGACGAGAAGCCGAGCACCAGCACGCCGGAGGTCACCGGCAGCCTCGCCGAGACCGGCTCCAGCTCCGCCCTGCCGATGATCGGCCTGGTCGGCGGTGCCGCGGTCGTCGCCGGTGCCGGCGCGATCTTCGTCGTGCGCCGCCGCAAGGCCGGCGCCGAGGCGTAAGCCGAAAGCGGCCGTCAGGCCGTCGCACACCAGAAGAGGGACCTGCGCTCGGAGGGGGGCGCAGGTCCCTCTTCGGTTTCCTCGTGCGACTCACTCCTTGGGCGGCACCGCCGGCATCCCCAGGAACGGCAGCCGCAGCGCGCCGAACGCCTCCGCCGGGACCGCGGGGGCCTTGGGCTCGACCGGCTGGAGCCGCTCGTAGGCCGTGCCCTGCTGCGGGCGCGGGTCGGGCTCGCCCTTGTTGGGCCAGTAGGACATCGCCCGCTCGGCCTGGGCGGTGATGGTCAGGGACGGGTTGACTCCCAGGTTGGCGGAGACCGCGGCGCCGTCGACGACCGAGATGCCGGGGTGGCCGTACAGGCGGTGGTACGGGTCGATCACGCCGGTCTCGCGGGAGGCGCCGATCGGGCAGCCGCCGAGGAAGTGGGCGGTGAGCGGAGTGCCCATCAGCTCGCCGACGTTGGAGCCGGCGAAGCCGTTGATCTCGGCGGCCAGCGCCGACGCGCTCTCGGTGGCGGCCTTGATCTGCTTGGGATTCGGGGAGCCGTGGCCCTGCCGTGCGGTGAGCAGGCCGCGGCCGACGCCCGAGGGCTTGAGGTACGTCGTCAGGGAGTTGTCCAGCGACTGCATCACCAGGCCGATGATGGTCCGCTCCGACCAGCGGCGGTTGGACAGGGAGCGCAGTACGAGCACGGGGTGCTTGGCCGCGTGGGCGAGGAAGCCGAGGACCCGTGAGCTTCCCGACTTCGCCCCGGCGTAGGGGACCTGGAGGATGGACAGGCCGCCCATGGAGTTGGAGCCCTTGCCGTAGCGGACCGGCTCGACGTGGGTGCTGGCGTCGGGGTGGATGGAGGACGTGATGGCCACGCCCCGGGTGAAGTCGGCCCTGGGCACGCCGTGGGCCTTGCGGTAGCGCCGGTCGTCGGTCTGGGCGCCGACCAGGGCCTCGGAGTTGGTGCGGGTCAGTTCGCCCAGCCGGTCCGACAGGTGCGGGAGCTGCCCGCCGGCCTTCATGCGGTGCAGCAGGGTCTGTGTGCCGTAGGTGCCGGCGGCCAGCACGATGCGGCGGGCCGTGAAGGTGCGGCCACGGGCCTTGCGGCGGTCGTCGGTCGGCAGGGTGGCGACCGCGTATCCGCCGCGCGAGTCCTCGGCGACCGAGACGACCGTCGTCAGCGGGTGGACGACCGCGCCCGCCTTCTCGGCGAGGTACAGGTAGTTCTCGTTGAGGGTGTTCTTCGCGCCGTGGCGGCAGCCCGTCATGCACTCGCCGCACTCCGCGCAGGCCTTGCGCGACGGGCCCGCCCCGCCGAAGTAGGGGTCCGCGACCTCCTCGCCCGGCTTGGCCTTCACCGCGCCGTCGGCGTCCTGGCCGTCGCCGAAGAACACCCCGACGGGAGCCATGTGGAAGGTGTCGCCGCAGCCCATCCGCTCCGCGGCCGCCTTCAGGTGGACGTCCGAGGGGGTCATGGTCGGGTTCAGCCGTACGCCCAGCATGCGCCGGGCCTGGTCGTAGTACGGCTTCAGCTCCTCCTGCCAGTCGGTGATGTCACGCCACTGGGGGTCCTCGAAGAACGGCTTCGGCGGGACGTAGAGGGTGTTGGCGTAGTTGAGGGAGCCGCCGCCCACGCCCGCGCCCGCCAGGACCATGACGTTGCCCAGCAGGTGGATCCGCTGGATGCCGTACATGCCGAGCTTCGGCGCCCAGAGGTAGTTCTTGAGGTCCCAGGAGTTCCTGGGGAGGGTCTCGCGGGTGAAGCGGCGGCCTGCCTCCAGGACGCCCACCCGGTAGCCCTTCTCGGTCAGGCGCAGGGCGGTCACCGAACCGCCGAAGCCGGAGCCGACGACGATGACGTCGTAGTCGTAAGCGTCCTGAGGCACGTGTTCTCCTCGTCGAGTGTCCGTGCGGGCCGGTGGAAAGCCGTGGGGAAGAGGGTCCGTCACCGGAAGCCGAGCGCCTTCATCAGGCGCAGGCTCCTGCTCATGAACCGGGCGTACTGCTCGTCGTCCATGCCCAGCGAGGGCGCCATCGGCAGCACGCGCTGGTGGGCGACCGTCTGGGCCTCGGTGTACTTGAGGATGCCCTCGGAGCCGTGGCGGCGGCCCAGGCCCGAGTCCTTCATGCCGCCCATCGGGGACTGGACGCTGCCGTACGCGGGGGCGTAGCCCTCGTTGATGTTGACGGTGCCGGTGCGCAGGCGGGCGGCGACCTCCTGGCCGCGGCGGGCGTTCCTCGTCCAGACCGAGGAGTTCAGGCCGTACGCCGTGGCGTTGGCGCGCTCGATCACCTCGTCCTCGTCCGTGAAGCGGTAGACCGAGACGACCGGGCCGAAGGTCTCCTCCGTGCACACGGACATGTCCGTCGCGACCCCGTCGAGGATCGTGGGCTCGAAGAAGTAGGGGCCGATGTCCGGGCGGGCCACACCGCCCGCGAGCACCCTCGCGCCCTTGGCGACGGCCTCGTCCACGTGCCGGGTGACGGTCTCCAGCTGGCGTTCGCCGACCAGGGAGCCCATGTCGGCGCCGTACGCCAGGGACCTGCCCAGGCGCATGGCCCGGGTGCGGGCGGCGAAGCGCTCCAGGAAGGCGTCAGCGACCGACTCGTGGACGTACAGCCGCTCGATGGAGATGCACAGCTGGCCGGCGGAGGAGAAGCAGGCGCGCACCGCGCCGGCCGCTGCCTTCTCGATGTCGGCGTCCTCCAGCACCAGCATGGCGTTCTTGCCGCCGAGTTCGAGGGAGACGCCGACCAGCCGGGCGGCGGCGCCCCGGGCGACCTCGCGGCCGGTGCGGGTGGAGCCGGTGAAGGAGACGTAGTCGGCGTGCCGGACGACCTCGGGTCCGACGACCGGCCCTTCGCCGAGGACGACCTGGAAGACGTCGGCGGGCAGTCCGGCCTCGATGAGCAGGTCACGGGCCCACAGGGCGGTCAGGCAGGTCTCGGTGTCCGGCTTCATGACGACCGCGTTGCCCGCGGCGAAGGCCGGGAGCGCGTCGCCGACCGACAGCTCCAAGGGGTAGTTCCAGGGGGCGATCTGGCCCACCACACCGCGCGGGTGGCGCCGTTCGACGACCTTGGTGAGGGTCGGCATGGCGCCGGCGTGCCGCTTGGGGCGGAGGTAGGCGGGGGCCTTGCGGCCGTAGTGCCGGGCGGCGACCGCGACGGCCTGGACCTCCTCGTGGGCGTGCAGGCGGGCCTTGCCGGTCTCCAGCTGGATCAGGTCGAGCACCTCGGCCTGGCGCTCCAGCACCAGGTCGTGGAAGCGGAGCAGGACGGCGGCGCGCTGCCGTACCGGGGTCAGGGCCCACACGGCCTGGGCGGTGCGGGCCAGTTCGAAGGCCCGTGCCACGTCCTCGGGTGTCGACTCGGGGAGGTCGGCCAGCTTCTCACCGGTGAACGGCGTGTGGTTGGCGGTCCGTCCGGAGCCGGCCACGCCCTTGGTGAGCTGGGCGACCAGCTCGGGGGTGACCACGTCGGCGGCGGTGCGAGCGCCCTCCGGGGCGGGGGCGAGGGGGTTCGTTCCGGTGGGTGCCGTCCCGGTGTCTGCCGTCTTCTCAGCGGCCTGCGCGTCCGTCATGTCGCGCAGAGTATGCCCCGGAGGAGCCTTTGGGTACCCGTCGGTAATACGGCTTCACCGAGTGCACACACCCCGCCAGTGGCTGCTGGCAACAAACGTGCTGATCAGGGCTTGTGCGCTGACCGGTTGAGATGGTTCAGCCCTTTGCCATCCCGAGACGGTCCCGGGCGCCGCGGAACAGCGCGGTGCCTTCCTCCTCCTCGGGGGTGCCCCGGGGCATGTCGACGCGCAGTTCGTAGAGGCGGTCGTCGTCGGTGCGCACGAGCACGCGCAGGTCCCGCCTGGGGTCCTCGCCCCGGTCGTACGCGGTGTCGGCGAGGACGGCTTCCCGGCCCTGGACGCCGGTGCGGGTGTACCGCGTCTCTCCCCCGGCCCGGGGTGTCCTCCTGGCCTGTTCCATCGGGGTGGCCGGGGCCTTGTCCCAGTAGAGGAGGCGGAGCCGGATGGTGCCGCCCCGCTCGTCGCCGTAGAGCACGGTGCGGGGGCTGCCGGCGGCGCCGCCGGTCCTGTCCAGCGGGCGGTAGTGGCGCGGGAGGTGGAGGACGGCCGCGAGGTCCGGCTCGGGATGCGGGGTCCAGGAGTCCGTCGCGTCGGCGGCCGGCCCGGCGCTCTCCGCGCTGCTGGGGTCGGCGAACTGGGTGGCGGCGCCCATGCCCCCGGCGAGCAGCGCGCCGAGCAGGGCGAGGGGCGCGGGGCGCAGCAGCCCGTGGCGTCTGGGCGGCTCCTCCGCTGCGGGGGCCGTGTCCGCGGGCGGTTGCGGGCCGGGGCCGGCGGCCGGCTCCGGTGCGTCTTCGGCCGCCCGGTCCGCGGGAGGCGCCGGCGCCGCGGGCGTCAGGGGCAGCGGCCCGGCCACCGCTTCCAGTTCCCTCGCCACGTCGGCGGCGTCCGGCCGCTGTTGGGGGTTCGGCGCCAGCAGCCGTACGATCAGCGGCCCGAGCGGCCCGGCCCGCTGCGGCTCGGGCGGTGCGGCGGCGAGGACCGCGGCGGCGGTGTCCTCGCCGGTGGCCCGGCCGAACGGGGACACGCCCTCGACGGCGGTGTACAGCAGGACCCCCAGCGACCACAGGTCGGACGCGGGGCCGGCGATACGGCCGGACAGCCGCTCGGGGGCGACGAACTCGGGCGAGCCGCTGAACTCCCCGCTGCCGCCGCTGCCTTCCTCGCCCGGCGCGTGCGCGATGCCGAAGTCGGTGACGACGACGCGCGGGGGCCGTCGCTGGCCGGACGTGTCCTGGAGCGGCTCGGGGGCGAGCAGCACGTTGGCCGGTTTCACGTCCCGGTGCACGATGCCGACGGAGTGCGCGGCGCGCAGGGCGCCCAGGACCCAGAGCCCGATCCGGGCGGCTTCGTCCACGTCGACGGGGCCGCGCCGCAGCGTCTCGTGCAGGGACTCGCCCGGCACCAACTCCATCACGATCCAGGGCAGTCCGTCGAGCGCCTCGGCCGCGTCGAGTTCGTCGGGGCCCTTGGGACCCGGACGGTCGTCGTGCCGCTCCGGTTCGACGACCACGTCGTGGATGGCGACGGCCGCCGGGTGGTCGACGCGGGCGGCGGCCCTGGCCTCGCGGTGCAGCCGGTGGGCCGCCCGACGGTGGCTCTCGTCCTCCGGTTCGCCCGGCAACCGGGGCTGTCTGACGGCGACCTCGCGCTGCACGAGCTCGTCGTGGGCCCGCCAGACGGTTCCCGTGCCGCCGGAGCCGATGCGCTCGACCAGCCGGTACCGCCCGCCGACCAGCCGGCCCCGGGCGTCGTCCGTCCCGCCCCCGTCGTTGCTCATGCCCCATCAGTACCGTGCGGGGCGGGCCCTTGTCGACGCGGGGCGTTTGCAGGGGTGTTGGGCGGGCGGATCAGGTCCCGTCGATGTCCAGGTTGGCGATCGCCGTGCTCGCCACCTCACGTCCGCGGTCGGTGAAGTCGCCCTTGCCGGGGTAGCTGACGGTCAGCTTGTACAGGTCGCCGCCGGAGGTCCGGTAGTAGAAGATCCGCAGTTCGCGGGGGCGGGGGTCGTCGTTGTCGTCGGTGGTGTAGACGACGGTGTTCTCGGCGGCCTTCTTGCCTCTGTACGTGGTCACCTTGGGGTCGGTCCGGTCCGCGCCGTCCCCCATGTCCAGCTTGTAGTCGCCGTTCTCCTTGAGTCGGGTGTCGTCGTCGTACATCTCGGCGGCCGCGGAGCCCGCGATGGTGCCGCCGGTGTCCTCGGCCTTCTTGTCGAGGGTCAGGCCGATCCAGATGCTGCCGCTCCAGTCGGAGTAGCGGACCCAGTGCCCCTCGTCGGTCTCCCGTTCGGGGACGGCCCGCTGGTAGTCGGTCGGGAACGCCAGCGACGCGGCGAGGTCCTTCTCGTGGCGGACCTTCCAGCCCTCGGGCAGCGGCCCGGCGAACGGGTCGGCGAGCACCAGGTACGCCGCCACCGCCGCCGCGACGACGGCCGCGCCGAGTCCGGTCCACGCCCTGCGGCCGAGCCGGAACCCCCGGCCGCCGGCATCCCGGCCGTCACCGCCCCGGCCCGTGACCTGGACGACCTGGGTGGGCTGGGGAGCCGGCGGCCGGGCCGCCGCCTCCAGCAGGGCCCGTACCCGCGCGGCGTCCGGGCGGCGGGCCGGGTCCTTGTCCAGCAGGCCGTTGACGGCCTCGGCGAGCGGGCCGCGGACGGAGGGCGGCGCGGGCGTGGCGTTGAGGACGGACTGGAGCGTGGCCGGGGTGTTGCTGCGGCGGAACGGGGAGACGCCCTCCGTCGCCGCGTACAGCACCACACCGAGGGACCACAGGTCGCTGGCCGGGCCGGGGCGCTGGCCCAGCACCCGCTCGGGCGCGATGTACTCGGGCGAGCCCACGAAGCCGCCGGTGTCGGTCAGATTGGTCTCGCCCTCGATCTGGGCGATGCCGAAGTCGGTGAGGACGACCCGGTCGTAGCGGCCGAGCAGCACGTTGTCCGGCTTCACGTCGCGGTGCAGGACGCCCGCCGCGTGCGCCGCCTCCAGCGCGCCGAGCACCTCCAGGCCGATCCGTGCGGCCTCGCGCGCGGACAGCGTGCCCTCCTGGAGGACGTCGCCCAGCGAACGGCCCTGGACCAGCTCCATCACGATCCACGGCCGGCCGTCCACGACCGCGACGTCGTGGACGTCGACGACGGCCGGGTGGTCCAGCCGGGCCGCGGCGCGCGCCTCGCGGCGCATCCGCTCGTAGGCATTGGCACGTTCGCGGTCGGGAAGGTGGTCCGGGACGCGCGGCTCCTTGACGGCGACCTCGCGGTCCACCGTCTCGTCCTTGGCACGCCACACCGTGCCCATGCCGCCGTGCCCGAGCTTGGCGATCAGCCGGTAGCGCCCGGCGACGAGACGCCCGGCACCGGGATCCTCGGCCGCGGGAGCCGCCGCCGGCGACGGCACGGCCCGGGTGGGCGAGGCGGCCGGGGCCGCGTACGGGTTGCCCGCCACCGGCGTCTGCGGGTTCGGCGGTTGCAGAACGAAACTCGTCGGTTCTTCGGCCCCGGGTCGGGCTCCCCCGTTGTTGCTCATGGTTCATCCATATCGCGCCGGGCGCTCGCGTATCCACCACGGACGCGAGCCGGTCACCGACCCGTGACTTCGGCTGGGGGCTTTTCCTCCCCTTTGCGGCGGTACAGGGCCTGGCGGGGCGGTCAAGGGGAGGAGGGGCGAGAGCGGTCACGGAGAGGAGGGGCGGGGGCGGTCAGGGAGAGGAGAGGCGGGGGCGGTCACGGAGAAGAGGGGCGGGGGCGGTCAAGGGGAGGAGAGGGGCGGGGTCGTGAGGGCCGAGGCGGTCGGGGTTGAGGACCCGGCGGTGGGCGTCCGGGCCGAACTCGTCGGCGCCGGGAGCTGGTCGCCGCCGCCCTCCCTCATCAGCAGCGCCACCGCCGACACTCCCGCCCCGGCCATGGCGGCGACCAGCAGCGCGGCCACCAGCACGCGGCGCGCGGGCTGGCGCAGGAACGGCTCCTCCGGGCGCGGCGGGACGGGCGCGTCCGGCGGCGGCCCGGCCTGCTGCCGGGCGGCGCGGTCCTGCGCCCGTCCCGTGGCCGTGTCCGCCGTCCGGTACCCGGGCGGCGGCACCTGCGGCATCAGGCCCGTGGCGCGGAAATCGCGCAGCATCCGCTCCGCCCGGTCCGCGTCCAGCCGCCGGTCCGGATCGCGTTCGAGCAGGCCGTGCACGACGGGCAGCAGCGGCCCGGCCTGCGGGGGCGGCTGGATGTCACCGACCACGACCGCGTGCAGGACACCGCCCAGCGAGTCGCGGTGGAACGGCGACTCCCCGCTGAGCGCCGCGCACAGCAGTGCGCCCAGCGACCACAAGTCGGACTCGGGCCCGGTCCGGGCCCCGGACATCCGCTCGGGCGCGGTGTACTCGGGTGAGCCGACGAAGGAGTTGTTCTCGGTGAGCGTGGGGGCGCCCTGCACCTGGGCGATGCCGAAGTCGGTCAGGACGACCCGGTCGGTGCCGGCCTCCAGCAGCACGTTCTCGGGCTTGAGGTCGCGGTGCAGGACCCCGGAGGCGTGCGCCGCCCGCAACGCCCCGAGCAGGGCGATGCCGATGCGCGCGGCCTCGGCGGCGTCGACCGGACCCCGCCCGGCGAGCCGGTCGGCGAGGGAACCTCCCTCGATCAACTCCATGACGATGTAGGGGCGTTCGTCGTCCTCCACGACGTCGTGGACCACGATGATGTGCGGGTGGCTCAGCTGGGCCACGGCCCGGGCCTCACGCAGCGTCCGGTCCCGCTGGCGGCGCGCCTCCGCCGCGGAGAGCGACGGGTCGTGGGGGAGCTCCTTGACGGCCACGCCCCGGCCGAGCAGCTGGTCGGTCGCCCGCCAGACCACGCCCATGCCTCCGCGCCCGAGCCTCTCCTCGAGCCGGTAACGGCCCGCGACGACACGCATGCTGTGCCCCTCGGTCCCCATGCGGCCATCATGCCCCACCGGACGGAGCCGCTCCGGGAGCGCCGGAGCGCGGGTGGCCGAAACCGGCGGCCCCGGGTCAGCGGGCCCGTCACCTCAGGAGGTCTTCTCCTGCCAGCCCTGGAGCAGCGAGGTGAACTGCTTGCGTGCCTCGGCCCAGTCGGCCGCGGGCGACGACATGTAGAGCGCGTACTCGGTGCCGTCGCGGGCGACGTACGTCTCCTCGATGGCGCGGCGCGGACCGGGGAACTCCGTGTCCTTGGCCTGAGCGGTCCAGGTGTACTCCCACAGCGCGCCGTCCCGGTCGCGGTAGACGTTGCGCTTGAGCTGGACCCTGCGGTAGTCGACCAGCCGCTGCAACTGCTGCTCCAGGTCGAGCTGGTGGGCGTACGGGTCGGCGAAGTCGGGTGAGGTGTCGACGGCGATCCGGACGAAGTGCCGTCCGCCGTCGGGCGTGTAGTCGATCTGCCGGAGCTCGCCCTGCGGGCCGAACGTCTGGCGCTTCCAGCCTTCGGGCAGGTAGAGGCTGAAACCCGCGGGGTCGTCGTGGCGGGTCCAGCCGGCCGGGACCGATCCCCCGGGGCGCGCCGGGCTCGTGGCGCTCTGCGTACCGGAGGCGCCGTCCGGCGTCGTCCGGCCCTCGCCGAACTGCTGCAGCACGACCGCCGTGCCGCCGCCGATGACGGCCGCGAGCGCGACGACGAGGGCGAGGGTGCGCAACCGCCGCCGACGCCCCGACGGGGGCGGCCCATAGCCCTGCCGGCCGTGTCCCTGGGGGCCGTGTCCCTGGGGGCCGTGTCCGTGGGGGCCGTGTGTCTGCAGGCCGTGTGCCTGCGCGCCGTGTCCCTGAAGACCGTTCGGCTGCGGGCCGTTCGGGGCCGGGCCGACCGTGGTGGGGCCGGTGACCGGGGTGCCGGCCGTGGGGGTGCCGGCCGTGGTGCCGACAGCGCCCCTCCCGGTGGCCGAGGTGCCGGCCAGCGGTGGCAGCGGCGTGCGGGTGTGCGAGGCGGCACCGCCGACGGTCGCGCCGCCGACGGTTCCGGTGCCGACGGTGCCCGTGCCGACGGTGCCCGTGCCGGTCGCACCCGTACCGCCGTCGGCATCCCGGTGGGCGTCCCGGTGGGCGTCACCGTAGGCATCCCGGTACGGCGTCGTCCCCCCGTACTGCGCCGGCACGTACGCCGGTGCGCCGCCCGGCCGCCGCCCCTCCGCCGCCTCGGCGAGCATCCGCTCGGTCTCGGACGCGTCGGGGCGAGTGGCGGGATCCTTGCGCAGCAGGGCGGTGATGACGGGCGTGAGCGGGCCGGCGTGCCGCAATTCCCCCGCCTCCTCCTCGACCACCGCCTGCATGGTGGTCAGCGGGGTGGTCCGGCGGAACGGCGAGCGGCCCTCGACCGCCGTGTAGAGCGTGGCGCCGAGGGCCCAGAGGTCCGAGGACGGGCCGGGGTCGTGGCCGCGTACGCGCTCCGGCGCGAGGTAGTCGACCGAGCCGACGACCTCCCCGGTGCGCGTGATGGTCGTGTCGCCCTCGATCTGGGCGATGCCGAAGTCGGTGAGAAGCACGCGCCCGTCGTGGCCGAGCAGGACGTTGCCCGGCTTGACGTCGCGGTGCAGGACGCCGGCGGTGTGCGCGGCGCGCAGTGCCCGCAGCACCCACAGGCCGACGCGTGCCGCCTCGCGCGGCTCGACGCGGCCTTCCTCCTTGACCGCGTCGGCCAGCGAGCGGCCCTCGACCAGTTCCATCACGATCCACGGCCGGCCGTCGTGTTCCGCGACGTCGTGCACGGTGACGACCGCGGTGTGGCTGATCCGGGCGGCGGCCCGGGCCTCGGCCCGGGTGCGGGCCAGCAGAATGGCCCGCTCGCTCTCGGAGACGTAGAGGGCGGCCGTCAGCTCCTTGATGGCGACGGACCGGTGCAGCACCTCATCGTGGGCACGCCACACCCGGCCCATGCCGCCGCTCCCGATGGCGTCGGCCAGCCGGTAGCGGCCCGCGACGAGCAGGCCCTGCATCTGATTCACGTTGCCCCGCAATGGTCTTGACAGGGTCAGCGTAAGGACAGGCCCTCACCCAGGGAACAAGCGGGGTGGCACGGTGACCGCACTGTGACGGTTGCCGCCTGCCGGGACGCGGGGTGCGAGGAGCACGGCGGCCGCACCGGCGGGTACGGGAGGGTACGGACGGGTACGGGCGCCGGGCCGGGTGCTCACCCCGTCGGCTTGTAGGTCGCCGCCGCCTGCTCGAACAGCCGGGTCACCCGGTCGCGTTCGGACTCCGGGCCGCGCACCTGGACCACGTGGTAGCGGCCGTCGACGAGCATGGCCAGGTTGCGCACGTACAGCTCGCCGCCGTCGGCAGCGGTCCAGGTGAACTGGCCCTCGGCCATGGTCCGTCCGCCCACCTCTATCGTCTTCAGACCGGTGGAGGTGGCCCAGCTGGAGTCGCGGTAGGGCTGCAACTCCCGCTCCCGTTCCCGCTGGTAGTCCATCGGGTCGCTGCCGTACTCCGACGCGCTGTCCCGGCCCGGGACGACGATGAGCTCGAAGTCGCCCCCCGCGTAGACGACCTGGCCGTCGCTGCCGCGCGAGGTGCGGTCCCAGCCCTTGGCGACGGCGACCTGGAACCCGGCCGAGTCCTTGCGCAGGGTGAAGCCGCCGGCGACATCGGGGCCGGTGGTCTGCGTCTCGGTGGAACCCGCCGACGTCGACGGGCTCTTCTCCGGCGCGGGCGAGGTCTGGTCCGGCTTCGGCTCGCTGCTGGCGTCCGGCTCGGGCACCTCGCCGGTCTGGCCCGCGGCACCGGTGCGGTCCGCGCCCTGCTCGCCACCGGTGTCCGACTTGGGCATGAACAGCACGGCGTAGGCGATCGCGGCGGCCATCGCCAGCAGCACCAGCAGAAGCAGGGTGCGGCCGAGACTGCGCGGCGAACGGGACTCCTTGGCCCGCTTGTGCCGCCCGTGGTGCGCGGGCAGCCCGGCGCGCCGCCTGCGCACGAGCTCGCCCCGGCGGCGTACGACGGGCAGCCGGGCGGCGTCGACGGGCGGCGCCGCGACGACGTGCACCCCGGCCTCCGGCTCCGGCGCCGAGCGCACGAGCGAGCGCAGCCAGCCGCGCAGCTCCTCGAAGTCCGGGCGCTCTGTGGGGTCCTGGCGCAGCAGCGACTCCACGACCGGCCGCAGCGGCCCGCACTCCTCGGCGTAGGCGGGCGGTTCCGCGCACACCATCTGCACCAGCTCGGCCGTCGACTCCTCCGGGTAGGGCGCGTGCCCCTGGACGGCCCGGAACAGCAGCGCGCCGAGCGCCCACAGGTCGGTCGCGGGGCCGATCGGCGCGGCCAGCTGCCAGTTCTCGTGCACCGGTCCGGCCTGCTCCGGCGCCCAGCGCTCGGTCACCGGACCGACGACGGCCATCCGCGCCTGCCGCGCCCGCTCGGCGGCCAGGGCCGTGGCCGGGCCGCGCCGGGGGGCGGGGGTGTCGGCCACCAGGTCGTCCCAGCGGGTGGACTCCGGGCGGGCGGACTCCGAGCGGACGGACTCCGAACGGACGGACTCCGGGCGGGCGGACTCCGAGCGGGTGGGCTCCGAGGGCTGCGCGGCCGCGGGGAGCGCCGCCTGCTCCCGGCCCTGCGGCAACGGGGTGGCACCGCGCGGTGCGGCGCCGTGCCAGCCGGTCGGCCGCGGGTTGCCGGCCACTCCGTAGGGGTCGGCGATCCGGCCCGGCGCGGACGCCTCGGGAGCGCCGCCCTGTCCGGGGACGTACGGCGACTGCGCCGGGACCGTGCCGTGGTCCGGCCCGGGGCGCGTCCCCGGCAGGGCCGCCCGCCCGTTCTGCTGGGCTTCCTGGACCCGGGCGGCGGCGCGGGCCCCGGCCCGGTAGGCGGCGATCGCCCCGGCGCGCGCGGCCCGCGGGTCCTCGCTGTCGTCCGCGCTCCGGCGCGCCGGTACGGCCATGCTCCCGCCCGCCGCGTCCACCCCGGCCGCCGGCAGCCCCCTGGCCTCCCGCGCCTCTATCGCGGCACGCCGCGCGGCCTCGGGATCACCGATACCGCCTGGACCACCCGTGCCGCCGATACCGCCGGGACCACCGGCACCCGTGAGCCCGCCAGGACCACCGGCACCCCCGACAAGACCGGCACCCTCGACCAGCCCAGCGCCCTCGACCAGCCCGGCGCCGCCCGGCTGTCCCGGTCCCTGCCCGGCGTCGTCGAAGGCCGGGGCCGGCACCGGGTCGTACCCGCACAGTGCCTCTTCCGCCGCGCCCACCGCGAGCCCGGTCAGCATCACCCGGCCGTCCTCGCAGACCAGCACCGTCCGGGCCGTGATGTTCCGGTGCACCCAGCCGTGCGCGTGCAGCACCCGCAGCGCCATCAGCACGTCGGAGGCGACCTCGGCCGCCCGGTACGGCGTCAGGGGCTTCTCGGCGAGCAGCGCCGCCAGCGGACGCGCGGCCACCAGCTCGCTGACGATCCACAGGGAACCGCCCTCGGCGAACACGTCGAAGACCTGGTCCAGCCGGGGGTGGTCGGGTATCGCCGCGGCGGCCTGCGCGGCCTCGACGGCCCGCCGTACCACCGGATCCGTGGGCCGCCGCACCGCCGGACGCCCACCCGGACGCGCCCCGGGCCGCCGCACCCCGCCGTCGCGTGCCGTGAAACCGTCGGGCAGGCCGTCCGCGTCGAGGACCTCGGCCTCGACCACTTCCGGCAACGGCACCTGACGGACCAGGACTTCCTGCCCGCTGTAGGTGTCGAAGGCGCGGGACTCGGTGAGTTCGTACTCGTCGGACGGCGGCAGCGGCAGGCGGTAACGGTCGGCGAGAACCCGTCCCGCATAGTCGTCCACGTTGCCTCCCCCGTCAGCCCGGTCGGTCACATCCGTTCGCCCAGCGGTCCGTTCCGGCTGCGCACGGTCCGCAAACATTCACGATACGTGCCGCAGGCAACCCGCAATGTGGTGATGCCAGATCTGCCTCCCCAAACCCGGGGCGGCTCATGCTCAGGACTTGGGTTCGAAGGTCCGGGTCAGCGTGCGCCAGGTCTGCTTGCGCAGCTTGCCGTCCCAGTCGGCCGCCTTCGCGGTGTACATCAGCGCGTATCCCTGCCGGTCGCTGACCACGAAACCCCGGTCGATCGTCCGGTACTTGGTACCGCCGTCGGAGTAGGTGAACTCCCAGTCCGCCGCCTTCCAGCCGCGGTAGTCCACCTCCTGGATACGGATCCTCTGGTACTGGGCGCGCCGCATGTAGCGCTCCTGGTTCTTCCAGTCGGCGACCGGGTCGCCCTTGGGCGTGGACGTCCAGGCGATGAGCAGCTTCTGCCCGTCGGGGCCGGTGAACCGGTCGCCCGCGGCGTCCGAGGACCCGTACTTCCAGCCCTTCGGCAGGCCGATCGAGTAGCCCTGGGTGCCCTTGTGGGTCGACACCTCGGTGGTGTCCTCCTCGTCGGAGCCGCCCGAGCCCGCTCCGGCGCCGGAGGAGGCACTGGGCGTGCCGTTCGAGGCGGGGCCTGACGGCGCGGGCTTGGTCTCCGCGCCGTCCGTGCGGGTGCCGTCGCTCTCGTCGCCCTTGGTGTCGGCGCTGCCGGACGCGGTGGCGACGGTCTTGCCGCCCTTGCCGGAAGCACCTTCGGAGCCCTTGTCGTCGTCCCCGTCGAGCACGAGGGCGAGCACCGTGCCGATCACGGCCAGCGCCACCACCACGGCGATAATCACAAGGGTCCGCCGCGGCACCACGTCGGTGAGCGGCGCCCGGGCCACCGGCCGCGGCGGCAGGTCCGGCGGCGGCATGACGGGCCACCCCGAACTACGCCCGCCGGAAGCGGACTTCGCGTCCTGGCCGCCCCGCTCACCGGCCCCGCCGGCGGCCGGCGTGGAGCCCGGCACCGCACCCGACGGCGCCGACGACTGCGCCTGCGCCGCGGCCGCACCCGCAGCCCCGGCCTTGGGCGTCCTGCTCTCCTTGCCGGAGGCCGCCGCGGAGTCGGAGCCGGCCGAGGCGGCGGCCGCCGATCCGGCCGCGGCCTTGCGCACGGAACGCAGCGCCCCGCGCAGCCGCTCCCCGGCCTCCTCGCCCCGCTTGGCCCCGGACGAGGCCCCCTTGCCCGAGGACCTGTCCGGCTGCGCGGGCAGCGGCACGACCTTCGTCGCGTCCAGCGGCTCCGCGTCGCCCTTCTCGGGCGCGTGGATGACCTTGTTGAGCATCGCCCGGGCGCCCGCGTCGTCGAGGCGCTGGGCGGGGTCCTTGGTGAGCAGGCCGTGGATGACCTCCGTCAGCGGGCCCGCGTTCCTCGGCTCCTCCAGCGGCTCGGTCATCACGGCCGTCAGCGTCGCTATGGCCGACCCCTTGTCGTACGGGGGTGCGCCCTCCACCGCCGCGTACAGCAGCCCGCCGAGCGACCACAGGTCGGCCGCCGGACCCGGCTTGTGCCCGCGCGCCCGCTCCGGGGAGATGTAGGAGGGCGCGCCGACGAGCATGCCGGTCGAGGTGATGGACGGGTCGCCCTCGACCTGGGCGATGCCGAAGTCGGTGAGCACGACCCGGCCGTCCTCGGCGATCAGCACGTTCGACGGCTTCACGTCGCGGTGCAGGATGCCCTCGCGGTGCGCGGAGCGCAGCACGTCCAGCACGGCGAGTCCGACCTCGGCGGCACGCCGGGGTTCGAGCAGGCCGTCCTCACGGATGACCTCGGCGAGGGACTTGCCCTCGACGAGCTCCATGACGATCCAGGGCCGGTCGTCCTCCTGGACGACGTCGTAGACCGTCACCGCGCTCTTGTTGCGGATCCGCGCGATCGCCTTGGCCTCGCGCAGCGTCCGCGTGATCAGCCGCCGCTTCTCGTCCTCGTCGATGTTCGTCGGGAACCGCAGCTCCTTGACGGCGACCGTCCGCCCGAGGGTCTCGTCCTGGGCTCGCCAGACCGTGCCCATGCCCCCGCGGCCCAGCACCTTGCCCAGCCGGTAACGCCCCGCGAGGAGACGCTCCGTGGTGTCCTGACGAGTGTCCTGACGAGATGTGCCCGCCCGCTCCGCCTCCGACATGCGTCCCCTCATACAACCCGCCCTGACAGAGGCTCCATTGTCTCTCACCCGACAAGTGCCCAGTGCCCAGGGTGCCCGGGTGGATGCCTCACAGGTCCCGGCGAGTCGGAACCCGGGTGACGTACACCCCGCGCCGCCCTGCATGATGGGCCCCCACGCCGACGCCCCCGGCGCCCCCCGGTACAGCCACGCCCCGCGCCCGGGACGCCCGAAAACGGGAGGAGCCCGCATGCCGCCGTTGCGGTCCCTGCTGGCCCTGCCGGTGTCCGCCGCCCTCCTCGTGCTGCCCCCGGCCGACTCCTCGGCCCGGTCCGTGCCGCCCACGGACGCCGTGCTCCCGCTGCTGGTGACCCGGGGCGCGGCCCCCTCCGCGGCCCTGCTGGCCCGGGAGGGGAACACCACCCGCTACGCCCAGGCCGGAACGGGAATCGCCCGCTCGGACCACTTCCGCGCCGGCAGCCTCACCAAGACGTTCGTCGCGACGGTCGTCCTGCAACTGGCCGCCGAACGGCGGCTTTCCCTGACCGACACGGTCGAGGAGCACCTGCCCGGTCTGGTGCGAGGAGCCGGCAACGACGGCCGCGCGCTGACCCTGCGCTCCCTGCTCACCCACACCAGCGGCCTGTACGACTTCACCGCGGACACCCGCGGGACCACACCCGTCACAGCCCGTCAGGCCGTCGGCATCGCACTCACCCACCCTCCGGCCGCACGCGGCCGCTTCTCCTACTCGAACACCAACTACGTCCTGCTCGGCCTGGTCGTCGAGCAGGTGACCGGGCACCCGTACGCCACCGAGGCCGAGCGCCGCATCCTCACTCCCCTGCGTCTGACGGGCACCTCCTTCCCCGGATCCCGTTCCGCGCTGCCCTCTCCGCACGGCCGCGCCTACGCGGCCGACGGCACCGACGTCACCGATCTCGACCCGCGGGTGGCCGGGGCCGCGGGCGAGATCGTGACCACGCTCGCCGACCTGGACCGCTTCTACGCGGCCCTGCTCGGCGGCCGGCTACTGCCCCCGCGCTGGCTGCGCGAGATGCTCGACACCCGTGCCGCACACGGCGCGTACGGCATGGGGGTGTTCCCGCAGGAACTGCCCTGCGGCACCACGGTGTGGGGACACAACGGGCACATATCCGGCAGCTACGTGCGCACCGCGGCCACCGTCGACGGCCGGCGTGTCCTCACCCTCCGCGTGAACACGGACGCGATAGCCGATCCCGGTCTCGAACCCGCGGTGCTCGCGGCCGAGTTCTGCCCCCGCACCTCGTAGAACGACCGGGTTCCGCACACAGATCCCGACTTCTGACACTCGTTCGGGTGATGTCGGGCTGCCACGGCACCAAGTCCGTCTACAACGGCACGATGTCCGGCGCGCCCAGCCGTGCCGCGTCCGCCGTCAGGTCGTCGGGCTGGCGCTGCGACTCCCGCTCCGCCTCGACCCGCTTCTCGTAGTGCTGCACCTCGCGCTCGATCTGGTCCTTGTCCCAGCCGAGGACCGGCGCCATCAGCTCGGCGGCGTCACGCGCGCTGCGCGTGCCCCGGTCGAAGGTCTCGATGGAGATGCGCGTACGCCGGGTCAGCACGTCGTCCAGGTGCCGTGCGCCCTCGTGGGAGGCCGCGTACACGATCTCGGCGCGCAGGTAGTCGTCGGCCGCGGGCAGGGGCTCACCCAGGGACGGGTCGTCGGCGATGAGGTCCAGCAGTTCCTCCGTCATCGTCCCGTAGCGGTTCAGCAGGTGCTCCACCCGCACCACGTGCAGTCCGGTCCGGGCGGCGATCCGCGCCCGCGCGTTCCACAGCGCCGGGTAGCCCTCGGCGCCCAGCAGCGGCACGTCCTCCGTGACGCACTCGGCGACGCGCATGTCCAGTCCGTGCACCGCCGCGTCCACCGCGTCCTTGGCCATGACCCGGTACGTCGTGTACTTGCCGCCCGCCACGACGACCAGCCCGGGCACCGGGTGGGCCACGGTGTGCTCGCGCGACAGCTGGCTCGTGGCGTCCGACTCGCCCGCGAGCAGCGGCCGCAGGCCCGCGTACACGCCCTGGACGTCGTCCCTGGTCAGCGGCACCGAGAGGACCGAGTTCACATGGTCCAGCAGATAGTCGATGTCCGCGACGGAGGCGGCCGGGTGGGCCTTGTCGAGGTCCCAGTCGGTGTCCGTGGTGCCGACGATCCAGTGCCGGCCCCAGGGGATGACGAACAGCACGGACTTCTCCGTGCGCAGGATCAGGCCGGTCGTGGAGCGGATCCGGTCGCGTGGGACGACGAGGTGGATGCCCTTGGAGGCCCGGACGTGGAACTGGCCGCGCTCACCGACCATGGCCTGGGTGTCGTCCGTCCACACGCCGGTGGCGTTGACGACCTGCTTGGCGCGGATCTCGTACTCGCCGCCCGCCTCGACGTCCTGCACCTTCGCACCGACCACCCGCTCGCCCTCGCGCAGGAAGCCCGTCACCCGTGCGCGGTTGGCGGCCTTCGCGCCGTACGCCACGGCCGTGCGCACCAGGGTCGTCACGTGGCGGGCGTCGTCCACCTGGGCGTCGTAGTACTGCAGCGCCCCGACCAGGGCGTCCTTCTTCAAGCAGGGCGCCACGCGCAGGGCATGACGCCGCGTCAGGTGCCGGTGCACCGGCAAACCCCGGCCGTGCCCGCGGGCCATGGACATGGCGTCGTACAGCGCCACGCCCGACCCGGCGTAGAACCGCTCCCAGCCCTTGTGCTGCAGCGGATACAGGAACGGCACCGGCTTCACCAGGTGCGGAGCGAGCCGCTCCAGCATCAGGCCGCGCTCCTTCAGGGCCTCGCGGACGAGCGCGAAGTCGAGCATCTCCAGATACCGCAGGCCGCCGTGGATCAGCTTGCTGGAGCGGCTGGACGTGCCCGACGCCCAGTCCCGCGCCTCGACCAGACCTGTGGACAAACCGCGGGTCACGGCGTCGAGCGCGGTGCCCGCACCGACCACACCTGCGCCCACGACCAGCACGTCCAGCTCGCGCTCGGCCATAGATGCGAGTGACTCGGCGCGCTGCGCCGGTCCGAGTGTCGCTGTCCTCACCGCTGCCTCCCGCTATCGGTCGTGCCGACCGCACCCGTCGGGCGCAGCCCCGTCCGTTACCCCATGCCCAGAATTCTGACCGGGTTGCCCGACTTCAGCCACCACGGGCCCTCAGCCTGTGGACAACACCCCGGGAACACTCGCCGAAACTCGGCCGAGCAATCCCGCATATCGGTCATATTTACTCCTAGTCTGACATTGCGCTCGCTCATCCTGTCCACAGGGCTTGCGCACCTGTCCCACTTCGGCTATCGGGAAGGACGGCCACGCCATGCCCGCAGATCTCGCCGTCATCGGACTCGGCCCGTACGGCCTGCCCCTGGCCCAGGCCGCCGTCGCCGCCGGCGTCTCCACCATCGGCTACCGGACCGGACCGGAGGCCGGCTCGCTCAGCCCCGCCGAACTGCGCCGGATGCTCTCGGGGGGCTTCCGGCCGACCACCGACCCGGCCGAGCTCGGCAGGGTGCGCACCGCGGTCGTCTGCGCGCCGACCCCGCGGGGCGCGGACGGCGGACTCGACCTGGGCCAGCTGGAGGCCGCCGCCCGCACCCTGGCCGCACACCTGCGCCCGCACACCACCGTGATCCTGGAGTCGCCGGTGCACCCGGGGACGACGGAGGAAGTCCTCCGTCCGCTCCTGGAGGAGGGCTCCGGTCTGCGCGCGGGCCGCGACTTCCACCTGGCGTACTCCCCCAGCCGCATCGACCCCGGCAACCGCGACGCCACACCCGCCACCACCCCCAAGGTCATCGGCGGCCTCACCCCGGCCTGCACGGAGTCGGCCGCCGCCTTCTACGGGCGGCTCACCGACAAGGTGGTACGCGCGCGTGGCCCCCGCGAGGCGGAGACCGTGCAGCTGCTGGAGACGAACTACCGGCACGTGAACATCGCCCTCGTCAACGAGATGGCGGTGCTCTGCCACGACCTGGGCGTCGACCTGTGGGACGTCATCCGCTGCGCGGAGACCAAGCCGTACGGCTTCCAGGCCTTCCGCCCGGGCCCCGGCGTGGGCGGCCACTCGGTCCCCCAGGACCTGACCACCCAGGCCGGCCGCGGCCTGCGCATGGTGGAACTGGCCCAGCAGGTCAACCACCGCATGCCCGGCTACGTCGTCCAGCGCGCCGCCGCGCTCCTCAACGAGCACGGCAAGTCGGCCCGCGGTGCGCGCGTGCTGCTCCTGGGCGTCACCTACAAGCCCGACCTCGCCGACCTGCAGGGCACCCCGGCCCAGGAGATCGCCCTGCGCCTGATGGAACTGGGCGCCTCGGTCAGCTACCACGACCCCCACGTCCCCGCCTGGAGCGTCCTGGACCGCCCCGTCCCCCGCGCGGACTCCCTCTACGAGGCGGCGGCCGACGCGGACCTGACCATCCTCCTCCAGCAGCACCGCACGTACGACCTGCAGGGCCTGTCGGTGAAGGCGCAGCTCCTGCTGGACACGAGGGGGGCGGCACCGACGGGGGCGGCGCATCGGTTGTGAAGGGAGACGGCACCGACTGGGCGCGCATCGGTACTGAGGGGGCGCGCGGGGTGCGTGAGCACTGGGGACCGGTGGCGTGGGGCACGCGGCGCGGGTCGCGTGCGGCACGTGGCGCGTGCGCCTTCAGCACGAAGGCACCCGTGCCCCCATGCCCAGCCGCCCGTCAGGGCCGGTTGGGCATGCCCGAATGACGGGGCGGTGACGGGAAGCCCTCACGGGCGCGGGTCAGGCCGGTGCGCCCAGTTCCGCCCATACGGTCTTGCCGGAGACCCCGGGGCTGCGTACGACGCCCCAGTCCAGACAGAGGCGCTGGACGATGAACATGCCGTGCCCGCCCGGGCGGCCCGCGCGATGGGGGGTGCGGGGTGCCGGCTGGCCCGTGCCGCGGTCGGCGACCTCGATACGGATCACCTTGTTGTCGCAGGTGATGGTCAGCTGGTCGGGTCCCTCGGCGTGCAGGCACGCGTTGGTGACCAGCTCGGAGACGACCAGCAGCACGTCCTCGGCGGCGGCCCGCTGGTCGGCCGAGGCGGCGGGCAGCCAGCCCCAGGCGTACAGCGCCTGGCGGGTGAAGTCGCGCGCGAGCGGGACTACCCCGCTCTCGTCCTCGAAGCTCAGCCGGCGCACCTGCCGGCCACCCGGCGGCGTCGCGGCTCCCGACGACGCGGCCGCACCCTCGCCGGGCGGGCCCGCCGCCGGTACGCCGTCCCCGGACGCCCCGGAAGCGCCGCTGGGCTCCGGCCCGCGGTCGCCCGGCGAGTAAGGCCGGGTGGTGCTCATCAGCGCTTCACCTCACCGATTCACCAGTTCACAATTCAGAAAATTCAGTACACACGTCAGTCACGCAGCGCGCGGCGCGTCGGTTTCACTACGCCCCCGTCACCCTGGCAACCGACAGGCTCAGGATCTCTCCTGCCCTGGCGGACCGGCAGAACACCCCTGTAGTGGCCACGAAAACCGTGACGGGGCTGGGACGCAGGTCACAGAAGGGCAGCCGGGGCTCCGCGCGCCGACGCACGCCGGTCAGCCCGGCTCGCCGGCCAGAGCCGCCTCGACCGTGTCATGGACACTGAAGACCGCATCGGCCCCCGTGATCTCGAACACGCGTGCCACCACCGGCTGCATACCGGCGAGCGCGACGCCGCCACCTGCGGCCTCGGCCTTGAGCCGCGCCCCGAGGAGCACGTTCAGCCCCGTGGAATCGCAGAACTCCAGGCGCGCGCAGTCGATGACCAGGCGCTTGAATCCCTTGGCGAGGCAGTCCTCGAGTGGCTCACGCAACAGATCGGCGGTGTGGTGATCCAACTCACCCGCCGGGGTCACGACGGCACTAGAGCCCTCTTCCCGCACCTCCACCAGAAGCCGGCCAGACTGTGCGCTGCCGACCGTCCCGCGGTCCATGCCGTCTCTCTCTCCCGACGTCGTGGCTGCTTGCTGACGACCTCGAACACTACGCCTTCCCGCCACACTCCGACACCCGAACAACCACACACAAACGGACATATGCCCACAGAACGCACTTGCGGTGGGCTCAGAAAAGCGGGTAGGCCTAGTGAGTACACGCACCCGACACGGCCGGCTTTGGAGGCGCCGCACACCGCAGTGCACGTATTGGCTCCGGCAGCCATATGCCGAGAACGATGGAGGACATCATGTCACCCCGGCTCGACGGATCGCCTACCCAGGAAGCGACGTCGACACCCCTTCCGGAACATCTGGATCCCATCGCCCAGGACGAGATGCTCGTCACACCAGACGATCTTCTCGCCGGACTTCCGGACATCCCCCCGTACGAGGAAGTCGACGCGGTCGACGCGCGGGCCCTGTCCAAGACCCTCTTCGTGCGGCTCGAGACGCTGCAGGAAGGGACCCACGAGTTCTCGTACGTCCGCAACACGCTCGTCGAACTGAACCTGGCCCTGGTCAAGTTCGCCGCCTCCCGGTTCCGCTCCCGCAGCGAGCCGATGGAGGACATCATCCAGGTCGGCACGATCGGACTGATCAAGGCGATCGACCGCTTCGAGCTGTCGCGCGGTGTCGAGTTCCCCACGTTCGCGATGCCGACCATCATCGGCGAGATCAAGCGCTTCTTCCGTGACACCTCGTGGTCCGTGCGCGTTCCGCGGCGGCTGCAGGAACTGCGCCTCGACCTGGCCAAGGCCGGGGACGAGCTGGCGCAGAAGCTGGACCGGGCCCCGACGGTGGCCGAACTGGCCGAGCGCCTCGGCATCTCCGACGACGAGGTCGTCGAGGGCATGGCCGCGTCCAACGCCTACACCGCCTCCTCGCTGGACGCCCAGCCGGAGGAGGACGACTCCGAGGGCGCGCTCGCGGACCGCATCGGCTACGAGGACCACGGGCTCGAAGGCATCGAGTACGTCGAGTCGCTGAAGCCGCTGATCGCCGAACTCCCGCCCCGGGACCGGAAGATCCTGTCGCTGCGGTTCGTCGCCGGCATGACCCAGTCGGAGATCGGCGAGGAGCTGGGCATCTCGCAGATGCACGTCTCGCGGCTGCTGTCGCGGACGCTGGTGCGGCTGCGCAAGGGGCTGACCGTCGAGGAGTGATCCTCACCGGGTGACATCGTCCTCGGGGGCGGACCGCAGGGTCCGCCCCCGTTCGCGTGCCGTGCGCAGTCGTGCCGCTCCGCGTTCGTGCCCGCCGGGGCCCGCCACGGTCGCACGCACCGGTGGCGCGGGCGGTCAGAGCACCCGCGCGCCCCGCCGCCAGACGGCCGTGACGAGGGGGACGCCCGGCCGGTAGGCGAGGTGGACGTGGCTCGGGGCGTCGAGGATCGCGAGGTCGGCGTACGCGCCCGGGGTGAGGCGGCCGACGTCGGTGCGCCGCAGGGCCGCCGCGCCGCCCGCGGTGGCCGACCAGACGGCCTCGTCCGGGGTCATGCCCATGTCCCGTACGGCGAGTGCGATGCAGAAGGGGACGGACGAGGTGAAGGACGAGCCGGGGTTGCAGTCGGTGGACAGGGCGACGGTCACCCCGGCGTCCAGCAGGCGGCGGGCGTCCGGCCAGGCGGCCCGGGTGGAGAACTCGGCGCCGGGGAGCAGGGTGGCGACCGTACGGCCGCTCGCCAGGGCGTCCAGGTCCGCGTCCGTGAGGTGGGTGCAGTGGTCGGCGCTGGCCGCGTCGAGTTCGACGGCGAGCCGCACGCCGGGGCCGTAGGAGAGCTGGTTGGCGTGGATGCGGGGGTGCAGGCCCCTGGCCCGGCCGGCGGTGAGGATCGCGCGGGCCTGGTCGCCGTCGAAGGCGCCCTGTTCGCAGAAGACGTCGATCCAGCGGGCGTGCGGGGCGCAGGCGTCGAGCATCTCGCCGGTGACCAGGGCGACGTAGCCGGCCGGGTCGCCGGCGAACTCGGGGGCGACGATGTGCGCGCCGAGGTAGGTGACCTCGTCGGTGTGGCGGGCGGCGACGCGCAGGGCGCGGGACTCGTCGTGGGTGGTGAGGCCGTAGCCGGACTTCGTCTCGAAGGTGGTGGTGCCCTGGCGGAGGGCCTCGGCGAGGTAGCGGGTGACGTTGGCCTCGAGTTCCTCGTCGCTCGCGGCGCGGGTGGCGGCGACCGTGGTGCGGATGCCGCCCGCGCTGTACGGGCGGCCCGACATACGGGCGTTGAACTCCTGGGTGCGGTCGCCCGCGAAGACGAGGTGGGAGTGGGAGTCGACGAAGCCGGGGACGACCGCCCGGCCGCCGGCGTCGACCCGGTTGTCAGTGGCGGGTGCTTTCCTGTGATCACCGGTCCACGCGACGCGGTCGCCTTCGATGACGACGGCCGCGTCCTGGATCAGTCCGAGGGGGGATCCGTCACCTAGGGAGGGGTCGTTGGTGACCAGGGCGGCGATGTTGGTGATGAGCGTGCTGGCGCTGCTCGCGGAGTGGGCGGGGCTGACGGTCGTCGCGTTGCTCATGGCGTCCTTGCTGGCCTGGTCGGCGGTCGGGGCGGGGGCGGGCAGCGGGGGGAGGCGGTCCGGGGTCAGTCGCGCAGGGCTGCGACGGCGGCCGCGAGGGCTCGCGGCACCTCGGGGACGAGCGCGTGCACTCCGTCCCGTACGACGTGCCGCCCGGCCACGACCGTGTGCGACACGTCTGCTGCCGACGCAGCGAATACGGCCGTCTCGGCCCCGAGCCGCGCAGGCGGCCCTGCCGTCCTGACCGAGTCGAGGGCGATCGTCGTGAAGTCGGCGAGCGCTCCGGGCTCCAGGGTGCCGGCCCCCTCCCAGCCGAGGGCGGCGTGGCCGTCGGCCGAGGCCGCGCGCAGCAGGGCAGCGGCCGTCCAGTGGCCTCGTGTGCGGGTGCGCAGCCGCTCGTTCAGCTCCATGGCGCGTGCCTCCTCGAACAGGTCGATGACGGCGTGGCTGTCGGAGCCGAGGGAGAGCGGGGAGCCCGCGCGCTGCAGCGCCACGGCGGGTCCGATGCCGTCGGCCAGGTCCCGCTCGGTCGTCGGGCACATGCAGGTGCCGGTGCCGCTGCCGCCGATGAGGGCGATGTCCTCGTCGGTGAGGTGGGTGTTGTGGACGCCGGTGGTGCGCGGTCCGAGCACCCCGTGGTCGGCGAGCAGCCGGGTGGGGGTGCAGCCGTGGGCCGCGCGGCAGGCGTCGTTCTCGGCGGTCTGCTCGGACAGGTGCACGTGGAGCGGGGCCCGCCGCTCCTCGGCCCACCGTGCGACGGTCGCCAACTGGTCGGCGGGCACGGCCCGTACGGAGTGGACGGCCGCTCCGATCCGTGCGTGATCCCGTTCCTTGAGAAGTGAACAGCGTTCGGCCCAGGCCTCCGCCGTGCCGTCGGAGAAGCGGAGCTGGGATTCGGTGGGCGGCTGCCCGAAGCCGGAGGAGAGGTAGGCGGTGTCGAGGAGGGTGATGCGGATGCCGGCTTCGGCGGCGGCCGCGATCAGGGCCTCGCCCATGGCGTTGGGGTCGGCGTAGCGGACGCCGCCGGGGGCGTGGTGGACGTAGTGGAACTCGCCGACGGCCGTGACGCCGGCCAGGGCCATCTCGGCGTACACGGCGCGGGCGAGGGCGTGGTAGCGGTCCGGGGTGAGCCGGGCGGCGGTGGCGTACATGACCTCGCGCCAGGTCCAGAAGGTCCCGGAGCCGACCTGGACGGTGCCGCGCAGGGCCCGGTGGAAGGCGTGGGAGTGCGCGTCGGCGAGGCCGGGGAGGGTGAGGCCGCGGAGGATCTCGGCGCCGGGCGGCGGGGTGGTGACACCGGTCCGGACGGCGGTGACGCGGCCGTCCCGGACGTCGAGGGCCACGCCCGGCTCGACGGGGATCCCGCCCTCCCGGGCGGACCCGGGGGCCTGGGGGGACCCGGGGGCCTGGGGGGACCCGGGGGCCTGGGGGGAGGCGCCGAGCCAGGCGTGCTCCAGCCAGTACGTCGTCGTCACGTGCGGGCCAGTCCTTCCAGTGCGTCGGCGAGTGCGAGGACGCCGGCCACGCAGTCGTCCTCGGTGGCGGACTCGGCCGGGGAGTGGGAGACGCCGGTCGGGTTGCGCACGAACAGCATGGCGGTCGGGATGCTGCCGGACAGGATCCCGGCGTCGTGTCCGGCGCCGGTGCCGAGGACGGGGACGGTGAGCCGGGGGTCCTGGTCCCGGCCGAGGATGCGGGCGAGTTCGTCGCGCAGGGCGTGGTCGAACTCGACGACCGGGGTGAAGGACTCGCGTGTGACGGCCAGTTCCACGCCGTGGGCGGTGGCGTACTCCGCTGCGGCCTTCTCGATCCCGGCGACCACGGCGTCCAGGTCCTGCTGGCCGGCGGCGCGCGAGTCGAGCCAGCCGCGCACCAGGGAGGGGATGGCGTTGACGCCGTTCGGCTCGACGGAGATCTTGCCGAAGGTGGCGACGGCTCCGGCGAGTCCGGCCTCGCGGCGGGCGGCGAGCACGGTCTCGGCGTAGGGCAGCATCGGGTCGCGGCGGTCCGCGAGCCGGGTCGTGCCGGCGTGGTTGGCCTCACCGCGGAAGTCGAAGCGCCAGCGGCCGTGCGGCCAGATCGCGGAGGCGATGCCGACCCGGTGCCCGGACAGGTCGAGGGCGCGGCCCTGTTCGACGTGGAGTTCGACGAAGGCGCCGATGCGGGCCAGCCGTTCGGGGTCGGGGCCGATGGCGTCGGGGTCGTGGCCGGCGGCTTCCATGGCCCGGGGCAGGGTGATGCCGTCGCCGTCGGTGAGCCGGTGGGCGTCCTCGGCGGTGAGCTGTCCGGCGGTGAGCCGGGATCCGACGCAGGCGAGACCGAAGCGGGCGCCTTCCTCGTCGCCGAAGTTGACGATGCCCAGGGGCCGGGAGAGCTCGGCTCCCCTGGCCCGCAGTTCGTCCAGGGCGGCGAAGGCGGACACGACTCCGAGGGGCCCGTCGAAGGCCCCGCCGTCCGGCACGGAGTCGAGGTGCGACCCGGTGACGACGGCGTCGCCGCGGGCGGGGTCGCCGAGCCAGGCCCACTGGTTGCCGTTGCGGTCCAGCTCGTAGGTCAGCCCGCGGGTCCTGGCCTGCTCCTCGAACCAGGCCCGGCAGTCGCGGTCGGCGCCGGTCCAGGCGAAGCGGCGGTAGCCGCCGGAGGCGGAGCTGCGGCCGATCGGCAGCAGCTCCGCCCACATGCTGTGGAAGGTCACGCCTGGTCACCCTCGCGCATCGGGATGCGGACGCCGCGCTCGCCGGCGACGGACTCGGCGATGTCGTAGCCGGCGTCGACGTGCCGGATGACGCCCATGCCGGGGTCGTTGGTCAGGACGCGGCGGATCTTCTCCCCGGCGAGCGGGGTGCCGTCGGCCACGGTCACCTGTCCGGCGTGGATCGAGCGGCCCATGCCGACGCCGCCGCCGTGGTGGATCGACACCCAGGACGCCCCGGAGGCCACGTTGACCATGGCGTTGAGCAGCGGCCAGTCGGCGATCGCGTCGGAGCCGTCGAGCATGGCCTCGGTCTCCCGGTAGGGGGAGGCGACGGAGCCGCAGTCGAGGTGGTCGCGGCCGATGACGACCGGCGCGGCCAGCTCCCCGCTCGCGACCATGTCGTTGAACCGCTCACCGGCCTTGTCGCGCTCGCCGTAGCCGAGCCAGCAGATGCGGGCGGGCAGGCCCTGGAAGTGGACCCGCTCCCCGGCCATCCGGATCCAGCGGGCCAGGGACTCGTTCTCCGGGAAGAGGTCGAGGATGGCCTTGTCGGTCTTGGCGATGTCGGCGGGGTCGCCGGACAGGGCGGCCCAGCGGAAGGGGCCCTTGCCCTCGCAGAACAGGGGGCGGATGTAGGCGGGGACGAAGCCGGGGAAGGCGAAGGCGCGGTCGTAGCCGGCGAGCTTGGCCTCGCCGCGGATGGAGTTGCCGTAGTCGAAGACCTCGGCGCCGGCGTCCTGGAAGCCGACCATGGCCTCGACGTGCGCGGCCATCGACGCACGGGCCCGGGTGGTGAAGCCGGCCGGGTCCTTGGCGGCGTAGGAGGCCATCTCGTCGAAGTCGACGCCGAGCGGGAGGTAGGCCAGCGGGTCGTGGGCCGAGGTCTGGTCGGTGACGATGTCGATGGGCGCGCCCATGGCCAGCAGCTGCGGGACCAGCTCGGCGGCGTTGCCGAGCACGCCGATGGACAGGGGGCGGCGGGCGTCGCGGGCCTCGGTCGCCAGCTGGAGCGCGTGGTCGAGGCTGTCGGCCTTCACGTCCAGGTAGCGGTGCTCGATGCGGCGTTCGATGGCGCGCGGGTCGCAGTCGACGCACAGGGCGACGCCGTCGTTCATGGTCACGGCGAGGGGCTGGGCGCCGCCCATGCCGCCGAGGCCGGCGGTGAGCGTGATCGTCCCGGCCAGGGTGCCGCCGAACTTCTTCGCGGCGACGGCGGCGAAGGTCTCGTAGGTGCCCTGGAGGATGCCCTGGGTGCCGATGTAGATCCAGGAGCCGGCGGTCATCTGGCCGTACATGGTCAGGCCGAGCTGTTCGAGCCTGCGGAACTCCTCCCAGGTGGCCCAGTCGCCGACGAGGTTGGAGTTGGCGATGAGGACGCGCGGGGCCCATTCGTGGGTCTGCATGACGCCGACCGGGCGGCCGGACTGGACGAGCATGGTCTCGTCCTGCTTCAGGCCCTTCAGCGTGCGCACCATGGCGTCGAAGGAGCGCCAGTCGCGCGCGGCCTTGCCGGTGCCGCCGTAGACGACGAGCTGGTCGGGGTGCTCGGCGACCTCCGGGTCGAGGTTGTTCTGCAGCATCCGCAGGGCGGCCTCCTGCTGCCATCCCAGGGCGCTCGGTTCCGTGCCGCGCGGTGCTCGGACAGGACGGGGTCCTGACATGGTCTGCCTCCTGGTGGGTGTCCCCGGCGGATGTTGCTGCGTCTATTCACATCCTGGACTTCTGAATAGGACTAGTCAATACGTCGGGGGGTCGGCGCGGCCGCGGCGTGGGTGTTTGGCTGGATGCATGGGCGCACACATCGAGGTGGAACAGGCGGACGGTTCCGGTGCCGGGCGCGCGGCCCGGCGGGACGAGGCGGTGCGGGCCGCCGTGGAGCAGGGGCTGCTGGGACCCGGCAGCCCTCTCGTCGGGCTGCTGGACGTCACCGGCGTCCGGGAGTCGGCCGCGGAGCTGCGGTCGGCGTTCGAGGGGGTGACGGCGCCGGGCACGCCAGTGCTGCACGCCTTCGCGGTGAAGGCCACCCCGCTGGTGCCGGTGCTGCGCCTGCTGCGCGAGGAGGGCGTCGGCGCGGAGGTGGCCAGTCCGGGTGAACTGGCGCTGGCCCGGGCGGCGGGGGTGCCGCCCGCCATGACGGTGCTCGACTCCCCCGCGAAGACCCGGGCCGAGCTGCGCGAGGCACTGTCCCTGGGGATCGCCGTCAACGCGGACAACCCGCAGGAGCTGGAGCGCATCGACGCGCTGATGCGGGCCGGGACCAGTCGCTCTCCCCTGGGGATCCGGGTCAACCCGCAGGTCGGCGGCGGGGCGATCGGGGCGCTGTCCACGGCGACGGCCACCTCGAAGTTCGGGGTGGCGCTGCGGGACGAGGGGGCCAGGGAGTGGGTCGTACGGGCGTATCTGGACCGGCCGTGGCTGACCCGGCTGCACACCCACACCGGGTCCCAGGGCATCCCGCTGTCCCTGATGGCCCAGGGGGTGGCGGAGTCGTACGCGCTGGCGGAGGAGATCAACCGCCGGGCCGGGCGGCGCCAGGTCGACACGCTCGACATCGGCGGCGGCCTGCCGGTCAACTTCGCGTCGGACGCGACGACACCGACGTACGCGCAGTACGCGCGGACGCTGGCCGCGCAGGTGCCGGGGCTGTTCGACGGGCGGTACGGGCTGGTCACCGAGTTCGGGCGGTCACTGCTGGCCAAGCACGGGACGGTGGTGGCCCGGGTCGAGTACGCGAAGACCTCCGGCGGTCGGGCGGTGGCGGTCACGCACGCCGGGGTGCAGGTCGCCGCGCGCACCGTCTACGCACCGGGGAACTGGCCCCTGCGGATCCGCGCCTACGACGCGAAGGGGCGGGTGAAGGACGGGCCGGTCGTGGTGCAGGACGTCGCCGGCCCGGCGTGCTTCGCCGGTGACCTGCTGGCGGAGGGACGGTCGATGCCGCTGCTGGAACAGGGGGACTACGCGGCGGCGCTGGACACGGGGGCGTACTACTTCGCGCATCACTACGGGTACAACTCGCTGGTGCGGCCCGCGGTGTACGGCTTCTGGCCGGACGGGCGCTTCGCGGTGGTGCGCCGGGCGCAGAGCGTGGAGGAGGTCGTCGCGGAGTCCGGCGGGGCGGAGGGGGACGCGCTGGTGTGAGGGGGTGGGGGGTGGGTGCGGGGCCGGCGGGGGGCTGGGAACTCGGGGGTGGGGTGAGGGTGCAGCGGGCGATCGAAGGTCGGCCGCACACCCCCACCCCGGCGCATCCGCAGGTCCGAGCCATCTACAGCCCCGGGAGCCGCCCTCAGGCCCGGAAACCATCCACAGCCCCGGAAACCATCCGCAGGCCCGGGAACCATCCGCAGGCCCGGGAACCATCCGCAGGCCCGGGAACCATCCGCAGGCCCGGGAACCATCCGCAGGCCCGGGAACCCGGGTGCGTCCGTACTCCGCTCCGCCTCGCCCTACACCAGCGCCGGCGACTTCCTCCGAGCTCCGCCCGGGGCCGCGTCTCCCGCCCTGATGCCCGTGCTGCGGTACGCCTTCACCCGCTTGCCCGCCGGGCGGGCCGCTCCCGCGCGCAGCCAGTCCACCCGCACCCACAGCAGCACCTCGCCGGCCCGCTCCCGGCGGCCCAGCCAGGCCGCCTTCAGCCACAGGCCCGCACCGCAGCCGGCCAGGAGCAGCCCGCCGGCCGCCGGGATCGCGAAGGCGCTGCCGAGTGCGGCGAGGAAGGCGAGCAGCAGCCACCAGCGGTGCGCTCGGCGCCAGTTGCGGGTCGTCACGGCGCGGTCCTGGAGCACGTCGTGCTTGCCGGCGCGGGACGCGGCGGCGGCCAGGGCGGCGTAGCGCCTGCGGCGGGTGACGGACACCGCGGCCGTGGCCAGCAGGAAGAGGGCCGCACCGGTCAGGACGCCGATGCGGCGGCCCGTCAGACCGGGCGGGAACAGGCCGACGCCCGCCGCGCAGACGCCCAGCCACCACAGCGGGGCCGCCCCCGCCCGTACGACGACGGCCACCCTGGCCAGTCCCTGTCCTCCGCGCGTCACGTCGGGCCTCCGTTCTGTCGCTGTGTCTCCTTCGCGGTAGGCACCGCAGATTAGCGGCGGAACGTGAGACGAGTCTGAGAAGTCGCCGGAGAGGCCGTCAGTCGACGAACAGGCCCCGGGCCGCGGCCTTCGTGTCGAACTCCTCCAGGCGGGCCTGGGCTTCGGGCAGGTCGTCGCACATGGCCTCCAGCAGGACCCGGCCGAGCAGCATGGGGGCGCAGGCCGTGTCGAAGGCCAGTCCGGTGCCGACGGCGGCGGGCAGCAGCACGTCGGAGACCTTGGCGACGGGCGCGAAGGCCGAGTCGGCGACCGTGACGACGCTCAGGCCGGCCTCCTTGGCGTAGGTGAGGGCGTCGAGGACCTCGCGGGGGTGCCGGGGCAGCGCGAAGCACAGCAGGGCGCTCGCTCCGGCGCGGACGGCGGCGTCGATGCGGTCGGACAGCATCGTGCCGCCCTCGTTGAGCAGCCGTACGTCGGGGTGGACCTTGGCGGCGAAGTAGGCGAAGCCGTGGGCCTGGGCGGCCGCCGCCCGCAGTCCGAGGACGGGCAGCGGACGGGAGGCCGCGAGCAGGCGCCCGGCGCGCCGCACGGCAGCGGGGTCGGCCAGGGCCTCGGCCAGGTGCCGCAGGTTCTCGATCTCGGCCTCGACGGCCTGCTGGTACTCGTTGGCCGAGCCGGCCTCGGTCGCGGGTTCGGCGGGGGCGACCTCGCGCAGGTGGCGGCGCAGGGCGGGGTAGCCGTCGAAGCCGAGGGCGACGGCGAAGCGGGTCACGGAGGGCTGGCTGACACCGGCCAGCTCGGCGAGTTCCACGCTGGACAGGAACGGCACGTCTGCGGCGCGCCGCACCATGCTGTGCGCGATGCGCCGCTGGGTCGGCGTCAGGCGGTGGCCCTCGAAGAGCGCCTGCAGCCGCGCGGCAGGGCTGTCGGTCACGCTCATGACGTGCTCCCCCTCGCCTATTCAGTAGCTGAGGATTCTGCATGAGCATATGCAGCGCGGCAAGCGGGGGCGGCGGGAGCGGCCGTGCGGGAGAACGGTTCGCCACGGCCCGCCCCCACGAGCGTGCGCGACTCGGAAGAAGAGCGCACTCGACCGCACGCGATCGGCGCTGGTCACAGCCCCGCCGTCCGGGGTCGTGCCGCGCCAGGCGTCGGTGGTGCGCGCGCCGAGCCGCGGGTGGCGGCCGAGGAGTTCCGCCGGGCCCTGGCGGGACGCGGCGAGGACCACGCGGTGACCGCACGGTTATGTGCTCGGGGCGGGGCGCACCACGCGCGGGCTGAGCGAATGTGATCACGCCGAACGGCTCCTCCGGGTCGAGCGGCTCAGGCGGCGCGGACGTGCTCCGCCACGCTCCGCCACTCCCCGCCATGCTCCGCCTTCTGTCGTGCAGATCGCCGACCAGACTTCCCGGCACACCGCGGGGAACGGTACAGGGCTCCTGACGCGGCGTCATGAACCGTCGGCGCCTCCCGGGGCACCTGGCCGCCCGACTGTTCGGGGCGCGGCATTAAAGCCGCGTAAAGATTGCCGGAACCAGGCAATGCCGCCGTCGGTGGCCGCGTGTGACGATGCCGGTGACAGCGGGGGAAGGGCAAGGAGAGGCGGTGTGCGCGGATGGCCTGGTTTCTCGGGCTCGGCATTGCGGGGGTCGTCCTCCTTGCCCTGTCGTTCGTCCTCGACGGCGTGATCGAGGGACTGCTCGACGGGGTCTCCGTACTGGACGGCATCATCGACGGACTGCTGTCGCTGCCGGTGATCGCCGGGTTCGTGTCCATGCTCGGTTTCTCCGGGGCGATCGTCCTGGGGACCACCGGTTGGGGCACCGTCGGGGCCGTGCTGATCGGGGTGCCGGCCGGCGTCCTCACCGGCTGGGTCACCTACCGCCTGAGCCGGTCGCTGCTGGCCGACTCCTCCGGGGCCGCCCCGCGGGACGAGGACCTGATCGGCGTGCCCGGCTCGGTGGTGACCGCGATCCCCGCGGGCGGCTACGGCGAGGTCCTGGTGCACCGGGCCGGCCAGCCGGTCAAGTTCTCGGCCAGGAGCCCGGTGGCCGTGGCGCGGGGAGCCGAGGTCTGGGTCGAGCAGACCCTGTCGCAGTCCGCCGTGTCCGTCCGTCCCGTCGACTCCTGACCGGACCGCTCGCCCTCTGACCGGACCGGTCGACCCCTGACCCGACCGCTCACCCCCTGACCGGACCGCTCACCCCCTGACCTGACCGCTCGCCCTCTGACCGGCTGCGGTCCGGCCGGGCATGGCGCCGTTCACCTTCACACACCCTTACCGATCACACACCCTTACCGAACGCCGTCCTCAGGGAGGGCTGAGGGGACAACATCATGAGTTCTGTCGTCATCGCGGTCGCAGGAGTCGTCGTACTCCTCGTGCTGATCGCCCTGGTCGTGGTCAGCCGGTACAAGGTCGCCGGCCCGAGTGAGGCGTTCATCGTCACCGGGCGGCGCGGCAAGAAGTCCACCGATCCCGAGACCGGCCGGGTCTTCACCGACAACAGCGGCCAGAAGGTCGTGGTCGGCGGCGGCGTCTTCGTCGTGCCGTTCGTGCAGCAGAAGTTCACCCTGGACCTGTCCTCCCGGCACATCCCCGTCGCCGTGCGCGGCGCGGTCACGCTGCGCGGGGTGAAGGCCAACCTGGAGGGTGTCGCCATCGTCAAGGTCGGCGGCAGCGAGGACGCCATCCGGGCCGCCGCGCAGCGGTTCCTGATGCAGCAGGACGGCATCGTCGGCTTCACCCAGGAAGTGCTCTCCGGCGCCCTGCGCGCGATCGTGGGCCGGATGTCGGTGGAGGACATCATCCGCGACCGGGCCGCCTTCGCCGGGCAGGTCGCCGAGGAGGCCGAGGCCAGCCTGTCCGGGCAGGGACTGGTGCTGGACGCCTTCCAGATCCAGGACATCACCACCGAGGGCTCCTACCTGGAGGACCTCGGCCGGCCCGAAGCCGCCCGCGCCAAGCAGGAGGCCGACATCGCCGAGGCGGTCGCCCGGCGCGCCGCCGAACAGGCGCGGCTGAAGGCCGAGGAGGAGATCGCCGTCGCCCAGCGGACCTTCTCCCTCAAGCAGGCCGAGATCAAGGCCGAGACCGACGAGGCCGCCGCCCGCGCGGCCGCCGCCGGACCGCTCGCCGAGGCGGCCCGGCAGCAGGAGATCCTCACCCAGCAGGAGAAGGTCGCCGAGCGGCAGGCCGCGCTGACCGACCGTCAGCTCGACACCCAGGTCCGCAAGCCCGCCGACGCCCAGCGCTACGCCGCCGAGCAGGAGGCCGAGGCCAAGCGTGTGGCCCGCGTCAAGCAGGCCGAGGCCGAGCGGCTGGCCGCCATCGCCGCCGCGCAGGGCGAGGCCGAGCGGGCCCGGCTGACCGGTGAGGGCGAGAAGCAGCGCCGCAGCGCACTGGCCGACGCCCAGGCCATCGAGGGACTCAAGCAGGGCGAGGCCGAGAAGGCCCGGCGCGCGGCCATCGCGGAGGCGGTCCGGCTGGAGGGCGAGGCAGAGGCGGCGGCGATCGGCGCCACGGGCGCGGCCGAGGCCGAGGCGATGCAGAAGAAGGCCGACGCCTTCGAGCGGTACGGCGACGCCGCCGTGCTGCAGATGCTCATCGAGGTGCTGCCGCAGGTCGTCGCCAAGGCGTCCGAGCCGCTGAGCGCCGTGGACAAGATGACCGTCATCTCCACCGACGGCGCGAGCCAGCTCTCCCGCACGGTGGCCGACAACGTCGCCCAGGGCGTCGAACTCCTCAGCTCCACCACCGGAGTCGACCTCGCCGAACTGCTCAAGGGCATCACCCAGGGCCGCGGCGGCACCCAGCCCGCCGCCGCGCCCGCGGCCGAGGCCAACGGGAAGATCCAGATCGGCTGAGGCCGACGGCAAGGGGCCGAGGGCCCGCGGCGTCCGACCGCGAGGCCCCCGGACCAGTGGCGCCGTCCCGCGGACAGGGCGCACGCCGACCAGCGCAGGCACGACGGAACGGGGGCCCATATGCCCGAGGTACACCCCGGCACGCACCGGACGACCGCGCTCGCGCATCCGGCGACCGCGAGGGCCGTCGCCGGCCGGCGTCGGCGGGCCTGGCGCTGGATCGGCACCGGGACCACGGCCACCCTCGCCGGGTGGGCCTTCGGTCCGGGCTTCGCCGAGACCGGGGTCGGCTGGCTCCGGGCACTCGCCGGGTTCTGCGTCGTGTGCGGCCCTGCCGCCTCCGTCGTCGGGGCGGCGGCGCTCGTCACCTCACGGCGTGTGCGGCACGTCGTGGCGGCGCACCCGTGGACTGCCTGCCGCGCGGTCGCCGTCCCCGCGGGCCAGGGCCCACCACGCGTGGTGCTGCGCCTTCCCACGGCAGACGACCTCGTTCCGCTGTCGGTGCGCACCGCGGCGCCGCACTACCATCTGGCCGACCCCGGGCCGGACGGCGTGCTGTGGTGGGCCGGGGACCCCGGCACCGGCGGGGTCGTCGCGCCGCCGGGCGGGGAGCACCTGCTGTGGGTACGCCCCACGCCGTCCGGCCGGCTGCGCCGCGGTGACGCGGAAGCCGCCGTGCGGCACGGGCTGCTGAGCGGGCCCACCCCTCCACAACCCTTTGCCGACGCCACACCTCGGCAGCAGGACGGGGATCTGCCCCGCGCCACGTTCGCCCGAGCCGCCGACACGACCGGGCCGAACAGGACGCCCCCGGCGCAGGAAGCCGGGCAGGCCGCACAGGCCGCACAGGCCATACAGGCCGGGCAGACCGCACAGGCCGAGCAGGCCGAGCAGGCCGAGCAGGCCGAGCAGGCCGCACAGGGTCGTCCGGAGCGTGGCGCCCCGGGCCGGTGATGGAGACGGCCAGGACGGCCAGGCCACACCGGCGGTGTCCGCCAGCCAGGCCGACCGTGCCGTAGATGCCGGAGATGCCGGAGACGGCCGCGGTCGCTGCCCGGAAGGCGACGATGAGAGGAACGTCCGTTCCGCCGGCGGCAACCGCCCCGGTCGCGGCGTGGGTCAGCTGAGTTCGGAGAAGCGCTCCACCGCGCGCGTCCTGCCGGTCACGACGATGACGTCACCCTTGTGAACGACGGTCTCGGCGGTCGCGTAGGTGAAACCCTCGCCCGGCCGCTTGATGCCCACGACCGTGACGCCGTAGCGGCTGCGGACCTGGCTCTGCCCGAGCGGCACTCCGGTGGCGGTGTCCGGGGCGATGGTCTTCACCAGCGCGTAGTCGTCGTCGAACTCGATGAAGTCCAGCATCCGGCCGGTGACCAGATGGGCGACCCGCTCGCCCATCTCGTGCTCGGGAAGAACCACGTGGTGCACGCCGAGACGTTCGAGGATCTGGCCGTGCTGGCGGCTGATGGCCTTGGCCCAGATGTTGGGCACCTCGGCCTCCAGCAGGTTGGAGCTGACCAGGATGCTCGCCTCGATGTCGGTGCCGATGGCGACGACCGCCCTGGTGAACTCGTTGACGCCGAGCTGACTCAGCGTCTCGGCGTCCGTGCAGTCGGCGACTGCGGCGTGAGTGAGCCCGTCGCTGTACTTCTGGACCAGGCGGGCGCTGGTGTCGATACCGAGGACGTCCCAGCCGCGTCTCATCAGCTCGTTGGCCAGGGAGGAGCCGAAGCGGCCGAGCCCGATGACGGCGACTCGCTGGTCACCACCGTGGGCCTCGGTCCCCGTCGGGCGCTCGCGATGCCGGCGGCGCAGGAAGGGCAGCTTGCTAGCCAATGACGGGTCGCTCCTCTGGCAGGTCGTAACGGCGGGTGCGCTCGCGCAGGGCGAGAGCCGAGACGAGCGTGATCGGGCCAAGGCGGCCCACGAACATCAGGACGATCAGCAGCAGCTGTCCGGCCGTCGGCAGGTCCGCCGTGATCCCGGTGGAGAGACCGACCGTGGCGAAGGCCGACACCGTCTCGAACAGCACCGCGTCCATGGGCTCCTCGGTGAGTGCGAGCAGGACCAGCGTCGAGCCCATGACGAGCCCGACTCCCAGCAGCGCCACCGTCAGGGCCTGGCGCAGCGCGTGCGGGGCCAGACGGCGGCCCAGCACCGTGGAGGTGGGCTCGCCCCGCACCTCGGCGAGGATCGCGGCGAGCAGTACGGCGAAGGTGGTGACCTTGATGCCGCCCGCGGTTCCGGCGCTGCCGCCGCCGATGAACATCAGCACGCAGGTCATCAGCAGTGTCGAGGCGTGCAGCGCGCCGACGTCGACCGCGTTGAAGCCGGCCGTGCGGCTCATGGCGGAGTGGAAGAAGCCGTCGAGGATCTTTCCCGGGGTGCTGTGCGGTCCCAGCGTGCCGGGGTTGGTCCACTCCAGCAGGCAGGTCAGGACCGTGCCGGCGACGAGCAGGACCGCCGTGCCGCTCAGGGTGAGTTTGCTGTGCAGGCTCCAGGTCCGGCGCCCCGTCGTGCGGCGCCGGCGGCGGTGCCGCAGGACCTCGAGCAGCACGGGGAAGCCGAGGCCGCCCAGGATCACGGCGGCGGCGACGGGCAGGGTGATCCAGGGGTCCTGGGCGTAGCGGGTGAGGCTGTCGGCGTGCAGTCCGAAGCCGGCGTTGTTGAACGCGGACACGGCGTGGAAGTAGCCGAGGTACACCGCGCGGCCGAAACTCTCGCCGTAGCCGTACCCGAAGCGCAGCGCCAGCACCGCGCCCACCGCCAGCTCGACGGTCAGCGTGGTCCCGGCGACGCCGATCAGGACGCGCCGTACGTCGCCGATGCCGAGGCTCTTGGTCTCGGCCTGCGCGGTCAGCTGCATGCGCAGCCGCAGTCGGCCCGAGATCAGCACCGCGAGCAGCGACGCCATGGTCATGATGCCGAAGCCGCCGATCTGGATCAGCGCCATGATCACGCCCTCGCCGAAGCCGCTCCAGTACGTTCCGGTGTCCACCACGGCCAAGCCGGTGACGCACACCGCCGAGGTGGCCGTGAACAGCGCGGTCACGAAGCCGGGCGAGGCACCCCGCTCCGTGGCGAAGGGCAGGGACAGCAGCGCCGCGCCGAGCAGCACCACCAGGGCGAAGGCCACGACGACCGCGCGGGCGGGATGAGCCGTGAGCAACGACGACCGTGACCACAGTCGCGTCGCCAGCCGTGCCATCGCCGTCCCTGCCCTGTGTGTGCCGACGACTCCACTGTCCCGGCGCGTCGGAGTCGTGTGCTCGTCAAGATCCCGGCCGCACACCCTACCCGCGGCTCCGGGCGGCATGACCTGTTCGGGGCGGTGTCGGCACGCCCGGTCCGTCGAACCGCGGTCGACGAGGGCCAAGGGCGGCAGAGGGAGTCCGCAGGGGCGGGGACCGTATTCCCTCCGCGTCGCAGGGCGCCCCGCCCTTATCGTTTATTGGCGTACGATCCGAAGTGATTCGCGTTGCAAGGGAATTCCTCGCTCCCGTGTTGCCGGCTGTGATTCCACCGGCGTCTTCGACAAGAGGCCCGATCGACACGGGCCGTTCCGGCCGGAAGTCGTGATCCTTTTCACCCGTCACCGTTTATGCCGGACCTGCCTCGGGATGTCAGAGTCTCGTCCGTGATCACCTCCACGACCTGGAGCGTTGACCACGGAACCGTCTCCCTGACCTGCGGACGGAAGAACGACCATCGGGGAATTCACCATGCGCAGGACCACCACACGCCGCGTCTCTCTGACCGCGATAGCCGCCGTCACCAGCGCCGCCCTGCTCGCCACCACGGCTCCCAGCGCCACCGCCGCCGACGGCAGCAGCCGGGCGACGGCTCGCGCCGCGACTGCCTCCTCCGCGACGCAGACTCCCGAACTGACAACTGAGCAGCGCCAGTTCATCGAGCAGGAGATGGGCCCGGAGGCGCTGGCCGAGATCGAGCAGGCCATGAGCCGGAACGGCGGCTTCGCCTTCCCGATCGCCGCGGCGGCCATCGGCGCCGCGGCATGGTGTGCGAAGGGCACACTGGCCAGCATGCCCACCTCGGTGCTCAGCGACATCGCGGCGGGCAAGGCCTCCAGCAAGAAGACCTACGTCAGGAACGCCGTCATCGGCTGCCTCGGGGGTGAAATCGGGGGCGTCGTCTGGAAGTTCCTGCCGGGCTGGGTCAAGAACAAGGCCGTCAACATGGTGATCGCCTTCCTCATCAAGTACATCCGCTGAAGCCGCTCGGCACCGCGCGAACCCTGGGGCGTCCATGGCCTACGTCTTCATGTTCGGTTGTTTCCTCCTGCTGGGAGTGGCCAGTTCGCTGGCCGCACGTACCGGATACCGCGGCAAGGTCTGTGACCGGTCGGACGGGTACGAGGTCCCCGCTGAGGTGAAGTCCGACCCCGGGCTGAGGAAACGGGCGAATGATCTGGTGGCCTTCTGGTGCACCGGGGCCGCGGTGCTCAGCTTCGCCCCGTTGGTGCCGATCGGCACGGTCGTCATGAGCGGCGGTGGCCGATCGATCGGCACCTGGGGACTTGTGGTGCTCGCCCTCTACGGCCTGGCCGTGGTGACCGTGGGCGTCTACCCCTTCGAGAAGATCAAGAGTCTGGGCCGGTCCGCCGGGCGGTGAAACGGCGCACGCGCCCTCGGGCGGTGTGCTGCCCGCGCCTCGAGGCTGCCTACAGCACCTGGCGGCCTGCCGCCGCGCCGCCGGGGTCGTCGGCGAGCATCACGCCGGCGGTGATCCGCTTGCCGACCGGTTCGCGGTGGATGGCGAAGCTGACGCAGAGCGCGGTGACGATCTCCAGGCCGTGCTGTCCGATCCGGCCCGGGTCGGGGGCGAGGATGGCCGGCAGGACGGTGCTGCTGTCCCACACGCTGATCTGCACGGTCCCGTCCTGGATCTCCAGGGTCATGAGACAGGGGCCGGGGGCGTACTTGCGGGCGTTGGTGACCAGCTCGCTCACCACGAGCTGGGCCACGCCCACGGCCCGGCCGGAGACCGGCAGCCCGTGCTCGGACTGCACCCGGGACAGGAAGGCACCGGCCGCGTCACGGGCTTCGGCGATGCCCGTGTCGTCCTCGACGGCGACCGATACGGCGATGGCGGCGGGCACCGACGGCCTGCCGTCGTCCTCGGCCTCCGGGACGGGTCGGCGCTCCGAGCTCATTGCGTATTCGTGCAACACGCACCCCACGTACCCCGGAAATTCCAACTGATGCCGCTCGCCGCCCGGCCCGGCGGCGTATGTCACATACGCCGCCCTCCCGCACACAGCGTCTGGCCGGCGGGCCGGAGAGGGCCGAGTCCGGCTCTCCCCTGCTCCCGCGGGCCCCAGGGCGGAGAGGGGGGCTAACCCCAGTGCGGCCGGCACACCCGCTTCCTACCGTGGACGGCATGAGCGGAATGGACGCGCGGGACGCCGACCTGAAGAAGGAACTCGACGCCACCCTGCACGCACGCAGGGAACTGGGCGAGGACTACGACTCCGCGCTGGTCGAGTCCTTCCTGGAGAAGGTCGACCAGCGGATCGACGGCGCGGTGGAGCGCCGGGTGCGCCGGCAGCTGGCCGAGCAGCAGATGCAGACGGCCCGGGACTCGCGGACGCCGAAGGCCACGGACTCCTGGGGGGAGCGCTTCGGCTTCGGGATCGTCTCCCTGGTCCTCGCGGTGCCGCTGTCGGCGATCGGCGGGGGCGTCGCGCACCTGCCCGGTCTGATCGTCGCCTGGGTCGGCATCGTCGGGGTCAACGTCGCCCAGGCGGCCCGCACCAACCCGGGCCTGTTCGGCCGCCGCAAGTCCTCCCGGGACGGCGACTGGCAGGACTGAGCCCGGGCGCGACGAGGGGGAGTTGCGCGGGGACCGCCGCACCCCCGTGAACGAGGGGCGGGACGACGGCGGTCCCCGCGAAGGACGCGGGCCTGGTCAGGCCTGGCCCCCGCGTCCGAGACGCCGGTGGAGGTCCGGGAGCCGCTCCGGAGGTCCGTGACGCCTGCGGCGCCGGCGGGGGCGGGGAGCCGCTCCCGCCCTGCCGACATCCACTACTGTGCAGGACCCGTGTTAAGCGGGTGCTGCGCGAACGTGTCGCGCTCGTACCACTTCCGCGAAGTCCGCCTGCGCGATGCCGGCTGGTGGAGTCCGGCCCTGCGAGGCCCGGTTGCGACCGCCGCCCCACGCAGGCAGCAGCAGCGCGGCCCGCCCTCGCGGGCCCACTCCAGCGGTCCGCGTCCGCGAGGCCCACGACCCCAAAGCCGCCTCCCGAGACGTGCCTCCGCGAGGCCCACGGCCCCAGGGCCGCCTCCCGAGACGCGCCTCCGCGAGGCCGCCTCCACGCGACCCGCCCCCGCGAAGCCGCCTCCCCGACCCCCGCGCCCGCGAGACCCGCCCCGCGAAGCCCCACCTCCCCGAACGCCCCCCGTTCACACGCCCCGCCCCCGTCACACCCCCGTCACGCCCGTCACGCCCCCGTGCGGGCCAGGAAGGACAGCAGGTCCTGGCGGCTGACCACGCCGGTCGGCTTGCCCTCGACGAGGACGATCGCCGCGTCGGCCTTGCCGAGGACGGCCATCAGGTCGGCCACCGGCTCGCCGGAGCCGACCTGCGGCAGCGGGGCGGACATGTGCTTCTCCAGCGGGTCGTCGAGCGAGGCGTTCTTGCTGAACAGCGCGTCCAGCAGCTCGCGTTCCACGACCGAGCCGACGACCTCGGCGGCCATCACGTCGGGGTGCCCGGCGCCCGGCTTGACGACCGGCATCTGCGAGACGCCGTACTCGCGCAGCACGTCGATGGCCTGGCCGACGGTCTCCTCCGGGTGCATGTGCACCAGGGAGGGCATGCGGTCGCCCTCCTTGTCGTTCAGCACGTCGCCGACGCGGGCGCTCGGGCCCGTGTCCTCCAGGAAGCCGTAGTCGGCCATCCACTCGTCGTTGAAGATCTTGGAGAGGTAGCCGCGGCCGCTGTCCGGCAGCAGCACCACCACGACGTCGTCCTCGCCGAGCCGCGAGGCGACCTCCAGCGCGGCCACGACGGCCATGCCGCAGGAGCCGCCGACGAGCAGGCCCTCCTCCTTGGCGAGGCGGCGGGTCATCTGGAAGGAGTCCTTGTCGGACACGGCGACGATCTCGTCCGCGACGCTCCGGTCGTAGGCGGTCGGCCAGAAGTCCTCGCCGACGCCCTCGACGAGGTAGGGCCGGCCGGAGCCGCCGGAGTAGACGGAGCCCTCGGGGTCGGCGCCGATGACCTTGACCTTGCCGTCGCTGGCCTCCTTGAGGTAGCGCCCGGTTCCGGAGATGGTGCCGCCGGTGCCCACGCCCGCCACGAAGTGCGTGATCCTCCCCTCCGTCTGCTCCCACAGCTCCGGGCCGGTGGAGTGGTAGTGGGAGAGGGGGTTGTTGGGGTTGGAGTACTGGTCGGGCTTCCAGGCGCCGGGCGTCTCCCGCACGAGCCGGTCGGAGACGTTGTAGTACGAGTCCGGGTGCTCGGGGTCCACGGCGGTCGGGCACACGACCACTTCGGCACCGTAGGCGCGCAGCACGTTGATCTTGTCGGTGCTGACCTTGTCAGGGCACACGAAGATGCACTTGTACCCCTTCTGCTGCGCGACGATGGCGAGTCCCACACCCGTGTTGCCGCTGGTCGGCTCGACGATCGTGCCGCCGGGCCTGAGCGCGCCGCTCTCCTCCGCGGCCTCGATCATGCGCAGGGCGATGCGGTCCTTCACCGACCCGCCGGGGTTGAAGTACTCCACCTTGGCCAGGACGGTCGCCCTGATGCCCTTGGTCACGCTGTTGAGCCTCACCAGCGGGGTGTTGCCGACGAGGCTGATCATCGAGTCGTGAAATCGCACCGTTGTCTCCGGATGCCGCAAAGAAGTGGTCCTAGTGGTGCCGCCAGCCTATGACCTCGCGGTGGTCCGTGACGGTCGTTCACTCCCTGTTGCGATTGGGCGACGGGCCGTACGGGGCAAGCACTGGGTGTACGGGTTCGAGGAGGTGGCGTCGACGCATGACGAGCATGTCGAGGGCGAGGGCGGCCCGGCGGATCGCGGCCGGCGCCGCGTACGGCGGCGGCGGGATCGGTCTGGCCGGGGCGGCCGCCGCGGGGCTGCTGCTGGCGGAGGTGCAGCTGGCCCGGCGCCGGGTGGGGAACGGCAGGTCACCGCACGTGCCGCACGCGGACGGGCGGTACGGCGGCACGTACGCCGCTCCCGGTGAGGTGCCGCTGCGGCTGACGATGCTGGGTGACTCCACCGCCGCGGGCCAGGGGGTGCACCGCGCCGGGCAGACCCCGGGGGCGCTGCTCGCCTCGGGGGTGGCGGCCCTGGCGGAACGCCCGGTGGAGCTGCGCACGGTGGCGCTGCCCGGCGCCTGCTCGGACGACCTGGACCGTCAGGTGGCCCTGGTGCTGGCGGACCGCGACCCGGTGCCCGACATCTGCGTGATCATGATCGGCGCGAACGACGTCACCCACCGCATGCCCGCGACCCGCTCGGTCCGCCACCTGTCCGCGGCGGTACGGCGGCTGCGCACGGCCGGCGCGGAGGTCGTCGTCGGCACCTGCCCGGACCTCGGCACGATCGAGCCGGTGCAGCAGCCCCTGCGCTGGCTGGCCCGGCGGGCCTCCCGGCAGCTGGCCGCCGCCCAGACGATCGGAGCGGTCGAGCAGGGCGGCCGCACGGTGTCCCTGGGCGACCTGCTGGGCCCGGAGTTCGCGGCGAACCCGCGCGAGCTGTTCGGCCCGGACAACTACCACCCCTCCGCCGAGGGCTACGCCACCGCGGCGATGGCGGTCCTGCCGACCGTCTGCGCCGCGCTGGGCCTGTGGCCGGCCGAGGAGGAGCGCCCGGACGCCTCCCGCCGCGAGGGGTTCCTGCCGGTGGCCCGCGCGGCGGCGGAGGCCGCCTCGGAGGCCGGCACGGAGGTCACGGCGGCCATGCCGGCCGGTCCGCGCGGCCCGTGGGCCCTGCTGAAGCGGCGGCGCCGCCGCCGGGTGCCCGAGCAGGAGCCGTCCCCCGTCACGCCGTCGACATGACGGGGCGACCCTCCGCGACGGCCCGGAGACCCTCCGCCAAAAAGCAAGCGCTTAGAAAACTGCGGCCAGGGTCACACCGCCACACCCGTGACCCAGCCCATACGTACGGGTAACTTCCCAGTCAGCCCAGCCAGACCACCCGGTACGTCAATGGAGCCGTGATGCCCGAAGCCGTGATCGTCTCAGCCGCCCGCTCCCCCATCGGCCGCGCCTTCAAGGGCTCCCTCAAGGACCTGCGACCGGACGACCTCACCGCCACGATCGTCCAGGCCGCCCTGGCCAAGGTCCCCGAGCTGGACCCGCGGGACATCGACGACCTGATGCTCGGCTGCGGCCTGCCCGGCGGCGAGCAGGGCAACAACCTCGGCCGGATCGTCGCCGTGCAGATGGGCATGGACCACCTGCCGGGCTGCACCGTCACCCGCTACTGCTCCTCGTCGCTGCAGACCAGCCGCATGGCCCTGCACGCCATCAAGGCCGGCGAGGGCGACGTCTTCATCTCGGCCGGCGTCGAGATGGTCTCCCGCTACGCCAAGGGCAACTCCGACAGCCTCCCGGACACGCACAACCCGCTGTTCGCCGAGGCCGAGGCCCGCACCGCCGAGGTCGCCCAGCAGGAGAACACCACCTGGCACGACCCGCGCGAGGACGGCCTGCTGCCCGACCCGTACATCGCGATGGGCCAGACCGCCGAGAACCTGGCCCGCGTCAAGGGCGTCACCCGCCAGGACATGGACGAGTTCGGCGTCCGCTCGCAGAACCTCGCCGAGGAAGCCATCAAGAACGGCTTCTGGGAGCGCGAGATCACCCCGGTGACCCTCCCGGACGGCACCGTCATCTCCAAGGACGACGGCCCGCGCCCCGGCGTCACCCTGGACGGCGTGGCGGGCCTCAAGCCGGTCTTCCGCCCCGACGGCATGGTCACGGCAGGCAACTGCTGCCCGCTGAACGACGGCGCCGCCGCGCTGGTGATCATGTCCGACACCAAGGCGCGCGAGCTCGGCCTGACCCCGCTCGCCCGGATCGTGTCCACCGGCGTCTCCGGTCTCTCCCCCGAGATCATGGGCCTCGGCCCGGTCGAGGCGAGCAACCAGGCCCTGCGCCGCGCCGGTCTCACCATCGACGACATCGACCTGGTCGAGATCAACGAGGCGTTCGCCGCGCAGGTGATCCCCTCCTACCGCGACCTGGGCATCCCGCTGGAGAAGCTGAACGTCAACGGCGGTGCCATCGCCGTCGGCCACCCCTTCGGCATGACCGGCGCCCGCATCACCACCACGCTCATCAACTCCCTGCAGTTCCACGACAAGCAGTTCGGCCTGGAGACGATGTGCGTCGGCGGCGGCCAGGGCATGGCCATGGTCATCGAGCGCCTCAGCTGAGCGCCGTACCGTAACCGCCTTACCACCGACCGTGAGGCAGCGGCCCAGAACCCGGGAAACACCAGGGTTCTGGGCCGTTTTGTGATCCAATCTCCCCCAGGATGTGACCTATCTCCCTCCATCCGGGGAGAACCGCAGGTCACAGTAGCCCCACCCCCTCCCCCGACACCGAAGCCCTGTCCGTTTCGTGACGTTACGCACTGACAGCTGGTTAGTCCGCCCTTCAAGCTGATGTAGGAAGTCGGGGGTCGACTTTGAACCGGGAGTACGTCAGTGAGCGCCATGCCGATCGCGTTGCTGGTCACCACGGCCGCCACGGGCGCCGTGGGCGTCGCCGTCCTGCGCACCGTCCTGCAGCTGCGCCGCCAGGTCGCGGCCCTGCACACCGCGCTGGCCGAGAACCGGGCCGCCACCACCCGTGCACTGCTGCCCGCCGCCCGCACCACGACCGACACCGATGAGATACGGGCCGCCGTGGCGGCGGCCCTGGCCGAGGAGCGGGAGCGCGAGCTCGCCGAGGCGCGGGCGTTCTGGGCCGCCCAGGAGGCCCGTGACGCCTCGGACGCGCCGTCCCTGCTGGGCCTGACCGACCATGATCTGTTCCTGCCCCGGCAGGCCGACTTCGCGGGTCTGGAGCCGGTCTCGGAGTCCGGCGCGGACACCGAGGAGCAGGCCGGGGAGTCCCCGGAGCTGGCCGCGGCCCGCCGCCGCCACCCCTCCCACCCGGACTTCGTGCCGAACCCGTCGCCGGTCGTGAACGACCACGAGCGCACGGTCGCCACGCTGGAGGAACTCGCCGCCTCCCGCGTCGAACTGACCGACGTCCGCCCCGGCCCGCTGGGCACCCTGGACGTCTACGTCTTCGCCGACGGCACGACCCTGTGCATGACCCCGGGCCACCGGGAGACGGCGGAACGGCTGGCCGGCGCCCTCCGCTCGGGCGAGACCCCGACCCTGCTGGGCGGCTCGGGCATCTCGGGCGCGTACACGCTCACGTTCGAGTGCGGCGAGGAGAACGTCTACATCCTGGCGGACCGGGTCATCGCGTCCCTCTAGGAGCGCGGGGAACCGCGCGGGCGACCGCACGCGGCCCGCGCACGGAACTCAGACCCCCGCCCGCTTCTGCGCCTCCTCGACCAGCCGCACCGCCTCGTCGACGTCGGCGTCGCCGGGAACCACCACCGCCAGATCGTGCGCGGCGACGGTGATCTGGTCCGCCGCCGCGAACATCCCCGCATCCGGCATCTCCCGGGGCTCCACGCCCTCGAGGACCTGTGCCCTGCGGGCCAGCTCCCGGGCCAGCCCGAGAGCCTCGGCGGCAGCGCCCCGCTGCAACCGGCTCTGGGGCGCGGCCCTCAAACGATCGGCGAAGTGATCCACCGCACGGGTCAGAGGCGTCGTATCAACCACGCCGCGAGCGTACGCGTCGCTGCGGGACTGTTGCCAACGGGCGGACACTCAGGCACGGTGACCTGAAGGACCGGCTTACATCCCAGCGTCCGGAGGCGCCGATGTCCCAAGTCTTCTCCGAAGAGACCCACCGCAACATGCTCGCCCGCATTCCCCATTGCACCGGTCGTGAGATCTCCGACTGGTTGCGCACCGTCGAAGAAGGCCCGGCACTCTTCCGCTTCGAGGAAAAGGTCAGCTGGCTCCGGCACGAGCACAACCTGGCGTACGGCCACGCCAAGGCGATCATCCATGAGTACGACCTGAGGAGGGCCGCGCGGAAGCTGCTGTGAGCCGGCGCCGCCCGGACGACGACGAAGGGCCCCGGCACGAGCCGGGGCCCTTCGCGCTGCGACCGTCTGCGACTAGTCGTTGCTGTTGAGGATCGAGATGAGCCTCAGGAACTCCAGGTAGATCCACACGAGGGTCAGCGTGAGGCCGAAGGCCGCGAACCACGCCTCCTCGCGCGGGGCACCGTAGGCGATGCCGTCCTCGACCTGCTTGAAGTCCAGGGCGAGGAAGCAGGCGCCCAGGATGATGCCGATGACGCCGAAGATCACGCCCAGCGCACCGCTGCGGAAGCCGAGGCCGTCACCGCCGCCGAACACGGCGAACAGCAGGTTCACCATCATCAGCAGGACGAAGCCGAGCGCGGCCGCCATCACGAAGCCGTAGAAGCGGCGGTTGACGCGGATCCAGCCGGCCTTGTAGGCGACCAGCACACCGGCGAAGACCGCCATGGTGCCGATCACCGCCTGCATGGCGGCGCCGTCGGCGATGCGGTTGTCGACGATGTTGGACACGACGCCGAGGAAGACACCCTCGAACGCGGCGTACGTCAGGATCAGCGCGGGCGAGGCCTTGCGCTTGAAGGACTGCACGAGCGCCAGGACCATGCCGATCAGGGCGGCGCCGATACCGATGCCGTAGCTCCGGCCGATGTTGGCGTCGTCGATCGGCAGCAGGGCCCAGGAGAGCGCGGCGGTGACGACGAGCACACCGAGCGTGCTCGCCGTGCGCAGCACGACGTCGTCGATGGTCATCCGGCCGGTGGTGGCCGGGGCCTGCGGCGGCGCGCCGTACTGCAGGTCCTGCTGGGCGTAAGGGTTCTGCGCGTACGGGTTCTGCGCGTACTGGTTGCCAGTCGGCTGCGCGTACGGGTTGCCCTGCGTGGCGACAGCGGGACCCCCGGCCTGCGGCGCGGTGTTGAAGCCCGCGTAGCCGTTGTCGCGGCTGAACCCCCGTCGCGAGAAGACCGGGTTTCTGCTCCTCATTTCACTCCTCCATGGCCAGCCACCGTGCGTGGCCTTGGCTCAAGAGTAATAGGTAGGCAAAGGAATGACCCTAGTGCTTGGGGAGGATCTTTCCCTCGTCGTGCTGCGCAACACGCTACGCGGCCCGTTGATTCCCCACATCGGAGGGGCTGATTCATGACCGGACCGCGACACGTCCGCGACCTTGCGGCGAGTACCCGCTCCTGCCGTGTTCACCTCACCCGAACGGGAAGCCCGTGTACGCCTCGGCCAGGTCGGCCTCGGCGGCGCGGGAGGAGGCGATCCGCTCCAGCCGGGCCAGCTGGAGCCGGTCCTCGAAGGGCGTCGCTCCGGGTGCCCGGTGCAGCAGGGCCGTCATGTCGCAGGAGAAGCGCTCGGCCTGCCAGATCCGGCGCAGGCAGGTATCGGAGTAGGCGTCGAGCAGCTCCGGTGAGCCGGTCCGCTCCTGGTGGACGAGTGCCCGCGCGAAGGTCACGACGTCGCCGACGGCGAGGTTCAGCCCCTTGGCGCCGGTCGGCGGCACGATGTGCGCGGCGTCGCCGGCGAGGAAGAGGCGGCCGTGGCGCATGGGCTCGTGGACGTAGGAGCGCATCGGCGTGACGGACTTCTGGGTGATCGGGCCGCGCTCCAGCCGCCAGTCGTCGGCGGTCTCGAAGCGGCGCTCCAGCTCGTCCCAGATCTCCTCGTCGCCCCAGGACGCGGCGTCGGTGCCGTCGGGCACCTGGAGGTAGAGGCGGGAGACCGACGGTGAGCGCATGGAGAGCAGCGCGAAGCCGCGGTCGTGGCGGGCGTAGACCAGTTCGTCGTGCGAGGGGGGCACGTCGGCGAGGATGCCGAGCCAGCCGAAGGGGTACGTCCGTTCGAAGACCCGGGTCAGTGCGGCCGGGATCGCCCGGCGGGCCACGCCCCAGAACCCGTCGCACCCCACGACGTACGCGCACTCCAGGACCTCCTCGCGGCCCCCGCGCCGGAAGCGGATCCGCGGGGTGGCGGTGTCCGCGTCCTCGACGGCCAGTGCCTCCGCCTCGAACAGCAGCGGGCCGCCCTCCTCCAGCTGGAGGGCGATGAGGTCCTTGCACACCTCGGTCTGGGCGTAGACCGTCACGGACCGGCCGCCGGTGAGGGCGGGGAAGTCGACACGGTGGCGCCGGCGGTCGAAGCGGAGTTCGATGCCGTCGTGGCGCAGCCCCTCGCGGTCCATGCGCTCCCCGGCTCCGGCCGCGCGGAGCACGTCGACGGTGCCCTGCTCCAGGATCCCGGCGCGCTGCCGCCGCTCGACGTAGTCGCGGTCGCGGCTCTCCAGGACGACCGCGTCGATGCCGGCGTCGTGGAGCAGCCGGGCGAGGAGGAGGCCGGCGGGTCCGGCTCCGATGATGCCGACGGTGGTGCGCATCGGGCGACCTCTTCTCATCCGTGTTCGCCAGGTGAAAAATATTTCACTCTTCTCGGATGTGAGTTTCTGACGGCACACGGCCACTGTCAACGGGCACGCCGTGAAGTTCTCAATGGAGCACACAGGGATCGGAGTGCCCGGAGCCGGACTCGAACCGGCACGCCCGCGAAGGGGCAGCGAGGTTTAAGCTCGCCGTGTCTGCATTCCACCATCCGGGCAGGCCATGGGCTCCGCATCGAGGTTCCGAGACTATCGGGACGCATCCCCCGAACAGCGGAAGCACGGACCGATGTTGTCTTATTTTATTGACGTCTGAGGGTGCATCAGCACTCGGAACAGGCCATCCGCACTTGCCAATAGCCTTGCGTGCGGCGGTCGGCCGCGTATGCGGAATGACGGAATTTCACCGTCTGAACGAGGGCACTCCACCTGTTCTCGACACCTGGGCACCCGCGTTCACCTCACCGGCGCATCCCGCGTGGCCGAGAAGCGTCCACGCACCCGCCCGGAAGCCGGACCCCTCGGGGGCGTTCGTCATTCCCAGGTATGACACCGCGCCGCCGGGTCAGACCGGAGTCGCCCCTCAGAACCGGAACAACGGGTGACTACACGGCGGTGCGCGCCCCGGACGATGGAACACGTCCTTCCAGAACATCGCCGTCCGTCAGGAGAGCCATCCCGTGACCACCGCATCCCTCGCCGACCGGGCCACCACCGTGGCCGCGCGCGCCACGGATCTGTCGAAGATCTACGGGCAGGGTGAGACCCAGGTGGTCGCCCTGGACCGGGTCTCCATCGACTTCCGGCAGGCCGAGTTCACCGCGATCATGGGCCCCTCCGGGTCCGGCAAGTCGACCCTGATGCACTGCGTGGCCGGTCTCGACACCTTCTCCTCCGGGTCGGTGCGCATCGGCGAGACCGAGCTGGGCTCCCTGAAGGACAAGCAGCTCACCAAGCTGCGCCGGGACAAGATCGGCTTCATCTTCCAGGCGTTCAACCTGCTGCCGACCCTGACGGCCCTGGAGAACATCACCCTCCCGATGGACATCGCGGGCCGCAAGCCGGACAAGCAGTGGCTGGACTCCGTCATCGGCATGGTCGGGCTGGCCGACCGGCTGGGCCACCGGCCCTCCCAGCTCTCCGGCGGCCAGCAGCAGCGCGTCGCCGTGGCCCGGGCGCTGGCCTCCCGGCCCGAGATCATCTTCGGGGACGAGCCCACCGGAAACCTCGACTCCCGCTCCGGCGCCGAGGTGCTGGGCTTCCTGCGCAACTCCGTGCGGGAGATGGGCCAGACGGTGGTGATGGTGACCCACGACCCGGTGGCCGCGGCCTACGCGGACCGGGTGGTCTTCCTGGCGGACGGCCGGATCGTCGACGAGATGCACCGCCCGACGGCCGAGTCGGTCCTGGACCGCATGAAGGCGTTCGACGCCAAGGGCCGCACCAGCTGATCCCCCGTCAGGACCGACAGGACTGAGAAACGCCACCATGTTCCGTACCGCCTTGCGCAACGTCCTCGCGCACAAGGCCCGGCTGCTGATGACCGTGCTCGCCGTGATGCTCGGCGTCGCCTTCGTCTCGGGCACCCTGGTCTTCGCCGACACCCTCTCCCACGCCTTCCGCAACCAGTCGGCCAAGAGCTACGACGACGTCGCCGTCTCCGTCACCGCGTACGCCGACCCGGACGATCCCGAACAGGTGCCCGGCCTGACCGGCAAGGTCCTCGACGAGATAGCCGCCGTGGACGGCGTCGCCGGGGTGTACGGCCGCGTCGAGGGCTTCGCCGGGGTCGCCGACCCCGAGGGCAAGCTGATCGGCGTCGGCTGGTCCAACAAGGGCTCCAACTTCGCCCCCGGCAAGGACGGCAAGGACGCCGCCTACACGTTCACCGACGGCTCCGGCCCGGTGAAGGACGACCAGATCGCCCTGGACGAGGAGTCCGCCGCCAAGGGCGAGTACCAGGTCGGCGACCGGGTGCGCGTCGCGACCAACGGCCCGGTGAAGGAGTACACCCTCAGCGGCGTGTTCACCACCGAGGACGGCGCCGTCAACGCCGGCGGCAGCCTCGTCCTCTTCGACACCGCCGTCGCCCAGAAGCAGTACCTCAAGCCGGGCTACTTCGAGAGCGCCACCGTCACCGCCGCCCCCGGCGCGAACGACACGCGGATCCTGGACGCGGTCAGGCCGCTGCTGCCGGACACGGCAGAGGCCCGCACCGGCCAGGCACTCGCCGACGAGCAGGCCGAGCAGATCGAACAGGGCATGGGCAACCTCAAGCAGGTCCTGCTCGGCTTCGCGGGCATCGCGCTCTTCGTCGGGATCTTCCTCATCTCCAACACCTTCACGATGCTGGTCGCCCAGCGCACCAAGGAGATCGCCCTGATGCGCGCGGTCGGCGCGTCCCGCAGGCAGATCACCCGCTCGGTGCTCGCCGAGGCCGCGCTGGTGGGTCTGGTCGCCTCGGCCGTCGGCTTCGTGCTCGGCATCGGCCTGGCCGTCGGACTGCGCTCCGGCATGGCCGCGTTCGACATGAAGATGCCGGACGGTCCGCTGGTCCTGTCCGCCACCCCGGTGCTCGCGGCTCTCGCGGTGGGCGTGCTGATCACGGTGTTCGCCGCCTGGCTGCCCGGCCGCCGGGCCGCGAAGATCCCGCCGGTGGCGGCCATGAACAGTGTCCACGCGGTGGCCACCACCAAGTCGCTGGTGCTGCGCAACTCCATCGGCGCGGCCGTCACCGCCCTGGGCGCGGTGGGGATCGTGGCGGGTGCCTCGACCGGCGGCGACGACGGCCGCATGTACATCGGGGCGGGCGCGTTCCTCGCACTGATCGGCGTGATCATCCTGATCCCGCTGCTGTCCCGGCCCGTGATCGCGCTCGTCCGCCCGCTGCTCGTCGGCCCCTTCGGGGTGGCGGGCAAGCTGGCCGGCCAGAACGCCGTCCGCAACCCCCGCCGCACCGGCGCCACCGCCTCGGCCCTGGCGATCGGGCTGACGCTGGTGACCGGCCTGTCGGTGCTCGGCGTCACGGTCGGCACGGCCATCGACAAGATGACCACCGACAACATCAAGGCCGACTACATGGTCTCGATGGCCAACGGCGGTGACCTGGACCGGTCGGCGCTGTCGGCGCTGCAGAAGGCGAAGGGCGTGGCCGCGGTCTCGCCGCAGCAGGACGCCTACGTCCAGGTCGACGGCGACGACTACGTGTCCGCCTCGGCGGTCACCCCGGGCGACATCGAGAAGGTCCTGACCGTCGACGTGGTCAGCGGCAGCGCGGACTCGCTCGCCGAGGGCCGCATCGCGGTCGCCGAGAAGACGGCGAAGAGCAGGGGCTGGAAGACCGGCGACACCCTCCTCGTCACCTTCGGCGACGACAAGAAGGCCACGCTGACGGTCGGCGCCGTCTACAAGGACAGCGAGTTCCTCTCCCCCGTGCTCATCGACCGGAAGGTCGTGGACCGGCACGAGACGAAGCCGTCCATCCGGCAGATCTTCGTGAAGATCGACGGCGGTCAGAGCGCGGCGAACGAGAAGGTCCTCATCGACGCGCTGGGCGACAACCCGGCGATCACCGTGATGGACAAGCAGGACATCCGCAACGAGTTCGGCGGCGCCATCAACACCCTGCTGAACGTCATGTACGGCCTGCTGGCGATGGCCCTGATCATCGCGGTGCTGGGCGTCGTCAACACCCTCGCGATGTCGGTCTTCGAACGGCAGCAGGAGATCGGCATGCTGCGCGCCATCGGTCTGGACCGGCGCCGGGTGAAGCGGATGGTCCGGCTGGAGGCCGTGGTCATCTCGGTGTTCGGCGCGGTCGTCGGCATCGGTCTCGGGGCGTTCCTCGGCTGGGCGATCGGTGAGACCTTCGCGGACGAGATCCCGGGCTACGCGCTGGTCCTGCCCTGGGACCGCATCGGGATCTTCCTGGTGCTGGCCGGTCTGGTCGGCGTCCTGGCCGCGATGTGGCCGGCCCGCAACGCCGCCCGGCTGAACATGCTGAACGCCATCAAGGCCGAGTGACCTCGCCGCACCGCGGCACACCGAAGGGCCGGGTCCCCCGTCACGGGGAGCCCGGCCCTTCCCGCTGCGCCGGGATCAACCGCGGCCGGGCGCACCCCAGGTGCGGGCCCGCAACGGCATCCCGGAGGCGCCCGAGTCCGGCGTCCGGACGGCGAGGACCTGGTTGACGCCGATGCGGTTGCGTTCGAAGGCGAGGGCGGAGGCGGCCATGTAGAGGCGCCAGACGCGGGCGCGGCCGGGGCCGCTGAGCTCGACGGCACGCTGCCAGCCGGCCTCCAGGCGGGTGACCCAGCGGCGCAGGGTCAGGGCGTAGTGCTCGCGCAGCGACTCGACGTCGCGCACCTCGAACCCGGCGCGCTCCAGCTGCGCGACGGTCGTGCCGATGGGCTGCAGTTCGCCGTCGGGGAAGACGTAGGAGTCGATGAAGGGGTCGACGAGGTAGGCGTCCTCGTCCCGCCGGGGGCGGCGGGCGATCTGGTGGTTGAGCAGCCGGCCGCCGGGTCTGAGCAGGTCGTGCAGGTCGGCGGCGTACTCCAGGTAGCGGTCGGCGCCGACGTGTTCGGCCATGCCGATGGAGGACATCGCGTCGTAGGGTCCGTCGCGGACGTCGCGGTAGTCCTGGACGCGGATCTCGACCTTGTCGGTGAGGCCCGCGTCGGCGACGCGCTTGCGGGCGTAGGCGGCCTGTTCCTGGGAGAGGGTGACGCCGACGACGTGGGCGCCGTGCTCGCGGGCGGCGTGGACGGCCATCGAGCCCCAGCCGCAGCCGACGTCGAGCAGCCGCTGACCGGGGCTCAGGGCGAGCTTGCGGCAGACGAGTTCGAGCTTGTCGTGCTGGGCCTGTTCGAGGGTGGCGTCCGGGTCCGGCCAGTAGGCGCAGGAGTACACCATGGACGGGCCGAGGACGATCTCGTAGAAGTCGTTGCCGACGTCGTAGTGGTGGCTGATGGCCCGCCGGTCGGTGCGCTTGGTGTGCAGGTGGCGGCGGGGGCTGCGGGCCTCCTCGCGGGGCGGGGCGGGCGGCAGCGGGGATCCGGCGAGCCGGACGAGTCCGCGGACGGCGGCGCGGACCTCCGGTTCGCGCAGGGCCTGGGTGAGGGTGCGGGCGTCCTCGCCGCGCTCCCAGACCAGGCCGGCCAGCAGGTCGAGCGTGGTGTAGAGGTCGCCGTCGATGTCCAGGTCGCCCGCCACCCAGGCGCGGGCCAGGCCCAGTTCGCCCGGCTTCCACAGCAGGCGGCGCAGGGCGCGCCGGTTGCGTACGACCAGGGTCGGCGCGCCCGGCGGACCCGCCTGCGAACCGTCCCAGGCGCGGATGCGCACCGGAAGCGGTGCTCCCAGCATCTGTGCGAAGAGGCCCTGCAGCCGCTGCGCGGCGTCTGCCATGGTGTACACCTCCGATAGGAGCATCCCCTGCTCGAGCGAAGTCGAGGGCTTGGGGAGGGGAATCCCGGAATGTCCGACACCACGTAAACACCTGCGCGGCCCCGGCGCAGTCCCCCACGCGCGTCACGACTGGGCAAACCCTGGGAGGGTGAACACCGTCCCGGTCGATCGGCTCAGCACCCGGCGCCCGGGGCGCCCGGAAGCCTCACTTCCCACGTCCCGAAGATGAACCGGGCCGCCGTGAGCTTCGCCGGGCGCGCCCGGCCGCGCACGCCGAAGGGCCTCCCGCACCACGGACGGTGGGAGGCCCTTCGGTCTTCGGTCTTCGGTCAGACGGGGAGCGGTGCCGAGGTCAGGAGGCCTTGGCCTTCTCCTCGGTCTTCTCCTTCGGCGCTGCGGCGACCGGGGCCGGCTTGGCGGCCTCGTAGAACTCCTCGCGCGGCGTCTCGATGGCGCCGAGCGAGACGACCTCGCGCTTGAGGAACATGCCGAGGGTCCAGTCGGCGAAGACGCGGATCTTGCGGTTCCAGGTCGGCATCGCCAGGCCGTGGTAGCCACGGTGCATGTACCAGGCGAGACGGCCCTTGAGCTTGATCTTCATCTTGCCCATGACGATCATCGCGACGCCCTTGTGGAGGCCGAGGCCGGCCACCGCGCCCTTGTTGGCGTGCGAGTAGTCCTTCTGCGGGAAGCCCCGCATGCCGGACAGGACGTTGTCGCCGAGGACCCGGGCCTGGCGCAGCGCGTGCTGGGCGTTCGGCGGGCACCAGGCGTTCTCGTTGCCGGCCTTGCGGCCGACGAGGTCCGGCACCTGGGCGTTGTCGCCGGCGGCCCAGATGTAGTCGGTGCCCTTGACCTGGAGCGTCGGCTGGCAGTCGACGTGACCGCGCGGGCCGAGGGGCAGGCCGTAGCGGGACAGGACCGGGTTGGGCTTGACGCCGGCGGTCCAGACGATGGTGTTGGAGTCGACCTCGAGGCCGTTCTTCAGCACCACGTGGCCGTCCACGCAGGAGTCCATGGAGGTCGACAGGTAGACCTCGACACCGCGGCCCTCGAGGTGCTCCTTGCCGTACTTGCCGAGCTTGGGGCCGACCTCGGGGAGGATCTTGTCGGCGGCGTCGACCAGGATGAAGCGCATGTCCTCGCGGGACACGTTCTTGTAGTACTTCGCCGCGTCGCGGGCCATGTCCTCGACCTCGCCGATGGTCTCGGCACCGGCGAACCCGCCGCCCACGAACACGAACGTGAGCGCCTTGCGGCGGATCTCCTCGTCCGTGGTGGAGTCGGCCTTGTCGAGCTGCTCGAGGACGTGGTTGCGCAGGCCGATGGCCTCCTCGATGCCCTTCATGCCGATGCCCTGCTCGGCGAGGCCGGGGATCGGGAAGGTGCGGGAGACCGCGCCGAGGGCGACGACCAGGTAGTCGAAGGGCAGCTCGTAGGCCTCGCCGACCAGCGGGGAGACCGTGGCGACCTTGCGGTCCTGGTCGATGGTGGTGACCCGGCCGGTGAGGACCTCCGCCTTGGGCAGCACGCGTCGCAGCGGGACGACGACGTGGCGCGGGGAGATGTTGCCGGCGGCGGCTTCGGGGAGGAAGGGCTGGTAGGTCATGTACGACCGGGGGTCGACGACCGTGACGGTCGCCTCGCCGTAACGCATCTTCTTGAGAATGCGCCGAGCTGCGTACAGGCCTACGTACCCACCGCCTACTACGAGGATCCTGGGACGCTCCGTGGTGCTCATGCCATCGAGTATCCACCCGGTTCGGGGGGGTAGCTCGTGCGCCCCTTCACAAGGTTGTCGAGGGGGTGTGCTATCCTCCGCCGCCCACGTGATCCATGTCATGGTGACAACCGGGAGCGTTTGTGCACGGCCAGCCGTTGTCAATGCCGCGTGAGCTGCCTCTCTGTCGCGTGGAGGCCTCCGTGAGGGGTCCGCGTGAGGCGGGGGCGGGCACCCTCCCGAACCCCTCCATACCATGCTTCTGAACGTGTTCAAAGGGCCGTTCGGCCCCCGGACGGGTCAACGGGGCCCTTCCCGTCCCCCGGGAGGGCCGAATTCCTTGTGAAGAACTTCACGAACTTTTCCGGCGGACGGTCACCGAGGGCCCCGCAGGGACCCCCGGGAGGCGCTCATTCGTGATCCATGCCTGCTCAGAAGCGGGCTAGGCCACCGACCACCCGATGCCGTCGAGGATGTCGTGCTCGCTCACGACGACCTCCTCCGCCCCGATCCGCTCCATGATCGACAACAGGACGAGCGCCCCCGCCCCGATCACGTCGACCCGGCCCGGGTGCAGGGAGGGCACGGCCGCGCGCTCGGCGTGCGTGGCGTGCAGCAGCCAGTCGGTGATCTCCCGGACCTTCTCGCGGGAGACCCGGGAGTGGTGGATGGCGGCCGAGTCGTACTCCGGCAGCTCCTGGGCGATCGCCGACACGGTCGTCACGGACCCGGCCAGGCCCACCAGCGTCCGTGCCTCGCGCAGCGGGACCGTCTCCTCGGCGAGGTCCAGGGCGGCCTCGATGTCGGCCCGCATCGCGGCGATCTGCTCCTCGGAGGGCGGGTCGCCCACCACCCCGTCGCGGACCAGGTGCCGCTCGGTCATGCGGACGCAGCCGACGTCCACCGAGCGCGCCGCGCGCACCCGGTCGTCGCCGACGACGAACTCGGTCGAGCCGCCGCCGATGTCCACCACCAGGTAGGGCCTGGGCAGGTGGTCCCGCCCCGCCAGTTCCCTGGTCGCGCCGGTGAAGGAGAACTCGGCCTCCTGGTCCCCGGTGATCACCTCCGGCTCGACGCCCAGGATGTCCAGCACCCCGCGCACGAACTCGTCGCGGTTCTCGGCGTCCCGGGAGGCGGAGGTCGCCACGAACCGCAGCCGCTCCGCCCCGTGCTCCTTGACGACCGCGGCGTACTCGCGGCACGCCGCGAAGGTCCGCTCGAGCGCCTCCGGGGCGAGCCGGCCGGTGCGGTCGACGCCCTGTCCGAGCCGCACGATCGTCATGCGGCGGTCCAGGTCGACCAGCTCGCCGGTCGCCGGGTCGGCGTCGGCGACCAGCAGCCGGATGGAGTTCGTACCGCAGTCCACGGCGGCGACACGGGTCACTGGGCGTCCTCCTCGGCGGCCGTCACGCACGGGCCCTTGCGCCACCACTCGGGCAGCATCGCGATCGCCTCGTCCCCGAGCGGGTTCACCCCCGGCCCGGCGGCCAGCGAGTGCGCCACCAGCACGTGCAGGCACTTCACCCGGTCCGGCATGCCGCCCGCGCTCGGGAAGCCCTTCAGCTCCTCGATCTCGTCACGGCGCCGGACGTAGTCCTCGTGCGCCGCCCGGTACGCCGCCGCCAGCTCCGGGTCCGAGGCGAGCCGCTCGGTCATCTCCTTCATCACGCCGTTCGCCTCCAGCGTGCCGATCGCGGAGTTCGCCTTCGGGCACGTCAGGTAGTACAGCGTGGGGAACGGCGTCCCGTCCGGCAGCCGCGGGGCCGTCTCGACGACGTCCGGCTGCCCGCACGGGCACCGGTGCGCGATCGCGCGCAGACCGCGCGGCGGCCGGCCGAGCTGCTGCTTGAAGGCCTCGACGTCGGCCTCGCTGGGCTCGGTGCGCGGGGTGGTCGGCGGGGGCGTTTCCATGACTGTCTTCAGGTGTCCTTCTCTGGGGTCACTGTGACGGGGCGGAGGCGTCGGACTTGTCGACTCCGTCCCAGACGTTCGCGTACCAGGGGCGGTCGGCCGCCCCGAGGTAGGTGCGCGACTGCCGCGCCGCGTGCGGGTCGACGACGATGAAGCCCGTCTCCCCCGGCATGACGTAGTGCAGCCGCTGCCGGATCTGCTGCTCGGCGTAGGCGTCGTCCTGCCAGCGCGCCTTCATGTCGCGCAGCCGTTCGACGCGCTGGCGGGCCTGCTGCTGCTCGCGCTGCAGGTCCTCGATCTCGGCGCGCTGGGAGACGTACTGCCGCATCGGATAGGCCAGGGCCACGATCAGCGAGCACATCACCAGGGCCAGCAGGGCGGCCCGGCCGGTCAGCCGGGAGCGGCGGGCCTGCCGCTTGGTCTGGGAGCGGTAGACCCGGGCCGCGGTCTGCTCACCGAGCAGCCGGATCCTGGTCGCGGTGGAGAACCGGTCCCGGTCCTTCACTGCCATCTCGCCGCCTCCGCTCCGCCGTCATACGCGCGTACGTCCCCGGACACGGTACGGGACCGGGTACGGGGACGTACGTACGACGCTGCCTCGAACGGGTCGGGCCTTTTGCGGTCAGCCCTTGAAGCGCGGGAACGCGCTGCGGCCGGCGTACACCGCGGCGTCGTCGAGGATCTCCTCGATGCGCAGCAGCTGGTTGTACTTGGCGACGCGCTCGGAGCGGGCCGGGGCGCCGGTCTTGATCTGGCCGCAGTTGGTGGCGACGGCCAGGTCGGCGATGGTGACGTCCTCGGTCTCGCCGGAGCGGTGGGACATCATGCACTTGAAGCCGTTGCGCTGGGCCAGCTCCACGGCGTCCAGGGTCTCGGTGAGCGAGCCGATCTGGTTCACCTTCACGAGCAGCGCGTTGGCGGCGCCCTCCTCGATGCCGCGGGCGAGGCGCTCGGGGTTGGTGACGAACAGGTCGTCGCCGACGAGCTGGACCTTGTCACCGAGCTTGTCGGTGATGGTCTTCCAGCCGTCCCAGTCGTCCTCGAACAGCGGGTCCTCGATGGAGACGAGCGGGTACGCGTCGACGAGCTCCGCGTAGTACTCGGTCATCTCGGCCGCCGAGCGCTCCTTGCCCTCGAAGGTGTAGACGCCGTCCTTGTAGAACTCGGAGGCGGCCACGTCGAGCGCCAGGGCGATCTGCTCGCCGGGGGTGTAGCCGGCTTCCTTGATCGCCTCGAGGATGAGGTCGAGGGCCTCGCGGTTGGAGCCCAGGTTCGGGGCGAAGCCGCCCTCGTCGCCGAGGCCGGTGGCCAGGCCCTTGCTCTTCAGGACCTTCTTCAGCGTGTGGTAGACCTCGGCGCCCCAGCGCAGCGCCTCGGAGAAGGACTCCGCGCCGATCGGGGCGATCATGAACTCCTGGATGTCCACGTTGGAGTCGGCGTGCGAGCCGCCGTTCAGGATGTTCATCATCGGCACCGGCAGCAGGTGCGCGTTCGGGCCGCCCAGGTAGCGGAACAGCGGCAGGTCGCTGGCCTCGGAGGCGGCGTGGGCCACGGCGAGCGAGACGCCGAGGATGGCGTTGGCGCCGAGGGAGCCCTTGTTGTCGGTGGCGTCCAGGTCGAACATGGCCTGGTCGATCAGGCGCTGCTCGGTGGCGTCGTAGCCGACCAGCTCCGGGCCGATCTGCTCGATGACCGCGAGGACGGCCTTCTCCACACCCTTGCCGAGGTAACGGTTCGAGTCGCCGTCGCGGAGCTCGATGGCCTCGAAGGCGCCCGTCGAGGCGCCGGACGGGACGGCGGCACGACCCGTGCTGCCGTCGTCGAGGCCGACCTCGACCTCGACCGTGGGGTTGCCTCGGGAGTCCAGGATTTCCCGGGCTACGACGACGTCGATGGACGGCACGAGCATCTCCTTCTTGATGTGACGCGGGTACGCGGGCCGCTCGGGCCCTGCGCGGTGCGGGCCGCGGTGGCTCGCGACATGAGCCTAACCGGCTCGCGGCGATCGGCCACCGGGTCGCCCACCCCATGGACAGAACCGAGAGTAAATTGTTTCCGAACGGAACAAAGCCGGTTGCCGAAAAACCCCGCCCCGGCGCGTACGGGGGATGACGCGCCGGGGCGGGGAGCCGGCCCTGGGCGGGCCGCTGCCTACTTCAGGTGCAGCTGCTGGCCCGGGTAGATGAGGTTGGCGTCCTGGACGATGTCCTTGTTCAGCTCGAAGAGCTTCTCCCAGCCGCCCTTGACCTTCTCGTCGGCCGCGATCGAGCTCAGGGTGTCGCCCTTGACGACCTTGTACTCGCCGTCGCCCTTCTCGACCTTCTTGCCGGTCGGGGTGGTGACGGTCTTCTTCGCGGCCGGACGCTCCTCGGAGCGGGAGGCCGGCTGCTCCTGGCTCGAGCGGGTCTCGGTGCTCTGCTGGCTCTGGCTCTGGCTCTGGCTCTGCGAGGAGCTGCCGGAGTCGGTGGAGCCGCCGCCGGTGTAGCCGGCGCTCGACAGGCCCTTGCCGCAGACCGGCCAGGCGCCCTTGCCCTGGCCCGCGAGGACCTTCTCCGCGATCTCGATCTGCTGGGCCTTGGTGGCCTGGTCGGCGGTGGAGGCGTACTTGGTGCCGCCGTAGCCGGCCCAGGTGGAGGCGGAGAACTGCAGACCGCCGTAGTAGCCGTTGCCGGTGTTGATGGACCAGTTGCCGCCGGACTCGCACTGGGCGACGGCGTCCCACTCGGAGGCGGTGGCGGCGGAGGCGTTGCCGGCCGCCATCAGCGGGGCGGCGACGGCGGCACCGGCCACACCGGCGACGGCGATGGCACGGGTGGCCTTGGACGGACGGCGGTGCTTGCCCTTGCTGGAAAACAGCATGGATGGATCCCCTCACCGACGCCTGCGAGGTGAGCTGTCGGGTTCGGGCCGGTTGAGTTGCCCGGCCGCGTCCCTGACGGGACGCGGCTTCACCCCTAGCCCTTCCGGCGCAACAAGCCGGTCGGGCACCTACCTTGGGTCCCCCGCTCCTGCCTACGGCGCTTGACGCGACGACTGTTCCCGTGCGGCCGCTGGCAGGATTCGGCGTTGCGGCAGCCGGGGCCCGCGATGGCGAGCGGTCACGACCGTAGACACGCGATCCACCGATTTTCAAAGACGATCAGGGCTTCTGAGATCTATCTCTCACCGGCCCCATACGGGACATTAGCCGCGAAACATGACGTGAACTCGCGCCGTTTCGGGGTGACTTCCGCCCCCGTATCCGCACTGCCCGAACGGCTACTCGCCGTCCGCTTCGCCCTCTGTCGTGAGCGTCTGACCGGGGCGGATGAGGTTCGGGTCGGCGCCGACGGTCTCCCTGTTGCCGGTGTAGAGCGCACGCCATCCGCCGCTCAGGTCAAGGGAGTCGGCGATGGACCAGAGGGTGTCGCCGGAGCGCACGGTGTAGGAGCCGTCGGCCGCGTCGCGGGAGGCGCCGTCGCCGCGCGAGGCGTGGCGGCCCGACGACTCGTCCGTACGGCCGTCCGCCGGCTCGGTGTTCTCGTCGGCGCTGGGGCCGCGGTGGCGGCCGGAGCCGGTACCGGCGGGCGCCGAAGAGCCCTCGGGCGCCTGCGCGTTGGCGGACTCGTCACCGCCGGAGCCGGCCGGCGCGGATCCCTCGCCCTGGGTCTGCTCCCCCTGCGGCGCGGACTCGGCCACACCGGACGACTTGTCGGACTTGGCGCTTTCGCCGCTTTCGTCACCCTGGTCCGGAGAGGCCGACTCCACGTCAGACGACGGTGACGACGAGGGAGTCGGCGAAGGGGACGACTCGGACGTTTCCAGCAAACCGGGCGCATCCGTGGATGCGGACGACTCGGAGGAACCGGAGGAACCGGAGTCGTCGGCCGAACCGGAGCCCTTGCCCTGCTCGAGGCCGGAGAGCAGCCCGCAGGTGCGCCACGCGCCGACCCCCTGGTCGGCGAGGATTCTCTCGGCCACGGATATCTGCTGGGAGCGGCTGGCCAGGTCGGCGCTGGCGGCGTAGTCGAGGCCGCCGTGCTTCTCCCAGTCCTCCTGGGAGATGGCGAGGCCGCCGTAGTAGCCGTTGCCGCTGTTCTGGCTCCAGGCGCCGCCGGTCTCGCAGTCCGCGACCCGGTCCCAGGCCGTGCCGTCTGCCGCGCTGGCGCCGGAGGCTCCGAGGAGCGGGATCGCGATGGCGGAGCCGGTCACTCCGGCCGCGACGAGGAGAGCCGGAGCCTGGCGGGGGCGACGGTGCCGACCGTTCCCGGAGAGCATGCGGAGACCTTTCGGAGACAGCAGTGATCGACGCGGATCGAGTGCTCGGCCCGCGTTGATGGGTGAACGTATCGGCAGACGATCACTTGTCACAAGTTCATGCCGCGCAGATCACGTGAAGATCACAGAGTTGAGGTTTCGTCACGTTCCCGGCCGTGTCGTGGTGACGGGTGCGAACTCCACCGGCAGGGTGCGCAGCCCGCGCATGATGAGACCGCCGCGCCATCTCAGCTCGGCCGGGTCCACCGCGAGGCGGAGGTCGGGCAGGCGGGTGAGGAGCGTGGCGAGGGCGGTGCGGCCCTCCAGGCGGGCGAGCGGGGCGCCCAGGCAGTAGTGGATGCCGTGGCCGTAGCCGAGGTGCTGGTTGTCGCGGCGGGAGAGGTCGAGCACGTCCGGGTCGGCGAACCGCTCCGGGTCCCGGTCGGCGGCGGCCAGGACGACCAGGACGGGGTCGCCCGCCTCGATGCGCTGCCCGCCGAGGGTGAGCGGCTCGGTGGCGAAACGCCAGGTGGCGAGCTCGACGGGGCCGTCGAACCGCAGGAGTTCCTCGACGCCCGTCTCCAGGAGGGCGGTCTCGCGCGCGGCGAGGGACCGCTGCAGGCGGGTGCGCTGCCCGGGGTGGGTGAGCAGGGCGTAGGTGCCGTTGCCGATCAGGTTCACGGTCGTCTCGAAACCGGCGAACAGCAGGATGAAGGCCATCGCCGCGGCCTCGTTCTCGGTGAGGTGCTCGCCGTGGTCGGAGGCGCGGATGAGGCCGGAGATGAGGTCCTCGCCCGGACCGGGCTCATCGGGGAGCGCCTCGCGCTTGCGGTGGATGAGGTCGGCGAGGTAGCCGCGCATCTTCTTCACCGAGCGGGCGACACCTCCCCGCGGCCCGCCCTGGTGACGGATCATCATGCCCGCCCAGTCCCGGAAGTCGTCCTGGTCCTCGCGGGGGACGCCGAGCAGGTCGCAGATGGCGTAGATGGGCAGCGGGAAGGCGAAGTCGTGGATCAGGTCGGCGGAGCCCTGCCCGGCGAAGGCGTCGATGAGCCCGTCCGTCAGCTCCTGCACCCGCGGCGCGAACTCGGCGACCCGGCGGGGCGTGAACGCCTTGGCCACCAGCCGCCGCAGCCGCGTGTGGTCGGGCGGGTCGATGTTCAGCAGGTGCGTCATCAGCTCGGCCTTGCGCTCCCCGGGGATCCCGGTCCTGCCCTTGGCGTGCGCGGGCTCGTCGTGGTGCGCGGGGTTCTTAGAGAGCCGGTGGTCGGCGAGGGTCTGCTTGGCGTCGGCGTACCGCGTGACCAGCCAGGCCTCCACCCCGCTGGGCAGCCGCGTCCGGTGGACGGGGCTGTGCTCGCGGAGCCAGGCGTAGGCGGGGTAGGGGTTGCTCGCGAACTCCCACGTGAACAGCTCGGGAGCGGGCGTGCTGGGCTGGGGCTGGTCGGTCACTCCCCGACCGTATCCGGCTCCCCGCCGCCGCCCGGTGGGGGTCCGCCCGTCTCCGCCTGCCTGATCGCGTCCCGGTACGCCCGGGCCGCCGCCCTCAGGGCCGCCTCCGGGTCGACGCCCTCCGCCTCGGCGCGGACCGCCAGGGCGAGCAGGTCGTAGCCGATGCCCTCGACCCGCGGCAGCGGCAGGTCGAGACCGGCGGTGCGGACCCGGGAGGCGAGCTTGGCGGCCAGGGCCAGACCCGGCTGGCCGAGCGGGATGCCCTCGGTGATCGAGCTGCGGCGCTTCTCGACGGCCTTGGTGCGCAGCCAGTGCTCCTTGACCTCCTCGGGGGTGGTGGCCGTCGCGTCGCCGAAGACGTGCGGGTGGCGGTGGATCAGCTTGGCGACGATGCCTCCCGCCACGTCGTCGACGGAGAAGGGCGCCTGCGGGTCCTCCTCGGCGATGCGCGCGTGGAAGACGACCTGGAGGAGGACGTCACCGAGCTCCTCGCGCAGTTCGTCCCGGTCGCCCTCCTCGATCGCCTCGACCAGCTCGTAGGCCTCCTCGATGCCGTACTTGGCCAGGCCCTCGTGGGTCTGCCGGGACGACCAGGGGCACTCGGCGCGGATGCGGTCCATGACCTGGACGAGGTCGAGCAGACGGGCGCCCGGCAGGTCGTAGGAGGCGGGGAGCAGCTCCAGCTCGGGCATCGCGGTACGGCCGCCGCCGGCGAGACGCGCGAGGCCGTCCGTCAGGGCGGGTTCGCCCTCGCCGGTGGCCACGACCACCACCGTGCGGCCGCCGGCGCAGGCGTCGACCAGCTCCTGGGCCGTCGGGGAGGTCTCCTCGACGGCCGCGCCCGCCTCGCGCAGGTACGGCAGCTGCGGATGCGCCCCGTCCGCGCACAGCACCCGGTCGGCCGCCCGCACGGCCTGCCAGGCGGGCCAGGAGAGCAGGCCGGGGGCGACGCGGTGGCTGGTGGTGAGCAGGACGATACGGCCGGGGCCGGCGGCCGCGCCGGGGGCGGTCCGCCCGGGGCCCGGGACGGCTTCGGGGCTGTTGGCGTTCACGGTCCGAAGCTATCCCACGCCGCCGGCCGGGCCGGAGGTCGTCCCCGGGCACCGGCGCCCGTACCGGTGGGCCCTACATGGACTGCGGTGCCTGCGCCGTCGTCACGTCCCGCACCCAGGGCGTCTTGGCGTCGGCGCGGCTGCTCTTCTGCACGTCCCAGGTGCCGTAGCGGGGGTTGAGGTCGACGTTCAGTTCCCTGGAGGCGTCGGACAGGGCCTTCCAGAACTCGGGGCGGCCGGTGTCGGTGCCCAGTTTCTCGGCGAGCTTCTGGGCCTCCAGCTGGAGGCGGAGGTTCTCCTCGAGGCGCTTGGGCGGGATGCCGTACTGCTGCAGCCAGGTCGTCTCCAGCGCCTCGCGGCCGCCGGCCTGCTCCTCCAGGCCCGAGCGCATCTGCTGGACCTCCTTGCGGCTGACGCTCACCCCGGCGTCCTCGGCGGCGCGGTGCAGCACCCGGTCGAGGACCATGGTCTGCAGCGTGTCCCGGGTGAGCGTGCCGGTGCGGGCGATGACCTGCTGGTACTGGGCGTCGTCCCGCACGGCGGCCCGCTGGGCCGCGCGCACCTCGCCGACCCGGTCCTCCAGCTGGGAGACGGTGATGCGCTGCCCGCCGACCACGGCGGCCGCGCCGGGGTGCGCGTCGTTCCCGCAGGCGGTGAGCAAGGGCGCCGCGGCGGCGATCGCGGCGGTGAGGACGAGCGCGGAGCGACGGCGGCGGTGCAAGGAGACCTCCTGAGGAGATTGTGCGACGGTGCACAAGGTCTTGCGATGATCGATGGTAGGCAGTGACCAGCCTCTGGCCAACCCATTCGACCAACGATTCACCGCCGGTTCCGGCACCGCCGCACGCCGCCCCGGGGCGTCGTCAGCCGCGGACCTGCCCCAGCCAGTGCAGCGTCCTGCGGATCTCCGCGCCGAGCGGGTGCCCGTGGCCGTGGGTGCGCTCCACGTCGTGCAGCAGCCGGGCCAGGGTGTCGTGGGCGGCGCCGCGGTCGCCGAGGGCGAGCAGGAGCAGCCCGATGCGGCGGCGGACGTCGTGCGCCAGCTCGGGGCCGCCGGCGGCGACGTACTGGTTCTCGTAGTACGGCAGCACCGCCCGGTATTCGGCGAGCGCCGCGGCCGGTTCGCCCAGCTGTTCGAGGCACTGGGCGGCCTCGTAGCGGAAGCGCAGGGACTGCGGGTCGGCCTGGCCGGCCTCGGCGGCCCGTTCGTCCGCGAGGCGGCGCAGCTCGGGCAGGGCGCGCCGGTACTGGCCGTCGTCGAGGAGGGTGGCCGCGTACTGCTTGCGCAGGGTGCGGACGACCGGGGAGTGCTCGCCGTGCCGTTCCGCCGCGACGGGCAGGATCGCGCCGAGGATGTCGACGGCCTGGGTGACCCGGCCCTCCCCGAGCAGCCGCTTGACCTCGTCGACGGCGCGGGCGATGTCCGTCGTGCCCGCGGTGCCGGTGACGGGCGCGGCGGGCGGCGCCGGCTGCGGGGCGGGGGTGCGGGCCCGGTCGGGCCAGGGGGCGTGCGGGCGCAGGAAGGGGCGGGTGGGGTCGAGGGGCGCTCCGGTGGGCGTGCCGCGCCCGGGCAGGAGCAGCTCCAGGTGCTCGTGGACCTCCTGCGCGGAGGCGGGGCGGTGCTGCGGGTCCTTGGCGAGCAGGCGCAGCACGAGGGCCTCCAGGGCCTCGGGGACCTCGGGGCGCAGCCGGCGTACCGGCACCGGCGGCTCGTACAGGTGCCGGTGCAGCACGCCGAGGGCCGTGGAGCCGGAGAAGGGCACGTCGCCGCTGAGCAGTTCGTGCAGGAGCACACCGAGGGCGTAGAGGTCGGTGTACGGGCCGACCGCGCCGCCCATCGCCTGCTCGGGGGCCATGTAGGCGGGCGAGCCGATGGGGGTGCCGGTGTGGGTCAGGCGGGTGGTGTCGGCGTCCATCACGGAGGCGACGCCGAGGTCGAGGACGGAGACCGTGCCGTCCTGCCGCACCATCACGTTCCGCGGCTTGAGGTCGCGGTGGACGATCGGCACGGCGTGCACGGCGCTCAGTACGGCGCACAGCTGCGCGGCGACCGCGACCGCCCACTGCCAGGGGTACGGGTCGTGCTCGGCGAGATGGTCGGCGAGGTCGGCGCCGTCGATGTACTGCATGACGAGGAACAGCTCCTCGCCCTCACTGCCCGCGTCGTGCACGGTGACGAGCCCGGGGTGGTCGACCTGGGCGGTCACCCGGCACTCGCGCACGAAACGGCGGCGCAGCTCCTCCGCGTCCTGGCCGGCCACCTTGTCGGGACGCAGCAGCTTCACCGCCACGCGCCGGTCGAGGCGCTGGTCGTACGCCGTCCAGACCTGTCCCATGCCGCCCTGCCCGAGCAGCGAGGACAGCTCGTAGCGGCCGGCGACGACACGTCCTGCCGCCGCGGTCACCTTTCGCCCTGGCCTTCTCCTCGGCCTTCGCCCTCGTGCCGGCGCAGGTAGTCGCTGAGCTCGTCGAGTTCGGCGCGGACCTGGTCGATGCGGGCCGGGGCGGGGCGCTGCGGGGGCGGCGGGACCTGGCCCGGGACCTGTGTCGTGGCGCTGTGCGGGGAGGGGGTGTGGGGGTGGGGCGCGGGGGGCTGCGGGACGGGGGTGGAGGAGGGGGCGTAGGGCGGCGCCGGCTGCGGGTAGCCGTACGGGGTGTGGACGGCCGTCGAGGCGTGCGGCGACGGCGGGTAGGCGGCGAACTGCCGCCGCTCGCCGTGCCGGCTGATGTCCACGACCAGGAAGTAGACGGAGCTGGCGGCGCCGAGCAGCAGGATCACGGCCACCGCGATGTCGGTCCGGAAGTCCTCCTCCGGCAGCGCGCCGACCACCGAGAAGCACGCGATGGACAGGGGCAGACTGACCCAGGCCGCCGCCCAGTCCAGGGCCCGCCCCCGCAGGACGGCCACCCGGAACAGCGGTGCGCAGGCCAGCAGGCCGCAGCTGAGGACACCGGCGGCCGCGAACAGCACGCGCAGGGAGATGACCGTTGCCGCGCTGCGGGGAGGCGGCGGCGCGCCGTGGCCGTACATGACTGCTCCTGGACCGGTGTAGCCGATGGGGACGAGTGTGCGAGTGACAGTGCCCGTTGGGGATCCGAGCGTATAGCCCGACACGGGCGGCACGTCACGGGTTGTACCGAACCGTTGTCGTGCTGATCACGTCGTGCGGTCTCACCCGCCGCACTGCCGCAGCATCATCTCCTTGTCGGCCGTCGTCACCGGGAGGTCGTACTTCAGGGACACCTGGGCGAAGCGCACCGCGTAGGCGCAGCGGATCCGCTTGTCCGGGGGCAGCCAGGACGCCGGGCCGGAGTCGCCCTTCGCGCTGTTGGTGGGGCCGTCCACCGGGACGAGGTTGAGCGGGTCGTTGGCGATGGACTCCCGCTTGTCCTCCGTCCAGCGCGAGGCGCCCATCTGCCAGTCGTAGGACAGCGGCATGACGTGGTCGATCTGGACCTTCGCCGCGCGGGACTTGGTCCACTCGATCTCCCGGCCGGTGTACGGGTCGTGCAGCGTCATCGAGGCGACGACGCAGTCCGAGCCCGACTTGAAGCGCAGGTCGAGACCGTCCCGCTTGAGCACGTCGTTGCGGGTGTCGCAGCCGTTGCGCGCGTAGGGGACGTCGTGCGGTGCCGAGTCCATCCAGGCGTAGCCGAACTCGTCGCGGTCGTAGCCCGTCCTGGGGCCGCGGCCCTTCGTCGCCACCTTCCCGATCAGCTCACGCGCCCGCGCCTTGTCGCCGCCGGAGGTGACCGCCGCCAGGCCCGGTTTCGTGCCGTCGGGGTTGTCCAGCGGGCTCACGGCCCGGCCGTCACCGGCAGCCGGGGCGCCGGATCCGGGGGAGTTGCCGTCCGCCGGCGGGGCCAGGCCCTCGCAGCCCGTCAGTGCCGCTCCGGCCACCACCATCGCGGCGGCCAGCGCCGCCCCGCCCCTCAGACGCGTCACGCTGCGCCCCTCCCCTGTCTTCCCGTACCGCCCCGCGGGGACGGCCTGTGCCCGGTCCCACCGTAGCGAGGGGGAGGACCGGAGCACACCGGGGCGTACGGGGCACCGGCCGGGTGCCCCGTACGCCGGCGGTCCGGGTCAGGACCCCAGCACCGACGTCAGGAACTCCCCGACCCACGCCAGCAACTCCCGCCCGACCAGCGGCTTCCCGCCGACCTTCGCGGTCTTCGGGCGCGGCACCAGCACCTGGTGCGCGGCCGGCTTGATGACGACGCCGGGGTAGAGCCGCTTGACCCGCAGCTCCTGCGACTCGCGCAACTCCACCGGCGCGAACCGGATGTTGCTGCCCTGCAGCACGATCTCGCCGACGCCGCACGCGCGCGCGAACATGCGCAGGCCCGCGACGAGCAGCAGGTTCTCCACCGGCTCGGGCAACTTGCCGTAGCGGTCGACGAGTTCCTCGCGTACGGCCTTGATGTCCTCCTCCGAGTTGGCGGAGGCGATGGCGCGGTACGCCTGCAGGCGCAGGCGCTCGCCGGGCGCGTAGTCGTGCGGGACGTGCGCGTCGACGGGCAGCTCGATCTTGACCTCGAGCGGCTGCTCCTCCTCGATCTCGCCGGTCTCCAGCTGGCGCCGGTAGTCCGCGACGGCCTCGCCGACCATGCGGACGTACAGGTCGAAGCCCACACCCGCGATGTGACCGGACTGCTCGCCGCCGAGGAGGTTGCCCGCGCCGCGGATCTCCAGGTCCTTCATGGCGACGTACATGCCGGCGCCCATCTCGGTGTGCTGGGCGATGGTGGCGAGCCGCTCGTGCGCGGTCTCCGTCAGCGGCTTCTCCGGCGGGTACAGGAAGTAGGCGTAGCCGCGCTCGCGGCCACGCCCCACCCGGCCGCGCAGCTGGTGGAGCTGGCTGAGGCCGAAGTTGTCGCCGCGCTCCACGATCAGGGTGTTGGCGTTGGAGATGTCGATGCCGGACTCCACGATCGTCGTGGACACCAGCACGTCGAACTTCTTCTCCCAGAAGTCGACGACGACCTGCTCCAGCGCCGACTCCGACATCTGCCCGTGCGCGGTGGCGATGCGCGCCTCGGGGACGATCTCGCGCAGCCGGGCCGCAGCGCGGTCGATGGACTCCACGCGGTTGTGGATGTAGAAGACCTGGCCCTCGCGCAGCAGTTCGCGGCGGATGGCGGCGCCGATCTGCTTCTCCTCGTAGGGGCCGACGAAGGTGAGCACCGGGTGGCGCTCCTCCGGCGGGGTGGTGATCGTCGACATCTCGCGGATGCCGGTGACGGCCATCTCCAGGGTCCTCGGGATGGGCGTCGCGGACATCGTCAGCACGTCGACGTTGGCGCGCAGCTTCTTCAGCTGCTCCTTGTGCTCGACGCCGAAGCGCTGTTCCTCGTCGACGATGACCAGGCCCAGGTCCTTGAACTTCGTCTCGGACGAGAACAGCCGGTGCGTGCCGATGACGATGTCGACCGAGCCCTCGCGCAGGCCCTCCAGGACCGCCTTGGCCTCGGTCTCGGTCTGGAAGCGGGACAGGGCCCGCACCTTCACCGGGAACTGCGCGTACCGCTCGCTGAACGTCCCGAAGTGCTGCTGCACCAGCAGCGTCGTGGGCACCAGGACGGCCACCTGCTTGCCGTCCTGGACGGCCTTGAAGGCGGCCCGCACGGCGATCTCGGTCTTGCCGTAGCCGACGTCGCCGCAGATCAGGCGGTCCATCGGGACCGACTTCTCCATGTCCTCCTTGACCTCGGCGATCGTGGTGAGCTGGTCGGGCGTCTCCGCGTACGGGAAGGCGTCCTCCAGCTCGCGCTGCCAGGGGGTGTCCGGCCCGAACGCGTGCCCCGGGGCCGCCATGCGCGCGCTGTAGAGCTTGATGAGGTCGGCGGCGATCTCCTTGACGGCCTTCTTGGCGCGGGCCTTGGTCTTCGTCCAGTCGGCGCCGCCGAGGCGGTGCAGGGTCGGGGCCTCGCCGCCGACGTACTTGGTGATCTGCTCCAGCTGGTCGGTGGGGATGTAGAGGCGGTCGCCGGGCTGGCCGCGCTTGGCGGGGGCGTACTCCACGACCAGGTACTCGCGGGTGGCGCCCTGCACGGTGCGCTGCACCATCTCGATGTAGCGGCCCACGCCGTGCTGTTCGTGGACGATGTAGTCGCCCGGCTCCAGGGTGAGCGGGTCGATGGTCTTGCGGCGGCGGGCCGGCATGCGGGCGCCCTCGCGGCCGGACGCCTTCTGGCCGGTGAGGTCGGTCTCCGTCAGCACGGCGAGTCCGAGCGCCGGGTCCACGAAGCCGTGCTCGATCGAGCCGCACGCCACGTGCACGACCGACGGGGAGATCTCGGCGAGGTCCTGGGCCAGGCGGGCGGCGATGCCCTCGCCGCCCAGCACCTCGACCGTGCGGGCCGCGGGGCCGTGGCCCTCGGTGACGAAGACCGTGCGCCAGCCGTCGGCGAGCCAGCCCTTGGTGTCGGCGAGGGCCTTGGCGGTGTCCCCGCGGTAGGTCTCGGGCGCGCGCATGCCGAGCTTGAGGGTGTCCGCGTCCAGTTCCTCGTCGGCGGCGAACGGCGACACCGACCACCACATCATGTCCAGCTCGCGGGCCCGGTCCCGGACGTCGGCGAGGGACCACAGGGAGGCCGCGCCGACGTCGATGGGCGCCTCGCCGCCGCCCGCGGTGGCCGCCCAGGAGGCCTGCAGGAACTCCTGCGAGGTGGCCACGAGGTCCGACGCGCGCGTGCGGACCCGCTCCGGGTCGCACACCAGGGCCATGGCGCCCTTGGGCAGCACGTCGAGCAGCAGCTCCATGTCGTCCACGAGGACCGGGGCGAGGGACTCCATGCCCTCGACGGCGATCCCCTCGGCGATCTTGCCGAGCAGTTCGCCCAGCTCGGGGTGCTGTTCGGCCAGGGCACGGGCGCGGGCGCGGACGTCCTCGGTGAGGAGCAGTTCGCGGCAGGGCGGGGCCCACAGGCCGTGCTCGGCGACTTCCAGGGAGCGCTGGTCGGCGACCTTGAAGTAGCGGATCTCCTCGACGTCGTCGCCCCAGAACTCGACACGCAGGGGGTGCTCCTCGGTGGGCGGGAACACGTCGAGGATGCCGCCGCGCACGGCGAACTCGCCGCGCTTCTCCACCAGCTCCACGCGCGCGTACGCCGCGGCCGCCAGGGCCTCGACGACCTCTCCCAGGTCGACGCTCTGCCCCTGCCTCAGGGAGACGGGCTCCAGGTCGCCCAGGCCCTTGACCTGTGGCTGGAGCACCGAGCGCACGGGCGCCACGACCACGGAGACGGGGCCGGTCTCGGGGTCGTCGGGGCGGGGGTGGGCCAGGCGGCGCAGCACGGCGAGGCGGCGCCCGACGGTGTCGCTGCGGGGGCTGAGCCGCTCGTGCGGGAGGGTCTCCCAGGACGGGTACTCCACGACCTCCTCGGGCGGGAGCAGGGAGCGCAGGGCGGCGGCCAGGTCCTCCGCCTCGCGGCCCGTGGCCGTGACCGCCAGCACCGGGCGGCCCGTGTCGCGGGCCAGGGCGGCGACCGCGAAGGGGCGGGCCGCAGGGGGGCCGACCAGGTCGACGTGCAGGCGGTTGCCGTCTGCGGCCGCTTTGATCGCTTCCGCGAGGGCGGCGTCCTTGACGACGGCGTCGAGCAGACCGTGCAGGCTCATGAGGGGTGTTTTCCGTCCAGGATGGGCAACACGACGGGCCCGACGCGCGCCGCGGGCCGGGGGTCTCCAGCGTACGACGCCGCGCGGCCGTGCGCCGGGGCTGTGGACAACGCCCGGGTGTGCTGTGGACAACGCCCCGCGCGGGGTGCCAGCCCGCACCGGCCGGACGGGAGGCGGGGCTTCCGGCTCATGACAGCGCCCGGCGCCGGGAAGTCCAGGACTTGCCGGCGCCGGGCCCCCCCCAACCCCCCGGTGCGGTGGGTGACGGCAGGGTGCCGGAACCGAGCGGCGACAACCGCGCGAAGGCCTGGAGGGCCTTAAAACGGCC
>NZ_JBEXOM010000026.1:0-87291 GCF_040611555.1 Streptomyces sp. NPDC006624 | reverse complement strand
TGCCGGGGGGTCGGCCCAGCGCCCCCCCCCCCCCGGTTCCCGCGGCCCCCCCGCCGCCCCCGGGGGCCCCGCGGGGCGCGCGGCGCTGACCCGAGCGGGGGACACGGCATGCCGCCGGGTGCCCGCGGGACCGCCGGGATGCGTCCGCCGACGGGATGTGCTGCGCTGGGAAAGGGCGTGGACGCGGCGCGCGGCGCGGCGTTCCGCGGACCCACCCGCCGCGCCGGGGGACGGGACTCCCGCCCGGGACCGAGGCCGGTACGGCGACGACGTTCCCGACCGCGTCCGGACGGCGGAGATGGTGCCGATGAGCAGGCAGGCGACGACACCGCGCGGGGGCCGCGGCCCACGGCCGCACCCGTCGCCGGCCCCGTCCCCGCTCGGCGTCCCCCCGTGCTGAGGGTCGGGACCTTCCTGCCGCCCGCCCTCTGCCACGGCGGGGTCCCGCCCGGTGCGTCTCCGCAGGCCGGCAGGATCCCCGCCGCCGATCACGCGCTGCTGATGGACCTCCTGTCGGGTCTGCCGGACGTCGAGTTCCTGCACGGTCTGGACATCCGCCGCTCCCGCATCCGCGACGGCAGGGTCCACTGCGGCGAGGTCTGCCTGCACGACCTCGACCTCTACCTATGGCACGCCCAGATCGCCCGGGACCCCGGCGGCTACACCCACGAGGCCCTGCGCACCCTCGGTCTGGACGTCCCCGTCGAGCCCGACCCGGAGCGCTTCGCCACGGGCCTCGACAAGTACCGGGCGCACCTGGCACTGTCCCGGGCCGGCCTCCCGGTGCCCGACACGGTCCTGGTCGGCCACCACAACACCGAGGCCGCCGCCCCGGTCCTCGCGGAGTGGGGGCGCGCCCTGCTGAAGCCCCGGCGTGGTTCGTACGGCCAGGGGGTCCTGCTGGTGGAGGACTTCGCGACGCTGCGTGACCTCGTGGGCTTCCTGGACCAGACGGTCGCGGCCCGTACGGACGGCACCCTGCTGCTGGAGCGGATCTGCCCCAGCGGCGGCCCGGCGGACTGGCTCGGCACCACCCTGCTCGACGGCTCGCTGATGTACGGCTACCGCAAGCGCGGCCATCGCTTCACCCGCCTGTCCGCCGACGTCTGGAAGGTCTACGACCCGCGGGGGGCGGGGGGCGACGTCGACGGGTGCGAGGTCCCCGCGGCGCAGGCCCGGCTCGTCCGGCTGGCGCAGCGGGTCCTGGGGCTGCCCCTGGTCGGCTTCGACCTGATCGTGAGCGAGGGCCGGCCGGTCATCGTGGACGAGAACACCTTCCCGGGTCTCTATCCCGACCTGTTCGCCGCCGCGGGACGCTCGCTCGCCCGTGAGCTCTTCGCCTGGGTCGAGGGCCTGGTCGGCGAGGTCCGCGGGAGCCGCCCGGGGCGTCCGCGGACGCGGCGCGACCCGGGGGTGCCGGCGCTCGCCCCCGCCGCGGGCCGGGCCGTCCGGGCGGGCTCCGGCCGCCGCTGCACGCCGTAGGCCGCTACACGCCGTAGTAGGAGATCGAGATGGTCGTGCCGGACCCCGTCGGGCTGACCTGGATCGTCAGGCCGTCGCCGCCCTTGCGGGCCAGCAGGTGCACGCTGGTCTCGCCCTCGTACTTGGACTGGATGTCCCAGTCCTCTTCCTCCAGCAGGCCGACGTAGAAGTCGCCGGCCTCCTCCACCGAGTCGTCGGTCCGCAGCATGGTGAACCCCTTGGACTCGGTGACGACCTCGGCGTCCGGATACCTGCGGACCGGCCCCGTGCTCTCGTCCTCGCCGGGGCTGCTCGTCGTCGCGCCCGGGCTCGTGGGCCGCTCCCCGGGAGCCGTGGTCGTGGCGGTGACCGTCCGGGCCGGCTCCGGCTCCCCGTCGGAGTCGCCACAGCCCGTGGCGAGCAGGGGCAGGACCACCAGACCGGCCGCGGCGGCGAGGACGGACCGTCCGTGCGTAGCTGTCATCCGGTCAGTCTGTGAGGGGGGTGCGGCCCCGGCAAGCCGAACGTGCACGCACGGTGACCGGCGCCCGCGCGCCGGGGAGACGAAGGCCACACGGCGCGGCCGGCGAAGGGCTCCCGCCGTACGGCGCCGAGCCGCGGCGGACGGGCCTGCGTACGAGGTCACAGCGGTGGGGCCGGAAAAATTTGGCGGTAACACCGCACCCCGGGGAAGCAATATCTGTCACGGCGGCAGGAGAAATCGGAGCAGCGCGCTGCGAATATTCCTGCCACCCCAGAGGCGACGCAATTAACTTACCGCACACGGCCGAAGCCGACGTGCTACTGTCTTCTTCAGTTGTTGCAGGTGTGGTTGCCAGAAGATTTTTCCGACGGCTGATCATCGCGGCGACAAGGAATACGCACAGGGCGTATTCCTGATTCCGCCTCCGAAGGAGAAACAAAATGGCTACCGGTACCGTCAAGTGGTTCAACGCGGAAAAGGGCTTCGGCTTCATCGAGCAGGACGGCGGCGGCGCCGACGTCTTCGCCCACTACTCGAACATCGCCTCCCAGGGCTTCCGCGAGCTGCTCGAAGGCCAGAAGGTGTCGTTCGACATCGCGCAGGGCCAGAAGGGCCTGACGGCCGAGAACATCGTTCCCGCCTGACGCGCCAGCACTGACGCACACTTCGCAGCTGGGGCCCGCACTCTGGGGTGCGGGCCCCAGCTCGCTTTTTTCTCAGGGCAATCCGACCCTGTCATTTCCGGCTCGTTCTCGCGATTCCCTGCGCCGCTCATTCTGCTGCGGAAATTCCTTGATACGTGCCCGCATCGAGGAAGGTTCCGAATGAACCGCACACGTTCCACCCGCGCACGCAGCAATCGCCCGTACGACCGCTCCGGAGGCACCGCCGCCGGCCGCTCCAACGGCGCGCGCCGGTCCGGCGGATACGGCGGAAACCGCCGGCCCGCCGCCGTCGGCGGCGAGTTCGCCCTCCCGGAGACCGTCACGCCCGCGCTGCCCGCGGCCGACGCGTTCGCCGACCTGGAGATGCCGGCCCCGCTGCTGGCCACCCTCGGCCGCGAAGGCGTGACCGTGCCGTTCCCGATCCAGGCGGCGACCCTGCCGAACTCCCTGGCCGGGCGCGACGTCCTCGGCCGCGGCCGCACCGGCTCGGGCAAGACCCTCGCCTTCGGCCTCGCGGTCCTGGCCCGTACGGCGGGCGTGCGCGCCGAGCCGCGCCGCCCCCTGGCCCTGATCCTCGTCCCGACCCGCGAGCTGGCCCAGCAGGTCACCGACGCGCTCGCCCCCTACGCCCGCTCCGTCAGGCTGCGGCTCGCCACGGTCGTCGGCGGCACGTCGCTCGGCAGGCAGGCCCACGCGCTGCGGGCCGGCGCGGAGGTGGTCGTCGCGACGCCCGGGCGGCTGAAGGACCTCATCGACCGGGGCGACTGCCGCCTCGACGACGTCGGCATCACGGTGCTCGACGAGGCCGACCAGATGGCCGACATGGGCTTCATGCCGCAGGTCACCGCCCTGCTCGACCAGGTGCGCCCCGCGGGCCAGCGGCTGCTGTTCTCGGCCACCCTGGACCGCAACGTCGACCTGCTGGTCCGCCGCTACCTCAGCGACCCGGTGGTCCACTCCGTCGACCCGTCGGCCGGTGCCGTCGACACCATGGAGCACCACGTGCTCCACGTGCACGACGCCGACAAGCACCGCACGACCACCGAGATCGCGGCCCGGGACGGCCGGGTCATCATGTTCCTGGACACCAAGCACGCGGTGGACCGGCTGACCAAGCACCTGCTGAGCAGCGGCGTCCGCGCCGCCGCCCTGCACGGCGGCCGCTCGCAGCCGCAGCGCACCCGGACCCTGGCGCAGTTCAAGGACGGTCACGTCACCGTCCTGGTGGCCACCAACGTCGCGGCCCGCGGCATCCACGTCGACAGCCTCGACCTGGTCGTCAACGTGGATCCGCCCAGCGACCACAAGGACTACCTGCACCGCGGCGGCCGTACGGCCCGCGCCGGGGAGTCCGGCAGCGTGGTCACCCTGGTGACCCCCGCCCAGCGCCGCGGCATGACCCGGCTGATGGCCGCGGCCGGCATCACGCCGTCCGTCACCCCGGTCCGCTCGGGCGAGGCGGAGCTGAGCCGCATCACGGGCGCCCAGGCGCCCTCCGGCGTCCCGGTGGTCCTCACCGAGCCCGCCGCGGAGCGGCCCCGCCGCTCCTCGTCGCCGTCCCGGGGAAGCCGGGGCCGCTCGGGCCACGGCCGGCCCGCCGGCTCGGGCGCGCGCCGCACGGGACAGCGGCGGCCCGGGACCGACTCCGCCGCCTGAGCGGCCGCCCAGCCCGATCATCCCCTCGCGAAGGAGACACCCTTGACGCCAGCGCGGACGCAGTACCGCACGCCGGGCCCGGCACCCGTGCCCGTGGCCGACGACCACGGGCCCCGGGTGGGCGACGACATGACCGTCGAGGTGGCCCTGGCCGTCATGGCGAGCGCCCGGGTCGAGCACCTGACCGTGTGCGACGAGGACGACCAGCGCACGGGTCTGGTGACCCTGGTGCGGCTGAACGGTCTGCGTGACAGCTCGGCGTACACGGACCGGATCCGGCTGCGGGACGTCCTCGACGGCTCGCTGTGTGCCGGCGCCCGCCCCGGCGGGGCGAGGGCGTCACACGCCGTGGACCGGTCGCTGACCGTGTCCTTGTGAGATCGGGCGGGCAACCGCCCTGACAAGCCCGATGGGGGCCCTGCCGACGCGCGTCGGCAGGGCCCCCATCGTCGTGCTCACCGGTCCGAGTAACTGATGTCGCCCACGGTCCACGCGCTGACGTCCTTGATCGCGACGCGGTACATGCCGCCCGTCTCCGGGATGCCGAGGCTTCCCTGCAGGATGCGGGCGAGGTGGAAGTGCAGATGTGTGGGCGCCTCACCGCGACCGGACCGGTCCCTGCCCGGGCCGCGGGCGAAGACGTCCGCGAAGGGGCCGAGCCGGTCCGAGTCCTTGAGGACCTCAGCCACCCGCTCCCTCCACACGGCCTCCGGAGCCAGCCGGCCGGTGATGACGGCACCGCCGACGACCACGGTCAGCGACATCTGATTGCTCCGCTCGGACTCCACAGCGGCGGAGATGGCGACGAGCAGCTCATCAGGGTTCGACATGCCTCAGAGCTTATTCGGCCCGGGGCCCCGTGATCCCCCGCGGGGCGGAACCTGACCGCACCGGACCGGAGGCGGCAGGATGCCTCCCGCTCCGGGACCGTGAAATCTACTCTCGCGACAGTAGACTTTTGCTTCCTCCAGGGGTACGGTTCTTCTTGTAGACGAAGTCGGACCAAGCCCGCCAACGACGAACGGGCAGGTAGCTGAAGAGCAGTAGGTCAGTGATTGGTTCGGAAAGGAACGGAGGAGCAGACGCCATCAGGATCGCCCGGGTCCGAGCGACATACGACCCGGGTACCGCAAGACCCCGGAATGGATGGTGGTCCCCGGTCACGCAGCTGCGATCCCCCGCTCCGCCCTGCCGGGCCGGGTAGCGGAAACAGAAGGTCGGCACAGCAGTAGGGCCGACAGATGGTGTTCAATTTCCTTCGGGGCCCTGGTGCCGTACGGCACCAGGGCCCCTCGACGCGTTGCACAGCGAGGTGACATGACATCGGACAACCCCCTGAATGATCGTCTGGACGACGACGACTACCCCGCGTACACCATGGGCCGGGCCGCCGAGATGCTCGGCACCACTCCGGCCTTCCTGCGCGCCATCGGCGAAGCCCGCCTGATCACTCCGCTCCGCTCGGAGGGAGGGCACCGCCGGTACTCGCGCTACCAGTTGCGCATCGCCGCCCGCGCCCGGGAGCTGGTCGACCAGGGGACGCCGATCGAGGCCGCGTGCCGCATCGTCATCCTCGAGGACCAGCTCGAGGAGGCGCAGCGCATCAACGCCGAGTACCGCCGTGCCGCCGAGGCGGCGGGCCGGGCGCCCTCCGGCGCCGGCTGAGCCGCCGGGGGCGGCAGGAAGCGGGGCCGGTTCGCGCGCGTCCGGCCCGTCCAGGCCGGTCCCACCCGGCCCGTCCCGCCGGTTCGGCCCTCCCAGGGCCCCCGAACGGGCACCGAGCCGCATCGACTTTCTCCGGATCCGTTCCCGAAAGCCCAGGTCAGCGGCGTGGCATGGAAGCGGGGGTCCGGATCTGTGCCGAGAGCCACATCACGCGGGTCCAACATGGGCGCATACTGAGTCATGACAAAACCCGCGGCACAGAAGCGTCATCTGCCCACCAGCCCCTTCAAGGCCCCTGTCGCACCGGCCCCCAAGCACTTCGCCATGGGCGATCAGGTCACGCATGACGTGTACGGCCTGGGCCGGGTCATCGGCATCGAGGACGGCATCGCCGCGCTGGTGGACTTCGGATCGTCCCGGATGCGGATCCTGAGCCCGTACGCCAAGATGACCAAGCTGTAGGACCCCGCCGTGCCCGGTCTTGGCACACCAGGCCCCTCGGGGGGCCTGCTACGAAAGAGAGACCTCTCATCGACCTGACGCCGTCGTTCTCCGCTCCGGAGGCGCACCTTCGCTGCCCGCGCAGCGCCTCGCCCCCTCCGGCGACCAACCCCTTCCAGGCCCCCGACTTCGGGCCGGACGAGTCCCTGCCGTTCGACGGCGCACCCGGGTTCGCCCCGGGCGGGCGTCCGGGGCGCTCCGAGGCGGCCTAGCCTCGCGCGTGGCGGGCGCCGCCGCCCCCGCGCCGCCCGGTGCTCACCGGGCCGTGGCCGGGGACGGACGCGTTCCTTCCGTGGGGGCCGGCCCGTCCAGGGTCCGGCCGCGCGGTCCGGCCGTGCGTACGTAGCCGTAGATCACCGAGCCCATCAGCAGGATGAGAAGCGGCCCGGACAGCTCCGGATGCGCGGCCATCTCCATCGGCAGGTAGCGGTACGACACCAGGAGCGCGGCGAACACCGCGGTGCCGTAGGCGACCAGCCACACTCCCGGCCGGTCCCAGCCGCGATCGTGTACGCGCAGGGCCGCCTCGACGGTGAGCGCGAACACCACGCCGGCGACGAGGTCCACGCCGTAGTGGTAGCCGAAGCCCAGCGTCGCGGCGAGGGTGGCGACCAGCCAGAACGTCCCGGCGTACCGCAGCAGGCGCGGGGCGCCGCGGGTGTGGACGAAGATCGCGACCGCCCACGCCGTGTGCAGGCTTGGCATGCAGTTGCGGGGCGTGATCCCGTCGTACGTCATCGGGAGCGGGGTGCTCACCGGCAGCGGCGTGTGCGGCCACAGGTTGGCCGCCGCCCACTCCGGGCCGCCGGTGCCGGAGGCGCCCGGTCCGTAGGCGAAGACCGGCCCGACCACCGGGAAGATCATGTAGATGCCCGGTCCGAGAAGGCCTATCAGCAGGAAGGTGCGCACCAGGTGGTGCCGCGGGAAGCGGCCCTCGACCGCGACGTTGCGCAGCTGGTGGAAGGCGACCACGACCGCGGCCACCGCGAGCTGGGCGTAGACGAGTTGCAGGATCAGGGTGCTGAACGGGTCGGTGGCCTCGACGATCCGGCCCGCCAGCCAGGACGGGTTGCCCAGCGCGTGGTCGGCGGTGGCCACGTACTGGTCGAGCACCGTCGGGTGGGTCTTCGCCGTGATGAGCAGCCAGGTGTCGCCCGTCTTGCGGGCGGCCACCAGCAACAGCCCGAGCCCGACGCCCTTGAGCAGCAGGGCCCGTTCACCGCCGGTGCGGCGCGTGACGGCGATGACCGCCGTGCCCAGCATCACCCACAGCGCGCCGGTGCCGAAGGGATGGCCCTCGGTCATCCGGGCGTCCACCGCCCAGCGCACCGGCAGCAGGACGGCGTCGATACCGAGCGCGACACCGGCCGCGAGGAACCGCTGCCGCCAGGTGAGCACCACCATCATCAGCGCCAGACCGCCGTACAGCGGACCGGCTTTGGGGGCGAAGACCAGAGCCTTCACCTGGTTGGTGATCGGCCCCGGCTCACCGTAGCGGCGGGCGGCGATCTCCAGCGCGACGAGGAATCCGCACGCCACGACGACCGCCGTGCCCCACAGCGCCGCGTGCCGGTGACGCCACGCGGCGGACGAAGTGACGCCGCCTATTCGGGAAAACACCCGCGATGCTCCAGCTGTCAATCTGTAGGCCGATCATCCGAATGGCCAGGTGAACGCAAAGCGATGGCGGACCATCGCGAGTTCGAACATGTTATCGGAGTGTCGCGGATCGGCGGGTGTGTCGATCGGCACCTTTCCCGGAGAAGGCCGAAAACCCCGCGATACGAGCGCCACCGTGCCCGGTTTTCAGACGCGGCCCGTGACCGTCACCGTCAGGCGCGGGGCGGGGCGTTCGGGCAGGAGGGCGGCCAGGCGGTTCCCGACGGCGGCGCGCACCGCGCGGGCCACGTCCACGGCCCGCGTCCGGCGGTCCACGACGACATGGGTCTCGACGTGCCGGCGACCGCCGTCGTCCGGCCAGGCCCGGCTTCAGGAAGGCGACGCCTGCCACGGCCTCCACGGTCCTGGCGACCTCGTCGGCGAGCGCCGAGGCCGCGGTGTTCGTGCGGGGGACGGTCATGGCGTACGGCCTTCCTGCTCATCGCCGGCCGGGGCGGGGACGACGTCGGTGACACGGATGTCCACGACCGCCACGGCCATGCCCAGCTCCCGGTCCACGGCCCGCCGGACCCGGTCACGCACGCGCGGCCAGGTCCGGCAGCGGGGGTCCGGCCGGGGCGTGGATGTCCAGACGGATCCCGAGGGCACCGCCGGCCCGGTCGTCCCCGGCGGACAGCAGACGGCAGGAGCCCGCCCGCACCCCGGGGACGGTCCCGGCCGCCGCGCGCACCGCTCGGGCCGCGACCGCCTCCATGATCCACAGGTCCTCGGCGGGATCGCCGAGGGGCAGCGGGCGGCCGGGGCGCAGCTCCAGGCGCACCACGTCCATGACGCGCCGGGTCAGCGACTCGGCGTCCCGGCCGGAGGGACCGGCCGTCTCGCGGCGCAGGCCGCGCACCGCGGACTCCAGTTCGTCGAGCCCGCTCACGGCCTGCCGGCAGGACGGGCAGGACCGGGCGTGGGCGTCGTCGGCGCGCTGCTCCCAGGCGTCCCGGGGCTGCGAGAGCAGCCGTCCGCACGGCAGGAGTTCGTCGTCGTCGCCGGGGTCGTGGGCGCTGTTCGGCGGGTCGGTGTGGGCGTTCATCGCCGGCCCCCCGGTGCTCGTGTCAGACAACGGCGTGCGCGGGACACGCGGGCGCGGGCGGCCTCCTGGCCGATGCCGACCGCGTCCGCGACGACGTCGTAGGAGCGGCCGTCCAGTTCCCGCAGCACCCAGCATGCCCGCTGCTCGGGCGACAGCAGGTCCAGGGCCTCCCGCAGCGCGCGGACGGCGTCCCGGCTCTCGGTGACACGGGCCGGGGAGGTGCTGTGCTCGGCCGCGGCCACGTCGCCCGCCGCCTCCAGCGGGGCCACCGGCCTGCGCGCCCGCAGCACGTTCAGGCAGCGGCTGGTGACGATCCGGTACATCCAGGTGCCGAAGGAGGAGCGCCCCTGAACTCCGGCAGCCGCCGCCAGGCACTGAGGTGCGTCCGGTGGTGCGTGCGGTGTGCGGGGCCCCGCCACTGGGCGGCTCCTCTCGTCCGGTCTCCTGGGGGTTGGACACCGCCGGACCGCCGTCGTGGAGCGGTCGCCGGAAAGGCGCCGCGCCCGCGTCCGGCGACGGGGACCAAGGGCCGCTCGGGCCTTCGGAGTTCGGCGTTCGGCGTTCGGCGTTCGGCGTTCGGCGTTCGGCGGTTTTTCCTGTGATCCGTAGCCGACGGGGGGTGCGGATGGGTCCGCGGCGAGAATTCATCCGATCGTGGGAACGACCAATCCGCCCGGGCTCCGGGGCCGGATTCCCCACGTGACCGAGAACGAGGAAGAACACCGAATTCCCCAGCTCGGAGTTCTCGGGGCTCACGGAATGCGCGGTGCCGCCGGGCGACGAACCGGAACACCCGCGTAAGCCATTGCCACTGAAGCTGTTCCCGTCAACAGGAGCCAGATCATGAACACCCGTATCCGCCGTACCGCTGTCACCGTGGCCGCCGCCGTGGTCCTGCCGCTGGCCCTGAGCGCCTGTTCCGACAGCGGCAGCGACTCCGCCGGGTCCGACTCCTCCTCGAAGGCCTCGGCGTCGGCGCCGGCGTCCGCCTCGGAGGACGGCATGGCCGGGTCGGGCAGCGGCGCCTCCACGGGCGAGGAGCCCTTCGGCACCGCCTGCTCGGCGGTGCCCAAGACCGGTGCCGGCTCCTTCGACGGCATGGCCCAGGACCCGGTCGCCACCGCCGCCTCCAACAACCCGGCGCTGTCCACGCTGGTGTCCGCGGTGAAGAAGGCCGGCCTGGTCGACACCCTCAACAACGCCGAGAACATCACCGTGTTCGCCCCGACCAACGACGCCTTCGCCAAGATCCCGAAGGACACGCTGGACAAGGTGCTCAACGACAAGGAGCAGCTGACGAACATCCTGACCTACCACGTCGTCGGCCAGAAGCTCGCGCCGAAGGACCTGGAGAACGGCTCCTTCGAGACCCTGCAGAAGTCGAAGCTCACCACCGCCGGCTCCGGCGAGTCCTACACCGTCAACGACTCCGCCAAGGTCGTCTGCGGCAACGTCAAGACCGCCAACGCCAACGTCTACATCATCGACAGCGTGCTGATGCCCAGCAGCTGACGCGGACCACGACTGCCGGGCACCCCACGAGGGTGCCCGGCAGTCGTGCCTCCCCGAGGCAAGGATCCCCAGAACCATGCCGGCCCTCATCCGCATACGAGTCCTCGCCGTCTGCGGCACCCGGCTGTGGTGTGCGGGGGCGGGGCCGCTGACCGCCGGTGTCAGCCGTGCCGTGCGCGACGACCTGACCGGGCTGTGCGCCGGGATGTCCGTGGTCGGGCTCGATCTGCGGGAACTGCGCCTGCCCGCGGACGACTTCCTGCCCGGCGCGCCGTGGCCCGACGGTCCCGGGGCGATCCATCTGCTGGCGCCCGACGCGTTGCGGTCGCGCACCGCCCACGACGAGCGCGTGCGCTGGCACACCGACCTGCGCACCGCCTGGGAGGCGTGGTCCGGCCCGCCCGGCTGACCCGGCCTCCCCGGCTGGCCGGTGACCATGTCCTCGTAGAACCCGGCGGCGGATCCGTGGATTCGCCCGGATGTCCGCGTCACGGATCCTGCGGGCACCACCGCACGCCCCTCGCACGGCCGGAGCCCGCCTCGGTCGCGCCCGCGTCCCGCCGCTGTCGGGGCGCCGGTTGGAGATCCGGCCGCGGGTCTGGCCCGAAGCGCACACCCCGCCAGACGCCCTCCCTGCCCGGGCCGCGCGCCCCGACGGCGGGGGCCCCAGCAGGCCGTGGCACGGCCGGAGCCCGCCCCCGCCGCGCCTCGCCTTCCCCCGTGCCCGTCAGTCCCCCGGCAGGGGTCCTCCCCCGGCTGCCCATGACAGGAGGGCCTGAGGGGTGCTCGCGGTGGATCGTTCCAGGAGGGTGTCGTACTCCGTCGGTCCCAGCAGGTCCAGGAGGCGGTCCTGGCAGTGGTCGCGCAGGGGGGCCATCTCCGGTGTGCCGCGCTGGGGGTGGCCGACCGTCTCCCAGTAGCGCTGCGCCGCGCCGAAGGCGTGGACGGCGGCGCGCGGCTCGCCCGCGTCGGCCAGCGCGATGGCCAGGAGGTCCAGCGCCAGCGCGATGCCGAAGGCGTCGCCGATGTGCCGCTTGGCCTCCAGCGTCGCCCGGGCGTGCCGGACGGCGTCCCGTTCGCGGCCCTCCATCACGGCGATGAGCGCGAGCTGGTGGTCGAGGTAGGAACGCGTCCAGTACTCGTCCGCCGCCACGCAGTCGTCCCGCAGTCCGAGGGCCTCCCCGCGGGCCTGCTCCAGGCGTCCCGAGCCGGTGAGGGCGAAGACGCGGACGAGGCGGCACATCGCGCTCGCGGCGGTCGGCAGCTCCCCGTGGCCGGCGGCCGTACGGGCGTGCACCGTCAGCGGCTCGACGACCGCCGCGGCGGCCAGCGGGCGGCCCTCCAGCAGGTGCAGCAGCCCGTCCAGGTAGGCGGCGCGTCCCCGGGCCTCGGGGCCGAGGGGCTGGGCCACGTGCCAGGCGTCGGCGGCGGTCAGGCGGGCGGCCTCGTACTCGCCCTGCAGCGTCAGGGAGACCCCCAGGGCCCACAGCCCCTGCGCCCAGGTCCCGCCCCGGCGCTCCCCCGGCACGAGCCGGGTCGCCCGCTCCAGGTACTGGCGCGCCTCGTAAAGGTAGCCGGAGCAGACCCAGTAGAAGGCGACGTGGCCGGCCATCTCCAGGGCGGCGGCCGGGTCGGTGGCCAGGAGGTGGTCGAGGGCCAGCCGGATGTGCGGGTGGAGAGAATCGATCCGCCGGTACCAGTCGCGCTGGGCCGGGCCGAACCACTCGTGGTGGGCCTGCCGGGTCACACCGAGCACGTGCTCGGCGTGACGGTCCGCCACCGCCTGCTCCTCGCCCAGCTCCGCCAGCCACATACGGCCGTACTCCCGGACCGAGTCGAGCATCCGGTACGTGCCGCCCCCGCGCATGACCACCGACTTGCCGCACAGCGCGGCCAGGGCCGGACCCACCCCGGAGGGCGTCAAAGGACCGCGGCCCGCGACCTGCTCGGCGGTGGTGCCGTCGAACGCGCCCGGCAGGTAGGACAGCCGCGCCCACAGCAGCCGCTCCAGCGGCGTGCACAGCTCGTGGCTCCAGCCGATCGTGGTGCGCAGCGCGTCGTGCCGCCGCGGCGCCCGGCCCGGCTGCCGCGGGGGCAGGTCCACCAGGGCGCGCGGGCCCACGCAGAGGTCGGCCAGCGGCATGCTCCGCAGCAGCGCGGCGGCCAGTTCCAGGGCCAGCGGCAGCCGCTCCAGGTGCTCGCACACCGTGGCGGCCAGCTGCGCGTCGGCGTCCTCCTTCAGCGGGCTTCCGGCCGCCGCGGCCCGGTCGGCGAACAGCGCGACCGCCTCGTCCGGCGACGCCAGCGGCTCGATCCCGACGACCGTCTCGCCCCGGATCCCCAGCGGCTCCCGGCTGGTGGCCAGGACCCGCAGACCGGGGCAGGCCGTCAGCAGGTCGCCCACCAGCGCGCGGCACGCGCCCGGCAGATGCTCGCAGGAGTCCAGCACCAGCAGGACCCCGCGCTCGCCGATCCAGGTGCAGATCGCGTCCACGGGCAGCCGCGGGGTGTGGTCGGACAGGCCGAGCGCGTCCGCCACCGTGGCGGCGAGGTGCTCCGCGTTGCGCAGCGGGGACAGGTCCGCCCAGGCCACGCCGCCCCCGGCGGTCACCAGCCCGAGGGACACGGCGTGCCGGGCGAGACGGGTCTTGCCGACCCCTCCCACACCGGTCAGCGTGACCAGCCGGGAACCGAGCAGGGCCGCACCGACCAGCTCGAGCTCCTCCGCCCGGCCCACGAAAGAGCCTTCTTCCTCCGGACTCGTCCACACCACGACCCCATTGTCACCCACGCCCTGACGGTCGGTCAGCGCGAGGGCACAACGCGTGAGACGCCCCGGCGGCCGCTCAGTCGCCGCCCTCCAGGTCGCCCTCCGTCTCCAGGTACACCTGCCGCAGCGCCTGCAGCACCGCCGGGTCCGGCTTCTCCCACATCCCGCGCGACTCCGCCTCCAGCAGCCGCTCGGCGATGCCGTGCAGCGCCCAGGGGTTGGCCTGCTGGAGGAACTCCCGGTTGGCCGGGTCCAGCACGTACGCCTCGGTGAGCTTGTCGTACATCCAGTCGGCGACCACACCGGTCGTGGCGTCGTAGCCGAACAGGTAGTCCACCGTCGCGGCGAGTTCGAAGGCGCCCTTGTAGCCGTGGCGGCGCATCGCCTCGATCCACTTGGGGTTGACGACCCGGGCACGGAAGACCCGGGATGTCTCCTCGACGAGGGTGCGGGTGCGGACCGTCTCGGGGCGGGTGGAGTCGCCGATGTACGCCTCGGGGGCGGTGCCGCGCAGGGCGCGGACGGTGGCGACCATGCCGCCGTGGTACTGGAAGTAGTCGTCCGAGTCGGCGATGTCGTGCTCGCGGGTGTCGGTGTTCTTCGCCGCGACCGCGATCCGCCTGTACGCCGTCTCCATCTCGTCCCGGGCCGGGCGGCCGTCGAGTTCGCGGCCGTAGGCGTAGCCGCCCCACACCGTGTAGACCTCGGCGAGGTCGGCGTCGGTGCGCCAGTCGCGGGAGTCGATGAGCTGCAGCAGGCCGGCGCCGTAGGTGCCGGGGCGGGAGCCGAAGATGCGGGTGGTGGCGCGGCGTTCGTCGCCGTGGTCGGCCAGGTCCGCCTGCACGTGCGCCCGGACGTGGTTGGCCTCCGCGGGCTCCTCCAGCGAGGCCGCGAGGCGGACCGCGTCGTCGAGCAGGCCGATCACGTGCGGGAAGGCGTCCCGGAAGAAGCCCGAGATGCGCAGGGTCACGTCGATGCGCGGACGGCCCAGCTCCGCGTACGGGATCGGCTCCAGGCCCGTCACACGGCGGGAGGCGTCGTCCCAGACGGGGCGGACGCCGAGCAGGGCGAGCGCCTCGGCCACGTCGTCGCCGGCCGTGCGCATCGCGCTGGTGCCCCACAGCGACAGGCCGACAGAGGTGGGCCACTCGCCGTTGTCGGTGCGGTAGCGCTCCAGCAGGGACTCGGCGAGGGCCTGGCCGGTCTCCCAGGCCAGCCGGGACGGCACGGCCTTGGGGTCGACGGAGTAGAAGTTGCGGCCGGTCGGCAGGACGTTGACCAGGCCGCGCAGCGGGGAGCCGGACGGGCCGGCGGGGACGAAGCCGCCGTTCAGGGCGTGCACCGCGTGGTCGAGTTCGCCGGTGGTCCCCGACAGGCGCGGGACGACCTCGCGGGCCGCGAACTCCAGGATGGCCGCCACCTGTTCGGCGCGCTCGGCGGGGACACCCGCCGCCACGGCGGGGACGGCGGCCGGGTCCCAGTCCGCGTCCTCCATCGCCTGCACCAGCGCACGGGCCTTCTCCTCCGCCTCGTCGGCGGTGGTGCGGGTCGCGGCGGACTCGTCCAGGCCGAGCGCCTCGCGCAGCCCGGGCAGGGCCGTCGTACCGCCCCAGATCTGGCGGGCGCGCAGGATCGCGAGCACCAGGTTGACGCGGTCGGCGCCGGCGGGCGGGTTGCCCAGGACGTGCAGGCCGTCGCGGATCTGGGCGTCCTTGACCTCGCAGAGCCAGCCGTCGACGTGCAGCAGGAAGTCGTCGAAGCCGTCGTCGTCGGGGCGGTCCTCCAGGCCCAGGTCGTGATCGAGCCGCGCCGCCTGGATCAGGGTCCAGATCTGGGCGCGGATCGCCGGGAGCTTGGCCGGGTCCATGGCGGAGATCTGCGCGTACTCGTCGAGGAGTTGCTCCAGGCGCGCGATGTCGCCGTAGGAGTCGGCGCGGGCCATGGGCGGCACGAGGTGGTCGACGAGGGTGGCGTGCACGCGGCGCTTGGCCTGGGTGCCCTCGCCCGGGTCGTTCACCAGGAACGGGTAGATCAGCGGCAGGTCGCCCAGGGCGGCGTCGGGGCCGCAGGCGGCGGACAGGCCGGCGTTCTTGCCCGGCAGCCACTCCAGGTTGCCGTGCTTGCCGAGGTGGATCATCGCGTCGGCGCCGAACCCGCCGTCCTCGGCGCGGGCCGCGATCCAGCGGTAGGCGGCCAGGTAGTGGTGGGACGGCGGCAGGTCCGGGTCGTGGTAGATCGCGATCGGGTTCTCGCCGAAGCCGCGCGGCGGCTGGATCAAAACGAGCAGGTTGCCGAAGCGCAGGGCGGCGAGGACGATGTCGCCCTCCGCGTTGCGGCTGCGGTCGACGAACATCTCGCCGGGCGCCGGGCCCCAGTGCTCCTCGACCGCCGTGCGCAGCTCCTTCGGGAGCGTGGCGAACCAGCGGCGGTAGTCGGCCGCCGGGATGCGGACCGGGTTGCGGGCGAGCTGCTCCTCGGTCAGCCACTCCTGGTCGTGGCCGCCGGCCTCGATGAGGGCGCGGATCAGCTCGTCGCCGTCGCCGGAGGCCATCCCCGGCACGTCGTCGAAGACGTACCCCTCCTCCCTGAGCCGGCGCAGCAGGGCGATCGCGCTGGCGGGGGTGTCCAGGCCGACCGCGTTGCCGATCCGGGAGTGCTTGGTCGGGTAGGCGGACAGCACCAGGGCCACGCGCTTGCCGGCGGCCGGGATGTGCCGCAGCCGGGCGTGGCGTACGGCGATGCCGGCGACGCGGGCGGCGCGCTCCGGGTCGGGGACGTAGGCGGGCAGGCCGTCGGCGTCGATCTCCTTGAAGGAGAACGGGACGGTGATGAGGCGGCCGTCGAACTCGGGGACGGCGATCTGCGTGGCCGCGTCGAGCGGGGAGACGCCCTCGTCGTTCTCCTCCCAGGCGGCGCGCGAGCCGGTCAGGCACAGGGCCTGCAGGATCGGAACGTCCAGGGCGGCGAGCGCGCCCGCGTCCCAGGACTCGTCGTCACCGCCGGCGGACGCCTGGGCCGGCTTGGTGCCGCCGGCGGCCAGGACGGTCGTGACGATGGCGTCGGCGGCCCGGAGCTCCTCGACGAGCTCCGGCTCGGGGGCCCGCAGGGACGCCACGTACAGCGGCAGCGCCCGGCCGCCCGCTTCCTCGATCGCGTCGCACAGGGCGCCCACGAACGCGGTGTTGCCGCTCATGTGGTGGGCGCGGTAGTAGAGGACGGCGACCGTCGGGCCGTCGCCGCCGCGGGAGGCGCGCTCCAGCGGTCCCCAACTCGGCGCGGGCGCCGGGGCCTCGAAGCCGTGGCCGGTCAGCAGGACCGTGTCGGACAGGAAGCGGGCGAGCTGCTCCAGGTTGGCCGGGCCGCCGTGCGCGAGGTAGGCGTGGGCCTCGGCGGCGATGCCGACCGGGACGGTGGAGGCGGCCATCAGCTGCGCGTCCGGGGCCTGTTCGCCGGTGAGCACGACCACCGGGCGGCCGTCGGCGAGGAGCAGGTCGAGACCGTCCTGCCAGGCGCGGATGCCGCCGAGGAGGCGTACGACGACCAGGTCGGCGCCGTCGAGGAGACCGGGCAGGTCCTCGAGCGGGAGGCGGGCCGGGTTGGCGAAGCGGTAGGGCACCGGGCCGTCTGCCGCACGGGCGCTCAGCAGGTCGGTGTCGGACGTCGACAGCAGGAGGATCATGCGGCGTCGGCCTTCCTCGGGGTGTCCGCGCCCCGGGTGGTGGTGTGGGGTCCCTGGCTCCTGCGGAGGGGGGAGCCGGGGGAAGGGAGTTCCTGACTTGCCCGGTCTGTGGCCGGGTTCACAGTGGCGGGACCGCGCCGGATTCTCACCGGGCTTCCTCCCCTGGTCGCCGTGGTGGCGGTGGTGACGGACCTGATGATCCGCCGACGAGCATAGTAAGGGGCAGGGGAAAAGGGCAGAGCGTACAGCCCATGTGATGGTCGGTATGCTCGCCGCCATGTCCACGGCTGCCTCTCGTCCATCGCCCCAGGCCACAGCGGCCTCACGGGTGCGCGGCGACGCCTGCCCGGGGACGCTGCGGCTGCACTCGGCGGACGACGGCGCCCTGGCCCGGGTCCGCGTCCCCGGCGGCGTGGTGACCGTCCGCCAGGCCGAGGCCCTCGCGGACGCGGCGCGGCGGCTGGGCGACGGCGACCTGCATCTGACCTCGCGCGGCAACGTGCAGCTGCGCGGGCTGCGGCAGACGTGCGGCGCGGAGCTCGCCGGGCTGCTGGACGCGGCCGGGCTGCTGCCGTCGCACGCGCACGAGCGGGTCCGCAACGTGGTCGCCTCGCCGCTGTCGGGGCTCGACGGGCGGGGCCTGCGCGACGTGCGGCCCTGGCTGACGGACCTGGACGCGGCGCTGTGCGCGAGCAGGACGGCTCCCGAGCTGTCGGGGCGGTTCCTGTTCGCGCTCGACGACGGGCGCGGGGACGTGGCCGGGCTCGGCGCCGACGTGACCGTGCGGGCGACCGCGGACGGTGCCGCGCTGCTCGGGCTGGGCTCGGGCGGCGAGGTGCTGCGCGTCTCCGCCGGTGACGCGGCGCGTGCCGCGGTGCTGGCGGCGGAGGCGTTCGCCGCACTCGTGCGGGACAGCGGGACGCGCGCCTGGCGGGTGGACGAACTGGGCGCTGCGCGGGATGAGTTGCCCGGCGCGGTCCGGCGGCGGCTGGACTCCGCGGGTGTCGGCTGCGCGAGCACGGCCGCGGTGGCCGCCGGGGGTGGTGCGGGTCCGCTCCCGGGAGCCGCGGTGGCCGCCGGAGGTGGTGCGGGTCCGCTCCCGGGAGCCGTGGGGTCCGCCCTGTCGGTGCATGTCCCGCTGGGCCGGCTCACCCCGCCGCAGTGGCGGGAGCTGACGCGGGCGGCCGCCGGCGAACTGCGGCTGACGCCGTGGCGCGGGGTGGTCGTACCCGTGTCGCCGGACGACGACACCGCGCGGCTCCTGGCCCGCATCGCCGCCACCGGTCTCGTCACCGACCCCGCCTCGCCCTGGCTGCGGGTCGGGGCCTGCATCGGCCGTCCCGGATGCGCCAAGTCCCGTGCGGACGTACGGGCGGACGCGGAACGCGCGCTCGCCGCGGCCGGCCGGTCCCCCCTCCCCCTGTACTGGTCGGGCTGCGAACGCCGCTGCGGACACCCCCCGGGTGACCGGGTCGACGTGGTGGCCGCGCCCGGCGGCGGCTACGAGCTCTCCGCCGTCACCGCGCGGCGGCAGCCGCGCACCGCACCGCTGGACGACCCGTCCCACCTCGCCACCGCCCTGGCGGCGATCACCCCATGAGCCGTAAGACGACCGAGAGCAGCGAGAACACCACCGTGACCACGTACGACTACGAGAAGGACGGCGCGGCCATCTACCGCCAGTCCTTCGCCACCATCCGCGCGGAGTCGGACCTCGCGGGCCTGCCCGCCGACGTCAGCCAGGTCGCGGTCCGGATGATCCACGCCTGCGGCATGGTCGACCTCGTACGGGACCTGGCCTACACGCCCGCGGTCGTGGCCCGGGCCCGTGAGGCCCTGCGCGCGGGCGCGCCCATCTTCTGCGACGTGCAGATGGTGGCCAGCGGCGTGACGCGCAGGCGGCTGCCCGCCGGCAACGACGTGCTGTGCACCCTGTCCGACCCGTCCGTCCCGGAGCTGGCGGCGAAGCTCGGCACCACGCGCAGCGCCGCCGCGCTGGAGCTGTGGCGGGACCGGCTGGAGGGCTCCGTCGTCGCCGTGGGCAACGCGCCCACCGCCCTCTTCCGGCTCCTGGAGATGATCGAGGAGGGGGCGCCCCGGCCCGCCGCCGTCATCGGCGTCCCGGTCGGTTTCATCGGGGCCGCCGAGTCCAAGGACGCCCTGGCCGCGCATCCGTCCGGCCTGGAGCACCTGGTCGTCCGCGGCCGTCGCGGGGGCAGCGCCATCGCCGCCGCCGCGCTCAACGCGATCGCGAGTGAGGAAGAGTGAGCGGCAAGCTGTACGGGGTGGGGCTCGGCCCCGGTGACCCGTCCCTGATGACCGTACGGGCCGTCGAGGTCATCGCCGGGGCGGACGTGATCGCGTATCACAGCGCCCGGCACGGGCGGTCCATCGCCCGCTCGATCGCGGCGCGGCACATCCGTGCCGACCACATCGAGGAGAAGCTGGTCTACCCGGTCACCACCGAGACCACCGACCATCCCGGCGGCTACCAGGGCGCCATGGACGACTTCTACGCCGAGGCGTCCGCGCGGCTCGCGGCCCATCTCGACGCCGGGCGGACGGTCGCGGTCCTCGCGGAGGGCGACCCGCTGTTCTACGGCTCGTACATGCACATGCACAAGCGGCTCGTGGACCGCTACGACACCGAGGTGATCCCCGGGGTCACGTCGGTGTCCGCCGCCGCGGCCCGGCTGGGCACGCCGCTCGCCGAGGGCGAGGAGGTGCTGACGATCCTGCCGGGCACGCTGCCCGAGGAGGAGCTGACGGCCCGGCTCGCCGCGACGGACGTGGCGGTGGTGATGAAGCTGGGCCGCACCTTCCCCAAGGTGCGGCGCGCGCTGGAGAGTTCGGGCCGGCTGGAGCGGACGCGGTACGTCGAGCGGGCCACCATGGGCGGGGAGCGCCTGGCCGAACTGGCCGACGTGGACCCGGAGTCGGTGCCGTACTTCTCGGTCGCGGTGCTGCCGAGCCAGGTCGACGCGGGGCCCGCCGTGCGGGAGCGAGGCGAGGTCGTGGTGGTCGGCACCGGGCCCGCCGGGCCGCTGTGGCTGACGCCGGAGTCGCGGGGCGCCCTCGCCGCCGCCGACGACCTCGTCGGCTACACCACCTACCTGGACCGGGTGCCGGTGCGTCCCGGGCAGCTCCGGCACGGCTCGGACAACCGGGTCGAGTCCGAGCGCGCCGAGTTCGCGCTGCAGCTCGCGCGCCGGGGTCGGCGGGTGGCCGTCGTCTCCGGGGGCGACCCGGGCGTCTTCGCGATGGCCACGGCCGTGCTGGAGGTCGCCTCGGAGAAGGAGTACGCGGACATTCCGGTGCGGGTGCTGCCCGGCGTGACCGCCGCGAACGCCGCGGCGGCCCGGGCCGGTGCCCCGCTCGGGCACGACTACGCCACGATCTCGCTGTCCGACCGGCTCAAGCCCTGGGAGGTCATCGCCGAACGGCTGCGCGCGGCGGCCTCGGCGGACCTGGTGCTGGCCCTGTACAACCCCGGCTCGCGCAGCCGCACGTGGCAGGTGGGCAAGGCCCGGGACCTGCTGTTGGAGTACCGGGACCCGGACACCCCGGTCGTGGTCGCCCGGGACGTCGGCGGCCCCGGCGAGCGGGTGCGGATCGTGCGCCTCGGCGCCCTCGATCCGGCCGAGGTCGACATGCGCACGATCCTGCTGGTCGGCTCCTCCCAGACGCGCGCGGTGCAGCGCGCCGACGGCGAGGAGATCGTCTGGACGCCGCGGCGGTATCCGGAGGAGTGAGGCACGCAGCGGTCACGGCGAGACCTCGGCCGTGACCGCACCGGTGGGGTGAGGACCCTTGCGGGTCGGGGGGTGCGTGGGCCCGCCCTGTGCCGGTGGGTCGGGGCGAGGGCGTCGCATGGCGGCGAGGTGAGTGCGCTCCATGGCGGCGAGGCGAGTGCGCTCCATGATGGCGAGGTGAGGGACCCGCGCCACGGCCGGGGGGCAGCCCTGCGGGCGGCAAGGTGGGGCCCCACATGCCGGTGAGGTGATGGCCCCGCATCGCGACGAGGTCAGGGACCCCGCGCCAGGGCCGGGGGACAGCCCCACGGGCGGCACGGTGGGCCCCACATGCCGGTCAGGTGGCGGCCCCGCATACCGACGAGGTGAGGGGCCCGCGCCCCGGCCGCGGGACAGCCCACGGGCGGTTGAGGTGAGTGCGCTCCATGTCCGCGCGGTGAGGGCCCCGCGCCACGGCCGGGCGCCCAGCCCGCGGACGGCGAGTCAACTGCCCCGGCCCTCCACCGGCCCCCGCCAGCGACGCGGGCAGCGCCCCGCGAGTCGGGCCGGGGCCTGCTCCTCGTGGACGCGGGGCCACCGACGTATGCTCCCCGCCCGTCGGTCGGGGGCAACGGGGTCAGGAGGGGCGGGAGATGCCGGCGTCCGCTGCCCCGCGCGGGCCCGCCCCGCCCAGCCCCGTCAGCCCCGTCAGCCCCGTCAGCCCTGTCAGCCCTGTCAGCCCTGTCAGCCACGTCACGGCCTCCCCGGCGGTGGCCACCGACGCTACGTCCGCCGGTGGCGGCGGGCGGCGGACCACGACCACCGGGAGGCCCGCCTCGCGTGCCGCGGTCAGTTTCGGGGCGGTGGCCGTGCCGCCGCTGTCCTTCGTCACCACGACGTCGATGCGGTGCCCGCGCAGCAGCGCGCGCTCGCCGTCGAGGGTGAAGGGGCCGCGGTCGAGCAGGACCTCCATGCGGGGCGGCCCCGGGGGCTCCGGCGGGTCGACGGAGCGGACGAGGAACCACAGGTCGTGCAGGTCCGCGAAGGCGGCGAGGCCCATCCGGCCGGTGGTGAGGAACACCCGGCGGCCGAGGGCGGGCAGCAGGCCCGCGGCCTCCCGCAGGGACCCGGCCTCGTGCCAGCGGTCGCCCGGTTCCGGGACCCAGCCGGGCCGGCGCAGCGCGAGCAGGGGAACATGGGCGGTGGCGGCGGCCCGCGCCGCGTTGAAACTGATCGTCCCGGCGAAAGGGTGCGTGGCGTCGATGAGCGCGTCCACCTCATGCTCGCGCAGCCAGGCCGCGAGCCCCTCCGCCCCGCCGAAGCCGCCCACCCGTACCTCGCCGGGCGGCAGCCGGGGCGCGGCGACCCGCCCGGCCAGGGAGTTCGTCACCCGCGCTCCGGGCAGCGGCCCGGCCGCCAGGAGTTCGGCGAGGCGACGGGCCTCCGTGGTCCCGCCGAGGATCAGCACGTGCACGACAGTCCGGTCCCTTCCGAAGAGTGAGCCATGACCAGCGAGGCCAGGGGCGGTCGCAGCGCCCAACTCAAGCACACCGGTCTGCGGCCGGGCTGGACGACCGGCGCCTGCGCGACCGCGGCGACGACCGCCGCGTACACCGCGCTGCTCACCGGGGAGTTCCCCGACCCGGTGACGATCACGCTGCCGAAGGGGGAGACACCCGCCTTCGCGCTGGCGGCCGAGGAGCTGACGGACGCGTGGGCGATGGCCGGGATCGTCAAGGACGCCGGTGACGACCCGGACGTGACGCACGGCGCGCTGGTGCGGGCGACCGTGCGGCGGCTGCCCGCCGGGTCCGGGGTCGTCTTCCGGGCGGGCCCCGGTGTGGGCACGGTCACCCGCCCGGGCCTGCCCCTGCCCGTCGGCGAACCGGCCGTGAACCCCGTGCCCCGCCAGATGATGCGCGACCACGTCGCCGCGGTCGCCGGGCGGTACGGCGGCAGCGGCGACGTGGAGATCACCGTCTCCGTCGACCACGGCGAGGAGATCGCCCGTTCCACCTGGAACCCCCGCCTCGGCATCCTGGGCGGGCTGTCGATCCTGGGCACGACCGGCATCGTCGTCCCCTACTCGTGCTCGGCGTGGATCGACTCCATCCGGCGCGGGGTGGACGTGGCGCGGGCGGCGGGCCGTACGCACGTCGCCGGCTGCACCGGTTCCACCTCGGAGAGGACGGTCGTCGCCGAGTACGGGCTGCCCGAGGACGCCCTGCTGGACATGGGCGACTTCGCGGGCGCGGTCCTGAAGTACGTGCGCCGCCACCCGGTGGACCGTCTCACCGTCTGCGGCGGTTTCGCCAAGCTCTCGAAGCTGGCCGCGGGCCATCTGGACCTGCACTCGGCCCGCTCCCAGGTCGACAAGGCCTTCCTCGCCCGGCTGGCCAGGGCGGGCGGCGCGGACGAGGCACTGGCCGCCGAGGTGGCCGGCGCCAACACCGGCCTCGCCGCGCTGCGGTTGTGCGAGGCGGCCGGCGTCCCGCTCGGCGACCTGGTCGCGGCGACGGCCCGCGGCGAGGCGCTGGCCGTGCTGCGCGGGGCGCCGGTCGCGGTCGACGTCATCTGCGTCGACCGGGCGGGGACGGTGGTGGGGCGCAGCGGGGTGGCGGGACCGCGCGGCGGAGGGGACTGAGCCCCCGGCTCCGGGCCTCCCGGCTCTGGCTCCCGGCCCCGGGCTCTCGGCCCCCGGCCCCCCTCCCGGCTCCCGGGTCCGCCCCCGCCTCCGCTCCCGCCCTCGCCGTCACCTCGCCCTCGCCCTCGCCCCCGCCTCAGCAGACGTGCCGCTCCCGCTCCGGCGAGTACAGGTGGCTGTCGCGGAACTGCTCCGCGCCGAGGGTCCGGCCGACCATGATGACGGCCGTGCGCAGCACCCCGGCGGCCTTCACCTGCCCGGCGATGTCGTCGAGCGTGCCGCGCAGGACCACCTCGTCGGGGCGGGAGGCGTAGGCGACGACGGCCGCGGGGCAGTCCGCGCCGTAGTGCGGGAGCAGTTCCTCGACGACGCGGTCCACGTACCGGGCGGCCAGGTGCAGCACGAGGAGCGCGCCGCTGCGGCCGAGGGTGGCCAGGTCCTCGCCCTCGGGCATGGGGGTGGCGCGCTGGGCGATCCGGGTGAGGATCACGGTCTGGCCGACGGTCGGCACCGTCAGCTCCCGCTTCAGCGCGGCCGCGGCGGCGGCGAAGGCGGGCACGCCCGGCACCACCTCGTAGGGCACCCCGGCCGCGTCGAGGCGCCGCATCTGCTCGGCGACCGCGCTGAACACTGACGGGTCGCCGGAGTGCAGCCGGGCCACGTCGTGGCCCTCCTCGTGGGCGCGGACCAGCTCGGCGGTGATCCGGTCCAGGTCGAGCTGCGCGGTGTCCACCAGCCGGGCGTCCGGCGGGCACTCGGCGAGCAGCTCGCGCGGCACCAGGCTGCCCGCGTACAGGCAGACCCGGCACGCGGCGAGCGTCCGGGCGCCGCGCAGCGTGATCAGGTCGGCGGCACCGGGCCCGGCACCGATGAAGTACACGGTCATCTGCTTGCTCCTGGAGAAGGGTGAGGGTTCGTCAGGCGTCTACGCGTCTACGCGTCCTTCTGGACGGCCCACTGCGTCACCGGCATCGCCTGCCGCCACCCGGTGAAGCCGCCCACGGGCACCGCGTGCGAGACGGCGAGCCGCACCAGCTCGCCGCCGCGGCGCCGGCAGGCGTCGGCGAGCACCGCCTCCGACTCCAGCGTCACGGTGTTGGCGACCAGGCGCCCGCCGGGGGGCAGCGCGGCCCAGCAGGTGTCGAGGAGGCCGGGCGCGGTGAGGCCGCCGCCGATGAACACCGCGTCGGGCGGCGGCAGTTCGGCCAGGGCGCCGGGTGCCGAGCCGGTGACGACCCGCAGTCCCGGCACGCCCAGGCGTGCGGCGTTGCGCCCGATCCGCTCGGCCCGCACGGGGTCGCGTTCCACGCTCACCGCGCGGCAGGAGGGGTGCGTCCGCATCCACTCGACGGCGATCGAGCCCGACCCGCCGCCGACGTCCCACAGCAGTTCGCCGGGCGCGGGCGCGAGCACGCCCAGCGTGACGGCCCGGACGTGCCGTTTGGTCAGCTGCCCGTCGTGCTCGTACGCGGTGTCCGGCAGCCCGGGCACGGCGCCGAGGCGTTCGGTGCCCGGGGCGCGGCGGCACTCGACGGCGACGAGGTTGAGGGGGTCGCCGGGCGGGTGCGCCCAGTCGTCGGCGGTGGCCGCGGCGGTGGTGTGCTCGCCGGGGCCGCCGAGCTGCTCCAGGACCCGCATCCGGCTGGGGCCGAAGCCGCGGTCGCGCAGCAGGGCGGCGACCTCGGCGGGGGTGGCGGCGTCGGCGCTGAGCACGAGCAGGCGCCGGCCGTCGTGCAGGGCGGCGGCGAGCCGGGCCGCCGGGCGGCCGACCAGGGTGACGACCTCGGTGTCCTCGACGGGCCAGCCGAGCCGGGCGCAGGCGTGGGAGACCGAGGAGGGGTGAGGCAGGACGCGCACGGGGCCGAGCACCTCGGTCAGGGTGCGGCCGATGCCGTAGAACATGGGGTCGCCGCTGGCCAGCACGGCGATGCGGCGGCCGGTGTGCGCGGCGATGAGTCCGGGGACGGCGGGGCGCAGCGGCGAGGGCCAGCCGACCCGTTCCCCGGCGCACTCCGGGGGCAGCAGGTCCAGCTGGCGCGGGCCGCCGATCAGGACCTCGGCGTCCCGCAGCACGGCACGCGAACCGCCGGGCATCCCCGCCCAGCCGTCGGCGCCGATCCCGACGACGGTCACGTCGGCCGGCGCGGCGGGGTCGGCGGGGCGTACGCGGGTCACGGCTCGGTACCTCGGGGCTCGGGGGACGACACCGACGCACTTTACGGGCGGCGGGCGGCGTTACCCCGTGCGGGGTGGGCCCGGGCGGCGGCCCCCGGAACGGGCGGAACGCACTCCCCGGGGAATTCATGGACATGGCAAGGCGACGAGGGGGCATCCGCACAGGCAAGTCGAAAGTGAGCGATGTGCGGCGGTTCGTTCCGCACTGTCCGACCCTCAGGAGGCCCTCAATGGCGAGTTTCGGCAGCTCCTCTGCTGCGTCCCGATCGCGTACCAACGGCCTGGCGATCGCCAGCCTGTGCTGCGGCATCGTCGGGTTGTTCTTCCTGAACATCGTGCTGGGCCCGCTGGCCATCGTCTTCGGTGCCGTGGCCCGCCGTCAGGGCGGCGCCGGGAACGGCATGGCGAAGGCCGGCATCATCCTCGGCGTCGTCGACGTGGTGCTGTGGCTCGTGCTGCTGCTCGTCGCCGCCAACAACGGCGGTTTCAGCTGGTACGTGGGCGGCTGACGGGCGCCCGGAACGACCGCGGGGACGGACTCCCGCTGCCGGCGGCGCGGTGGGCCGCCGGCAGCGGGAGTCCGTCGCTGGTGGGCCCGGTGGGCCCGGTGGGCCTGGCAGGCCCGGTGCGCCCGGTGGGCCCGGCCGGTCAGGCCGCCTGGCGGACCGCCGTCTCGGTCCCCTCGGTCCCGGTGCGGGCGGGCTCCCGTACGACGCGCCGGCGGCGGGCCGGCAGCAGGACCGGGTGGGCGACGGCCCAGGCCGCGCCCTTGCAGATCACTTCCTTGTAGACCGCGGCGAGGCGTCCGGTCAGGGCCGCCCGGACGGCGCGGTCGTCGGCGGTGACGTACTGGATCAGGCCTTCCCGGCGGCCCAGCGAGACGCACTGGTTGAAGTAGCGCAGCGGGACGTCCGGCAGCCTGCCCCCGGTCAGGCGGGCCGCGAGGGCGTCGGCGGCCTGCCAGGCCATCGGGGTGCCGGTGGCGCACGACATCCGCAGCGGCTTGCCGCCGGGGCCCATCGCCATGGCCGCGTCGCCGACGGCGTACACGTCCGGGTGCGAGACCGAGCGCATGGTCCGGTCGACCACGATCTGGCCCCGGTCCGTGACCTCCAGGGTGGTGGCCGCGGCGATCGGGTGCACGGCGAAGCCGGCCGTCCACACGGTGACCGCGGCGGGGATCGCCGCCCCGTCGGCGGTGGTGACGCGGTCGGCCTCCACGGCCGTGACGGCGGTGTGTTCGTGGACGGTGACGCCGAGCCGGCCGAAGACCCGGCGCAGATGGGCGCGGCCCTTGTCCGAGAGCCAGTCCCCCAGCCCGCCGCGGGCGGCGAGGGCGACGTCCAGGTCGGGACGGGCCTCGGCGATCTCGGTCGCGGCCTCCACACCGGTCAGCCCGCCGCCGACCACGACCACGCTCTCCCCGGCTCCCAGCCGTGCCAGGCGCTCACGCAGCCGCAGGGCTCCGGGACGGCCGGCGATCTCGTGGGCGTGCTCGGCGCTGCCGGGGACGCCCTGGTCGTCCCAGCCGCTGCCGAGGGCGTAGACGAGGCTGTCGTAGGGCAGTTCCTCGACGCCGTTCGCGTCGCTGACGGTCACGGTCCTGGCGTCGGCGTCGACGGCGGTGACCTCGGCGAGCCTCAGGTCGACGCCGGTGCCCGCGAACATCTCGCGCAGCGGCCGGGGCCTGAGGTCCTGGCCGGTGGCGAGCTGGTGCATCCGGACGCGTTCGACGAAGTCGGGTTCGGCGTTGACGAGCGTGATGGCCACGTCCTCGCGGTGCAGTCGCCGGGCGAGGCGTCCGGCGGCGACGGCTCCGGTGTATCCGGCTCCGAGGACGACGATGCGGTGCTGCATGTCCCTGCTCCTGTCTTCAGCGGATTCGCCTCTTGAACCGGGCGGCCCGCCGTTTCCTGACAGAAGGGCGATGTGAAGCAGGTCACACAGGGGTCAGAACGCCGTGACCAGGGGTTCGCCGTGGTCGGTGGCGGCCCAGTGCCGGGTCGCGCGTTCCAGCTTGTCGGGGTTGACCTGGTTGCGGAGCGCGGCGATGCCCTCCGGGGTGATCTCCAGGCTCATGACGCCGAAGACCCGGCCGTCGACGACCGCCACGAGCCCCGGGCCGCCGTTGACGGTCGCGCGGTACATCGCGACCGGGCCGCCGACCAGGGCGCGCTGGGCCTTGCCCGGCTTGAACAGGCCCCGCAGGAACTTCGCGACCGCGAGGGCCCCCTCGAACGCCTTGGCGCGGGCCGGGACCTTTCCGCCGCCGTCGCCGATCGCCACGGCGTCCTCGGTGAGCAGCCGGACGAGCGGTTCGGTCCTGCCGCTGGTGGCGGCGGCGAGGAACTCGTCGATGACCCGCCGCGCGGTGGCCTCGTCGACCTCGGCACGGGCCCTGCCCTCGGCGACGTGCTTCCTGGCCCGGTGGAAGATCTGCTGGCTGGCGGCCTCGGTGATGTCGAGGATCGCGGCGATCTCGCGGTGCGGGTAGTCGAAGGCCTCGCGCAGCACGTACACCGCCCGCTCGTTGGGCGTCAGCCGCTCCAGCAGCGTGAGGACCGCGTACGAGACCGACTCGCGCTGCTCGGCGGTGTCGGCGGGGCCGAGCATCGGGTCCCCGGCGAGCAGCGGCTCGGGCAGCCACTGCCCGACGTAGGTCTCACGCCGGGCGCGGGCGGAGGTGAGCTGGTTCAGGCACAGGTTGGTGAGCACCTTGGTCAGCCATGCCTCGGGGACCTCGATGCGGGTCACGTCGGCGCCCTGCCACCGCAGGAACGTCTCCTGCACCACGTCCTCGGCCTCGCTCGCCGAGCCCAGCAGCCGGTAGGCCAGGGCCTCCAGGCGGGGCCGGAACGCTTCGAACCGGTCGACGTCGTCCGCGGTCAGGGGCATGGTCCGGATCCTAACTCCAGGACCCCGCGCGGCGGGTGCCGCGTTCCGCGCGTGCCGTGCTCCGGCGGACGCGGACCCCCGGGGCGTTACAGGTCTCTCCACCCGTCGCCGTGGCGTCCCTTCCCGGGCGCGAGGCGGCGGTAGGCGGCGCGGGCGTGCACGACCCGGGCGAGGGCGGTGCCGGCGAGGGTGGCGGTGAGCAGGCAGGCGAGCCAGGTGGTGTCACGGTGGTTGGCCCAGGAGAGGGTGCCCATGGGCGGGATGCCGAAGGCGTTGAGGAACAGCCAGCAGAGCACGGCCGTGCCCGGCGCCGCCGTGAACCGGGCGCGCAGCCCGAGCAGGCCGGCGAGCAACGACAGGCCGGCCAGGACCAGTCCGGTCCGGTAGGGCCCGACCACGCTGTTGAGCAGCGCCACCAGCAGCAGTGCGCCGCCGACGGCCCCGGCCCAGACCAGCGGGGTCGCCACGGGCTGGGGGACGGGCCTGGCCCCGGTCCCCAGGGGCTTCCACTCGATCACGCCGGCGCTTCCTTCCGGTCCTCCTGGACGGCGATTGTCCCCCGCGTCCGTCCCGTCGGACTGTGTCGGGGGGACCGGGTGCCTGTCAGGACGTCATCAAGCCGTTCTGAGCGGGGGCCCACCGTGCGCGGCCCTCAACTGCCCGCGGTGTCGGCCTCGTAGCGGATGAGGGCGCCGTCGTCCACGCCCCGTCCGGCGCACCAGGACGGGTCGCGGCCGGGGTGCGCGGGTGCCGCCTCGGCGGTGGCCGGTGCCGTGCCGGCCGGCAGCGCGGTGAGCGCGAGCGCGGCCGTGAGCGTGGCCCGGCGCGGGGGGTCGGGCCGGGGGAAGGGGCGCGTGCCGTCGCTGTTCATGAGGCCTCTCGGGAGGGGAGCGGGTGGGCGAACGGCCGTGCGCGCTACGGGATCAGCACGACCTTCCCGGCGACCGTGCCCGACTCGGCCAGCCGCAGGGCGTCGGCCGCGCGGGTGAGGGGAAGCCGGGCCGCGATCCGGGCCGTGACCTCCCCGCGCTGGAGGGCCGCGAAGACCTGCGTGAGGTCGCCGCGCAGCCGGGACCGGAAGCGGTCGCGGGACAGGGCCCGCCCGGCCCAGACGTTGTAGAAGTACGCCCGGCGGCGGTTGGGCAGCGCGTTCCACAGCCACACCCGGAAGAGCAGCTTCAGCACGGGCCACTGCTTGGAGCCCTCGGCGTCGCGCGTGGCGGCGCTGCCGTAGGAGACGAGCGTGCCGCCGGGGGCGAGCAGGCGCCAGGAGCCGGTGATGCCGCTGCCGCCGACGTGGTCGAAGACGGCGTCCACCCCGCCGGGGGCGAGCGCGCGGATCCGTGCGGCGAGGTCACCGGCGCGGTAGTCGACGGGCACGACTCCCTGGGCGCGCAGGGCGTCGTGGTGGCGGGCGGACGCGGTGCCGATGACGTGCGCGCCCGCGGCCCGGGCGAGCTGGACCAGGACCGAGCCGACGCCGCCGTTGGCGCCGTGCACCACCACGGTGTGGCCCGCCCGGACGCGGGCCTTGCGGTGCAGCATCTGCCAGGCGGTGACGCCGTTGACCACGAGGGTCTCCGCCTCCGCCGGGGCGACCCCCTCGGGCACCGGCACCACGTCCGCCGCCTCGACGCGCACATGGCTGGCCCAGCCGCCGACCTTGACCAGCGCCGCGACCCGGGCGCCGGCCAGCCCGGGCTCCACTCCCTCGCCGGTCGCCAGCACCGTGCCGACGAGGTCGTAGCCGGGGACGAAGGGGAACGGCGGCTGGTCGTAGTAGCGGCCGCGGCGCATCTGCTGCTCGGCGAAGGAGACGCCGGTCGCCTCCGTCCGGATCACGACCTCGCCCGGGCCGGGGCGGGGGACGGCCCCGAGCCTGATCCGCAGCCCTTCGGGCTCGACCTTGCCCGGCAGCACGACCTCGACGAGTCCTTCGGCGTTCATGACGGCCTCCACAGTGATGACGAGTGGCTGAGTGACTCTCTCTTTCGTTAGAAGTTGTAACTCACAGCGTCGGCGAGTGTCAATAACTTCAGTGATAGCCTCTAACCATGACGGAGGCAGAGGGCACGAAGAGCCCGCGCGAGCGCTACCGCGCCCAGGTGCGGGCGGAGATCAAGGAGCACGCGTGGGAGCAGATCGCGACGGCGGGCGCGTCCGCGCTGTCGCTGAACGCGATCGCCAAGCGGATGGGCATGAGCGGACCGGCCCTGTACCGGTACTTCGGCAGCCGCGACGAACTGATCACCGAGCTGATCAGGGACGCCTACCGCAGCCTCGCCGACACGTTCCGCGCGACGGCGTCCCGGCACGGCGCGGACGTACGCGCACTGGCCCACGCCCTGCGCGCGTGGGCCCTGGCGGATCCGCAGCGGTACCTGCTCCTCTACGGCACCCCGGTCCCCGGCTACCACGCGCCCGCCGACATCACGGCGATCTCGGCCGAGACGATGGCGACGATCCTGGACGCCTGGGCGGCGCAGCCCCCGGACGCCCCGGAAGCCCAGGACGCCCCGGAGACCCCGGAAGCCCAGGAAGCCCAGGAGACCCCGGAAGCCCCGGACGCCCAGGAGACCCGGGAAGCCCTGGAAGCCACGGACACCCGGGGAGCACCGTTCGCCGCGCACCTCGCGTCCCACCGGGACTGGGCCGGCGACCACCCCGCCCCGCCCGCGGCCCTGCACCGGGCCCTGACCTTCTGGACCCGGCTGCACGGCGTCCTCTCCCTGGAACTCGCCGGTCACTTCACGGGGATGGGCTTCGACCCGGCGCGGCTCTTCGCCGCCGAGCTGGACGCCCTGACGGGCCGCCCCGAAGCCGGCTGACCCGGGCCCGGTCAGCGGCGCCGCAGCGCCGGGTCGAGCAGGGCCGGCGGGGTGTCGTGCTTCTCGTGCGGGGCCAGGTCGGTGCCGGGCGCCACGATCGCGTCGACCGCGTCGAGCACGTCGGCCGGCAGGACGGTGCCGGCGGCGGCGAGCTGCGCCCGCAGGTGATCCAGGGTGCGGGGGCCGATGAGCGCGCTGGTCACGGCCGGATGGGCGGTGACGAACCCGAGCGCCAGCTGGATCAGGCTCAGACCGGCCTCGTCGGCGACGGCGGCGAGCCGCTCCACGGCGTCGAGCCGGGCCCGGTTGGCGGGCAGGGCGGTGTCGAAGCGCTCCGGCATGAACGCCGACCGGTTCGTGGTGACGTCCCGGCCCGCGCGGACCGCCCCCGACAGCCAGCCCGAGGCCAGCGGGCTCCACACCAGCACGCCGAGGCCGTACTCCTCGGCGACCGGCAGGACGTGCGCCTCGGCACCGCGCTGCAGGACCGAGTAGCCGGGCTGTTCGGTGACGTAGCGGCCGAGGCCGTGCTCGCGGGCGGCCCACTGGGCCTGCACGACGCGGTAGGCGGGGAAGGTCGAGGAGCCGAAGTAGCGGATCTTCCCGGCGCGTTGCAGGTCGGTCAGGACCGACAGCGTCTCCTCGTCGCCGGTGCGCGGGTCCCACCGGTGGATCTGGTACAGGTCGACGTGGTCGACCCCGAGGCGGCGCAGGCTGTCCTCCAGCGCGGTGACCAGCCAGCGGCGTGAGGCGCCCCGGCGGTTGGGCTCCTCCCCCATCGGCATGCCCGCCTTCGTGGCCAGCACGACGTCGTCGCGGCGGCCGGCGAGGGCCTTGCCGACCATCTCCTCGGACACGCCGCCGCCGTACGCGTCGGCGGTGTCGACGAGGTTGATCCCCGCCTCCAGGGCCGCGTCGACCAGGGCGGTGACCTCGTCCTGCGTGGTGCGGCCGATGGGGCCGAAGTTCATCGCGCCGAGCGCGAGGGAGCTGACCTGCACACCGGTGCGGCCCAAGGTGCGGTACTGCATGACCGGGTCTCCTCTGCCATCATGGAACAAGCGGAACGCCGTTCCGGTACGACTCAGACGATACGGAACCTTGTTCCGCTTCTGCAAGCGGCAGTGGCGGCACGGCACGGAAGGACGGCGCGATGAACGACGGCGACGGCGGGCAGGGCGGGCGCGCGGCCCCGCCCCGGCGCAAGGACGCGCGGCGCAACAAGGCGACACTGCTCGACGCGGCCGCCGCCGTCTTCGTCACCTCGGGCGTGGACGCGCCGGTGCGGGACATCGCGGCCAGGGCCGGCGTCGGGGTGGGCACGATCTACCGCCACTTCCCCACCCGGGCGGAGCTGATCATCGCCGTCTACCAGCACCAGGTGGACGCCTGCGCCGAGGCGGGCCCGGCCCTGCTCGCCGACGACGCGAGCCCGTACGCCGCGCTGCGGCGGTGGATCGACCTCTTCGTCGACTTCCTGGTGACCAAGCACGGTCTCGCCGCCGTCCTGCACTCCGACGACGCCGGCTTCGAGGCGCTGCACGCCTACTTCCTCGACCGCCTGGTGCCGGCCTGCGCCGCGCTCCTGCGGGCGGCGGCCGACGCCGGGGAGATCCGCGCCGACATCGAGGCGTACGAGCTGATGCGCGGCGTCGGCAACCTGTGCATCGGCGCGGACGCCGACCCCCGCTACGACGCCCGCCGCCTCGTGGCGCTCCTCGTCGAGGGGCTGCGGCGAACGGACTGACGGGCGGCGGGCGTTGCCGCCCGTTCCGTCAGGCGGCGGACGGCCGCGGCGCCGATACGGTGGGACCGGCCGGCACGGGGACGGGGGTCAGGGGGTGACGGGCATGCGCGGGGACCTGCTCGGACGGTGGGAACGGGTGCGGGCCCTCGCCACCGCCCGTCCGATGCTGCTCGACCTGGGCATCGCGCTGCTGGTGCAGGGCGCCATGACCATGCCGTTCCTGGTGCCCAGGGCACCCGGGCTGCCCCCGGCGACCTGGGGGGCGTACGGGCTGAGCACCCTCACCGTGGTGCCCCTGGTCTGGCGGCGGCGCGCGCCCCTCACCGTGCTGCTGGCCGTCCTGGCCGCCAACGCGCTGTACCGGTTCACCCTGGACGGCCCCGGACAGCCCCTGCCGTACACCGGGCTGGTGGCCGTCTACACCATCGCCGCGCTGTCGCCCGCGGCCGAGCGGCTCGTCACCGGCCTGGTGCTGCTCGTGGCCGTGCCCGCCGGGGTGTGGCTCAACACCCGGTCGGCGCGTGAACTGACCTTCTCCTGCTTCGTGTTCGCCGCCGCCTACGTCTTCGGACGGCTGACCGACGCCCGGCAGCGGGCGCAGCGCGTCGAGGCGGAACGGGCCGCCGCCCGGGAACGGGCCCGGATAGCCCGCGAGATGCACGACATCCTCTCCCACGCGGTGAGCCTGATGATCGTGCAGGCGGAGGCCGGGCCCGTGGCGGTACGGGCCGCTCCCGAACGGGCCGAGGCCGCCTTCGACGCCATCTCGGCGACCGGCCGCGACGCCATGGCGCAGCTGCGCCGCATGCTCGGGGTGCTGCGGGACCAGGACGCCGCCGGCGGCTCCCCCCGCGCGCCGCAGCCCGGGCTCGCCGATCTGCCGGACCTGCTCGACCGGGTGCGGGAGAGCGGGCCGGTCGTCCGGTACCGGGTGACGGGGGCCGGCCGGCCCGTGCCGGAGGACGTGGGCGCCACCGTGTACCGGGTCGTCCAGGAGGCCCTGACCAACACCGTCCGGCACGCCAACGCCCGTGGTGTCTCGGTTCGACTGAACTTCACCGGGCAGGCGTTGGAGGTCGCCGTGTCGGACGACGGGCGCGGTCCCGGTCCGCGCCCGGGCACCGGGCACGGCCTCGCCGGGATCCGGGAGCGGGCGGCGGCGCACGGCGGGACCGCCGTGACCGGGGCGGGCCCGGGCGGCCGGGGCTTCGAGGTGCGCGTCCGCATCCCCGTACCGGCGGCGGCGGAGGCGGCGCGATGACCCTGCGCGTGGTCGTGGCCGACGACCAGGAGCTGGTGCGCAGCGGTTTCGCGCTGATCCTCGACGTCCAGCCGGACATCGAGGTCGTCGCGGAGGCAGGCGACGGGGCCGCGGCCGTCGAGGCGGTGCGGCGGCACGCGCCCGACGTGGCGCTGCTCGACATCCGGATGCCGCGCATGGACGGCATCGCCGCCTGCCGGGCCATCAGCGCGGCGGGCGGCTGCCGGACGGTGATGCTGACGACCTTCGACTCCGACGAGTACGTCTACGAGGCGCTGCACGCGGGGGCGAGCGGCTTCCTGCTCAAGGACGTCCGGCGGGACGACCTCGTGCACGCCGTCCGGGTCGTCGCCCGGGGCGAGGCGCTGCTCGCCCCCTCCGTGGCCCGCCGCCTGGTCGAGCAGTACACACGGCCCGCCGCCCTGCGCCGGCGGCCCGACCCCCGTCTGGACGTGCTGACCGCACGGGAACGCGAGACGCTGCTGCTGCTCGCGCGCGGACTGTCGAACGCCGAGATCGCCGCCGAGCTGGTGATCAGCGACCACACCGTGAAGACGCACGTCGGCAACGTGCTGACGAAGCTGGGGCTGCGGGACCGGATCCAGGCGGTGATCTGCGCCTACGAGACCGGGCTGGTGACGGCCGGGGAACCCCCCGCCGGAGGGAGCGCCCCCGCCCGGTCCCTCCCCCTCACCGGCGAGGCGCTGACCGGGCGGGACCGCCCGCGCGGGTGATCCGCCCGCCGCCCGCGGTCCCGAGGATGGAAGCCGTCCACAACGCCGCTTCCCCACAACGGAGTCGACCGTGAAGATCCGTACCAGTCTGCTCGCCGCCGTGCTCCTCGCGGGCGTGACGGCGGGGCCGTCCGCGCTGCCTGCCGCCGCCTCCACCCCGGCCGGGTCCTCCGCCGCGCAGGCCCCGCACACCCCCCTGGCGTCCGCCATCGCCGGGCTGCCCTCCGCCGACACGACCGCCGCACTGGTCCGCGTCGGCGGCAAGGAAGGCGTCTGGCGGGGCAGTTCGGGTGTGCACGACCTGCGCACCCACCGGCCGGCCGATCCGGCCGCCCGGTTCCGCGCCGGGTCCGTCACCAAGGTGTTCACGGCGGCCGTCGTCCTGCAACTGGCCTCCGAGGGACGGCTGGACCTGGACCGCAGCGCCCGCTCCTACCTGCCGGACCTCCTCCCGGCGGCGTACCGGGGCGTCACCGTGCGCCACCTGCTGGACCACACGCACGGCATCCCGGCCCCCGACCTGCCCGGCAGCACCGTCGAGGAGTGGTACGCCGACCGCTTCCGGGTGCACCACCCCGAGGACCTGGTCCGCTCCGCGACCTCGAAGAAGCCGGAGTTCGCGCCCGGCGAGCGGCAGCACTACCTCAACATCGGCTACACCGTCGCCGGGCTGGTCGTCGAGCGCGTCACCGGCGACACGTACGAGCACCAGGTCGCGCGCCGGGTGCTGCGGCCGCTGGGGCTGCGGGACACGTACTTCCCCGGGACCGACCCGCGCATCGACGGACCGCACAACCACGGCTACCAGCGGATGCGGCTGGACGACGGGACGACCGGCCTGCGCGACGTGACCGTGTGGGGCACGACGGACACCTGGGCCGCGGGGGACATCGTCTCCACCACCGCGGACCTCGAACGGTTCACCCGGGCCCTGTTCCGCGGGCACGTCGTGCGCGGCCCGCTGCTTCAGGAGATGTTCACCCTGCCGAAGGTGACCGACCACCGCACGGGTGAGCCCGCCGCGTACTCCGCCGGACTGTCCATGAAGGTGCTGGGCGGGCGCGAGGTGTGGGGCAAGACGGGCGGGCGCTGGGGGTACAACGCGGCGATCGCCTCCACCCGCGACGGGGCGCGCACCCTCGTCTACAGCGTCAACTCCACCGACGCCAAGGGCCGGGACATGAACGGCACGGCGGAGAAGATCATGGTGGCGGTGTACGGCAGGCCCTGACGGCGCCCTCCCCTCACGCCGGGGGCGTCGCCCGGACCAGGCCCGACTGGTAGGCGATGACGACCAGTTGGGCCCGGTCGCGGGCGCCGAGCTTGGTCATGGCGCGGTGCACGTGGGTGCGGACCGTCAGAGGGCTGAGGGTGAGGTCCTCGGCGATCTCGGTGTTGGAGCGGCCCTCGGCGGCCAGGGCCATCACCTCGCGTTCGCGGACCGTGAGGTCGGCCAGGCGTTCCGGGGGCGCGAGATGGGGGCCGTTCGCCGGGGTCGTGAGGAACCGGGCGATCAGGGAGCGGGTGGCGACGGGCGACAGCAGGGACTCGCCCGAGGCCACCGTGCGCAGGCCGGTGAGCAGGGTGTCGGCGGTGACGTCCTTGCCGAGGAAGCCGCTCGCGCCGGCGCGCAGGGCCTGGGCGACGTAGTCCTCGGTCTCGAAGGTGGTCAGGATGAGCACGCGGGTGGCCGACAGCTCCGGGTCGGCGCACAGGGCGGACGTGGCGGTGAGGCCGTCGGTGCCGGGCATGCGGATGTCCATCAGGACGATGTCGGGGCGGTGGATCCGGGTCAGCTCCACCGCCTCCGCGCCGTCGGACGCCTCGGCGACGACCTCCATGTCCGCGCAGGAGTCGATGAGGATCCGGAACGTGGCCCGCAGCAGGGCCTGGTCGTCGGCGAGCAGCACCCTGACGGTCATGCGGGGGATCCTTCGGCGCTCGGGAGGTGGGCGGAGGGTTGCAGCGGCAGCGCGGTGGTCACCTCGAAGCCGCCCTGGGGGCGCGGGCCCGCGCACAGCTCGCCGCCGATGGACAGGGCGCGTTCGCGCATGCCCACCACGCCGAAGCCCCGGCCGGGACCGGCCTCCGGCTTGCCGGGTCCGTCGTTGACGACCGTGATCAGCAGGCGGGCGCCGGTGTACGCCAGGCGCACCCGGGCCGACTCCGCGGCGGCGTGCTTGGTGACGTTGGTGAGGGCCTCCTGCACGATCCGGTACGCCGTCAGGTCCACGCCGGGTGACAGCGGCTGCGGCTCCCCCTCCGTCGTGACGGTGACCGCCAGGCCCGCCGACGCGCACGCCGCGACCAGCTCGGGCAGGCGGGCCAGGCCGGGGGACGGGTCCAGCGGCGCCGAGCCGGGGGTGTCGTCGTCCCGCAGCAGGCCGAGCGCGGCCTTCAGCTCCCGCAGCGCGGCCGAGGTGGTGCCGGCCAGCTCGGAGAGGATCCGCTGCGACTGCTCGGGGTGGGTGCGCACGAGGTGGGCGGCCGTGCCGGCCTGGGCGTTGGCGAGGGCCATGTGGTGGGCCACCACGTCGTGCAGCTCCCGGGCGATGCGCACGCGCTCCTCGGTGACGCGCAGCCGGGCCTCCTCCTCGCGGGTGCGCTCGGCGTGCTCGGCCCGGGCCTGCACGGCCTTGAGGTAGGCGCGCCGCGCCCGGGTCCCGCGGCCGGCGGCGAGGGGCAGCAGCAGCCAGAAGAACGGGCCGATCGTCCGCAGCAGCAGCGACAGGTGGTCCATGGAGTGGCCGAACACGGCGGCCGCCGACACGGCCACCATCGTGGTGAGGCCGTAGGCGCGGGTGGTGCGGCGGTCGGTGGCCGTGGCCAGCCAGTACAGCGCCCCCATGACCGGTGCCAGCAGCAGGGGCGTGACCAGGTAGCCGAAGCCGACGGCGGCCACGGTGCACAGGGTGGTGACGACGACGCCGGTGCGCGGGTGGGTGCGGTGCTTGAGCAGGACGAGGCAGGACACGCCCAGCAGGGCGGTGGCCGTCCCGTCCCGGGCCGGCGGTGCCACGCCCGGCAGGGTGAGCGAGCTCCCGAACGTCGCGCAGCCCATCAGCGCCAGCACCGTCGTCAGGTCGACGAGGAAGGCGTGGCGGTCGGTGAACTCCTCGAGGCGATCCGCGTACCGCCGCTCCGGGATGGTGGTCATGGGGTCTCCGGTCGGTGGGCTGTGACCATCGTGGTCGACTCCGGGCCGGGACGCCCGGGGCACCGCCCGTGTCCTTCGCCACGGGCGGTGCCCCGGGAGCGTCCCGCCGGGAGGGCCGCGGTCCCGCCGGCGGGGACCGCGGGGTCCCCGGCCGCTGCCGGGTGCGGCCGCTGCCGGGTGCGGCCGCTGCCGGGTCCGGCCGCTGCCGGGTGCGGCTGCTGCCGGGGCTGGTCGCGCCGGGGCTGGTCGCGCGGTTCCCCGCGTCCCCGGGGACGTCGCCCTCAGGGGCGGGTGCCTCCGGACGGCCCGCCGGTGGCAGGAGGTCCCCCACCGGCGGGCCCGCCCTCGGGCGAGGTGGTCCCTCAGGTGCGCGCGGGCTCCGGGTCGGGTGCCGGGTGCGGGGCCGGCCCGGTCCGCGGCCGGCGGAGCGCCTCCCCCTCCACGTCGACGCGGGGCAGCGCCCGGTCCAGCCACCCCGGCAGCCACCACGCCCGGGCGCCCAGCAGGGCGAGGACGGCCGGCACGAGCGCCATCCGTACGACGAAGGCGTCGAAGAGGACGGCCGTGGCCAGCCCGAACCCGATCATCTTGATCATGGAGTCGCTCTCGCCGACGAACCCGGCGAACACCGCGATCATGATCAGGGCGGCGGCGACGACCACGCGGGCGCTGTGCCGGAAGCCCGAGGCGACGGCCTGCGCGGGGGACTCGCCGTGGACGTGGGCCTCCCGCATCCGTGACACGAGGAACACCTCGTAGTCCATCGCCAGGCCGAAGACGATGCCCACCAGGAAGATCGGCATCAGGCTCATGATCGGGCCGGTCTGCTCGACGCCGAGCAGTTCCGCGCCGTGGCCCTGCTGGAAGACGACGACGACCGCGCCGAGGGAGGCCAGCACCGACAGCAGGAACCCGAGGGCCGCCTTCAGCGGGACGAGCAGGGACCGGAAGACCACCAGCAGCAGCACGATCGCCAGGCCCACGACCACGACCAGGTACGGCACCAGCGCGGCCTGCACCTTCTGCGCGATGTCGATGTTCATCGCGGTGGTGCCGGTGACCGTGTAGCGCGCGCCGGTGCCGGACTCGACGCCGGGCCGCTCGTCCCGGATGGCCGTCACCAGCTCCTCGGTCCGCTCGTCGGTCGGCGCGGTGGACGGCACGGCCGAGAAGACGGCCGTGTCACCGGCCTCGTCGAACCGGGCCGGGGAGACGGACACGACACCCTCGGTGCCGCCGATCTCCTCGGCGACGGTCGCGGTCGCGGCCTTCGGGTCGGCGGCGCCCCGGGCGTCCACGACGATGGTCAGCGGCCCGTTGAAGCCCGGCCCGAAGCCCTCGGCGAGCGCGTCGTAGGCCCGGCGTTCGGTGGTGGAGACCGGCTTGGCCTCGTCGCCGGGCATGCCGAGCTGCAGTCCGGCGGCGGGCAGCGCGAGGGCGCCGAGGCCGACGACGCCGAGGACCAGCACGGGCAGCGGCCGGCGCAGCACGAACCGGGCCCAGCGGGTGCCGCCGTTGTCCCCGGGGCTCCCCTCGATCCGGCCGCTCCTGCGGGCCCGCCGGGTGAGCACCGCGTTCGGCCAGAAGCCGAGGAACGCCGGGACGAGGGTCAGCGCGATCAGCACGGCGACGACGACCGCGCCCGCCGCAGCCAGCCCCATCTTGGTGAGCATCGGGATGCCGACGACGGCGAGCCCGGCCAGCGCGATGACGACGGTGAGCCCGGCGAACACCACCGCGGACCCGGCGGTGCCCACGGCCAGCCCGGCCGCCTCCCGCGGTGCGCGGCCCCCGGCGCGTTCCTCGCGGTAGCGCGAGACGACGAACAGGGCGTAGTCGATGCCGACGGCCAGACCCAGCATCATCGCCAGGGTGCCGGTGGTGGTGGACAGGCCGAGGGCGCTGGACAGGGCGAGGATCGCGGCCATGCTGACGCCGACGCCGATGACGGCGGTCAGCAGCGGCAGCCCGGCGGCGGCCAGGGAGCCGAAGGTGACGAGCAGCACCACGGCGGCGATGGCGACGCCGATCACCTCGGCCGTGCCGCCCGGCCCGGCCTCGTCGGCGAACGCGGTGCCGCCGGCCTCGACGGTCAGCCCGGACTCCCGGGCCCGGTCGATGGCGCGCTGCAGGTCGGTGCGGCTGGCGTCGGTGAGGTCGGCCGTGCCGACCTCGTAGGTGACGGTCGCGAAGGCGGTCGTGCCGTCCCGGCTGACGGTCTTGGCCCGGAACGGGTCGACGGCGCTCGCGACCTGCGTCCCGTCGCCCAGCCCGGCGACGGCCTTCTGTATCGCCGCCTTGTTCGCGGCGGCGGTCACCTTCTCGCCGCCCGGTGCGATGAACACCACCCGGGCGGTCGCGCTGTCGGCCGCGGCTCCCGGGAACCGCTCCTCCACCAGGTCGAACGCCTTCTGGGACTCGATGCCGGGCATCGAGAACTCCTCCTCGACGGCCCCCGGCGCCCTCAGGGCGCCCAGGCCCACGGCGGCCAGGACGGCCGCCCAGACCAGGGCGACGTACCAGCGTCTCCGGAAGGCGAGACGGCCCACTCGATACAGGAAGGTAGCCACGGCAGGGGATCTCCACATCTGCTGTCGATCGTCCGCCCAGCGTCCCGGCCGGAGGGCCGTCCCGTCGTCCTGCGGCTGCCGACAATCTCCCGTACGGAGAACGCAGTACGGACGGCCCCCCGGCTCCACCTCGGGTACGAGATTTTCCGAGCCTTGTTCTCCGGCCTGTGCTACCTTCGCTGGTGTTGCAGTTTTGGTTCCCAGAGACTTCGAGTGCTCTTTCGGCCCTAGTCGACGAGCACTCTTTTTGTTGCCGAGGATTTTCGAATCTCTCCGCGGGGTGATCATTTCGGCGACTCCGGGTCCGTAAGGTGCGGATCCCGGGTACTGCCAGTAAAGGGAGATTCACCATGGCCAACGGCACCGTGAAGTGGTTCAACTCGGAAAAGGGCTTCGGCTTCATCGAGCAGGAGGGTGGCGGCCCGGACGTGTTCGCCCACTACTCGAACATCGCCACCCAGGGCTTCCGTGAGCTCCAGGAAGGCCAGAAGGTCACCTTCGACGTCACGCAGGGCCAGAAGGGCCCGCAGGCCGAGAACATCCTTCCCGCCTGACGCCACGCGTCCGGCGTGACCGGGGCCCGCACCCTCGTGGTGCGGGCCCCGGTCCGTTTTTCTTCACCGCGCCGACGTCGTGTGCGGAGCTGCGGGGCCTAGTCCGCTGGTCACCTCGGTGATCCTCCAGCGCTGGTTCGCGCCGGAGTTGGGTGTCCAGACGCCGACCCGGGCGTTCTCGGCGGTGGACTGGCCCGCCACGTCCGGGAGCCGGCCGGTCGCCGCGTTGACCAGGGTCCAGGTGCCGTCGCCGGTCGTGGACATGATCCACTCGGTGGCCCGGTCACGGCGGCCCGTGTCGGGTTCCGCGACCAGGGCGCCGTCGCGGACCGCCAGGCGCTTGCCCGAAGCGGCCTCCGTGAAGACGTGGCGCTTGCGGTTGTCCGTGCCGCGGATCTGCTCCGGCTTCCACCGCTGACCGCTCGGGTCGGACGCGTCCGCGCTGCGGATGACCAGGCCCGTGCCGTCACCGGCGACGGTGAGGTCCTTGCCGCTCTGGACGCCCGTCAGCCGGTACGTGTGGCCCTTGCGCAGTTCCGCCGCGTCCTTCGCGGCACCCGAGACGCCCTCGACGAGGAACGACGTCACCGACTGGGCGGGCACGGTGAGGGTCGCCTGCCGGCCGGTGACACGGACCGGCCGCCGCTCCTCCAGCTTGCCGTCGGCGCTGGTCACCACCGGTGTGACCGTGGCGCGGGAGGAGACCCGGGCGAACTTCGACAGGTCGAGCGTGACCTCGCGCGCCGCCGTGGTGCCGTTGACGTGCACGACGGTCGCGGCGTCGCCCCCGCGGGAGAGCGCGGCCGTGCTGGAGGTGTCGTTCGTCTTGATCAGCCGGTCGCCGGGCCGGATGTAGTGCGTGAAGTTGCGGGCCGTGTCGAACTTGGTGTTGGTGTGGATCGGGCAGGACTCCAGGGTGTCCCGCGCGGTGCAGCTGAAGGGGAGCTGGATCTCCCCCCAGTTGCCGCCCTTCGCGGACTCGCCGCCCGGCTTCATGTTGTCCAGGTCCTCGACGGGCTGCCAGAACACCCAGGCGCGCGGCTCCAGTTCGCGCAGGTCGTCGACGATCCGCTGGGCGAGGCCCAGGCCCGGCCGCATGTCGGTGAAGCTCTGGCCGTCGCCCCAGTCGCCCTCGACCTCGCTCATCCACAGCGGCTTGCCCGCGGCCTTGGCGAGGTCGCGGACGGTGGTGCGCTGACCGGTGCCGTAGGTGTGGACGTTCATCTGCCCGACCAGGTCGCGCACGTCCTGGGGGTAGGAGTTCCAGTTGGTGGCGAAGATGCCGGGGTTGGTCTCGTCCATCGCGGAGATCTCCGCGCGCGACCCGGACCTCTCCAGCACCGGCGCCACGGCGCGGATCACCTTCTGCTGCAGCTCCGGGCCGATGTGCGCGCCCTCCTGGCGGCCGCCGACCGGCTCACCGTCGGGGCCCAGCCTGGTGCCCCAGTAGTCCGTGTTCGGCTCGTTGAACGGGTCGAGGGTGTCGACCTTGATGCCGTGCGCCTTCTCCAGCCGCTCCGTCGCACCCACCAGGTACTTCGCGAAGTCCTCGACCGACTCCGGCTTCAGCTGGTCCTCGCCCGCGTCGAAGTTCCCGGAGACGTAGCCGCTCTCGGTCATGAACCACGGCGGGGAGTTGCTGAAGGTCTCCCAGTGGGTGATGTCCTTCTTGATGCGGTCGACCCACCAGCGCTGCGTCCGGTCGGCGTTCTCGTTCCAGTCGGCCGGGTCGTCCGCGTCCCACCAGTCGACGTCCTCGCGGGTGGTGCCCGCCGGGGCCTTCCACCAGCCCTCGACCGCGCCGCCCGCGCGCAGGTAGTCCTCGACGTCCGGGGCGTTGCCGCCGCCGATGTTGTAGCGGGCGATGTTCAGGGCGAGGCCCTCGTCGCCGAAGAGGAGCCGGTAGAGCTTCTCGCGTATCGCGGGCGGGTAGTCGCCGGTGGCGTTCGCGAACCAGACCAGGCTGGTGCCCCAGCCCTCGAACCGCTCCTGCCGGTAGGAGGGGTCCGGCCGGACGGTGACCTCCGCGGCGGCCCCGGCGGCGGCCGTCCCGGCGTGCGCGGCGGGCAGGGTCGTCGTGGCCAGGAGGGTTCCGGTCGCCACGGCGGTGACGCCGACGGCCCCGAGGAACCTTCTCTTGCGGGTGCGGTGTGCCATCTCGAGTACTCCAGCTCTTCTGCGTGCCGCGCGTCCCGGCGGACACAGAGATCGGGGCCCAGGTGGTGCGACCGGTGCGGGTATGACGCCTTTTCGTACGCTTTCGACCCAGCGATGTTTACGTAAACATCCGCTGGCGGGATGTCTACACTGTGCGAATCTCAGGGGTCAAGGAGTCGTTCCGGACCGGTGTCGCGCCGACGGCGCCGGGGACCGGGGGCAGTGGACGGGGGACGGGGACAGGTGGGCACGGTGAACGGCGAGAGCGAGCGGGAGGCCACGAGCCGTCCGAAAAGGCGTCCGGCCCGTCCCCGGCAGGGCGCGTCCATGGCCGACGTCGCCCGGCTCGCCGGGGTCTCCTCCCAGACGGTCTCCCGGGTGTCCAACGGCTTCCCCGGGGTCACCGAGGAGACCCGCCGTGAGGTCCTGGCCGCGATGCGGGAGCTGGGCTACCGCCCCAACAGCGCGGCCCGGGCCCTGCGCCGCGGCGAGTTCCGCACGCTCGGCGTGATCACGTTCTCCCTCTCCACGATGGGCAACATCCGCACCCTGGAGGCCATCGCCACCTCCGCCGCCGGGCACGGGTACGCCGTCACCCTGCTGCCCGTGGCCGTCCCCACCCAGGACGAGGTCAACGGCGCCTTCTCCCGCCTCGGCGAACTCGCCGTCGACGCCGTCATCGTCATCATGGAGATCCACCTGCTCGACGCGGCGACGGTCTCGCTGCCGCCCGGCGTCCAGGTCGTCGTCGCCGACTCGGACGCGGGCGACCGCTACACCGTCGTCGACACCGACCAGGCGGGCGGCGCCCGGGACGCCGTACGGCACCTGCTCGGCCTGGGGCACGACACGGTGTGGCACCTGGCCGGCCCGGAGGACTCCTTCGCCGCCCAGCGCCGCGCGAACGCCTGGCGGACGACGCTCACCGAGGCGGGCCGTACGCCGCCGCCCCCGGTGCGCGGCGACTGGTCGGCGGAGTCGGGCTACCGCGCGGGCCTGCGGCTCGCCGACGAGCCCGACTGCACGGCGGTCTTCGCGGCCAACGACCAGATGGCCCTGGGCCTGCTGCGGGCCCTGCACGAACGCGGCCGCCGCGTCCCCGAGGACGTCAGCGTCGTCGGCTTCGACGACATCCCCGAGTCGGCGTCCTTCCTCCCGCCCCTCACCACCATCCACCAGGACTTCGCCGAGGTGGGGCGGCTGTGCGTGGAAGGGGTGCTGACGAAGATGCGCGCGGGTGCGGGTGACGGGGGCGGGGGCGGGGCCGGGGCGTGCGGGACGACGCTGGTGCCCACGCGGCTGGTCCGGCGGCAGAGCACGGCGCCGCCGCGCAGGGGGCGTTGAGGCGATCCAGGCGGTGAGGGGACCTGGTTGCCAGCCGACCCGGCAGCGCGGGGACCCGGCGGCGAAGCCACCCGGCGGTGAGGCCACCCGGCAGCGCGGCGACACGGCAGCGCGACCACCCGGCAGCGAGCCGACCCGGCAGCGAGGCCACCCGGCTGCGAGCCGAACCAGAAGTGCGGCCACCCGGCAGCGCGGCGACACGGCAGCGCGGCCACCCGGCTGTGCAGGGACCCGGCAGCGCGCCGACCCGGCAGCGTGGGGACCAGCGGCGAGGCCACCCCACTGCGAGCCGACCCGGCACGGGGGACCCGGCAGCGCGGGGACCCAGCGGCGAGGCCACCCGGCGGCGAGCCGACCCCGCAGCGCGGGGACCCGGCGGCGCGGCGACGGCCCCGAGCGGGCCCGGCGGCCCTGCCGCCCCGGGAGCAGCCGGTCCGCCGACGCGGGCGCGGGCCCGGCCCTGCCACCCCGGGAGCAACCGATCCGCCGACGCGGGCGCGGGCCCGGCCCTGCCACCCCGGGAGCAGCCGGTCCGCCGACGCAGGCGCGGGCGCGGGCCCGCGGTGCCCCGTGTCTCAGCGGCCGGGGGTGACGAACTCCGGCTGGTCCAGGACGCGCAGCCAGCTTCCGTCGGGCTGGCGGCGGGCCACCTGGGCGCGGGCACCGGCGCCGTCCCTCGGCGGGGTGGCGGTGAGGGCGAGGTCCCCGCTGACCAGGGTCGGCAGGGACGGCTCGGGCTCGAAGCGGGGGCGGCCGGAGAGGACCTTCTCCCACAGGGCGCGGATCGCCTCCCGGCCCACCGTCCGCCCCCCGGGCGGGTAGGCCAGCACCGCGTCCTCCTCGTAGAGCGCGGCGACCCCGGCCGCGTCACCGGCGTTGGAGCGCTCGACGAACAGACGGGTGAGGTCCTCGGGACGCATGGCCTTCTCGTACACGGTTCCTCCAGCGGAAGAGGCGGATGAGGGACGGGCTGCCCGGGTGCTTCCAGCGTCGTCGGCGACCGATCAGAAGTCCAACAGATGGATCTGCTGGAAACTAGAATCTCCGGTCATGGAGCTGAGGCAGCTGGAGTACTTCGTCGCGGTCGCCGAGGAGCGGAACTTCACGCGGGCCGCCGAGCGGGTGCACATCAGCCAGTCCGGGGTCAGCGCGCAGATCCGCCGGCTGGAGCGGGAGCTGGGCGCCGAGCTGTTCGACCGGTCGGCGCGCACCGCCACCCTCACCCCGGCGGGACGCGCCGCGCTGGACCACGCCCGTGCCGCGCTCGCGGCGGCCGGGGCGGTCGGGCAGGCGGTGGGCGAGGTGAGCGACCTCATCCGGGGGCGGCTCGTGGCCGGAATGGTCATCGGCTGCACGCTGACGCCGCTGTTCGAGGCGCTCGCCGCGTTCCACCGCGCCCACCCCGGGGTGGAGCTCTCCCTGCTGGAGGACAGCTCCGACCGGCTCGTGGAGGCGGTGCGCGCCGGCACGGTCGACGTGGCGGTCGTGGGGACCGCGGAGGCCGCCCCGGAAGGGCTCGACGCGCTGACGATCGTCAGCGAGCGGCTCGTCGCGGCGGTCCCGGACGGCCATCCCCTCGCGTCGCGGCGGCGGGTCGGTCTGCGGGACGTGGTCGCCCATCGCGTCGTGTGCATGCCCCCGGGCACGGGCCTGCGCACCGTCTTCGACCGCGCCTGCGCCGCGCAGGACCTGCGGCCGTCCCTCGCGTTGCAGGCCAGCGCCCCGGACGCGCTCGCGGACCTCGCGGTCCGGGGGCTCGGCGTGGCGGTCCTCAGCGCCTCGATGGCCGAGGAGTACCGGGACCGGCTGGTGTCCCGCACGATCGACGACGTCGAGGCCCCGGCCCTGCTCGCCCTGGTGTGGAGGAACGGACGGAGCCCGGCGGTGCGGGAGCTGGTGGGACAGTGCCGGGAGGCGTTCGGACGGTGACGCGCCGCCCCGCCCGACCGGCTCGCCGCACTGTCCAACTCCCGTACTAGCCTGGCCGTTTGACGCCGATCGCAAAGGGACGCCTCCATGTCCGACCTCTATCCAGCCGGTATCGAGCCCCACGATCACGGCATGCTCGACGTCGGGGACGGCAACCTCGTGTACTGGGAGGTCTGCGGCAACCCGGCCGGGAAGCCCGCCGTCGTGCTGCACGGCGGGCCGGGATCGGGGGCGGGGCCGACCTGGCGGCGGATGTTCGACCCGGAGGCGTACCGGATCGTGCTGTTCGACCAGCGCGGGTGCGGGCGGAGCACGCCCGACGCCGCCGATCCGCGCACCTCCCTCGCCGCCAACACCACCCGGCATCTGATCGCCGACATCGAACTGCTGCGGCAGCACCTCGGCAGCGACGCGTGGCTGGTCCTCGGCGGCTCCTGGGGCGTCACCCTCGCCCTGGCGTACGCCCAGCGGCATCCCGGGAGCGTGTCCGGGCTGGTGCTGTTCAGCGTCACCAGCACCACGCGGCGGGAGGTGGAGTGGGTGACCCGGGACATGGGGCGCGTCTTCCCCGAGGAGTGGGCGCGGTTCCGCGACACCGTGCCGGAGGGCGAGCGGGACGGCAGCCTCGTGGACGCCTACGCCCGGATGCTCGAGGACCCCGACCCGGCCGTGCGGGAGCGGGCCGCGCGGGAGTGGTGCCGGTGGGAGGACGTGCACGTCTCCACCGACCCGGGGCACCGGCCCGACCCCCGCTTCGAGGACCCGGTCTTCCGGTTCCGCTTCGCCCGCCTGGTCACGCACTACTGGCGGCACGCCGCCTTCCTGGAGGACGGGGCGCTCCTGCGCGGCGCCGGGCGGCTCGCCGGCATCCCCGGCGTGCTGATCCACGGCCGGCTCGACATCAGCGGCCCACCGGACATCGCGTGGAAGCTGGCCCGGGTGTGGCCGGACGCCGAGCTCGTGCTGATCGGCGGCGAGGGGCACGGGCTGTCGGGGAGCACCACGGCACAGGCCCTGCTGGCGGCGACGGACCGGTTCCGGGACACGCCCGGCCCGTGAGGAACGCGCCCCGGGCTCCACGGCTGTTCCTCCACGACCCGAGTTCCGGGGTCCGGCCGCCGGTGAGGGCGGCGACGACGTCGGGCGCGCCACGCCCCCCGGGCCCACACCACCCGGGCTGACGATGGTTCACCCCTCCCCCCGGCGCCACACTTTGCCATCTCTTTACAACCCGCCGTCCACCCGCCTCGTCTCTCCGCACGACCCGTCACCCAGCCCGCCTCCCCCGGCGGGCCGACGAAGGAGTGCGATTCCATGCGCCGTACCGTCCTCAGTTCCCTGGCCCTCGCGGGCTTCGCCGTACTGGTCGGCACCGGGCCCGCGTTCGCGAGCGGCGCGACGGCCCCGAGCCCGGTCCCGTCGCAGGCCACGCCCACCACACAGCCCGAGTCCGGTGCCGAGCCGACCCGCGCGCCGTCCGAGGCCGCCCCGGCCGCGAGCGCCGCACCGAGCCGGGAACCGGCCCGGGACCAGGTCACCGTCGTACCGAGCGGCGCTCCCGACACCGGTGTGACGACGGCGTCCCCGGCCTCGGGAGGCGACGGCGCGGCGATCGGCGCGGGCGCCGCCGCGGTGCTCGCGGTGGGCGGCGGCTCGATCCTCGTCGTACGGCGCCGCCGGGCGAGCGGGGCATGAGGTCCGGGGCATGAGGCCGTTCTCCAGGCGCGCGTTCACGACGGCGGCGCTGACCTCCCTGCTGACGGGCTGCGGCGGGCCGGCACCGGGACCGGGCGCTTCCGCCCGCACGTCCCCGGCGCCGCCGCCGCGCCCCCTGGCCCGTTCCGCGCCGGTCCGGCTGCTCGTGCCGGGCATCGGGGTGGACACCCCGGTCATCCGGCTGGGCCTGGCCCCGGACGGCACCGTGGAGGTGCCGCCGGTCACGGCCCACGACCGGGCGGGCTGGTACGAGCACTCGCCGACGCCGGGCCGGACCGGGCCGTCGGTGATCCTCGGTCACGTCACGGTCGGCGCGCACGGCGACGGCGTCTTCCGCCGTCTGGCCCGGCTGCGCCGCGGCGACCCGATCGTGGCGCGCCTGGAGAACGGCGCGGCGGCGCACTTCGCCGTCACGGCCGTGCGGACCGTCCCCAAGGACGACTTCCCCGTGGACGACGTCTACGGGGACGTGGACCGCCCGGAACTGCGGCTGATCACATGCGGCGGAGCGCGTACCGGTGACGGTTACGCGGACAACGTGATCGTGTTCGCCGCGCTGAGCGGCACCGAGTCCCCCACCCCTGGAGAGCGTTGAAACGGTCCCGCGAGAAGGCCGCGTCCGAGTTGTTCGCCGCCCTCTACCCGCGTCTCGCCGGCTGGTGCCGCCGTCTCGTCGACGACGACGGGACGGCCCACGAGATCGCCTCGGAGGCGTTCACCCGGCTGTGGGCCCGCTGGACGTCCGTGGAGGAGCCGCGCGGGTTCCTGTACGTCACCGCGGCCAACCTCGTCCGGGACCACTGGCGCAAACTGGAGCGGGAGCGCCGGGCCCTGCACCGCGTCACCTCGGAGGCCGCCGTACGGCCCCACCCCGAGCAGGCCGACCCCTCGGTGCGGTTGCTCGTACAGGCGCTGCCGGAACGGCTCCGCGTGCCGATCCTGCTCCACTACTACGCTGACATGCCGATCCGGGAGGTGTCCGTCCTGACCGGACGCAAGGAAGGAACCGTCAAGGCCGACCTGCACGCGGCCCGGGAACTGCTCCGCGTCCATCTGAGGAGAAGCCTTGACCACACGCCTTGACGACGACCCGGACGACGGCGTGTCCGGGCCCGACGATCCGCTCGCGGTGATCCTGCGCCCCTCCTCCCCGGTCCATCTCTCCGCCGCCCCGGGCCAGTACGAGGCGATCCGCCGCAGGGCGTCCCGCCGCCGCATGCTGCGCACCGCGGCCGGGGCGGGCGTGTGCTGCGCGGTGGCGGCGCTCGTCGTCCTGCCCCTGCGCCTCGCGGCGCCGGAACGCCCCGCCTCCCCGAGCATCCCGATGGCCCCCGCCCCGGCTCCCGCTCCCGCGACCACGGCGCCTGACCGCCCGGCCCCCACCCCCTCCGCGTCCCCGACCCGCGCCCCGTCCACCCCCGGGCCGCCTGCCGCGACCTCCCGCCCGGCCGGCGCCCGTGACAGCGCCCGCGACAGCGCCACACCGGAGGAGGCGGCCACCCCGACGGCGACCCGGTCCCGCGCCTCCTCGCCCTCCTCGCCCTCCTCGCCCACCTCGGCCCCGGTCCGCCCGGTCCCGGCGGAGGACCGCCCGAGCACGGATCAGGGGCCGGCCGCCGCGGACGGCCGCTGACCCGGCGGGCCCGCCCGGACCCCCGTCCACCCGGACCGGGGGTTTTGCGGAACCTTTGCCCGGGGCCCGGGCGTTGGGAGGGGTGAGCACGCCGGAGCGGGTGCGCCAGGAATGCTGACGAAATTCGAGGTGACGTCGATGGCAGTGTGGGACCGGCTCAAGGACCAGGCCAAGGCTCTGCAGCAGAATCAGGCGGGTCGCGGCGCGACCGGCGGCCACAGCGGTGGGGCGAGGTCGGGCGGCGGGAGCAAGGCCCAGCTGGTCGGCCTGCTGAAGACGCAGCTCGGGTCGCTGAAGAGCGAGTTGAAGAGCGGTGCCTACCGGGACGCGAGCATGGCGATGTGCGCCCTGGTCGCGGCGGCCGACGGGCATGTGGACCCCGCCGAGCGGCAGCACGTCGAGTCGATGATCCTCGGCAACGACGTCCTGCAGAACTTCCCGCCGGAGCAGCTGCGCCAGCGGTTCAACAAGCACGTGGACCAGCTGATGGCCAACGCCCAGCTCGGCAAGGCCGAGGCCCTGCAGGAGATCGCCAAGGCCGCCAAGAAGCCCACCGAGGCCAGGGCCGTCATCCAGACCGGCATCGTCATCGCGGGTGCCGACGGCGACTTCTCGCAGGCCGAGCAGATGGTGCTGCGCGAGGCGTGCGCGGCGCTGGGGGTGCCGCCCGCCGAGTTCCAGCTCTGAGCCCGGGCGTCCGCTAGGGGGCGCGCAGGGCGTCCACCGCCAGGCGGGCCGTCGTGCCGATGACGGCGTCGGCGGCGGGCAGCAGCGCGGAGGTGCGGGCCGTGCGGGTGAAGACGGCGACGGCGTAGCGTCCCCCGTCCGGGTACTCGACGACGCCGACCTCGTTGCGCACGGTCGGCAGGCTGCCCGTCTTCCCCGCGACGTGCACGTCGTCGAAGGGGAAGCCGGAGGCCAGCCGGTGTGGCCACACCTGCAGGCCGAGGAGGCGCCGGATGGCCGCGCCGTGCTCCGGTGTGCACGCCTCGTCGCGCCAGACGGCGGCGAGCAGGCGCGTCATGTCGCGCGGGGTGCTGCGGTTGGTGCGGGCCGGGTCGAGCGCGCGGAGCCGGGCGACGGTGTGCGGGTCGGCCAGCGCCCCGGCGCCGCCCGGCCCGGCGTCCTCCTTGATGGTGGCGAGGAGGTCGCCGAAGGAGTGCACCGCGTGGGTGCGGGTGAGCCCGAGGCGGGTGCTGGTGCGGTTGACGGCGTCGAGACCGACCCGCGCCAGCAGCAGGTCGGCGGCGGCGTTGTCGCTGACGGACATCATCAGATAGGCGAGGTCCCGCAGGGACAGCCGGGCCCCGTCGAGCATCGCGGCGAGCCCCGTCGGTCCGGCGGTGCGGCCCCGCGGCGGGCACTCGACCTGCTCGGTGAGGTCCAGCTCCCCCCGCGCGGCCTGCTCGTGGAGGGTGACGAGCACACACAGCTTGTGGACGCTGGCGGTGCACACCGGCTGGTCCGCACCGGCGTCGAGCTGCGCCCCGGAGTCGATGTCGACGGCGTGCAGCCGGCCGGTGACCCCGGCGTCGGCGAAGGCCGCGTGGATGCGGGCGAGGGTGTCGGTCACAGCCAGTACTCCGAGGCCGGGCGCAGATGGAGCGGTCGGGAGGGCAGGTCGGGCGTGGCCCCGGCGGTGCGCAGGGCGTGCGTGGCGGCCTCGGCGAACGCGGCGACGGCGGCGTCCCCCCGCCCGTCGGGCCAGGCGACGGAGTGCCGCAGCGCGAGCGGAGCACCGGTGAGGGGACGCCAGACGACGTCGCCGCCGGGGCCCGGCCCGGGAGCCGGCTGGGGACGCCCGGGCGGCTGCGCGTCCCGCGGCCCGAACGCCACCGCCTCCGCCGACAGCACCAGTCCCCGGACGAAGCTCGCCCCCTGGGCGTGGCGGACCGCGGGCGGGGTGTAGCCGTTGCGGGCGCAGGTCGTCAGCAGGTCGTCGTAGACCGCGGGGGCGGCCGAGCGGGGGAAGAGGATCAGGTCGTAGCCGGTGAGGGAGGCGAGCGGGACCTCGTCGAGTCCGGCCGCCGCCGCGCCGTCCGGCAGCAGCACGCCCAGCTCGCGCCGGAGCACCGGGCCGAGCTCCAGCCCCGACACGTCGCAGGGGTGGTGGATGAGCCCGACGTCCAGCTCGTGCGCGGCGAACCGCTCCAGTTGCTGCGCCGTGGACAGCTCGTGCAGGTCCAGGTCCACCCCGGCGGGGACGGTGCCGGAGAAGCCCGCGAGGAGCGCGGCGACCGTCTCGCCGGAGACGTCCGGGGGCAGGGCGGCCCGCAGCCGCCCGGTCCCGCCGTCCCGGACCCGGCGCGCGGTGGCCATCAGCGCCTCGGACCGGGCGAGCACCTCCCGCGCCTCGGTCAGCAGCAGCGCACCCGCCTCCGTGATGGTCACCTGCCGGCTGGTGCGTGCGAAGAGCCGGACACCCAGATGCCTCTCCAGGCGCTGGATGCGCTGCGAGAGCGGCGGCTGGGCCATGCCCAGCCGCTCCGCGGCTCGGCCGAAGTGTGACTCTTCTGCAACAGCCACGAAGCACTCCAAGTGCCGCAACAGGTCCACGAGCAGGAACCATATCGGGAATTGATCGATGCGAGATCGATAAAGGACTTGGACAGGCCGCCGCCGGCGCTGCTGTCCTCGGCGCATGGACAACCTCGCCGACTCCTCGGGCGCCGCGTACTCCGGCGCCTCCACCGGCGGCCGCGGGCCGCGCCGCAGGGCCCTGCGGGCCGTCGTCGCGGGGGCGGTCGCGCTGGCCGTCGCCGCGGGCGGGGCGTACGCGGCCGGTCTCGGTCCCTTCGCGCGCGACACCGGGCCCGACCCCGCCGCCACCAGACAGGCCCGCGCGTTCCTCGCCGACTGGGAGGCCGGCCGCATGCCCGGCGCGGCGGACCGTACGACCAGTCCCGCCGCGGCCGAAAAGGTCCTGCGGAGCTTCACCGCCGGACTCGACATCGGCAAGCCGGAACTGACGGCCGAGACCGCGGCCGAGGGCGAGGACGGCACGGTCACCGTCCGCTTCACCGCCCGGATGCCCGTGACCGGTCTGGGCACCTGGACCTACGCGTCGACGCTTCCGCTGCGCGAACAGGACGACGGCTCCTGGAAGGTGGAGTGGACGCTGTCCCTCGTCCACCCCCGGCTGAGCGACACGGAGAAGTTCCGTCTCGAACGGGAGGAGACCGAACCGCCCGAGGTCACCGACCGCGACGGCGAGAAGATGACCGGCACGCGGTTCCCCTCCCTGGCCCCCCTGATGACCCGCCTCGCCGGGGACGGCGGCGGCGGGGCGTCCGGCGCCCGGGGCGCGATCCACCTGGTCGACCGGGTCACCGGCGCAGTGGAGCGCACGGAGGCCCGGTTCGGCGCGAAGACGGTCCGGGCGGACGACGGCCCGGTCCGCACCACCCTCGACGCCGACTGGCAGTCCGCCGCCGAGAAGGCCCTCGCCACCCACGCCGACGGCAAGAACGCCGCGCTGGTCGCGCTGCGCATCGACGACGGCGAGGTGCTGGCCGTGGCGAACTCCCCGTCCTCCGGCTTCAACCGCGCGCTGTCCGGCACCTACGCGCCGGGCTCCACCTGGAAGATCGTCACCAGCAGCGCGCTGCTGCTCAAGGGCGCCGTCGCGCCGGACGACGTGGTGGACTGCCCCCGGTACCTGACGGTGGGGAAGCGGTTCCAGAACGTGGAGCTGTCGGAGCACCCGGGCGCGACCTTCCGCAAGGACTTCACCGAGTCGTGCAACACGGCGTTCATCAGCCTGCGCGACCGGCTCGACGAGGGGGAGCTGGGCGCCGTCGCCCGCGAGTACTTCGGCGTCGGCCAGGAGTGGCACGTGGGGGCTCCCACGTACGACGGCTCGGTGCCGGTGCCCCGGGACGAGACGGAGAAGGCCGCGTCGATGATCGGGCAGGGCCGGGTGCAGGCCAACCCGCTGATCATGGCGTCGGTCACCGCGACGGCCGTGTCGGGCACCTTCCACCAGCCGTCGCTGACCGCCGGCACCGAGGACACGACCGACACGACCCCGCTGCCGCGCGGCGTGGTCACGCAGCTGCGCGAGATGCTGCGTGCCACCGTGACGGACGGCACCGCGAAGATCCTCTCCGGGCTGCCCGGCGAGATCGGCGCGAAGACCGGCACCGCCGAGGTCTCCGAGGACCAGGACAACAACGGCTGGCTCGTCGCCCACCGCGGCAACGTCGCCATCGCCTGTGTCGTCGAGGAGGGGGTGACGGGTGGCGGTTCGGCCGGGCCGGTCGTCCGCGGACTGCTGACCGCCGTGCCGGGCGACTCCGGCTGAGCCCCGGCCGGACCGGCGGCACCCGGCTGAGCCGACCGCCGCGGAAGCCGGCCCCGCAGCAGCCCGCCCCCGCAGAAGCAGAGCCCCGCAGCAGCCGGCCCCCGCAGAAGCAGAGCCCGTGAACCGAGAAGAACCGCTGGTGAGAGGAGCACTCCGCGTGCCCACCGACCGTCACGCCCCGCCGCGCCGCGCCGTCCTGGCCGCCGCGGCCCTCACCCCCCTGGCCCCGCTGGCCGGCTGCGCCACGGACGACCGTCCCGCCGGCAGCGCCTCCCGGTCCCCCTCGGCCGGCCCGTCCGCCTCCCCGCCGCGCGGCCGCCCCCCGGCCCACCGCCCCCGGCTGGCGGACCTGGAACGCGAGTACCGCGCCCGCATCGGCGTCTACGCCCTCGCGACCGGCACCGGCGCCACGGTGCTGCACCGCGCCGACGAACGGTTCGCGTTCTGCTCGGTCTTCAAGGCCCTGGCCGCGGCGGCGGTCCTGCACCGCGTCTCCCCCGACGGCCTGGACCGCCGCGTCACCTACACCCGGGCCGACCTGAAGTCCACGGCTCCCGTCACCGGCAAGCACGTCGACACCGGCATGACCCTGCGCCAACTCTGCGACGCCGCCGTCCGGTTCAGCGACGGCACGGCCGGCAACCTCCTCATGCGCGACCTCGGCGGCCCCGCCGCGCTCACCGCCTACCTGCGCGGACTCGGCGACTCCGTCAGCCGCATGGACCACTACGAGCCCGAACTGCACGACGTACCGCCGGACGACCCCGCCGACACCACCTCCCCCCGGGCGGTCGCCACCGACTTCCGCACGCTGCTCCTCGGCACCGCCCTGTCCGCCCGCGCACGGGCCCTGCTCCTGGACTGGCTCTCGCGCAACGCCACCGCGGTCGGCGCCCGCCGCATCCGGGCCGGGCTGCCCGAGGGCTGGCGCGTGGCCGACAAGACCGGAACGGGCGACTACGGCCGCGCCAACGACATCGCCGTCCTCCACCCGCCCGGCGGCGAACCGCTCGTCCTGGCGGTCATGACCGACCGCCGGGGCCGCGACGCCGAGCCCTCGGACGCCCTGATCGCCGAGGCGACCAGGCGGACCGTGGCCGCCCTCGGACTCTGACGGGCGGACGCTGACGGGGCCGTGGACGGGGCTATAAACGACGCCATGATCTATCACGTCGTACCGCGCACCGCCTGGACCGCGGAGTCCGGCCGGGCGTACGCCCCCGCCTCCCTCGCCGAGGAGGGCTTCGTGCACTGCTCCCCGGACGAGGCGACCACGCTGGCCGTGGTCAACGCCTTCTACCGGGACGCGGCCGGGCCGCTGCTGGTGCTCGCCCTGGACGAGACGCGTCTGACGGCCCGGGTGGAGTGGGAGGCGGCGGCACCCGCCCCGCCGCCCGGGGTCTCCGGGGACACCCTGTTCCCGCACGTCTTCGGCCCCCTCGACCGGGACGCCGTCGACCACGTCCTGGAGGTGCGGTGGGACGAGGAGGGCCGGGCCTCGGACCTGCGCGGGACCGGCTGACGGGAAGGCCGGGACGGGCTCCCGAGCGGCACACGCGGGGACGCGACGGCCCGTCCCGGCCTCCCTCTGGCCGCAATCTGCCACCCGGCACCCCGCGCCGCCTCCCGGGAGGGCCCGATCGAGGAAGGGCCGGACGAGGAGGAGCGGGGCGAGGAGGAGCGGGGCGAAGAGGAGCAGGGCGAAGAGGGACGGGGCGAAGAGGGACGAGCGGGCTGTGATGATGAGGGCATGACGATCCTCGCCACGGTCGCGGTCCTCGCCCTCGCCGCGCTCCACGCCTACATCCTGGTGCTGGAGATGTTCCTGTGGACCACGCCCCGGGCCCGCTCCGCCTTCGGCACGACCCCGGAGTTCGCCGAGAGCACCAGGGCCCTGGCCGCCAACCAGGGGCTCTACAACGGCTTCCTCGCCGCCGGGCTGCTCTGGGGCGCGGTGGCGCCCGAACCGGTCGGGTTCCAGGTCTCGGTGTTCTTCCTGGTGTGCGTGGCGGTGGCGGGCGTGTACGGCGCCGCCACCGCGAGCCGGAGGATCCTGTTCGTCCAGACCCTCCCGGCCCTGACCGCTCTGGCACTGGTGCTCCTCGCGCACTACCGGTAGCCGAGCCGTACCGGACATTCCGGGCGCTTTATCCCAGAACCTCGGCGATAATCGGAGCATGGAGACGGCAACGTACGCAGTGCTCGCGGCCTCGTCGGACCACGCGGTCGCCGTGGCGATCGCCTTCGTCAGCGGACTCGTCGTGGCCTGTGCGCTGATCTGGGCCGTGCGTGTCGGGATGCGGGTCATGGACAAGGACATCCGCCACCCCGGCCCGGAGGAACAGCCCCACGTGCCGGAGGGCGGGCCGGTCCGCGAGACGCGGGAGATGCGGGAGCCCGACGACGTGCCGGTGGTGACCCTCGACGGGGACCGGCTGCTGCCCCACGAGCTCCACCACGCGAGCACCAGGACAGGCAAGGACCAGAGCCGGCGCCGCTGGTCGCCCGGATCCAGCGGATCCTTCGGCGGCGGCGGCCTCGGACGCACCTGACGCCGCGGCGCTCAGCTCCAGGGAGGCGACATGGCTGCCCGCCACCGGACGCGCTGGGCCACCGGAGGGGCGGCCCTGGCGCTGTCCCTGACCGCCGTGCTCGCGGGCTGCGGCGACGGCGACTCCCCCGCGGAGACCGCCCGCAAGGCGGAGTCGGCGGTCGGGTCGATCGCCTCGCAGGCCACCGAGGCGGTGGAGTCCGCGGCGGCGGAGGCCGAGAGCCGGCTCGACGACATCCAGGACGGCGTCGACGTCGCGGGCGACGTCGAGACGGGCGCGCCCGCCACCGGCTCCGACGGCCGGGTCCGGACCGAGGTCACCGTCCGCAACACCGACGACTCGGTCCGCTCCTTCGCCGTCCAGGTCGACTTCAGGGACGCCGGCGACCAGCTCGTCGACACGGTCATCGTCACCGTGGACCACGTGCAGCCCGGCCAGTCCGCCACGGCCACCGCCCGCAGCACCCACGACCTGTCCGGCGACATCCGCACCGAGGTGGCCCGGGCGGTCCGCTACTGATCCGCGCCGGCCTCCGCCACCGCGATGTCGATCTGCTCGCTCGCCGCGCTCACCCCGTTCAGGGTGGCGACCGCCTGGAGACGGTTGGCACCGGCCGGCAGCGCCGGGCCCGGCGTGCACGTCCAGGTGCCGTCGGGTGCCGCCGTGGTCGCGCAGACCTCCCGCTCGTCCTTGTCACGGACGGTGACCTGGGCGCCCGGATGCGCCGTGCCGGAGGTCTCCGGCCGGGCGTCCAGCGGGACACCCGACAGCGGCCGGGTCAGCGTCGGCCCGGGGAGCCCCACGGTCACCGTGCAGCGGCCCGTGGCCTGCCGCACGCCCCGCGCGTCGGTGATCCGCAGACCGCAGTCGCGCAGCCGGGTGCCGGGTACGGCGTCCGCGGGGACCGCGAGCACGAAGGGGAACGTACGCCCCTCGCGGGGCTGCCCTCCCCCGTGGGCCGTGACCGTGTAGGTCCCCGTGCGCCCGTCGGCGGCGATCCACCCGCGGTAGCCGGGCGCGTCCAGCGGCGCGCCGGTCACCCGCGTCCCGCGGGGCGCGGTCAGCGTCAGCGCGTCCCCGGGCCCGGCACCCTGGACGCCCGCGACCTCGACGATGCCCTCCCGTCCGGGCGCGATGACGGCCGCCCCCCACAGCGTCTCGCCGTCCCGGGCCGCCGCCGGCGGGCCGCAGACCGCGAGCGCTCCCACGACGACGGCCCCCACCACGGCTGATGTCTTCCTCGACCTGTTCATCGCGGGCGGAGCCCCCTGTCCGGGTACGGGCTTGTCAAAGACACTCCGCCGACGATTCTCCCGACCGTTCCCCCAGCCGGCACGCCCACTGACCCACAAGAGTGGCTCTCCCCGCCCCCGACAGGGGCGCGGGGCACGGCGCGACCAACCCCCGTAGGGGCGCGGGGAACTGCGCGACCGGCCACAACCAAGCCGCACCCGACCGACAACCCCCCGCGCCCCACACCCCCGCACCCCCGCCCTCCGGCGGAGCCGTCAGCGTCCCAGCCACACCGTCGTGTCCGGCCCCACCCACCCCCCGTCCTCCAACGGCGCGCTGCTCAGCAGCACCTCACCCGCCGGCAGCGGAACCACCGCCCCGGACAGGTTCGTGACACACCGCCACCCCTCGCCGCGGTCGAACTGCAGCACTCCCTCGGGCACATCGGCGGCCCAGCTCAGTTCCTCCCCCTCCAGCAGCTTCCGGCGCAGCCGCAGGGCCCTGCGGTACAGCTCCAGGGTGGAGCCCTCCACCCCGTCCTGCGCCTCGACGGCGTACGCGGCGAAGCCGGGCGGCTGCGGCAGCCACGCCCCGCCCGGCCCGAAGCCGTACGACGGCCCGGTCGTGGTCCACGGCAGCGGCACCCGGCAGCCGTCCCGGCCCTTGCGGACGCGGCCGGTCTGCTCCCAGATGGGGTCCTGGAGCACCTCCGTCGGCAGGTCGGCGACCTCCGGCAGTCCGAGCTCCTCGCCCTGGTAGACGTACGCCGAGCCGGGCAGCGCCAGCATCAGCAGCGTGGCGGCCCTCGCCCGGCGCTGCCCGGCCGCCTCGTCGACCGCGGGGGCGCGACCGCCGGCGAGCAGCCAGGCGTTGAGGTCGGTGTCCGGCGGGAGCATCAGGCGCGAGGCGTGGCGGATCACGTCGTGGTTGGAGAGCACCCAGGTGGCCGACGCCCCGGCGGCCCGGGCGGTGGCGAGCGAGCCGGTGATCACCTGCCGCAGCTCCTCGGCGTCCCAACGCGCCTGCAGATACTCGAAGTTGAACGCCTGGCCCAGTTCGTCGGGGCGGGCGTACAGCGCGCGCCGGGCGCCGGGCACCCACGCCTCCGCGACGGCCATGCGGGGCGGGCGGTACGCGTCGAGGATCTTGCGCCAGTCGCGGTAGATCTCGTGCACGTCGTCACGGTCGTAGAAGGGGTGCGTGCCCGGCGGCAGCGCGGTGAGGGCCTCCTCGCGGCTCAGCTCGGGCCGGCCCAGGTCGCGCAGCGGTTCGCTCAAGTCCTTGACGAGGGCGTGGGCGACGTCGACGCGGAAGCCGTCGACGCCGCGGTCGGACCAGAAGCGCAGGGTGGTGCGGTGGTCGGCGCGGACCTCCTGGTTCTCCCAGTTGAAGTCGGGCTGCTCGGGGGCGAACAGGTGCAGGTACCACTGCCCGTCGGGCACCCGCTTCCAGGCGCTGCCGCCGAAGACGGACTGCCAGTCGGTGGGCGGGAGTTCGCCGTGCTCGCCGCGCCCGTCACGGAAGACGTACCGGTCGCGGGCGGCCGAGCCGGGGCCGGAGCGCAGGGCCTCCTGGAACCAGACGTGCCGGTGCGAGGAGTGGTTGGGCACGATGTCGACGATGACCTTCAGTCCGAGCCGGTGGGCCTCGGCGACCAGGGCGTCGAAGTCCTCCAGGGTCCCCAGGCGCGGGTCGACGTCCCGCGGGTCGGCGACGTCGTAGCCGCCGTCGGCGAGTTCGGACGGGTAGAACGGGCTCAGCCACAGGGCGTCCACGCCCAGCGCGGCGAGGTGGGTGAGGCGGCGGGTGATGCCGCGCAGGTCGCCGAGTCCGTCACCGTCGGCGTCGGCGAAGCTGCGGGGGTAGACCTGGTAGACGACGGCCTGCCGCCACCAGTCGGGGTCACGGGACGACAGGTCGAGCACGGGGCGTTCGGTCACGCGGTCTCCTTCGCGAGGCATACGGGCGACACCTCTGAATCTGTCCCGAATGCCGGGAAAAGGAACCACCGCGGTGCCGTGCGCACGGCGACGGCTCAGCCGGGCGTCTTCTCCACCGTCGTCAGGTACAGGTCCACGTACCGCTCCACGTCCACGTCCAGCCCGACGTCCACCAGCGCCTGTTCGCGTGTGCCGTGGTGGAGTTCCAACTCGCCGGGGCGGGGCCGCCGGTCGACGATCGTCATGCCGCGCGTGGGCCCGGGCGCGAGGGAGACGTCCACGGGGAGGCGGTGGGTGGTCAGGCCCTCCGGGTCGGCGACCGCGCACACCGCGCCCGCGTCCCCGAGCCCGCCGGCCGTCTCGGCGGGGTCGTCGGGACGGCTGTCCGGATGCGCCGGGCGGTGGGCGAGCAACTCCCCGGCCAGCCGCGCCCCCGGCTCGCCGCTCGCCCGCAGTCTGCGCACGTCCGCCGCCGGGACGACGACCCGGGTGAACACGTCCAGCCCGTACATCGTGATCGGCACGCCCGCCGTGAGCAGGATCGCCGCCGCCTCCGGGTCGTGCCAGACGTTGAACTCCGCGACGGGTGTGGCGTTGCCCGCCCCCGCCGCGCCGCCCATGAAGACGATCCGCTCGATGTTGCCGACCACCTCCGGGTGGGTGCGCAGCAGCAGCGCGATGTTGGTGAGGGGCGCCGTCGGCACGAGCGTCACCGGGCGCGGCGAGGCGAGGATCTCGCGCCTGAGCAGCGTGACGGCGTCGACGTCGGCCGGGCGCCGGGACGGCTCGGGCAGGCCCAGGTCGCCCATGCCGTCGTGTCCGTGCACGTGCCGCGCCGACCGGGGTGCCTCGATCAGCGGCCGTTCGGCGCCCCGGGCGACCGGGATGCGGGCGGCGCCCGCCTGCTCCAGCACGGTCAGGGTGTTGCGGACGACGCCGTCGACGTCGGTGTTCCCGGCCACGCAGGTGATCGCGCGGACGTCGAGCGCCGGGTGGCGTACGGCGAACAGCAGGGCGAGGGCGTCGTCGACCCCCGTGTCGCAGTCGATGATCACCGGAACGCGCTGCCCGTCCGTCACGGCGAGGGCTCCTTCCCCTGGTCCCGCCCGGTCTCCGTACCGCGACCCTACGACCTCGCCCGCCCGCCGCCACCCCGGCCGGCGGGCCCGGTGGCGACGGGTGTGGCCGGGGTGGCCGCGGCGGTGTCTCCTGGAAGGGGATGCCGCCCGCGGAAAGGAGTGCCGTCATGCCGGCCCACGGATCAGTGAAACGTCCCGTCACCGAGCTCGACGCCCGCTACAGCTCCGCCCTGAACCCCCGCCCCGGCGCCTCGGACGTCACCGCCACCGAGTGGGCCGAGGCGCAGCGGCGGCTGGCCGTCGCCGAGATCTTCTGGGTCTCCACGGTGCGGCCCGACGGCCGGCTGCACGTCACGCCCTGCGTCGCCGCCTGGCACGACGGGGTGCTGTACTTCTCCACCGGCCGCCAGGAGCAGAAGGCCAGGAACCTCGCCCACGACGCGCACTGCGCGCTGACCACCGGGTCGAACTCCCTGACCGAGGGTCTCGACCTGGTGGTCGAGGGCAGGGCGGAACCGGTCACCGACCGGGCGCTGCTGGAGGAGGTGATCACGGCGTACGAGACCAAGTACGGGCCGCACGTCACCTCCCCCGAGGGCACCTTCTTCGGCATCGGCGACGCGTTCCGCAGGGGGGACGCGGTGGTGTTCGCCGTGGCGCCGGACACCGCGTACGGCTTCGGCCGCAAGGACGGGGTCTACAGCCACACGCGCTGGGCGTTCTGACCCCGCCCTACGGCCGCCCCTCCCACAGGGCGGTCCCGCGGGCGGCCACCCGGTCGCCGATGCGGCGCAGCAGTTCCTCGGCGGGCAGGGGCCCGGGCCGGTGCCCGTCGCGCAGGCGCGGCGCGACCAGCCCGGCGGCGGCCTCCCGCGCCCCGATCACGGCCTGGTAGGGCACCAGCCGGGCCTCGCGGACGCGGGCGGCGAGGGTGCCCCGGCCGGGTTCGACGACCTCGGCGCGCAGACCCCGCTCGACCGCCCGGGCGGCCAGGGCGTGGGCGGCTCCGGCCTGCTCCCGCGCCACCGGCAGGACGGCGAGCTGCACCGGCGCCAGCCAGGCCGGGAAGGCGCCGCCGTGGGTCTCGACGAGGTGCGCGACCGCGCGCTCCAGGCTGCCGATGACGCTGCGGTGCACCATGACCGGGCGGTGCCTCGCCCCGTCGGGGCCGATGTAGTGCAGGTCGAAGCGCTCGGGCTGGTGGAAGTCGATCTGGACGGTGGACAGGGTGGCCTCCCGGCCGGCCGGGTCGGTGATCTGCACGTCGATCTTCGGGCCGTAGAACGCCGCCTCGCCCTCGGCCGCCTCGTACGGCAGGCCGGAGCCGTCCAGGACCTCCCGCAGCAGCGCGGTGGCCCGCCGCCACAGCTCCGGGTCGGCCACGTACTTGCCGCCCGCGCCGGGCAGCGACAGACGGTGGCGGGAGGCCCTGATGCCCAGGTCCTGGTAGGCCCGGCGGATCAGCTCCAGCGCGGCCCGCGCCTCCCCCACCGCCTGCTCCGGGGTGCAGAAGACGTGCGCGTCGTTGAGGGTGATGGACCGCACCCGGGTCAGCCCGCCGAGCACGCCCGACGGCTCCGAGCGGTACATGCCGCCCACCTCGGCCAGGCGCAGGGGCAGTTCGCGGTGGCTGCGGGAGCGGGAGCGGTAGATCAGGGCGTGGTGGGGGCAGAGGCTGGGGCGCAGCAGGACCTGTTCGGCGCCGAGGGCCATCGGCGGGAACATGTCCTCGCCGTAGTGGTCCCGGTGGCCGGAGATCTCGTACAGCTCGCGTTTGCCGAGGACCGGCGAGTACACGTGCCGATAGCCGGCGCGGCGTTCCGCCTCCCGGACGTACTCCTCCAGGGTGTGCCGCACGGTCGCGCCGTCGGGCAGCCAGTACGGCAGCCCGGCGCCCATCAGCGGGTCGGTGTCGAACAACTCCAGTTCACGGCCGAGTCGGCGGTGGTCGTGCATGGCGGGCTCCTCCGGATTCGGGAGCGAGCACCGCGCGACGAAGCCCCGGGGCACTCGCCCCGGGGCTTCGGACACTCGGATCAGCTGTCAGCGCGCCGGGACACTCTCCGGCGTCGTCGTGGAGGACGGGAAGGTCGGGTGGGACCGCACGCGCTGCATGGGCGTGACCGTAGCAGCGCGGCGCGGTCGGGACGACCGCATTTCCGGGCGGGGCCGCACGGGCGCGGAAGCCGGCGGGGGCAGCCCGTCCCGCTCGGGCGGGACGGGCGCGGAAGCCGGCGAAGGCCGCCCGCCCCGCACGGGCACGGGAGCCGTGGAGGCCGCCCGTCCCGCACCGGCACGGAAGCCGTGGAGGCCGCCCGTCCCGCACCGGCACGGAAGCCGTGAAGGCCGCCCGCCCCACACCGGCACGGAAGCCGTGGAGGTCGCCCGTTCCGCTCGCGCGCGTCCTACGGCAGGCCGGCCCCGCTCCCGGGGACGACGCTCCCGCGCGCCGTCCCCGCTCACCCGGACGGCCCTTCTCGCTGGTGGCGGGGCCGCCCCGGTGGTGCCGTATGAGCACCGAACCGATCTTGGACAGCCGTTCCCACCGGCCCGCCCACCAGGAGGCACCCCGATGACCCACCCCCCGGCCGCCCGTGCCCTCCTCGTCTCCGTGCTGTCGGTGACCGGTCTGCTGGCCACGGCCGGCTGTTCCCTCGACGACGAGCCGCGGCCGCGCTGGTTCTCCGCCTCCGCCTCCGCGACCGCCTCAGCCGCCTCGCCCGCCGCCGAGCAGCCCTCCGGTTCCGGGTCCGCCCTCACCGAGGCGCAGGCCCGGGCGGCGCTGCTCACCGAGGCCGACCTGGGAGAGCCGTGGCGCCCGACGCGGGGGGCGCGGACCTGGCGGGACGGCCTGCTCAAGGCGACGACCGAGGACCCCGAGTGCCAGCGGCTGCTCGACGTCCTCTACACGGAGGAGCTCTTCGGCGCACCCGAGGGCCCGCACGCCACGATCGGGCTCGACGCCGTCGGGACCGACGCCCAGCTGCGCCAGCAGGTCGCCGCCCACCCCCCGGCGGACGTCGACCGCAGGCTCGACTGGCTGAAGTCGCTGCCGGAAAGGTGCGGCCGGTTCACCGCCGCGACGCCACGCGGCGGCATCCAGGAGGTGGAGGTGGGCGAGATGCCGCTGCCGCCCGTCGGCGACGCCCGGCAGGCGCTGCGGGTCACGCTGGCCGGTGAGACGGAGGACGGGGAGCTGACGTACCTGACCATGGACATCGCCGGGGTGCGGGTCGCGGAGGAGGCGATCACCGTCACCCACGCCGGTCTGGACGAGCCGTACGCCGAGGTCACGCAGCAGGCCGTCGGCATGGGGGCCGAGCGCCTGGCGGAGATCAGGAACCAGGGCAGGAAGCAGGTCTGAAGCGCCCGCGCGGCCCGGCGGGTCAGTCCTGGTCGAAGCGTCTGCGGTGCGCGATCACGTCGCGTGCCACGTCCATGGCGGTGCGGCCGCGCGCGAAGGCGTCGCCCCGCAGCCGTGCGAGCGCGTCCTCGGAACCGATGCCGAGCTGCGCCATGATCATGCCGACGGCCTGGAAGATCTCGTCGTGGTCCGCCGCGAGCCCGCTCAGCCAGGGCTCCCCGTCCCGCGTCCCCGGTTCGTCGCCGCGGGGCAGGGCCATCAGGGCCATCGTCATGACCCGGGCCACCAGCCGGGCCACGTCCAGCTGGCCCTCGGTGAGCCCGCCCGGGGTGTCGCGGTACAGGTCGAGCGTGCCGACGCACACCGAGTCGTTGCCGAGCGGCACCGCGTACACCGCCCGGATCCCGGCCGCCGTCGCCTGCTGAGCGAAGACGGGCCAGCGCACCGCGTCCCGGCCCGCCGTCAGGTCGCTGGCGAGCACGGGCGCCCCGGCCTCCAGCGCCTGCTGGCAGGGGCCGTCGCCCAGCGTCGCCTGGAGGTGCGCCAGCCGCGCGGCCTCCGCGCTGCTCGCGCTGAGCTGCACGGGCATGCCCTCGCTGCGCAGGGACACGCTCGCGCCGGTCACCGGCAGCAGTGCGACCGCCACCTCGCACAGGCGTCCCGGCACCTCGTCGGGCTCGGCGCCGCGCACGCCCTCGGCGATCACATCGGCGGCCCGGGCGCGGGACCGCTCCGGCTCACCGCCCCCGGCGCGGCCGGGGCCGGGGTCGTCACCGAAAGCCCCGCCGGGATCGTCCCTGGGCCGCACGGCAACCGCCTCCTTCGAACACAGCGGCCCGCAGCGTCGACGGAACCCCGGACCGGGCCACCACCCGCCCGGCATCACGCCGGACACCTGCCGGCAGCACACGTGGGAACAACGCCCGGCGCTCGCATCGCGCCACGGGCTCACCCGGAACGTGGCCCGACTACCCGGTGCCGGTGCGGCAAAACCCCCGCACGGGCGTCGCCGCCGGGACCGTCGCCGGGGCCGTCGCCGGGGCCGGTGTCAGCGCGTCTCGTACGGGCTGTCCGGCTGCGCCACGCGCCGCACGGAGGACGCGTCGAGGACCGGCGGCCAGGCGGCGTCCGAGCCCGGCTCGCCCGTGGGGCGCCAGGTGCCGGTGACCGTCACCCACGTGTCGACGGCCGGGGCGTCGGCGCCGCGCACCTCGGCCTTGGCGGTCGTGGCGTCGGCGGCGCAGCAGGAGACCAGGAGGCGGGTGACGTACCAGGCGCCGTCGCCGTCCCGGGTGACGAAGCCGGTGAGCCGGACGGTACGGCCCCGCAGGGAGCGGCTGCTGTCGTAGACGGCCCGGGAGCCGAACTCCCCGAGGGTGAGGTCGACGGGGTCCCCGGCAGGCAGGGCCGGGAAGCTGCCGACGCCCTGCGCCGCCCGCCGGGCCGCCTCGCGCTCGGCACTGTAGGAGCCGAGCGCGGGCGGCGGGAAGAGCAGCAGAGCCAGGGCGGGAAGCGCGAGCAGCCAGGCGACACGGGGTCCGCCGGGGCCGTGACCGTGCCCGCCGTGCCCGCCGTGCCCGTCGGGTGCACCGGGCTCACCGGGCTCACCGGGCCCACCGGGCCCACCGGGCCCACCGTCGCCGGGCGGCTCGGACCGGTCGGACGGGTCGGACCGGTCGGACGGGTCGGACAGGTCGGACGGGTCGGACCGGTCGGACGGGTCGGACCGGTCGGACGGGTCGGACCGGTCCTGCGGCCGACGGCCGTCCGCCCCGCGGGCCAGCACCCCCGCGGCCGCCGCCAGGGCCAGCAGCCCGGCGCCCGACACCACCAGGTACGGCCGCAGGCCCTGCTGCACGTACCGCAGGTACAGCTCGCTGAACAGCGACACCCTCAGCACCGCCGCCCCCACCAGGGCGAGCAGCACCGCCGGTCCGTAGCGCCTCACAGCAGCCACCACCCGACCAGCACGCTGCTGCCCACCGCGACCACCCAGGTCGCCGCCGAGAACCGCCACGCGAAGGACCGCCCGAAGGTGCCCGCCTGCAGGGCGATCAGCTTCAGGTCGACCATCGGCCCGACCACCATGAAGGCCAGCCGCGCGGTCGGCGGGAAGCCGCTCAGCGACGCCGCCACGAACGCGTCGGCCTCGCTGCACACGCACAGCACGACCGCCAGCAGCGCCAGCAGCAGCACCGACAGCCAGACCGACCCGGTGAACACCTCCAGCAGGGACCGCGGCACGACGACGGCGAACGTGGCGGCGGCCGCGGCCCCGACCACCAGGAACCCGCCGGCGTGCAGGAAGTCATGCTGCAGCCCGGCGACGAAGGCACGCGGACCACGCGGGGCGCCGGACGCGGCGGGCCGGGGGAGCCGCAGCCACTCCTCCCGCCCGAACCGCGCCCACAGCCAGCCCATCACCACGGCCGTGCCGAGGGAGGCGGCCAGCCGGCCGAGGACCATCTCCGGCTGCCCGGGGAACGCGATCGAGGTCGCCACCAGCACCACGGGGTTGATCGCGGGCGCCGACAGCAGGAACGCCAGCGCGGCGGCCGGGACCACGCCCCGCCGGATCAGGCTCCCGGCCACCGGCACGGACGCGCACTCGCAGCCCGGCAGCACCACGCCGGCCGCCCCCGCGACCGGCACGGCGAGCGCCGTGCGCCGGGGCAGCAGCCGCCGGAACACCCGCTCCGGCACGAACGCCCCGATCGCCGCGGACACCACCGTGCCCAGCAGCAGGAACGGCACGCCCTGCACGGCGATCGCGGTGAACACCGTCCACCAGGCGGCGACCGGCGGGGTGTACAGGTCGAGCGCGACAGCCGGTCCCAGCACCGACACCACCGTCGCGACGACGATCAGCGCGGCGCCGCCCAGGACGGCGTACACGAGGGCCCGCAGGCCCACCCGTATGCCGTCGGCCACCGTCCGTTGGTTCTCCACGCGCCCCGCCCCGGTCGTTCACATCCCGGCAGGAGGCTAACCCGTGCGGCTGTGCGAGGGCCGTGCTTCCTCACAGGGGCGGCTGTGCGGGCGCCGGTCCCAGGGTCGTCGTCCCGGGGGCCGTACGGTGCCCGAGGCCCGTGCGGTAGGCGTCCAGGGCGGCCTCCACCCGTCCGGTCCGCCGCAGCAGGTCGCCCAGCAGGCGGCACAGGTCGGCCAGGTCGCCGGCCGCGCCCGCCCGCTCCAGCAGGCTCAGGGCGCGGACGTAGTGCTCCTCGGCCTCCTCGGTGCGGCGGGCGTCCTCGGCGATGATGCCGAGCAGCCGGTGCGCGGCGGCGGAGTGGACGGCGCCGCGCTCGGAGGACAGGTGCCCGAGCACGTCGCGCAGCAGGGCCGCCGCCTCGCCGGACCTGCCGCGCCGGTGCAGCACGTCGGCCAGTTCCACGGTGACCTGGCTGGTGTAGAGGGCGGCGCGCTTGGCCGACAGCATGCCCAGGGCCTGGCGCAGCTCGGCCTCGGCCTGCTCGAGACGGCCGTCCTGGGCGTAGACGTAGCCGCGCATCCAGTGGCAGTTGGCCAGTTCGGTGCGGATCTGCAGGCCCCGGTACAGCTCGGCGGCCTTGGCCAGCGAGGCGTCGGCCTCGGCGAGGCGGCCCTCGGCGACCAGGGTGCGGGCGACGGACCGGTGCATCCGGGCGACCAGGGCCGGGTCGCCGGACTGCGGGGCGAGCGCCAGGGCGAGTTCGGCGGCCTGCGCGGCGCGGGCGTGGGCGCCCATGTCCATGTACGGGCCGATGGCGCTGGCGTAGAGCAGCAGGAGGGCGTCGGGGTCGTGCAGGCCGCCGCGGTTCAGTTCGTCGAGGGTGGACTCCAGCAGGTAGACGGCGTAGCGCAGTTCACCGGCGAGGTAGTGCGCGACGGCGCGGCCGCGCAGCGCGGGGACGCGGGCGGTCAGGGGCGCCTCGCCGAGGCAGGCCTCGGCCCGCTCGAAGTACCGCCGGCCGGTGACCAGCTCGCCCGTCTCCAGGGCGCACTCGCCGAGCCCCAGCAGCGCCGCGGACTGCTCCGCGGCCAGCCCGTGCGCCTCGGCCTCGGCGAGCAGCCCGGCGTACTGCTCCGCGGCCGCCTCGCTCTCACCGACCGCGAGGGTCCGCTGCGCCTCGGTCAGCCGCAGCCGCACCTCGGTGACCAGGCGCGCCGAGTGCCCGGTCGCCAGCTCCTCGAAGGCGACGCCGAGCCGCTCCGCGAGATGCCGCAGGGCGTCGTCGGAGGGCCGCACCCGGCCCGACTCCAGGGTGGAGATGTACGCCGGGGTGTACACGGGTTCGGCCAGCTGCCGCTGGGTCAGCCCGCGTTCGGCCCGCAGCCGCTGCACCCGGCGGCCGATGGTCCCCGGATCATCACGCTCCCCCACGCCAACTCCCCCTGGCCCTCTTGCCGTTCGGCAGGATCAGCCCCTAGGTTAAACGGAGTGTTAAGCAGATGTGCCGTGGTCGCTTAACACGCCGCCGTCACCGTCACCGCCCCTGTTGCGAGGTCGCCGTGCTGGAACGCACACGCACCGCCGAGCGGTACGCCCGAGGTCTCACCGCCGCCCTCGTCGCCGTGGCGACCCTGCTGCTGGCGGCGAACGCGGGACCGGCGCGGGCGGAGAGCGCGCAGCAGCCCCCGCACACCGTCGCCGGGACGCGCTGACCGCGCCCCGGCTCGCTCCGCTCAGTCGGGCAGCAGTCTGCGCAGCGCCTCGTCGAGGCGCCGCGCCACTTCCCCGTCGCCCGGCCTGCTCCCGCCCGCTCCCCGGGGCGGTCCGTACAGGGCGTCGAGTTCGCTGGTGAGGGTGTGGGTCACCGCGCCGTACAGCGGGGTGCGGGGACGGTGCACGGCCGCGCGCAGGGCCGGCAGCAGGATGCCGCGGGAGTAGCTGGTGCCGTCGGCCAGGCGGTCGGGGGCCATGCGGGCGGTGCTCTCACCGCCGGGCGACGCCGAAGGGCCCTCTGCGTACGCGGGTGCGTTCTCGCACCTGGGGGCGGTGCCTTCCTCCTGGTAGGCGGAGACGCGGGTGGCGGCGAAACCGGCGCGCAGCAGGCAGCGTTCGCTGTCCCGGCCGGTCAGGAACGCGATCAGCTCGGCCGCCTTCGCGGCCCGCTGCCCGGACGTGGACGAGGTGACGGCCAGGTTCTGCCCGCCCAGCACCGCCTTGCCGGGCAGCCGGGCCACCCCCAGGTCGTCCCCGAAGGTCTCGTGCAGGGTCGGGTAGACGTACGGCCAGTGCCGCAGGAAGGTGGTGCGGCCCTCCGCGAAGGCGCTGAGCGACTCGGCCTCGCGGGACTCGGCGGCCCCCTCCAGCAGGTACGGCGACGCGGTGCGCTCGCGCAGTTCGCTCACGCCCGCCGTCAGCTCCTCCCGGGTCGCGACGTACGCGCCGTCGCCGTCGGTCAGCCGGAAGCCCGGCACGGCCGAGGCGAAGGCCTCGACGGCGTTGACGGTCCGGCCCTCGTAGGCGGCGAGCTGGGTGGTCCAGAGCGCCTCGCGGTCGGGGATCCCGGCCCGGTCGAGGGCGCCGAGCAGCTCCCGCAGCCCGTCCCAGGTGACGTCCGTGCCGAGGTCGGTCCGGGAGGCGCCCGCCTTCACCAGGTGGTCCTTGCGGTAGTACAGCAGGCCGGTGTCGCTGTTGAAGGGGACCGCGTACCGCTTGCCCCGCCACTTCGAGGTGCTGTCCACGGACGGGACGATGTCCCCGGGGTCCTCGACCGCCGCGTCGCCCAGGGGGCTGATCAGGCCCGACGCGGCGAACTCCGGGATCCACGTCACGTCCAGGTTCACCACGTCGTACCGGGCGCTGCCGGACTGGAGGGCGCCGAGCAGCTGGCTGCGCTGCTGGTCGGCGGAGCCGGGCAGCTCCACCAGGCGGGCGCGGTAGCCGTGTTCGCCCTCCTTGGCGTTCCAGGCGTCGATGAGCTGCTGCCGGATGCCGTTCTTGCCGGTGACGTCCTGGCCGCTGGCCACCACGATCCGCGAGGAGGCGTCGGCGCCGGCCGGCTGCTGCCGCACCTCACCGCCGGTGCAGGCCGTGGACGTCAGCAGCGCCAGCAGCGCCAGCGCGGCGGCCGCCGGGCGTCGGGTCATCGGTCCTCCCCCGTTCCGGTGCGGGCGACCTCGTCGCGCAGGGCGGGCACGAGGTCGTCCCCGGCGTCCAGGCAGCGGCCGCGCCCCGCCTCCGCGACGAGAGTGCCGGGGCGGTCCCGGTCGCAGGCGCCGCTGTTCAGCGTCACCATCGCCACGGGCACGCCCGAGGTCCTGGCCCGCTCGACCACCTCGTCGCGGGCGGCGCCGGCGAGGCGGTTGTCGTCCTCGCCGTCGGTGAGGTACACGATCAGCTGCGGCCGCTCGTCGTCGGCGGCGCGCTCCCGCATGAAGTCCAGGGCGTCCAGCAGGGCGGCGGACGGATCGGCCTCCGCGTCCCGCACCCGGGCGGCGTCCAGGGCGCGTTCGGCCTCGCGGCGGGCGTGCGTGCCGAAGTCCAGCAGGCCGGTGTGGGTGCGGCCGCCGAGACCGTGCACCGCCCACACCCCGTACTCGTCCTCCCCGCCGAGCCCGGGCAGGGTCTGCTTGAGGATGCCGGGGCCGCCGCTGGGCCCGTCCCACAGCCCGGCCATCGAGCCGGAGCTGTCGAGGAGGAACAGGACCCGGCCGGGCCCGTGCGCGTTGCCGTAGCGCTCCAGCGCCGTTTCCATCTCCGACGGGTCGGCGGCGTCCGCCGGCGGGACGTCGTCGAGCAGCCCCCGGGGGGCCGCCTCCGCGTCGAGCAGGCGCCGCTCGCCGCCCGCGGACCTGAAGCCCTGCTCGCCGAGCACACCGCGGCCCTCGTCGCCGGTCAGCCACGAGCGGAAGCGCTCCACCTCCTCGTCCCGGGCGCCGGCGTCCCGGTCGCCGTCCTCCCAGCGCACCCGCACGAACGTCGGCTCCAGACCGGGGACGTCCTCGGGGTAGACCGCGGTGCGCGGGGCGCGCGTGGCCGGGTGGCAGCCGACGCCGCTGCGCAGCAGGAACTCCGGCACCAGGGCGGCGCTGCGGTCGTCCACGGCGTCGGTGTCGGGCAGGGAGCACAGCAGCCCGACGGCGGAGGGCTCGGGCCGGCCGGGGCGCGCGATGAGCCGCTCCGCGGCGGCCGCGTCGGCGCCGTCGCCGTACAGGCCCACCGTCGCGAGCAGCGCCGCGTCGGCGGACTCCGGGTCGGGACGGCGCACCTCCGCCTCACCGGGTGCCTTCACCAGGCCGGTGACCAGCTGCGACAGGGTCCGCCCGGTGCGTTCGACGACGCCGTCCAGGCCCTCCGGGACGGCCAGCACGACCGGCGAGTACGCGAACGGCCCGGTGTCCGGCTCCAGCCGGGCGAAGGCCCGGTCCTCCTCGGCCGCGGTGACCCGCCGGACGTCGGCGCGGCTGCCGGGGATCCACACGTCCGGCTGCGGGCCGACGTCCCGCTGCGGGTTGTCGTCCTCGCGCGGCTGCTGCCAGGCGTCGGTCCGCTTGCCCAGCGCCGTCACCACGCCGGAGGCGCCGGCGCTGTAGACGGTGACGCCGCCGTGCCGGCAGCCGTCGCCGGTGGTGTTGGCGTCCGAGCCGAGGTAGGCGTCCGCGGCCGCCCGCATCGCCGGCTCCAGGTCGGGGTCGGTGAGGACCCGCAGTTCCAGGGGCGGCCGGCAGGGGGCGGGGTCGTCGATCAGGACCATCAGCCCGTAGCCGGCGGCGCCGGTGGCGAGAAGCACCAGCACGGCCGCCGGGCCGGTACGGCCGAGCCGTCCGAGGGCCTTGCGGGCGGCGCCGAGCGCACGCCGGAGCCGGGCGGACCAGCGGGACGGACCCGGGCCGTCCACCGGCACGGGCGGGTCCACCGGCCCCGCCGCCAGCAGGACGTCGTCCGAGTCCCAGGGCGGGGCCAGCGCCTGCGGCCGTTGCGGGTCGTTGTCCTCCGCCTTGTACTTCGCCTCGGCCATCCGCTTCTTCACCGCGCCGTACAGCCCGGACAGCCACACCTCGCCGCCCGCGCCGAGGACGTGGGCGACCTCGCGGGTGAACGGCGTCGGGGCGTCGGCGTCACCGCCGAGGATGCAGCGGTTGGGCTGCACGCTCATCAGCAGCAGGATCTTGTGCTTCTTGCGCTTCGGGTCGTCGAAGCGGTGCCAGATCCCGGCGGCGTTGCCCGCGTAGCAGCAGTCGAGCATCACCACCACCTGCTCGGCGCGGCTCTCGGCGAGTTCGCCCAGCACCTGGCTGAAGCTCACCGAGCCGGGCAGGCCGTGGCCGGTGAGGACCCGCGCGGTGCGCATCTGCAGGTGCAGCTCGTTGCCGGAGGTCGAGGTGACGGCGTGCCCCGCGAAGTACAGCAGCAGCAGTCCCCTGGCCTCACGGCAGGCGCGGCGCAGCGCCCCGGTGAAGTCGTCCGGGGTCGGCGAGGCCAGGACCCGCACCTCGCCCGCCCCGAACACGGCACCCCGGTGCAGCGCGTCCTCGAGCCCGGTCCGGTTGTGCCGCACGGCGGGCAGCTGGCCCGTCACACCCTGGGGATCCGGCGCCGTGTGGTCGTACTCGGACACACCGACCACCAGCGCGCGGTTCACACGGCCGCGCGGGTCGAAGCGGCTCACCGGCCTACTCCTCGTCGGAGTCCAGCGGGCCGATCTGTGGATCGGGATCGCCGCGCTCCAGCCTGCGGCGGTTGTTCGACCAGGTCTTCACCGCGCGTGCGGTGTACTCGGTCAGTGCCACGACGGTGACGACGTCACCGAGCACCTTCAGCACCAGCTCCAGGTCGGGCCCCAGCCGCCCCTTGGTGCCGTCCGTGCTGGTCCGCGCCTCGATGCTGAGCTCGTTCTGCGCGCGCAGTTCGGCGAGCGGCTGTTCCCGCTCCAGCCACGTCTTGAGCGCTCTGACATCGTCCACCGTCGCGCCGGCGCCCAGCCGCACGCGCACGCCTAAGACAGCCACTTGGTCCCCCTCTGTCGTGAATGACATCATGACACCCGGTCAGGTCCCGGCGGCAGACCCGTGACGTGACCGGCACCGGCGAATACACGCCCCCTTCACGCCGTGCCCACACGGCGCACGCGTGCTCAGCCCTGCGTCTGCAACTGCCGCAGCTGGCGCTGCACATGGTCGAGCGCCCCTTCGCGCCGCCCCGGCACATGCCCCCGCAACGCGGCCAGCGCGGCGCCCAGTTCGCGGGCCCGGGAGGGGTCGCGGACCTGGCTCCACTGGTGGTGGGCGCGGTCCACCGCGGCCTCGACGGCGGGGGAGTCCGGTGCCTGCCCGGCGCCCAGGCGGGCGGTGGCCACCGTCAGCCAGGTGTGGCAGCTGCGCGCCGCGTCCCCGGCGAACATCGCCAGGTCGGCCCGTACCTCGGCCCAGTGCAGGGCCTCCTCGGAGGCGGGCCCGTGCGCGGCGACGGCGGCCTGCTCGTGCCGGGCGGCGAGCGCCTCGGCGTCGGCGTGCCGGCCGGACTGGACGGCGGCGGCGAGGGCGGCGTGCGGGTCCCCGGCCGACGGCGCCGGCGTGCTCAGCACGAGGTCCCTGCCCGCGCTCTCGGGCGCGATCCGGGCCAGCGCCTGCTGGTGCAACTGGTCGGCGGGCGGCCGGAACCCGCTGCGCAGGATGGTCGCGACGGCCTTCATGTACGCGGGTACCGCGATGGTGCGGCGGGACGGCGGAGGCGCGATGCGGCCGTGGACGGCGTTGCCGCGCCCGGCGTCCAGCGGGGTGCCGCGCAGCAGTTCCCAGGTCTCGGCGTCGGCGTGCAGGTCGAGCAGGAGGGTGGTGGCCCCGGCCGGTCTGAGCCGCAGCTCCTCCCGGAACCAGTGCCAGGGGAACGCCGTGTAGCGGGCGGTGGAGGGGGTGGTGCGGGCCAGCGCCAGGTGCGGCAGCCGTTGCCTGCGGTCCAGTTGGAGCTGCCCGGTGACGTACACGGTGAGCGGGCCGGGGGCGGCCGCGGCGGCGCGCAGCCGGGTGAGGACGGCCTGCGGCTCCAGCGGGTCGGCGAGTTCGACGACGTTCGCGGTGTCCGTGCCGGCCAGCACGGCGGGCGGTACGGCCGCCAGGACGGGGAGCACGGAGGCGGCGTCCACGAGGCGCCCCCTGCCCACCGGCGAGGCCGCCAGCAGCAGCACGGTCCCGGGCATCGTCCCTCCCCCTGTGGCGATCACGTACGGCAGCACCGTAACCGCTGCGGCTGCAAAGGGAGGCCTCAGGACCGCAAACGTCCGCCTTCGGGTGCTTCGCCCGCCGGGCCGGGGGCGGCCCGGCGCCGGACGGCGAACACCGTGGTGTCGTCGCCGAGATGCCCGCCGGAGTGCCGCAGGGTGCCGTCCCGTACGAACGCGGCGAGGCGGGCCGGTTCGGCCGTGCCCGGGTCGGCGGCGACGGCCCGGGCCACCTCCTCGGCGAGCCGGTAGAACGCCCCGCGGCCGTCCCGCGCCTCGGTCACCCCGTCGCTCACCATCAGCAGCGTCTCGTCGGCGGCGACCCGCAGCCGCCGGACGCCGGGCGGGGCGGGCGCGAGGGCGCGGAGGCCGAGCGGCAGCCCGCCGTCGACCGGCAGGGTGCGGACCCCGCCCGGCCCGACCGCGAGCGGCGGCTCGTGCCCGAACACCAGGACGTCCACCGCCTCGAGCTCGTCGTCGGGGAAACCGAGCAGGACGGCCGTGGCGAACCGGTCGTCGTCCGGGCTGCCCAGGGCGACCGTGTGCCGGCGGTGCCGCAGCATCCGCGTCTCCAGCCGCTCGGCCACCGTCGCGAGACCGGGCTCGTGGTACCCGGCCTCCCGGAAGGTGCCCAGCAGCGCGGCCGCCGCCGCCACCGCGCCCAGGCCCTTGCCCTGCACGTCCCCGACCAGGACGCGGGTGCCGTGCGGGCCGGGCTGGATGTCGTAGAAGTCGCCGCCGACGCGGGCGAGGGCGTCGGCGGGGAGGTAGACGCCGGCGTGGTCGAGGCCGCCCCAGCCCGGCGGCAGGGGGCGCAGCACGGTGCGGCGGACGGTGTCGGTGACGTCGCTCATGTGGAGCATGCGGCGCTCGTCGCGCACCCGGACCGCGCAGGCCAGGGTGGCGAGGACGCCGCCGATGGCGACCAGCACGAAGTCGGCGAGCCCGGACTGGTACTCGTGCGGCCAGGAACTGTCCAGGATGAAGTAGCTGACGAGCGACAGGCCCGCGAACGCGGCCGTGACCCCCACCCCGCACAGCGCCGCGGCGATACCGGGCACCAGCACCACCCAGGAGAGCATCCGGAACTCCCCGGTGGTGTGGTAGTCGGCCACCGCGATGGTGACGAGCAGCAGCAGCGGCGGCACCCAGGACACACTGCGGCCCGCCAGCCGCAGCGACTCCTGCCGCCGCACGACGTCCCGGCCGCCGTACCCGTCGTACCGGCCGGGCGGCCCGGGACCAGCGCGGTGGCGTCTCACGGCCCCAGCGAAGCACGGGCCCGCACGGGCCGCATCCGGTTCGGTCCGCGCCGCCGCCGACTTGCCCGCGGCCGTCCCCCGGTGTGCCCTGGAGACCAGGGGCAGGGACAGAGAGGAGAGCTCTCATGGCTCACGCGGCACCCGCCTCACGCAAGATGATCACGCAGCGCCGGCGGCCCGACGTCTTCAGCGCGCGCACCCACGCGGTCATGAAGGTCGCCCTACCCGTCGGCCTCGGGCTGATCTACGGCTACTGGGCCGCGGCCAACCAGCGCTACGGCGGTCCCATCACCGGCTGGAACGTGCTGTTCGGCCTCGTGACGGCCCTGGTGTTCGCCGTGCTGTTCGCCGCCGTCTGGCAACTGGGCCCCCGCCTGGGCCGCGAACTGCACGCGGCGGCCTGGTTCGCCTTCACGGGCTGCGCGATCGGGTTCCTCTTCAGCCAGACCGGCGCGTCCGTGTACAGCTCCGCCGGCCTGGGGCTGGTGGTGGGGGCGGGCGTGCTGCTGATGACGTTCTACCGCTACTACACCCACGAGGACGCGAAGGGCCGCCCCGCGGGCTGACGCGCGGAGCGCCGGGGCGGACCCGGTCCGGGACCCGCACGGCACCTGCGGGTGCCCGGCAGGCCGCCCGCCCTACTGCGCCCCACCGCCCGGGCAGTCGGGCGCCCGACGAGCGCCCGACGAGCGCCCAACTGCCGCGCCCAACGCGGCCAAGCCGCGCACCACCGAACCGCCCCGGCCGGGGCGGTTCCCTGCTGTCACCCGCCCCGCCACGGCTCCACGCACGACCCGGAGCCCACCCGCCGCACCGCGCCCCTTGGCCCGCCACGCCCGATCCCCGCCGCACACCCCACCGCCGAACCGCCCCGGCCGCGCCCTCTGCTGCGGCCCGCCCCACCCACGGCTCCACGCGCGCACCGGAGCCCTCCCCCGCCGCGCCGCGCCCTCCTGGCCCGCGCCGCGCGATCCACCGCCGCGCACCCCACCACCGAACCGCCCCGGCCGCGCCCCCTACTGCCCTACGGCCACACCGACTCCATGCCGCGAAACGGCCCGGCCATCACGCCCGCCCCACCGAGCCCCCCACGGAACCCCGCCCCGGGCACCGCCGCCTACCCCACCGCCGAACCGCCCCGGCCGCCCCCCTGCTGCGGCCGCCCCACCCACGGCTCCACACACGACCCGGAGCCCACCCGCCGCACCGCGCCCCCTTGACCCGCCACGCCCGATCCACCGCCACACGCCCTACCGCCGAAACCGCCCCGGCCGCCCCCCTGCTGCGCCCGCCCCACCCACAGCCCGCCCCACCCACGGCCCTGAGCCCACCCCGCCACCGCACGCCTCCGCCACGGCACGCCTCCCCCCACACCCGTTCGGCCGAGTCCTCCGGCGAAGGGCGCGGCGTCCGGCTCCGGGGCGTTCCCGCAGGTGAGGGGTCGCACGCCTGCGGCGGCGGGGCGGGTCTCAGGCCCTCGTCGCGCTCGCGCGCCGGTGCCGGGGGGCCTTGGCTGGAAGGGTGCCCGAGCGCGAACCGGCGCCGGTCTTCCGGAAGGCGCCCTCACGAGCGCGGAACGCCCTGTCGGCCGTTCTGCTGGTTCTCGCGTGCCTGCTCCTGCCGCTCGGGGTGCTGGCGTCCTGGGCGGTGCACGGTCCGGCCGACACCGGGCGCTACGTCCGCACGATGGCACCGCTCGCCTCCGACCCGGATGTGCGCGACGCGGTCGCGGACGCCCTCGGGGACGGGGTCCTGCGCGAGGCCGGACCGGAGCTCGGGACGGGCGCGCTGCACGGTGCCACCGGGGACTTCGTCCAGGACGCGGCCCGCTCCTTCACCCGGACCGAGGCGTTCCGCACGGCCTGGGACGCGGCGAACGGGGCCGCCCACGCCGCCGTGCTGCGCGCCCTGCGCGAAGACGGCCCCCGCGCGGTACCGGCCACCGTCGACCTCGCTCCCGTCATCGACCGCGTCAAACGCCGACTCGCCCACGACCACGTGCCGTTCGCCCACCGCATCCCGGTCACGCACACCCGCGTCCAGGTGCTCCCGGCCGAGGACGTGGACCGACTGCGCAAGGGGTACCTCGTGCTGGACACCGCCGCCTTCTGGCTGCCGCTCGCCGCGGCCGTCCTCGCCGCCGCCGGGATCGCCGTCGCGGCCTGCCGCCGCCGTGCGGTCACCGCCCTCGGCCTCGGCACGGCCCTGGGCGGCGGGCTGCTCGTCCTGGCCGTGGCCGCCGGACGCCACCTCACCCTCGCCGGCCTGCCCGACCCCCTCCACCGCCCGGCCGCCGGGGCGGTCTACGACGCCCTGACGGCGACCCTGCGCACGGTGTCCTGGCTGCTGCTCGCGCTCGGTCTGGCGGTGGCGCTCGGCGCGTGGCTCACCGGCCGCTGCGGTCCCCGGCTCGCCGCTCGGCGACGTGCGCGAGGGTCCGCAGGGCCCGTCGCAGATCCGGCTCCGGAGCCGACGCGAGTCCCAGCCTGACCGCGTCCGGCGTGTGCCCGGGCGCCACGGCGAAGGCGGGGCCGGGCGTGACGGCGATGCCGTGCGCCGCCGCGGCCGCCGTGAAGGTGTCCGCGCGCCACGGGGCGGGCAGCTCCCACCAGGCGAAGTAGGCGCGCGGATCGGACCGTACGGCGAAGCCGGCGAGCTCCTCGCCCAGGATCCGCTGCCGGCGGGCCGCGTCGGCCCGCTTGTCCGCCACCAGCCGTGCCACGGTGCCCTCAGCGGCCCACCGCACGGCCGCCTCCAGCGCGAACCGCCCGGCGTTCCACCCGCCCGAGCGCACGGCAGCGGCCACCGCCGCCGTCCGGTGCGGCGGCACGACGAGGAAGCCCACGGTCAGCCCCGGTGCGACCCGCTTGGACAGCCCGTCCACGACATGCGTCTGGGCCGGGGCGTGCGCGGCGAGCGGGTCGCCGGGCGGGTGCAGGAACGACCAGACGCGGTCCTCCACCACCGGCAGGTCCGTCTCGCGCACCAGGTGCGCCAGGTGCAGCAGGCGCGGCCCGCTCGTCGTCAGGGACGTCGGGTTGTGCAGCGTCGGCTGTAAGTAGAGGGCGGACAGGGGCGCCGTCCGGTGCGCGGCGGCGACGGCCTCGGGCAGCAGCCCCGCCGCGTCCCCGGCGAGCGGCACCAGCGTGATGCCCAGCCGGGCCGCGATCTCCTTGACCAGCGGATACGTCAGCTGCTCCACCCCGACCCGGCCGCCGGGCCGGACCAGGGAGGCCAGGACGGCGGCGATGGCCTGCCGGGCGTTGCCGGTGAACAGCAGCCGGTCCGGGCCGGGCCGCCAGCCCGGCGTGGACAGGAGGCCGGCCGCGGCCTCCCGGGCCTCGGGGGTGCCGGCGGCGGCCGCCGGCCGCAGCGCCTCGGCCAGCACGTCCGGGCGCAGCAGGGGCCCGAGCACGGGGGCGAGGAGCTCCGGCTGCCCGGGCGCGCTGGGGTAGTTGAGCTCCAGGTTGACGGGCGCGTCGGCCGGGCCCGCCTCGGCGAGCGCCCGGCCCGGCTGCCCCGCCGGAGCGGCCCGTACGAAGGTGCCGCGCCCGACCTCGCCGACGACCAGCCCGCGCCGTACCAGCTCGCTGTAGACCCGGCCCGCCGTGGACGGGGCGATGCCCCGCCGCCGCGCGAACGCCCGTTGCGGCGGCAGGCGCTGGCCGGGCTTGAGGCGTCCGGTGGCGATGTCGTCGGCGATCCGGTCGGCGATACGCCGGTAGTCACCCATCGATGCGGCCTCTCCTTGGTCTGCCGTGTCCGCGTCCCCCGGGGATTGCACCGAGAGCAAAGATCTTATTGCTCCACGTAGTTGGGCGGCCTAGGGTCGACCCATGGCACCCTTCCTCGCATACGAGGACAAAGGCGCCGATACCTCTCGGCTCCCTCTCGTCCTCGTGCACGGCCACCCCTTCGACCGCACCATGTGGGCCCCGCAACTGGCGACGTTCGCGGCGACCCGCCGCGTCGTCGCCCCCGACCTGCGCGGCTACGGCTCCTCCCCGACGACCCCGGCCGTCACGGACTTCTCCGGCTTCGCCCGGGACGTCGAGGCCCTGCTGGACGAGCTGAAGGTGGACTCCTTCGTCCTGGCCGGCCTGTCCATGGGCGGCCAGATCGCCCTGGACTGCTACCGGCTGTTCCCCGGGCGCGTCCGGGGCCTGGTCCTCGCCGACACCTTCCCGGCGGCCGAGACCCCGGAGGGCGTGCGCGCCCGCGACGCCATGGCCGACCGCCTCCTCGCGGAGGGCCTGCGCGGCTACGCCGACGAGGTCCTGGAACGGATGGTCGCCCCGTACGCCTCCGCCGAGGTGAAGGCCCACGTCCACCGCATGATGACGGCGACCTCCCCGCAGGGCGCCGCGGCGGCCCTGCGCGCCCGCGCCCGGCGCCCGGACTACCGGGCCCTGCTGGCGCAGGTCCGCGTCCCGGCGCTGGTCGTCGTGGGCGCCGACGACACCTACACGCCCGTCTCCGACGCCCGGGCGATGCACGAGGCCCTGCCCGACTCCACGCTCCACGTCGTCGAGGGCGCGGCCCACCTGCCGAACCTGGAGCGCCCCGGGGACTTCGACCGGGCCCTGGCCACGTTCCTGACCCGGGTCGACGGACGGCAACCTCCTGTCACACCGCCTCGTCCTTGAGGGAGGATCCAGGCATCCCACCCGTGAACGGAAAGGCCGGGACGTGGACACCGCCGCTGCCGAACGGACCGTCGCCGACGACGCTCCCGCTCCCCGCCCGGGACGGCGCGCCGCCGCCCGGTGCGCCGCCCTGCTGTACGCCGCGGTCAGCGCGGTCGCCGGCTTCCGGATCGCCGACAGCGACGGCGTCACCCCGGTTCCGCAGATCCTGGCGTTCCTGCCCTGGCTGCTCGCGCCCACGGCCCTGGCCCTGCTCCTCACGCTCCGGTCCCGCTGGTGGCCGGGGGCCGTGTGGGGCGTCGTCCTGCTCGGCCTGCTGGCCTGGTACATCGAGCCGTACGGCAAGACCGGCGACCCCCCGGGCCGCCCGGTGGCCGACCTGCGCGTCCTGACCTCCAACGTGGAGTTCGGCCGGGCGACCGGCCCTCTGGTCGCCGCCGTCCGCCGTGAGGAACCGGACGTGGTCTTCGTGCAGGAGTGCGACCCCGCGTGCGACGCGCGGCTGCGGCGGGACCTCGCCGGCGCGCTTCCGCACCGCCGGGCCGTCGAGGGCGGCGGATCCGAGGGCTCAGTCCTCCTCAGCCGCTTCCCGCTGCGCCCCACGGCGGGCGTCGCCGGCACGATGGGCATGCCCGGGGCGGTCGCCGACGTCGGCGGGCACCCGGTGCGCCTGCAACTCGCCCACCCCATGCCCCCGCTGCCCGGCCAGGTGGACCTCTGGAAACGCGAGCTGGGCGCCGTGCGCGACGCGGCCCGCGCCGACCGCGGCACGCCCCTCGTCCTGGCCGGGGACTTCAACGCCTCCCAGGACCACGCCGCCTTCCGCCGCATCCTCGACACGGGCCTGCACGACGCCTCCCGCGTGGACGGCGCCGACCGTACGGCGACCTGGCCGGCCCTGACCGCCCGGGTGTTCGGCGCGCAGATCGACCACGTCCTGGTGTCGAAGGACTTCGCCGCGCACCGCACCCGCGTCCTGGACCTGGCCGACACCGACCACCGGGCGGTGGTCACGGACCTGACGCTGCACGAGGGCCGGTGAGCCGGGCGGACCCGCCGCACACCGGTGCGGCCGCCCTGCGAGGGGCGGCCGCACCAGTGTGGGGGATCCATGGGGGACCGGAGGGAGGGTGGGCGAATCAGCAGGATCGGCCTACCGGCGCCCGGACTTCTCCAGGGCCTTGTCCATCGCCGCCGCGAAGCCGCCCGCCCACAGCCGCTCGACGCGGGCCCGCTCGTTGGCGTCCGGGGTGGCGTTGGTGCAGGACGGGCCGGGCCCGCCGCCGGACATCAGCTCGCTGCACGGACCCGTGTAGTGGTCGGGCAGGCCGAGGACGTGACCTGTCTCGTGGGCGGTGACCCGCGTGGAGTCGTACTGCTGGTTCTGCGCGTAGTCGAGGAAGATGTAGCCGTTGCCGCGCCCGTCGGTCGAGGCGTACGAGCCGCGGGAGTCGTTGCCCTCCCGGTAGCTGAAGTCGGCCGAGGAGCCGGAGCCCGACTGGAGCTTCACGTTCGACACCGAGCTGTTCCATATCTGGGTGCTGCGCGCTATCTGGGTGCTGAACGAGGGGGCGCGGGAGGCGTCGTAGACGACGGTGACGGCGGCGGTGGACTTCGGGTTCGCGGCGCGCTTCTCGGCGACGGACTTCAGGACGGCCCGGAAGAAGGCCTCGCTCGCGCCGGAGTCGGCCTGCTGGGAGGAGGGGGCGGTGAACCCGGCGTGCGGGACCGCGGCCGGGGACGCCGCGGCGGGAACCGCCGTACCGAGACCGGCCGTCGTCAGACCGAGACCGAGAACCGCCAGGGTGGACAGGGGCTTTCGCATCGAGGACTCCTTGGTGGGGGGTGAGTCGTCACCGGTGAGTCTCGATGCCCGTGCGGCGCCTGTGATGATGGCAACCGGGGATAGGACAAGGCTATCGTCGGCCTGATTCATGACCTTCGGCGGCGTTTTGTGTGGCTGGTTAAAGCCGCGCTCCCGCCTTAGCCTCACGGAGCATGGAGCTCGAGGTGAGGCACCTCCGCGCGCTGTGCGCCATAGCCGACACCGGCAGTCTGCACCGCGCCGCCCGGCAACTGGGCGTCGCCCAGCCCTCGTTGAGCACGCAGCTGCGCCGCATCGAGCAGGAGCTCGGCGGCCCGCTGTTCCTGCGCACCCGCACCGGCTGCCGCCCCACCCCGCTGGGCCGCCTGGTCCTGCACCGCGCCCGTCCGCTGCTGGCCGACATGCACGTGCTGGTGGTCGAGGCCCGGGCGGCGGCCGGCGGCACCGGACTGCGCATCGGCTCCACGGCGAGCAAGGCCCTGGCGGGCTGGCTGCGCCGGCTGCGCGCCGACGGCCGGGAGCCCACCCTCCACATGAACGTCTCCGCCAACGCCCTGCTCGGCATGGTCGTCGACGGCCAGCTCGACGTCGCCTTCGTGCACGAGGTCGAGGGCTGCCCGCTCCGCATCCCCGCGGACCTCCGGCTGCGGGTCCTGGTCGCACGCGAGCCGCAGTTCGTGTCCCTGCCCGCCGACCATCCGGCGGCCGGGGAACCCGAGGTGGACGTGCGCGACCTGGCCGGCGACCGCTGGATGATCGACCCCACGGTCGACGGCGAATGGGACGCCGTGCAGCGGATGTTCCACGCCGCCGGCGTCAGCCCCCAGGTGCTGCACGGCGACTACCACACCGCCGACGCCCTGGTCGCGACCGGCGAGGTGGTCACCGTCTGCCAGCCGACCCGCACCCCCCGCCCCGACATGGCGGTCCGCCGTCTGAAGGGTGACCCGCTCGGCGTCCGGCTGCTCGTCGCGGCGCGCACGGAGACCGAACTGGACGGCGTCTACCCGGCGCTGGAGGAGGCGTACCGGGAAGCGGCCCGCCAGGCACCGGCGTACCGGGAGTGGCTGGACCGGCAGCGGCCGGCCCCCGGCGGCCGCCACCGGCCGCCGAGCCCGGCCCTGCCCTGACCCGCCCGCGGGTCACGCCGGCGTTTCCCCCGGTACGGCTCAGACGCCGATGTCCCGCCCGTCGGCACGCCACACGGCCACGACCGCCGGCCGGACGTAGCTGCCCGGCCCGTCGGGCCAGGTGCTGGCCGGCTGCTCCACGGACGCCCCGTCGACCTCACCCGGGTGCTGCACCGCGACGAGCACACGCCGGTCCTGGATGATCGGGCCGCAGGTCTCGGCGCCCGTCGGCACGGTCAGGAACTGCTTCAGCTCACCGCGCCGCTCGCCCCGGGTCGCCACACCGAACAGGCCGTCGTGCGAGCCGAGCTGGGCGCCGTCGGTGGAGATCCACAGGTTGCCGTAAGGGTCGAAGGCGACGTTGTCCGGGCACGAGATGGGGCTGACGCCGTCCTTCGGGAACCCGGCGAAGTACGTCGCGGGGTCCTCCGGGTCACCGGCGACCAGGAACAGCGACCAGGCGAACCTCGTGCTCTCCGGCCGGTTCCAGCGCTCGGTGAGCTCCAGGACGTGCCCGTGCTTGTTGGCGTGGCGCGGGTTGGCCTCGTCCGCCTTGGGGTGGGAGCCGACGCCGCGGTTGGAGTTGTTGGTCAGGGCCACGTACACCTTGCCGGTGACCGGGTTGGGCTCGATGTCCTCGGGGCGGTCCATCTTCGTCGCGCCGACCTTGTCACCGGCGAGCCGCGTGAAGACGAACACCTCCTCGGCGCTCATCCCCTCGACGTGCGAGACGGCACCCTTCGCGGTGGCGGTGGCCAGCGGGATCCACTGACCGCTGCCGTCGAACTCCCCGTCGCCGGGCAGCTTGCCCGTGCCGTCGATCTCGATGGCCGGGGAGTCACCGGTCAGCTTGGCGACGTACAGCGTGCCCTCGTCGAGCAGCGAGAGGTTGTGCTCGCGCACGGACCGCGAGGTGCCGTGCCGCATCCGCTTGCTGCCGACGAACTTGTAGAAGTAGTCGAACCGCTCGTCGTCACCGGAGTACACGACGGGCCGCCCGTCGTGCGTCAGCCGCACGGTCGCCGCCTCGTGCTTGAAGCGCCCGAGCGCGGTGTGCTTGCGGGGCGTGGAGTCGGGGTCGTACGGGTCGAACTCGACGACGTACCCGAACCGGTGCACCTCGTTCGGCTCCTGCGCGACGTCGAAACGCCGGTCGAACCGCTCCCACTTGCGCTCGGTCGCCCCGGTCCCGATGCCGTACCGCTTGTCCGTCGCGCGGCTGCCGTTGGCGAAGTACTGGTTGAAGTTCTCCTCGCCGTGCAGGGTCGTGCCCCACGGGGTGACGCCGCCCGAGCAGTTGTTGAGGGTGCCGAGCACCTTGGTGCCGGTCGGGTCGGCGGAGGTCTTCACGAGGGCGGAGCCGGCGACGGGCCCGGTGAGCCGGAACCCGGTGGTGGCGGTGACCCGCCGGTTCAGCCGGTGCCGCGGCACGGCGGCGAGGCTGCCGGTCCTCCGGTCCTCCTCCACCACGACGGCGGACAGCCCGTGCGCGGCCCAGGCGATCTCGACCTGCTCGCGGGTCGGGGCGGCGGCGTCGTACCCGCGGAACATCAGTATCTCGTCGGTGTACTCGTGGTTCGCGACGAGCAGCTGCCGGCCCCGCTCACCGGGCAGCGGAAGCAGGGCCAGGAAGTCGCAGTTGTACCCGAACTGCCCGGCCTGCGCCTTGGCGCTCTGCCGCTCCGGGTCGAAGGCGGGGGCACCCCGCAGGATCGGCTCGCCCCACCGGATGACGACGTTCTGCCGGTACCCCTCCGGCACGGTCACGGCGTCGGCGGTGTTGGGGGCGACGGGGGTGAAGCGCAGCCCGCGGGCACCCTTCGCCTTGCCGCGCCCGGCCTCACGGGCGGCGTCGGCCGGAACCGCACCGGCCGGCACGGCACCGGCCTGCGGGGCCTGCGCCACACCCACGGCGCCCGCACCCGCGGCGGCCACGGTCACGACGGCCGCGGCCCGCATCATCGACCGGCGGCTGAGCGCACCGGCGATCACGTCGCCGACGTACTCGTTGGAGCTGGTGTTGGGCACCTCGTGGAAGCAGGCGTCCCCACACCGGAATCGACAGGTCATGGCGGACCGGCCACCAGGGTGCGAACCGGACGGCGTTCCGATCAACGGCAGCAGCTTGCGCACTTTGCTCTCTCCTTGGAAGCCCGGGGTGTCAGCGTGACCGTAGGGGCACATACGTGCGGGAGCCGGGCGCCCTGATGAACAACGAGTGAACCCCGGGCTGCCGTACGGAGGTTGCGCCGGTTCAGCACGCGGACACCTGCGCAGGCCGGATGTCCCCCTTGACAGACCGGATCTCGCATACCCGACCCTGCCGAAGATCACCCAGGAGGGCCGCTAACCTTACGTGTCCGTCCTGGCCAGGGATTGACGGGCTTCAACTCACGCGAAGGGTTGCGCGCACATGGGCATTCTCACTCGGTTGCGGAACGCGTTCGGACGGTCCCGCAAGTCACGAACCGCCGAGGCGGAGGGTGCGGCGCGGACGACGACGCCCGAGGCCCCGACGACGGCGGAGACGTCGGCGGAGTCATCGGCGGACGCGAAGACGCCGGCGGACGCGTCGGCGGAGTCATCGGCGAACGCGAGGACGTCGGCGGACTCGTCGGCGGACGCGAGGACGTCGGACGGGGCGACGTCGGCCGGCACGACCACCGGGACGGTTTCCGGCAGGGAGACGGCGGTCGGTGGGATGACGGCTGCGGGCGGATCGGCGTCCAGCAGCGCGGACGCCCCTGCCCAGCGGACGTCGACGGCCCCCGCGGCGGACCCGAAGGTCCCCTCCCCCTCCCCGGAGCCGAACCCCGCCCCGGTGGCCGGCGTCCCGGAACAGCGCGACGAGCACGACCTCGTGTCGGCGGCGTTCGACAACGTGACGGTTCCCCGCCCTGCGCGGTCGACGGAGACGACGGAGCCGGAAACGACGGAGCCGGTGGCTGCTGAGGCACCGGTGGTTGCGGAGGAGCCGGAGCCGGTGGCTGCGGAGCCGAAGCCGGTGGTTGCGGAGGAGCCGAAGCCGGTGGTTGCCGAGGAGCCTGAGCCAGCTGTTGCCGAGGAGCCTGAGCCTGCCGTGGCGGAGGAGCCGACGGCCGTCGAGGAGCCGGTGAAGGAGGAGCCTGCGGCGGCCGAGGAGCCGACCGCCGACGAGAAGGCGTCGCCGGAGGCGGCCGAGGAGCAGGCGGAGGCTGCAGAGCCGGAGGCAACGGAAGAGGCCGACGAGGCCGACGAGGCCGACGAGCCCAAGGTGAAGGCGGCGGAAGCCGAGCCCGAGCCGCAGCCCGAGCCCGCCGCGGAGCCGACAGCCGAAGCGGAACCGGAGCCGAAGGCCGGCGAGCCGGAGCCGGAGCCGGAGGTCAAGAAGGACACGACCCCCGAACCGACCCCCGAACCGGCCTCCGAACCCACCCCCGAGCCCGCAGCCGCCGACGACGCTCCGGCCCCACAGGGGCCACCCGCACCCGACGACGAGAGCAGCACGGGTGGTGCGGGTGGGAACGACCCGGCCGAAGGCGAAGCCGAGGCCGAGGCCGGCCCCCCCCCCCCCCCCCCCCCCCCCCCCCCCCCCCCCCCCCAACCCCCCCCCCCCCCCCCCCCCCCCCCCCCCAACCCCCCCCCCCCCCCCCCCCCACCC
>NZ_JBEXOM010000025.1:0-97542 GCF_040611555.1 Streptomyces sp. NPDC006624 | reverse complement strand
TTACATTCCGAACCCGGAAGCTAAGCCTTACAGCGCCGATGGTACTGCAGGGGGGACCCTGTGGGAGAGTAGGACGCCGCCGAACAATTATTGGGGAAACCCCCGCATCTTCTGATGCGGGGGTTTTCTGCGTTTAGGCTCGGAGTATGCGCCATGACCTCGTGATCTTCGACAATGACGGTGTCCTCGTCGACAGCGAGCCGATTTCCAACCGGCTCCTGGCGGCCTATCTCACCGAACTCGGGCACCCCACGTCCTACGAGGACTCCCTGCGCGACTACATGGGCGCCGCCATGCACCGCGTACACGACCTGATCGCGGAGCGGACCGGGCGGCGGCTGCCCGAGGACTTCGACGACGTCTTCCACGGCCGGGTCTTCGCCGCCTTCGCACAGGAGCTGCGGCCGGTACCGGGTGCCGAGGAGGTGCTGCAGAAGCTCGCCGCGGACGACGTGCCCTACTGCGTGGCGTCGTCCGGGAGCCATGAGCGGATCCGGGTGGGGCACCGGACGACCGGGCTCGACCGGTGGTTCGACGACGGGCGGATCTTCAGCTCGCAGGACGTCGGGCGCGGGAAGCCGGCTCCCGATCTGTTCCTGTACGCCGCCGAGCGGATGGGCGTCGCACCGGAGCGGTGCGTCGTCGTCGAGGACAGTCCGCTGGGGGTGCGGGCGGCCGTCGCGGCCGGGATGGACGTGTACGGGTTCACCGCGATGACGCCGGCCGGGAGGCTGTCCGGTGCCACGCGGCTCTTCTCCGACATGCGGGAGCTGCCCGACCTGCTGGCGTGATCCATGAAGTGATCCACTGATCCACCCGGGGCACCCGCCTGTGAGAGCTGAGAAGAATTCATCTTTGGCTGGATCTACCCACGGGTAGGCCCGAGCCCTACGCTCGCCGCCATGACTGATGTGCTGCGGCGCGGCAGGGGCTCGCTGGCGTTCGGTTTCCTCGTGCAGGGGGTCGCCTTCGCTCTGCTCGTGACGCGGATCCCGGCCATCCAGGACCGGTACGGGGTGTCCGACGCCCTGCTGCCGGCGTTCCTGGCCGCCGTGCCGATCCTCGCCGGCATCGGGAGCGTGAGCACCGAGCGGCTGGTGAAGCGGGTGCCGCCGAGCCGGCTGCTGCGCTGGTCGCAGCCCGTGGTGCTGCTGGCGCTGCTCGGCGTCGGGGCCGGGGAGCGGATGGTGGAGCTCGCCGTCGCGCTCGCCGCCTTCGGGCTGGCCGTCGGGATGCTGGACGCGTCGATGAACATGCTCGGGGTGAGCCTGCAACGGGCGTACGGCCGCAGCATCATGCTCGGTTTCCACGCGGCCTACAGCCTGGGCGGGATCCTCGGGGCCTCGCTGGGGTGGGCGGGGGCGCACTGGGATCTGGCGTTGTGGGTGTCGTACCTGCCGGTCGTGGCGGTGCTGCTGCCGGCCGTGCTGGTGGGCAGCCGGTGGTACGTCGACGACCGGGGGGCGGCGACCGGGGCGGAGGAGAAGGCCGCGGGGGAGGGCCAGGTCGTCGTCTTCAGGTGGCTGCTGCCGCTGTGCCTGGTGATGACGGTGGCGTACATCGGGGACTCGACGGTCTCCAACTGGAGCGCGAAGTACCTGCAGGACGTGCTGGGCAGCTCGGAGCAGCTGGCGACGGTGCCGTACAACGTGTACATGGTCACGACGCTGCTGGGGCGGACCGTCGGGGACCTCGGGGTGCGGCGGTTCGGGGCCGTGGCGGTCGTGCGGGCGGGTGCGCTGCTGGCGGCCGGCGGGTTCGCGGTGGTGGCGGCGGCGCCCGGGGCGTGGGTCGGGATGCTGGGGTTCACCCTGCTGGGGCTGGGGTTGTGCGTGCTGGTGCCGCAGACCTTCGCGGCTGCCGGCCGGCTCTTCCCGGGGGCTTCGGACGCGGCCGTGGCGCGGCTGAACGTCTTCAACTACGTGGGGTTCCTGATCGGTTCGCCGTTGGTGGGTGCGCTCGGCGATCTGTGGAGCTACCGCGGCGCGATGCTCGTGCCGATGGTGTTGGTGCTGGTGACGCTGGTGTACGCCCGGTCGTTCGCGGCTCAACCGGACCGATACGGTGGCGGGCATGAGCGGCCGCGCACAGCTGATGTGGGACGAGGCAGTAACGGGCTATGACTTCGGTCCGGGGCATCCGATGGACCCCGTCCGGCTCGCCCTGACCCGGAGCCTGGTCGGCGCCTTCGGGCTGGACCGGGAGATGGACGTGGTCGCCGCGAAGGCGGCCGGGGAGTCGACGCTGCGGCTCGTGCACCGGGAGGACTACATCGAGGCCGTGAAGGCCGCGTCGGCGGACCCGGGGGCGGCGGACCAGTCGTACGGGCTCGGGACGATGGACGATCCGGCGTTCCCGGGGATGCACGAGGTGTCGTCGCTGATCGCCGGGCAGTCGGTGGGGGCGGCGGAGGCCGTGTGGCGGGGTGAGGCGCTGCACGCGGTGAACTTCGCGGGCGGGCTCCACCACGCGATGCCGGGCGGCGCGTCCGGGTTCTGCATCTACAACGACGCCTCGCTGGCCATCGCCCGGCTGCTGGAGCTGGGGGCGGAGCGGATCGCGTACGTGGACGTCGACGTGCACCACGGCGACGGTGTGCAGGCGGCGTTCTGGGACGACCCGCGGGTGCTGACGATCTCGCTGCACGAGCACCCCCGCACGCTGTTCCCGCAGACGGGATGGCCGCAGGAGACCGGGGCGGAGTCGGCGGAGGGCTCGGCGGTGAACGTGGCGCTGCCGGCCGGGACCGGGGACGCCGGGTGGCTGCGGGCGTTCCACGCGGTGGTGCCGGAGCTGATCGCGGACTTCCGGCCGCAGGTGCTGGTGACGCAGCACGGGGCCGACACCCACTTCGAGGATCCGCTGGCGCATCTCGCGGTCTCGCTGGACGCGCAGCGGGCGGTGCAGGCGGCCTGTCACGACCTGGCGCACGCGCACGCCGACGGGCGGTGGGTGGCCCTGGGCGGGGGCGGCTACGCGGTCGTGGACGTCGTGCCGCGGTCGTGGACGCATCTGACCGCGATCGCCGCGGGGAAGGCCGTGGCGCCGGAGACGGTGATCCCGGAGGCGTGGCGGCAGGAAGTGTTCGCGAGGACCCGGCAGTTGGCGCCGGGGCGGATGACGGACGGGCGATGGCCCGTGGAGTGGGCCTCCTGGGAGGACGGCTACGACCCCGCGGACCGGCTGGACCAGGCGGTGCTGGCGGCCCGGCGGGCGGTGTTCCCGCTGCGGGGGCTGCTGGCGTGACGCGCCGCGGGTGAGGGCGCCCTACGCCGACCGTGCGGTGTTCCGCGGGTTCGGGGGACAGGCGCGGGCCCGGTCGCGGACGATCTCCTCGTGCTGACCCCCGAAGCCCTGCGCGCGCACCTGGTGGGCGCGCGGCTCGCCGGTACCGTGGCCACCTCGCGCGAGGAGAGCCTGCGGAGCTACCGGCTCTTCGCCGCGCGGGACCCGCGGGTGCTGCTCGGGATCGATCCGGAGGGTGCCTGGGGGCAGCGGGACGTGATCGAGCTGATGGCGGACCGGTGCGGGGTTTCGGCCGATTTCCGGGGGAATTCCGGCCAGGATGTGATCGACCCGGAGCGTACGCTGGCCGCGCTGGACGCCTTCGCGGACCGTCTGGCCGATGCCGCCCGGCGGGCCGCGCCCGTGCTGCTCGGCACCGGTCACCCGCACCGGCTGCTCGGCTTCTACGCCGCTCTGGCAGACGCCCTGTCGGCGGCGGGATGTGCCGTCCTCACCCCCGCGCAGGGTCGCTGTGTCGACATAACGACCCGGTTCGGCCTACGCACGTACAACCTCGACTACGTACGAGGAGTCGCGCTGGTGCGGCCCCCCGGGGCGGAACGCCCCGGTTGTGAGCCCGGCGCACATACGCACTCACCCCTCCCGGTTCGTACCGTGCTGGCCGCTGCCGCGGAGGCCGGCGGGCCGCTGCCCGAGCTGGTGATCGGGGACCACGGGTGGGTCTGCGGAGCAGGTCAGCTGGGGTTCGAGACCATCGGGCCGGCCGATACGGACGACCCGGCGCTGTTCGTGGGTGAGGCCGAGGGGTCCGTGTCCGTCGTCGTTCCACTTGATGACGGCGTGCGGTCTGATTACTACCTGCCGCTGACCCGCTACGTACTCAATCGGGCGTGTCTGTCACAGTAGGCCGCCGATGGGTGCACCTCTTCCCCACTCGCATCACCCGCCCCTACATTGGGGAGTGAGCACGCAGCGACGAAGAGTCACCGGAAGGGGAAGCCGGTGGCCGTCGAGTGCGGAAGGTTCAGGTGTGTCATGGCTGCAGCTGGCGAAAGGCCTCTGAACGAGGTTCAGTTCCTTACCGTGGCGGAAGTCGCCTCGGTGATGCGAGTGTCGAAGATGACCGTGTACCGGCTGGTGCACAGCGGTCATCTGCCCGCGATCCGTGTGGGGCGGTCCTTCCGCGTCCCGGAGCAAGCGGTTCACGAGTACCTCCGCGAGAGTTACGTGGGGGTGGAAACCGCCTGACGGCTGGGCCGGGGTGATCTCCACAGGGCACTTCGGGATCGCCCCGGCCCCTCGATTACGACCTCAGCGCTCGGTTGGGTAGGCTGGCCCCTCGTAGGTCGTATGGGCCCATGGCGCCCAAACACCGAGTGATGAGAAGTGAGCGAGGGTAAGTCGTGGGCTCTGTTATCAAGAAGCGGCGCAAGCGGATGGCGAAGAAGAAGCACCGCAAGCTGCTCAAGCGCACGCGCGTTCAGCGTCGCAACAAGAAGTAGGTTCGCGACGCGGACCGCGTGAGAGCGTTGCTGTGGCCCCCCACCGACCGGTGGGGGGCCACAGCCGTATCCGCCCTCCGGTCGTTGCGGCTCGTACGTCCGGCTTGCTTCGGTCGCCTCGCGCATCGCGCGGTCCTCACAGCGCAACGCCGACCCGCTAAGTTGGCCCCACAGGGGAACGCGGCGGGACAAGAGGTTTCTGAAGGAAGGCGCTGATCTTGGGCAAGGTCGTGCTCGTCACCGGAGTGGCCCGCCAGCTGGGGGGCCGGTTCGTCCGGCGGATCCAGCGTGACCCCGACGTGGACCGGGTCGTCGCCGTGGACGCGGTGCCGCCCGAGCACCATCTGGGCGGGGCCGACTTCGTCCAGGCCGACATCCGCCAGCCCGGGATCGCGCGGGTGCTGGCCGAGACGGGCGCCGACACGATCGTCCACCTCGACGTGACGGGCACACCGCTGGGCAGCGGCAACCGGGCGTCCCTGAAGGAGACCAACGTCATCGGCACCATGCAGCTGCTCGGTGCCTGCCAGAAGTCCCCGACCGTGCAGCGGCTGGTCGTGAAGTCCAGCACCAACGTCTACGGTTCCGCGCCGCGCGATCCGGCCGTCTTCACCGAGACGACCCCGCCCAAGTCCCTGCCCAGCGGCGGCTTCGCCAAGGACACCGTCGAGGTCGAGGGCTACGTCCGCGGCTTCGCGCGCCGGCGGCCGGACGTGGCGGTGTGCGTGCTGCGCTTCGCCAACATCCTCGGCCCGAGCGCCGACACCCCGCTCGCCTCGTACTTCGCGCTGCCCGTGCTGCCGACCGTGTTCGGCTACGACCCCCGGCTGCAGTTCGTGCACGAGGACGACGTGATCGAGGTGCTGCGGCTCGGCTCGCACGAACCCCGGCGGGGCACGCTCAACAGCGGCACGTTCAACATCGCCGGCGACGGCGTCCTGCTGCTCTCCCAGTGCTCCCGCCGCCTCGGGCGCCCCACGGTGCCCCTGCTGCTTCCCGCCGTCGTCTGGGCGGGCTCGCTGGTGCGTACGCTGGGCATGACGGACTTCTCGCCCGAGCAGATCCGGCTGCTCACCCACGGCCGGGTGGTGTCCACGGGCCAGATGCGCGAGACGCTGGGATTCGAGCCCAAGTACACGACCGCGGAGACGTTCGCGGACTTCGCCCGCAGCCGAGGCCCCGGACTCCTCCCGCCCGAGGCCGTCGCGGCGGCCGTCGACCGGATCGCCGCGCTGCCCCTGGCGGGCGGCGGTCAGAGCCCGACGCAGAGCGCCAACTGAGGAGCGCATCAACGATGGCGGACGCCAAGGTCATTCCGTTCGACGACGACCGGTCCCGTGGGAGCGCCGCGCAGCGGCCCCAGCGGCGCCGGAGCGCGGGGAACCGCCGCCCGGGCCAGGAGTCCGCGCCGGTCCGCGAGGTGCAGCCCCTGCCCGCCAGGGACGTTCCGCAGGATGGTGTCCCCGTGACGGACGGGGAACAGCCACCGGAGCGGTCCGGGGACCGCGACGGCGGCCTGGAGCGGCGGATCGCGGGCGGCCTGGCCTTCCTGCGCCGCCGCCTCACCGGGGACTACGAGGTCGACGACTTCGGCTACGACGAGGAGCTGACCGACCAGGTCCTGATGTCACTGCTGCGCCCGCTGTACGAGAAGTACTTCCGGGTCGAGGTGAAGGGCATCGAGAACATCCCGTCGGAGGGCGGCGCGCTGATCGTCGCCAACCATTCGGGGACGCTGCCGATGGACGGCCTGATGCTGCAGGTCGCCGTGCACGACAACCACCCGGCGGGCCGGCACCTGCGGCTGCTCGCCGCGGACCTGGTCTTCATGCTGCCGGTGGTCAACGAGCTGGCCCGCAAGCTCGGCCACACCCTGGCGTGCGCCGAGGACGCGGCGCGGCTGCTGCACCAGGGCGAGCTGGTCGGGGTGATGCCGGAGGGCTTCAAGGGCCTCGGCAAGCCCTTCGCGGACCGCTACAAGCTGCAGCGCTTCGGCCGCGGCGGTTTCGTCTCGACGGCGCTGCGCGCCGGGACGCCGATCGTGCCCTGCTCGATCGTCGGGGCCGAGGAGATCTACCCGATGATCGGCAACGCCAAGACGGTCGCCCGGCTGCTGGGATTCCCGTACTTCCCGCTCACGCCCACGTTCCCCTGGCTGGGGCCGCTCGGCGCGGTGCCGCTGCCGACCAAGTGGACGATCCAGTTCGGTGAGCCGATCCCGACGGACGGCTATCCGCCGGAGGCCGCCGAGGACCCGATGCTGATGTTCAACCTGACCGACCAGGTCCGGGAGCAGATCCAGCACACGCTGTACAAGCTGCTGGTGCAGCGGCGGTCGGTCTTCTTCTGAGCCCGCGTACGGACAAGTCCGCGTGCGGACGGGCCCGCGTGCGCATGACGGTGGGGCGCCCCTCGGCCGAGGGGCGCCCCACCGTCATGCGTCTAGTCCGCGTCCTCTAGTCCGCGTCCTCGCCGTCGATGCCCAGGCCGGGCAGCAGGCCGGGCAGGAGCGGCGGGAGGGTCACATCCGGCTCGGGGGCGGGTGTGAGGCCGTCAGCGGGCGGGCTGGTGCTCGTCTCGCTGTCCCTGGGCGGGTCGAGGAGGCCGCCGGTGTTGCCGCCGAGCAGGCCGTCGTCGTCGCTGCCGGAGCCGGCCGAGCGGCTGGGGCTGCCGCTGCTCGTGCCGCGCTCGTCGCTGTCCCGGCCGGCGCTCTCGCTGGTGGGGCGCGTCGAGCGGTCGGTGCCGGTGGAGCCGGCGGGGGCCGACTCGGAGGCGCCCGGGCGTCTGCCGTCGCCGCCGCCCGCGGCCGGGGGCTCGGGCAGCAGGGAGCGCAGCGGGGCGACGTCCTGCTCTATGGCGTCGAAGACCGAGGACACCTGCTCGCTGACGTCCCCGAGCTGGACGGGGAGGCGGTCGCGCAGCTCGCCCCAGGTCTGGCGGTGGGAGTGGGAGAACGCGGACAGGGCCTGGATCGGGCCGAGTGAGTCGGGGTCGTGCTGGTACGCCTCGCTCAGCAGCCGGTGGCCCTCGGACGCGTCGTGCCGCACCCCGGACAGGGCCCGGCGGATCTCGCCCACGGACTCGTGGTCCAGGGGGCCGCTGCGGCCGCGCTCCATGAGGCGACGGGCCTCGCTGAGCCGGGTGGACGCGTGGTCGAGGTAGACCCGGCCGCGCTCGTCCGCCCCGTCGGCCAGGCCGAGCTTGACGTCCTCGATGCCCCGCTTGAGGCCGTAGAGCGAGTCGCCGGGCAGGGCGTCGGAGCTGGCGGCGGAGACGCCGCCGAAGGCGCTCGCGGCCACGCCGACGCTGAGCCCGCCCGCGGTGAGGCCCTTGGCGAGGCGGGACCGCGGCCGGAGCTTCCTCAGTGAGCTCGCCCGGTGGGCGCCACGGGCCCGGGTGGAGCGCTGCCCGGGGACCGCGCGGTCCGTCGCCCCGCCTCCCGCGGTGCCCTCCTGGAGCATGGCCTCGAACGCGGCCACCAGCTGGGCCCGCTGGACGACCTTGACCTCCGGGTCGAGCTCCGGCTTGGGCAGCGCGTCGAGACCGGAGGCCAGCGCCAGCAGGCGCGCCCCCTCGGCCGGTTCCGCGGCTGCCGGGGCCGGTGCCGAACCTTCGGGCTGCTCGGCCGCCGTGCCCTGCTCGGACTGCTCCTCCAGGGCCTGGGCGAAGGCGTTCGCCCGCCGGTGCGCCGATACGTTCGCGATCACTGGCGGCACCTCCTCTCGTCATGACGGTCGACTCCCCAGGGGGTCCTGAGGGTTGCACACCCTGACGGCGACCACACGATCGAGTGAGCGGAGTCGGCCAGGGGGTGACCACAGGGAGCCTGCATCCCGCACAACGAGCGGCGCGGCACTTGGGTTACGGACGCCGGCTGATCGGATGCCGAAGTCAACAAACTCTCACCCACCGTGAGTTGGCCGTCGCCGAGGGTGCGCGCCCGTCAGCGGGCGTCTTCCGGGAGGAGCCGGGCGAGGGTGCGGACGGCCCGGTACTGGAGGGTCTTGATGGCGCCCTCGTTCTTGCCCATGACACGGGCCGTCTCGGCGACGGAGAGGCCCTGGAGGAAGCGGAGCGTCACGCACTCCTGCTGCTGGGGGTTGAGCCGCCGTACGGCGTCGAGCAGGGCGGCGTTGGAGAGGGACTCCAGGACGGAGTCCTCCGGGGAGCGCTCGACCTCGTTGGCGTCGAGCATCTCGCCGGTGGTGACCTCGAGACGGAAGCGGCTGGACTTGAAGTGGTCGGCGACCAGGTTCCGGGCGATCGTGACGAGCCAGGCGCCGAAGTCGCGGCCCTGCCAGGTGAAGGTGCCGATGCGGCGCAGGGCGCGCAGAAAGGTCTCGCTGGTGAGGTCCTCGGCGGTCGCCTTTCCTCCGACCCGGTAGTAGATGTACCGGTAGACGGTGTCGCTGTACTGGTCGTAGAGGCGGCCGAAGGCGTCGGCCTCGCCGGCCTGGGCGCGCTCGACGAGGTCCATCATCCGGGCGCTGTCGCTGTCCGCCGCGGGGCGGCGGGCGGTGGCCGCCCCGGACGGGCGGCCTCGTCTGCCGACCGCGGCGCTGCCGTCGGCCAGTGCGTAGCACGGGCCGACGGGCGCGGCGGTGGCGAAGGCGGGGACGGCGTACGCGGTGGGGACGAAGCCGCGCAACAGGTCGAGGACCGTTGCGCGCAGCGTAGCCAGGCCCGAGGCGTCAACCCCGACGTGTGGGTACACGGGACTCCCAGAGGCAGAGCTTCCATCACGTGCAGTGCGGGACCTTTCACCCGTCGTAGCGACGGAGGGGTACCGGTTTGCGTCTGAGGAGAATAACGCTTCGTGCAGGCACTGCTACACCGAGTTGCTCAAGTCGTCGATTACGTCGCTTCCGTAACCGATTGACGCCGGATCAAGTGTCAGAACCTGAACGGTTGTTGACCGAAGCGGTTCGGATCACGGCTGAGTGCGGGGCGTGTTGTGGCCGTGTGCAGCCAAGAGGACTGGACAGGCGGTTGTGGGGGTACGCCTGTTGGATTTACGGCGCGTGTCATCCCGGAAACGAAGGTGTCCCGCTTTGATCGCACGGTCAGCGGCTTGATCGGACGGTCAGCGGCGGCGGCGGTGCAGGGCGATGGCGGCCGCCGTGCCGCCGGCGACCGCGCCGACCCCGGCCGCGGCCGGGATGCCGACCTTGGCGGCCTTGCGGCCGGTGCGGTAGTCGCGCAGGCGCCAGTCCAGCTTCCGGGCGTGCTTGCGCAGCTTGGAGTCCGGGTTGATGGCGTAGGGGTGGCCCACCAGCGAGAGCATCGGGATGTCGTTGTGCGAGTCGCTGTAGGCGGCGCAGCGGCCGAGGTCCAGGCCCTCGGCGGCGGCCAGGGCGCGGACCGCCTCGGCCTTCGCGGGGCCGTGCAGCGGCTCGCCGACGAGCTTGCCGGTGTAGACGCCGTCGACGGACTCGGCGACCGTGCCGAGCGCGCCGGTCAGGCCGAGGCGGCGGGCGATGACCTGGGCGATCTCGACGGGGGCGGCCGTCACCAGCCACACCCGCTGGCCCGCGTCCAGGTGGGCCTGGGCGAGGGCGCGGGTGCCGGGCCAGATGCGCTCGGCCATGTACTCGTCGTAGATCTCCTCGCCGATCGACTGCAGTTCGGCGACGCGGTGGCCCTTGACGATGGACAGCGCCGACTCGCGGGCCTCCTGCATGTGCTCGGGGTCCTCGACCCCGGCCAGCCGGAACCACGCCTGCTGCCAGGCGAAACGGGCGAGCTCGCGCGTCTCGAAGAACTTCCGCTTGTACAGGCCCCGCCCGAAGTGGAAGAGGGCGGCGCCCTGCATGACGGTGTTGTCCAGGTCGAAGAAGGCGGCGGCCCGGTCGTCGCCGTGCACCGGGAACTGCGGTTCCGTCGTGCCGGCGGCTTCCTGTGTGGACTTGCGGGCTGCCTCCGCCGAGGCCTCGCCTGCCAAAACGCTCCGCGCCGTGGCGGGGCGCCTACGCGGTGTGAGCCATCCAAGTGCGGCCATGGCGTGAGCATAGCCATTTCGACCGGGGGTTCCGGAGTCGAGAGGTTTGAAGCGTGTGAACTCTCGGCGAGTGTGTCGTTAATGGCGCCGGCCGGGACGGCGGGTCCCCGGCGTGTCCGCTGGCGCTTTCGCGAGGGCTTCCCCTCGTTCACGGGCGCGCGACAATGGCCGACATGAGTCTCTTCCGCCGCAGGCCCCCTCGGGACCGGCTCGTGACCTTGATCCGCAAGCCCGGCTGTCACTTGTGTGATGACGCACAGGTCGTTGTGGAGAAGGTGTGCGGGGATCTGGGCGTCCCCTGGGAGCAGAAGGACATCACCGAGGACCGTGAACTGCACGACCGGTACTGGGAGCAGATCCCCGTGGTGCTGGTCGACGGCGCGCAGCACACGTTCTGGCGTGTGAACGAGGAGCGCCTGCGCAAGGCGCTGACCGACTGATCCGGACCGCCGGGACGACTGACCGAGCAGTACAAAGAGGGTCGGAAGTCGCTTAGGATCGATGGCGGCTTGGTCTCGGGGGCGGGATTCACTGAGGAGAGTGTGCGGTTTTGCCCCCAGAAGAAAAGGAACGAGGGTGCCCGTGCGCCGGTTCCCCGCGCGTGCGCCGGGGGCGCGTGAGCCCGGTCACGTTGGGCGGGCAAATCGGACACCATCTTTGTGCACGCGTTCACAAAGACATAGCCTGCATTCGACGGGGCGGTCATGTAGGGACGTATGACCGCCTACAGCCCCGCTCTACCCGCAGGAGCACCGTGGCAACTGGCCGAACTCACCGACCGGCGACCCGCAGCCGAGGGATTCCCGAGGCCACCGTCGCCCGGCTTCCGCTGTACCTCCGCGCGCTGACCGCACTGTCGGAGCGCTCGGTGCCCACGGTCTCCTCCGAGGAGCTCGCGGCCGCGGCGGGGGTCAACTCCGCGAAGCTGCGCAAGGACTTCTCCTACCTCGGGTCGTACGGCACGAGGGGCGTCGGCTACGACGTCGAGTACCTCGTCTACCAGATCTCCCGCGAGCTGGGCCTCACCCAGGACTGGCCCGTCGTGATCGTCGGTATCGGCAACCTCGGCGCCGCCCTCGCCAACTACGGCGGGTTCGCCTCCCGCGGCTTCCGCGTCGCCGCGCTGATCGACGCCGACCCGGCCATGGCGGGCAAGCCCGTCGCCGGCATCCCGGTGCAGCACTCCGACGACCTGGAGAAGATCATCCAGGACAACGGCGTGTCCATCGGCGTCATCGCCACCCCCGCCGGTGCCGCCCAGCAGGTCTGCGACCGGCTCGTGGCCGCCGGTGTGACCTCCATCCTGAACTTCGCGCCGACCGTGCTGTCCGTCCCGGACGGCGTCGACGTGCGCAAGGTCGACCTCTCCATCGAGCTGCAGATCCTCGCCTTCCACGAGCAGCGCAAGGCCGGCGAGGAGGCCGCGAGCGCCGACGCCCTGCCGGCCGCCGCCGCCCGCACCGACTCCGCCGACCAGGGGCCCGACGGGGACATGCCCGCCGTGATGCCGGCATGAGTCTCCTCGTCGTCGGACTCTCCCACCGCAGTGCCCCGGTGAGCGTCCTGGAGCGGGCCTCGCTCGCCGCGGACGCCCAGGTCAAGCTGCTGCAGGACACGGTCGCCGCCGAACCGGCCTCCGAGGCCGCGCTGCTCGCCACCTGCAACCGCATCGAGCTCTACGCCGACGTGGACAAGTTCCACGCCGGTGTCGCCGAGCTGTCCACGCTGCTCGCCCAGCACAGCGGCGTCGGCCTGGAGGAGCTCACCCCCTACCTCTACGTGCACTACGAGGACCGGGCCGTCCACCACCTCTTCTCGGTGGCCTGCGGGCTGGACTCGATGGTCGTCGGCGAGGGCCAGATCCTGGGCCAGATCAAGGACTCCCTGGCCCGGGCGCAGGAGCTGAACTCCGCGGGCCGGCTGCTGAACGACCTGTTCCAGCAGGCCCTGCGGGTCGGCAAGCGCGCCCACTCCGAGACCGGCATCGACCGCGCCGGCCAGTCCCTGGTCACCTTCGGCCTGGAGCAACTGGCCGCCGGCGGTGACGTGGAGACCTGGGCCCGGGGCAAGAAGGCCCTGGTCATCGGCGCCGGCTCGATGTCCTCGCTGGCCGCGGCGACGCTCGCGCGGGCCGGGGTCGCCGAGATCGTGGTGGCCAACCGCACCCTGGACCGCGCCGAGCGGCTCGCGCAGATACTGAGCGAGGGCGACGACACGGCGCACGTGGTGGCCCGCGCGGTACCGATGGAGTCGGTGCCGGTCGAGCTGACACGTGCCGACGTGGCCGTCTCCTGCACCGGAGCGACCGGCCTGGTGCTGACCGCCGAGGCCGTCGCCGCGGCGGCCGAGGGCCGGGCGCCGTCGGCCGCGTCCGGCGGTGACGGACCGGCGGCACCGGGCGGCGCGTCCGGCCGGGCGGCCGGGGGCGCGCAGCGCGGCCCCTCGGGCACCGGCCCCGGCACCGAGGACGGCTGTCCGCTGGACCTCACCGCGGTGCAGACGACCGCCGGTTTCTCCGTGCTGGGCGAGGCCGCCGTGGCCGGAATGGCCGCCGCCGAACTGGAGCAGCACGCCGCGTGGGTGGACAACGGCACCCCGGGCGGCGCCCAGCGGGCCGGGAGCCCGGCCAGGCCCGGCACGCTCGACCCGGCCGCGGACACCGAGGCCATCGCCGCGCTCGCCGCGACCGTCGCCACCGTGGGGCGGATCCCCGAGCGGCGCCGGCCCGAGCCGGTCGAGGAGCCGCAGCGGCCCGAGCCCGTGTTCTTCCTGCTGGACCTGGCGATGCCGCGCGACATCGACGCGGCCGTGCACCGGCTGGCCGGCGTGCGGCTGGTCGACATCGAGTCGCTGGCGGAGGCCTCCGCGGGCGCCCCGATGGCGGCCGACGTGGACCAGGTCCGGCGTATCGTCGCCGACGAGGTCGCGGCCTTCGGGGCGGCGCAGCGGGCCGCGCACATCACGCCGACCGTGGTCGCTCTGCGCACCATGGCCGCCGATGTGGTGGCCAGCGAGATCGCCCGCCTGGACGGGCGGCTGCCCGGCCTCGACGACAAGCACCGCGCGGAGATCACCCAGACCGTGCGGCGCGTGGTGGACAAACTGCTGCACGCGCCGACCGTACGGGTCAAGCAACTCGCGGCAGAGCCCGGCGGCGCCGGGTACGCGGACGCGCTGCGGACCCTGTTCGACCTCGACCCCGAGACGGTGGCTGCCGTCTCCCGGGCCGGGGACAGCACCACCCAGAAGGACCGAGGCCCGGCATGAACGACAAGAAGCTGAGGCTGGGCACCCGGCGGAGCAGGCTCGCCATGGCCCAGTCCGGGCAGGTGGCGGAAGCCGTGAGCCGGGTGACCGGGCGGCCCGTCGAGCTCGTCGAGATCACCACGTACGGCGACGTCTCGCGTGAGGCGCTCGCGCAGATCGGCGGCACCGGCGTGTTCGTGACCGCGCTGCGCGACGCGCTGCTCAGGGGCGAGGTCGACTTCGCCGTGCACTCGCTCAAGGACCTGCCGACCACGCAGCCCGACGAACTGGTCATCGCCGCCGTGCCGGTGCGGGAGGACCCGCGGGACGTGATCGTCGCCCGGGACGCGCTGAAGTTCACCGACCTGCCCCGCGGGGCGCGCATCGGGACCGGCTCACCGCGCCGCATGGCCCAGCTCAACGCGTACGCGCGCAGCCACGGCCTGGACATAGCGACGGTTCCGATCCGGGGCAACGTCGACACCCGCATCGGGTTCGTGCACAGCGGCGAACTCGACGCGGTCGTGCTGGCCGCCGCCGGACTGAACCGGATCGGCCGCGGCGACGAAGTGACCGACTTTCTGTCGGTCGACACGGTTTTGCCCGCCCCCGGCCAGGGGGCCCTCGCGATCGAGTGTGCCGCGGGCGACGCGGACCTCGTCGCCGCGCTCGCCGAGCTCGACGACCCGTTCACGCGGGTCGCCGTGACGGCCGAGCGGTCACTGCTCGCCGCCCTGGAGGCCGGTTGCAGCGCCCCCGTGGGCGCGTTGGCCGACTTGTCGGGCGAGAGGCAGATTGTCAAGGAAATGCGCCTGCGCGGCGTCGTCGGGACCACCGACGGCACCCGCACGGTGCAGCTGTCCACCACCGGTCCCGTGCCCGACACGCACGACGGGGCTACGGCGCTCGGCCGCGAACTCGCGGACGAGATGCTCGCCCAGGGCGCGGCCGGTCTGATGGGGGAGCGAGCACAGTGAGCCCCACCACCCTTTCCGCCGGTCCTGAACACGGGCACGTCACCTTCCTGGGTGCCGGACCCGGAGATCCGGGACTGCTGACTCTGCGCGCCGTGGAGGCGCTGGCGAACGCGGACGTCCTCGTCGCCGAGCACGAGGTGCTCGACGTCGTACGTCAGCACGCCAGGCAGGGCGTCTCCGAGGTGCACACGGACGCGGGTCCCTCGGACCCGGCGCCGGGCACAGGAGCGCCCCAGCTGACGGTAGTTGACGGCACGTCAACCACCGTCGCCGCCCCCGCGGTGCGGGATGCCGCACATCTTGTCATGGAGGCCGCACGGGGCGGCAGGCGGGTCGTCCGTGCGGTGTCCGGTGACCCGGGCCTCGACACCTACGCCGCCGAGGAGATGCTGGCCTGCGCCGCAGCGGGGGTGCCCTTCGAGGTCGTCCCCGGTGTCGCGAGCGCGGTCGGCGTGCCCGCGTACGCCGGTGTGCCGCTGCGCGACGCGCAGGGCGCGGACGTGCGGTTCGTGGACGCGCGGACGGCGTCGGACCGGTGCTGGACGGAGGTCGGGGCGTCGGACGGCACGGTCGTCGTCTCCACGACGCTGGACTCCGTCGCCGCGGCGGCCGGCGAGCTCGTCTCCGCCGGGCGCAAGCCGGACACCCCGATGACGGTCACCGTCGCCGGGACGACCACCCGGCAGCGCACCTGGACCGCCACGCTCGGCACGATCGCGCAGACGCTGAAGCAGGCCAAGGTGCTGCCCTCGCCCGACGGCGGCCGGCCGGTGATAGCCGTGGTCGGTGAGCGTTCCGCCGCCGCCCAGCGCGACCAGCTCGCGTGGTTCGAGTCCAAGCCGCTGTTCGGCTGGAAGGTGCTCGTGCCGCGCACCAAGGAGCAGGCGGCGTCGCTCTCCGACCAGCTGCGGTCCTACGGGGCCGTGCCGCACGAGGTGCCGACGATCGCCGTCGAGCCGCCGCGCACGCCCCAGCAGATGGAGCGGGCGGTCAAGGGCCTGGTGACGGGCCGCTACGAGTGGATCGCCTTCACCTCGGTGAACGCGGTCAAGGCCGTGCGGGAGAAGTTCGAGGAGTACGGGCTCGACGCGCGTGCCTTCGCGGGCATCAAGGTCGCGGCCGTCGGCGAGCAGACCGCCAAGGCGCTGATCGCCTTCGGCGTGAAGCCGGACCTGGTGCCCAGCGGCGAGCAGAGCGCTGCCGGTCTTCTGGAGGACTGGCCGCCCTACGACCCGGTCTTCGACCCGATCGACCGGGTCTTCCTGCCGCGCGCCGACATCGCCACGGAGACACTGGTCGCCGGGCTGATCGAGCTGGGCTGGGAGGTCGACGACGTCACGGCCTACCGCACCGTGCGGGCCTCCCCGCCGCCGGCGGAGACGCGTGAGGCGATCAAGGGCGGTGGCTTCGACGCGGTGCTGTTCACGTCGTCGTCGACGGTCCGGAACCTGGTCGGCATCGCCGGCAAGCCGCACAACGTCACGGTGATCGCCTGCATCGGCCCGGCCACGGCGAAGACCGCCGAGGAACACGGCCTGCGGGTGGACGTGATGGCCCCCGAGCCGTCGGTGCACAAGCTGGCGGAGGCGCTGGCCGACTTCGGCGCGAAGCGCCGGCTGGCGGCGCTGGAGGCCGGGGACCCGGTGACGCGTCCGAGCGAGCGGCGGCCGGGGAGCCGGCGGCGGCGGTCCACGACCTGACCGACCCGACCTGACCCGACGAGCGGGGCGGACCGCGATCAACGCGTTCGCCCCGCTCGGGCTTGTCGTCCGTGCGTGTCAGTGCGCGCAGGCGTACGGCAGGAAGTCCGCCCAGGTGGTAGGGGTGAGGGCGAGACGGGGGCCGTGGGGGTTCTTGGAGTCGCGGACGAGGACGTGGTCGGGGACGGTGGCCACCTCGACGCAGTCGGGGCCCTCGTCCGTGCTGTAGCTGCTCTTTATCCACACGAGGTCGGTCATGTCTCTCCAAGCACTTTCTCGATGAGGGCCATCGACTCTCGTGGGCTGAGAGCCTGCGCCCGGATGGTCCCATAACGAATGTCGAGGAACTGCACTTCCTTCGGATCGGCGATCACACGGCTGATGTGCTGCACCTCCACGTGTCCGACCGTGGTGCCGTCCTTGAGTCTGAGCAGCCTGAACGGCCCTGCGAGACCTGAGTTCTCCTCACGGCTCAGCGGCAGTACCTGAAGGTCGACGTTGGGCAACTCGGCGACCTCCAGCAGTCGTTCGAGCTGTTCGCGCATGACCATCCTGCCCCCGATGGGCCTGCGCAGCGTCGACTCGCACTGGACAAAAGTGAACAGCGGGCGGGCCGTCGTGTCACTGACGATCTCCTGACGCGCCACGCGGGCTGACAGCCGTTGTTCGAGTTCGTCCGTGGTGAAGGGCGGTCGGCGAGCGCTGAACACCGCCCGTGCGTACGCCTGGGTCTGCAACAGCCCATGCACGACGGAGTTGTTGTAGGCCCCCAGCTCGACGGCCTCCGCCTCCAGTTTCTTCAGGTCCCGCACCTTCTTCGGATACCGGGCCTCCGCCACGTCGCTCTTCATCGCGGCGATCTTCCCGCCCGCGCGCAGGACTTCGTCCGCCGCGTCGAGGTACTCCGGCCGTGGAATCCGCCGCCCCCGCTCCACCGACGAGACCAGGTCCTCGCCGTACCCGATCGCCGCCCCCCGAACTCCGCCTGGGTGAGGCCGGCCGACTCGCGCCACAGCTTCAACTGCCGTGCCACCGTGCGCATCACGGCCCCGGCCTCCTCGTCGTCCAGCCCCGCTTCCCACCCGCTCATGCTCGCCGCCCTCCCGTCGCGCACCCTTCCCCGGAGCAACTCCGGCCGCGCGCGGTCGGTCACGCCGGACAGCCCGGACGGAATCCGGACGCGCACGGACAGCCGCTACGCCGGCGTCACCGCGTGCCCGAAGCGGAGCAGGTTGGACGGGTCGTAGGTGGCCTTGTCGTGGCGCAGGCGGTCGTAGACCTCCGGGGTCCAGGCGCGGGCGCGGTCCTGGTCGTCGCCCGGGGTGCCGTGGATGTTGACCATGGTGCGGCCCGTGCCGTACGGGGCCATCGCGCTGTGGAGGCGGCGCGTCGCCTGTTCGACGGCCTCGGCCGCCGGCGGGGCGGGGATGATGCCGACCGACTCCAGGAAGTACCGGGCGTCGCGGGCGCACACCGCGTCCTCGACGAGGGCCGGCCGGGCCAGCGCGCCGCCCATGTGGCGCACCGAGGCGACCAGCAGCGGGTGGTCGGGGCCGGCTGCCGGGCCGACCTGGTCCAGGAACGTGCTCAGGGCGTCGGGGGGCAGGTCCCGCAGCAGTGTGCAGCACTCCCGGGCCGGAAGCGGGTCCTGGGGTTCCATGTGGATGCGGTCCAGGGCCGCGTGGTCCATCTCCTCCACCAGGTCCACGGCCACGGGGGCGGCCGCGCGCAGCGGGGCGATCAGTGCCTCGCCCTCGGCCGTGGGACCCGGCCAGGCGATCGCCACCCGGGCCCAGAAGCCGCCGCGCAGGGTCTCCGGGATCTGCGGGATGGGCGGCAGGCGGAGCACCGAGAACATGCTGCACATCTCGTCCGGGACGGTGCGCGTCCACTCCGCCCAGGCGTGCAGCAGCGTCTCCGTGTGCTCGGCGTGGCAGTGGATGCCGCCGCCGTAGAGGCGGGGGACGGGGAGCAGTCCGGTGACGAGTGAGGTGACGACGCCCACCGTTGTCTTGCCGCCGCGCAGGGCCCAGAACAGTTCCGGTTCCTCGTCGGCGGTCGTCTCGCGGAGCCGGCCGTCCGGGGTGACGACCTGGAACGAGCGGACCAGGTCGGCGGCGTAGCCGTAGGCGCGGCCGAGGACGGGCAGGCCGCCGCCGAGGGTGTAGCCGATGACGCCCGCGTCGGTGGAGGTGCCGCAGAGGCCGGCCAGGCCGTGGGGTGCGGCGGCCGCCATGAGGTGGCTCCACTTCGCGCCCGCGGCGACCGTGGCCGTGCGCGTGCCGGGGTCCACGCGGACGTCCGTCATGCGGGACGTGTTGATCAGCAGGCCCCGCTCGACGGGGAAGTTGGCGCCGTGGCCGGTGGCCTGGACGGCCACGGGGGTGTGCGTGGCGCCTGCCCAGCGCAGGGCGGTGACGACGTCGTCCGGGCCGGTCGCTCCCACGACCACGTCCGGCGTGCGCAGGGAGGCCAGGTTGAAGCCGGTGACCTCGTCCGCGTAGCCCGGGTCGCCGGGCCGCAGGACCGGGCCGTTCAGCTCCGAGAGGGCGAAGAGGTCGGGGGTGTGGTGCGGGGCGGTCATCGCGTCCTCCGTGGGCGCGCGGTACGGAGGGACGGCGGCGGCGCGGGGTGGGCCGTCGGGGTCCTGGTGTTCGTGCATTTGTTCGTTGTTCTCAGGATGGACCTGGGAGGTGGCGGGCGCATCGCGGGGTGGCGGGCGCGGCCGCCGGGCGCCGACGGTGCGTCGGTATCGGGGGGTTTCGGGCGGGCGTAGCGTAGGGGTCATGTCGACGTACGGATCTTTTCCCGGTTCCCGGCCGCGGCGTCTGCGGAGCAACCCCGTCATGCGCCGTATGGTCGCCGAGACCCGGCTGCACCCCGCCGATCTGATCCTCCCGGCCTTCGTGCGGGAGGGCGTCAGCGAGCCGGTGCCGATCGCGGCCATGCCGGGGGTCGTGCAGCACACCCGGGACAGTCTGAAGAAGGCCGCCGCCGAGGCCGTCGCGGCGGGGATCTCCGGGATCATGCTGTTCGGCGTGCCCGAGGAGTCGAAGAAGGACGCGCTCGGTACGGCGGGCACCGACCCGGACGGGATCCTGCAGGTCGCCCTGCGGGACGTGCGGGCCGAGGTCGGGGACGAGCTGCTGGTCATGTCCGACCTGTGCCTGGACGAGACGACCGACCACGGCCACTGCGGGGTGCTCGACGCGCAGGGGCGGGTCGACAACGACGCCACCCTGGAGCGCTACGCCGAGATGGCCCAGGTGCAGGCCGACGCCGGCGCCCATGTCGTCGGGCCCAGCGGGATGATGGACGGGCAGATCGGCGTCGTCCGCGACGCCCTCGACCAGATCGGGCGGGAGGACGTGGCCATCCTCGCCTACACGGCGAAGTACGCCTCCGCCTTCTACGGCCCCTTCCGCGAGGCCGTCGGTTCGTCCCTGCAGGGGGACCGGAAGACCTACCAGCAGGACCCGGCCAATGTGCGCGAGTCCCTGCGCGAGCTCGCCCTCGACCTGGAGGAGGGCGCCGACATGGTGATGGTCAAGCCGGCCGGCCCCTACCTGGACATCCTCGCCCGGGTCGCGGACGCCGTGGACGTGCCCGTCGCCGCCTACCAGATCTCCGGCGAGTACTCGATGATCGAGGCCGCCGCCGAGAAGGGCTGGATCGACCGCGACCGGGCGATCATGGAGACCCTGACCGGTATCCGGCGGGCCGGGGCGCGCACCGTCCTCACCTACTGGGCCACCGAGGTGGCCCAGAAGCTGAACCGTCAGTAGGCCAGTGCCTGGTCCCGGCCCCGCAGGCGGTACGTGACCGTCAGCTCGCTGTCGTCGTGGACGCCCTTGGGCGGGCGGGCCCCGGGATCAAGGGCTGACCCCGGGGGGCAGGGCTTCCCCCGGGGGCCGGGCCCGGAGGTCCGCCTGCCGCTGTCCGCATGCCGGAAAACTTCTTGTAGGCGGCATGTATATCTCTAGGCTGCGGGGCACTGGCCGCCCCCCTGTCGCGCCCGTCCCTCTCCGCAGCCCGAGGAGCCCCGCCATGACCGTCGCCGAGCCCGCGTCCGCCCCCGCCACCGCCGTGCCGCCGCTCGCCGCGCGGGTCCGGGCCGTCGGCGGTTCCCCCGTGCGGGACATCCTCGCCGTCACCGCCCGCCCCGAGGTGATCAACTTCGCGGGCGGGCTGCCCGCGCCCGAGCTGTTCGACGCGGAGGGCATCGCGGCCGCGTACCGGGCGGTGCTGAGCGAGACGCCCGCGCGGGCCCTGCAGTACTCCACGACCGAGGGCGAACCCGCGCTGCGGCAGGCGCTCGCCGCGCGCGTCACCGCGCGCGGACTGCCGACCGGCCCCGACGACCTGCTCGTCACCACCGGCTCCCAGCAGGCCCTGTCCCTCCTGGCCACCGCGCTGCTCGAACCCGGGGACACCGTCCTCGTCGAGGACCCCTGCTACCTGGCGGCCCTCCAGGCCTTCGGCTTCGCGGGGGCGCGGGTCGTGGCCGTGCCCGGTGACGAGCACGGCGTCGACCCCGAGGCGCTGGAGGACCTGGTGGTGCGCGAGCGGCCCAAACTTCTCTACACCGTGCCCACGTTCCAGAACCCCACCGGCCGTACGCTGCCGGCCGGACGGCGCGCCGCCGTGGCCGCCGTCGCCGCCCGGCGCGGGCTGTGGATCGTCGAGGACGACCCGTACGGGGAGCTGCGCTACGAGGGCGACCGCGTGCCCTGGATCGCCTCGCAGCCGGGCGCCGAGGACCGTACGGTGCTGCTCGGCAGCTTCTCCAAGGTCATGGCGCCGGGACTGCGGCTGGGCTGGCTGCGCGCGCCCGGGCGGCTGCGGCGGGCCTGCGCCGTCGCCAAGCAGGCCGCCGACCTGCACACCCCGACCGTCAACCAGCTCGCCGCCGCCCGGTACCTCGCCGACCACGACCTCGACGCCCACGTCACCCGCGTCGCCCGCGTCTACCGCGAACGCCGCGACACCATGCTCGCGGGGCTGGCCGGGGCGCTGCCCGAGGGGTCGGTCTGGAACCGCCCCGAAGGCGGCATGTTCCTCTGGGCCCGCCTGCCGGAGCCCTGCGACACGACGGCCCTGCTGCCGGTCGTGGTGCGGCACGACGTGGCGTACGTCCCCGGCGCCCCCTTCCACGCCGGGACACCCGACCGCAGGACCCTGCGACTGTGCTTCGTGACGCAGACGCCGGAGGAGATCGAGGAGGGGCTGCGCCGGCTGGCGGCGGGCCTGCGGGAGGGCCGGTCCTAGGGCCGAAGTACCAGCGGCAGTTCCTGCTGTGGGCCGCCGACGGGCCCGGGCCGTTCTGGTTACGGTGACCGCATGTCCGACTCCAAACCGTTCGATCTCGACGCGTACTTCCGGCGGATCGGGTGGGAGGGGGAACGGCGCGCGGATCCCGCGACCCTGCGCGGTGTGCATCTCGCGCACATGCGGGCCATCCCGTTCGAGAACCTGGACGCCCTGCGCCGTACGGCCCCCTCTCTCGACCCCGCCGACCTCATGGCCAAGCTGGTGCACAGCCGGCGCGGCGGCTACTGCTACGAGCACAACTCACTGTTCGCCAGGGCGCTTCGGGCGCTCGGCTTCCGGGTGACCCTGCTGACGGCACGGGTCGTCGTGGGCGCCGACGGCATCACCAGCCGGCCGCGCACCCACATGGCGCTGCTCGTCGACGTCCCCGGCGAACCGCGGCCGTACCTCGCGGACGTCGGTTTCGGGGCGATCGGGGCGCTGCTGGAGCCCGTACCTCTGGTGGCCGGCGTCGAGTTCGACGACGCCGGGCGGCGGCACCGCCTCGTCCACGCGCCGCACGACGGTCCGCTGGACCTGTGGGTGCTGGAGGCCCACGACCGGCAGAAGGGCGACTGGGCGGCGCAGTACGCCTTCACCGTGGAGCCGTTCGAGAGGCCCGACTTCGACGTCGTCAACTGGTACGTGGGCACGCACCCGCGCTCCCCGTTCACCCAGCGCCTCTACGCCCAGCACCTCGGCGCCGACCGGCATCTCCTCCTCGACGGGCGGCTCCTCACCGAGACCCGCACCGACGGGACGGTCACCGAACGGGAGGTGACCGGTGAGGCGGAGGTGCGGCGACTGCTGGACGAGGAGTTCGGGATCAGCGCGCCCGATCACGCCCTCACCGCCGGGGCGCCCGGCCCGCCCTGACCGCTGCCCTCTCACGACACCGGGGACGGCACTCCACGGCAGGAGTGCCGCCCCCGGGCCGTCGGGCGGGTGCCGGGGCTCAGAGCCGCTCGGGCGTCCGGATGCCCATCAGGGCCATGCCCTGGTGGAGCGTGCGGGCCGTGATGTCGCACAGGAACAGGCGGTTCTCGACCTGCTGCGGCGACTCGGCCTTCAGCACCGGGCACTTGTCGTAGAACGACGTGTACAGCGACGCCAACTGGTACAGGTACGCCGCCAGCTTGTGCGGGGCGTACTCGGCGGCGGCCTCCGCCACCGTCTCCGCGAACGCGTCCACGTGCAGGCCCAGCGCGCGCTCCGCCGCGTGCAGCTCCAGCTCCGGGTGCGCGGCCGGGCGCACGTCGCCGGCCTTGCGCAGGATCGACCGGATACGGGCGTAGGCGTACTGGAGGTAGACCGACGTGTCGCCGTTGAGCGAGACCATCTGGTCCAGGTCGAACTTGTAGTCCCGGTTCGCCGACGTCGACAGGTCCGCGTACTTCACCGCGCCGATGCCCACCTGGGCGCCCCGCTCGGCGATCTCCTCCTCGGAGAGGTCCTGCGCCTTCTCCCGGACCACCGCCGAGGCGCGGTCGACGGCCTCGTCCAGCAGGTCGACCAGCCGGACCGTCTCGCCCTCACGGGTCTTGAACGGCTTGCCGTCCTTGCCGAGGACCGTGCCGAACGCCAGCTGGTACGCCTTCACGTCGTCGTTGAGCCAGCCCGCCCTGCGGGCCGTCTCGAACACCATCTTGAAGTGCAGCGACTGCCGGGCGTCCACCACGTAGATCAGGCTGTTCGCCTTCAGCTGGAAGACGCGGTCCCGGATCGCCGACAGGTCGGTCGCCGCGTAGCCGTAGCCGCCGTCCGACTTCTGCACGATCAGCGGGACCGGCTTGCCGTCCGGGCCCTTGACGTCGTCGAAGAACACGCACAGCGCGCCCTCCGAGCGGACCGCCACGCCCGACTCCTCGAGCATGCGGCACGTCTCGGCGAGCATGTCGTTGTACCCCGACTCGCCCACGATGTCGGCGTCGTGGATCTCCATGTCCAGCTTGTCGAAGACGGAGAAGAAGTAGATCTTCGACTCGTCCACGAACTTCTGCCACATGGCCAGCGTGTGCTCGTCCCCCGCCTGGAGGTCGACCACCCGGCGCCGCGCCCGCGTCTTGAACTCCTCGTCGGAGTCGAAGAGCCTGCGGGCGGCCTTGTAGAGGCGGTCGAGGTTCGACATCGCCTCCTCGCCGGTCACCTCGGCGGCCTTGTGGTCCAGCTCGTGCGGGTGCTCGTCCAGGTACTGGATGAGCATGCCGAACTGGGTGCCCCAGTCGCCGATGTGGTGACGCCGGACCACCGACTCGCCGGTGAACTCCAGCAGCCGCGTCACACAGTCGCCGATCACCGCGGACCGCAGGTGACCGACGTGCATCTCCTTCGCCACGTTCGGCTGGGCATAGTCGATGACCGTGGTGCCCGGGTTCTCCGCGCGGGGCACGCCGAGGCGGCCCGCGTCGTCCGCGTAGCGCGCGGCGAGGGTCTCGGTGATCGCCCGGTCGGTGAGGGTGATGTTCAGGAAGCCGGGGCCGGAGACCTCGACGTCCTTGATCACGTCACCCGACTCGACCCGGGAGACGACCTGCGTCGCCAGCTCGCGCGGGTTCGCCTTCTCCTTCTTCGCCAGGGCCAGGATCCCGTTGGCCTGGAAGTCGGCCCGGTCGCTTCGTCGCAGCAGCGGGTCCGCGGAGCCGGCCTGCGGCAGGGCTGCCGACAGGGCCGCCGCGAGGCGCTGGTGGACGGAGTCGCTGAGGGACGTGACCGGGGCCATAGGTAAGGGTGCCGTTCTCCTCGAGGGAATCGATAGACAGGCTCAGTATCCCATGGGGGGTCCAGCCGTTTTCCTGGACGCCGGTGCCGGGCCCGACAACGCGTTTTCGCAGTCGTGGCCAGAACTGGGACAATGTTGCGGTCAGCCGTGCGACCGTACCGGCTGCCCGATGCAGAAAGAAGGACGTGCCGATCGTGGCTCAGAGCACCGAGACCACCGACTGGGTCTCCCGTTTCGCGGATGAGGTCATCGAGGAGTCGGAGCGCCGGGCCCCGGGCAAACCCGTCGTCGTCGCGTCCGGCCTCTCCCCGTCGGGCCCCATCCACCTCGGCAACCTCCGCGAGGTCATGACCCCGCACCTCGTCGCCGACGAGATCCGCCGCCGGGGCCATCAGGTGCGCCACCTGATCTCCTGGGACGACTACGACCGCTACCGCAAGGTGCCGGCCGGCATCCCGGGCGTCGACGAGTCCTGGGCCGAGCACATCGGCAAGCCGCTGACGTCCGTCCCGGCGCCGAAGGGCTCCGCGCACCCCAACTGGGCCGAGCACTTCAAGGCCGCGATGATCGAGTCGCTGGCCGAGCTCGGTGTGGAGTTCGACGGGATCAGCCAGACCGCCCAGTACACCTCCGGCGTGTACCGCGAGCAGATCCTGCACGCCATGAAGCACCGCGGCGACATCGACGCCATCCTCGACCAGTACCGGACCAAGAAGGCCCCCGCCAAGAAGCAGCAGGGCCAGAAGCCGGTCGACGAGGCCGAGCTGGAGGCCGCCGAGGGCTCCGGCGCCGCCGCCGAGGACGACGGCAGCTCCGGCTCCGCCGGCTACTTCCCGTACAAGCCGTACTGCGGCAACTGCGAGAAGGACCTCACCACCGTCACCTCCTACGACGACGACTCCACCGAGCTGACCTACGCCTGCACCGCGTGCGGCTTCTCGGAGACCGTCCGGCTCAACGAGTTCAACCGCGGCAAGCTGGTCTGGAAGGTCGACTGGCCGATGCGCTGGGCCTACGAGGGCGTCGTGTTCGAGCCCAGCGGCGTCGACCACTCCTCGCCCGGCTCGTCGTTCCAGGTCGGCGGGCAGATCGTCGGCATCTTCGGCGGGAAGCAGCCCATCGGCCCGATGTACGCCTTCGTCGGCATCTCCGGCATGGCGAAGATGTCCTCCTCCAAGGGCGGCGTGCCCACCCCGGCCGACGCCCTGCAGATCATGGAGCCGCAGCTGCTGCGCTGGCTGTACGCCCGGCGCAGGCCCAACCAGTCCTTCAAGGTCGCCTTCGACCAGGAGATCCAGCGGCTGTACGACGAGTGGGACCGGCTCGACGCCAAGGTCGCCGACGGCAGCGCCCTGCCGGCCGACGTCGCCGCGCACTCCCGTGCCGTACGCACGGCCGCCGGTGAGCTGCCCCGCACGCCCCGGCCGCTGCCGTACCGCACGCTGGCGTCCGTCGCGGACATCACCGCCGGGCACGAGGACCAGGCCCTGCGCATCCTCAGCGAACTCGACCCCGACCAGCCGCTGACCTCGCTCGACGAGGCCCGCCCGCGGTACGACAAGGCCGAGGCCTGGATCAACACCCACGTCCCCGCCGACCAGCGGACCATCGTGCGGGACGAACCCGACGCGGAGCTGCTGAAGTCGCTGGACGAGCAGGGGCGCCAGTCGCTGCGGCTGCTGCTCGACGGGCTGGCCGGCCACTGGTCGCTCGACGGGCTGACCCACCTCGTCTACGGCGTGCCCAAGGTGCAGGCCGGGTTCTCCGCCGACGCCACGCCGAAGGAGCTCCCGCCGGAGATCAAGACCGCCCAGCGGTCCTTCTTCGCGCTGCTGTACCACCTGCTGGTGGGGCGCGACACGGGACCGCGCCTGCCCACGCTGCTGCTGGCGGTGGGCCAGGAGCGGGTGCGGGCCCTGCTCGGGGAGTGAACCGGCCCTGAAGTGACCGGGCACCGAGAAGGGGCCCCCGGATCTCCGGGGGCCCCTTCCTCTGTTCGCCCTCGTCCCCGCGCGAGCGGGTCACGGTCCCCGCGCGAGCGGGTCACGCGATGTGGTCCTCCTCCAGTTCCGCCGAGTGGCGCTTCTGGAAACGCTCCACCAGCGACTTCAGCTCACCGGGGCTCAGCGTCGTGCCGTACGTGGCCTGGATGTTGTCGCCCAGGGCGCGCGGCGTGGGGTAACTGCCGTCGATCGACTGGCGGAACACCTGGTAGTACGCCTCCTCGTCCGGCTCCGGAGCCGGCGGCGTGCCCCCGCCCTCGCCCAGTTCCCGGGTGCGGTTCGGGCCCACCGGGATCGGGAAGCTGCCGGTGTCCTCCGGGGACGGCGGCTCACGGTCGTACTCGGGCTGGTACCGCTCGGCCTCCTGCTGCTCCGCGATCCACTGGGCGTAGTGCTCGGCCGGGTCGTAGTCCGGGTCGTACCCGCCCTGGTACTCGACCTCGCGCGGGGTGTTGAACCACGGGCTCTGGTCCGGCTGGGGCTCCTGCTCCGGGAACTCCGTCTCGGGGCCGCTGTCGAGCTCCAGGCGCTGCTCGCCGGGAGGCGCCGCCCTGCGCGGGCCGGGCGCCGCGCCGCCGGACCGGTGGTCCGCCGTCACCTCCGCCTGCTGCGGCGGCGGGGGGATCAGCGCCGGTTCGATGCCCGCCGCCGCCAGCCCCGCCGGGGCCGTCTCACCCAGCGGCACGCCGTACTTGGCCAGGCGCAGCGGCATCAGGGACTCCACCGGCGCCTTGCGCCGCCAGCCCCGGCCGAAGCGGGAGCGCAGCCGGGCCTGGTACACCAGCCGCTCCTGCTCCAGCTTGATGACCTGGTCGTAGCGGCGCAGCTCCCACAGCTTCATGCGGCGCCACAGCAGGAACGTGGGCACGGGGGAGAGCAGCCAGCGGGTGAGGCGGACGCCCTCCATGTGCTTGTCGGCCGTGATGTCCGCGATGCGGCCGATCGCGTGGCGGGCCGCCTCGACGGCGACGACGAACAGCACCGGGATCACCGCGTGCATGCCGACACCGAGCGGATCCGGCCACGCGGCCGCGCCGTTGAAGGCGATCGTGGCCGCCGTCAGCAGCCACGCCGTCTGGCGCAGCAGCGGGAACGGGATCCTGATCCAGGTGAGGAGCAGGTCCAGGGCCAGCAGGACGCAGATGCCCGCGTCGATGCCGATCGGGAAGACGTAGGAGAAGTTCCCGAAGCCCTTCTTGAGGGCCAACTCGCGGACCGCCGCGTACGAACCGGCGAAGCCGATGCCGGCGATGATCACGGCACCGGCCACGACCACGCCGATGAGAACGCGGTGCATCCGAGTCAGCTGCAGTGGCGCGGCCACCCGTACTCCCCTCCCCTTGCGTGTTGTTGCGCGCAACAGGGTGGCACATGTGTGCGGAGAACGGGTGGCCGGATCCCGACGGGCCTGTTCAGCTCTTCGACACGGGCTTCTTCGACGACGAGCCCGACGCGGCCTTCGACGCCGACTTCGACGGGGACGTGGAGGAGGACTTGGACGGGCTGCCGCCCGCCTTGCCGCCGCCCGAGGCGTTCGCCTCGGTGACCGCCTCCACGGCCTCCTTCGCGGCCTTCTTCGCGTCCTTCAGCAGGTCGGCGCCGCTCGGCGTCTTGTCGCCGGCCAGGCCCGCGCCGTTGTAGTCGAGGGTGACGACCACGTTCTCCACGCGCGCCACGATCGTCTGCTGCTTGAAGGTGCCTTCCTTCTTCTTCAGCTCGTACGTCACCGCCGTCGCCTGGTCGCCCGTGCCGGACACCGGCTCCGTCTTCGCGCCCTTGGCGCCCTCGACCGCCTGCGCGTCCTGCACCTGCTTCGTGTAGTACTCCTGCGCCAGCTTGTCGGCCGGGCCGCGGGCGACGTCCGACTCGAAGCGCAGCAGCGACACGTTCAGCCAGCGGAACTGCGAGCCCTTCACGCCGTTGTTGTCCAGGCTGCTCCAGGAGCAGCCGGCACGCGTGGAGATGTCGTCCGACTTGCCCTCCTTGCCGGACTTGCTCTCCGGGACCAGGTCCTCCAGCGTCTTCTTCGACAGCACCTTGCAGGGCTCCGGAAGCTTGCTGTACGCCGCCGCCCGCACGGTCGGCGACGGGCTCGCGGAGGCCGACGCCGCGGACTTCGCCGCCTTGTCCGTGCTGTCCCCGGAGCCGGAGTCCGAGGAGCAGCCGGAGGCGACCAGCATCACGGGGACGGCGGCCGCGCAGACAAGGACGCGGTTCAGGCGCTTCGCTCGCTTGGCTCGCTGGTCTCGCTCTTCTCGCTGTGCTCGTCGCTGCATGGTTCCTTCACTCATGACGCTCGTGGTTCCCTGCGGTCGGAACGGGTCCGGGTGGTCACGGTACGCGGTGGGGCAGCGGTGTGTTCTTCCTTCGGATGCTTTGCGCGTACCCGTGAACGGGGCGTGAAGGGGCCTCAGTCGCCCAGCGAATCCGCCAGCCGGGACGCCAGTTTCTGCGCTCTGTCCTGCATTTCCCTGCTGTCCGGCACGACACCGACGGTCGCCGGCTGCTCCGTGTACTCGATGGTCACGATGACGTTCGACGTGCGGAACGCCACAGTCACCGTCCGCTGCTTGGCCGTCGAACCGGAGCTGCTCAGCGCGTCGTCGATGAAGGCCTCGTCGCCCAGGTCCTCCAGGACGCGGGGCTGCAGCTCGCTCGGGGCGACGGAGGGCGAAGCCGAAGCCGAAGCCGAGGACGAACCGGGCGAACCGGAAGAAGCGGAGGAACCGGAGGGGTCGGGGGAGTCCGAGGAACCGGAGGAACCGGAAGGGTTCGCGGACGGGGAACCGCTCCGGGACGCGGAGGAGTCGCCGGCCGGAGAGCTGCCGCCGGTCCGCGCCGACTCGGTGGCCGTCGGCTCGGGCAGGTGGGCCCCCGCCTCCTGCTCCGCGAACAACCGCTCCGCCTGGCTGTCGTCGCTGACGGCGTTGTCGTAGGAGACGACCCGCTGGAAGTCGACGAGCAGATGGTCGGTCGCCTGCCGCCCGTCGACCTTCCACTGGCAGCCGACCTTGCGGTCCGTGTCGAACGTGACCGTCGGCACGCCCTCGTAGGCCTTCTCGCGCTGCTCCTCGTCGGTGATCTGCGCGATGCCGGGCAGGAGTTCGTCGAGGGTGCCCCGGCCGACCGCGGTGCAGGGCTCGGGCAGGGTGCGGTACCGGCCGGGCTCGGCCGCGGCCGACGCCGTGCCGGCGTCGCCCGGGTTGGAGTCGTCCGTCGTGCCGCCGTCGCCGGAACCGCCCGTGCAACCGGCCAGCAGGGTCACGAGGAGCACGGCGATACCGGGTGCGTACGCCCTCCGTTGCACGTGGTGGCTCCTCTCGACACGGATATTGGCTTGCCGCCGCGAGGCGGCCGATGGACACAATGTGTATCGCACGCACTGCCGTGGACGCCGGTCCGGAATCCCTTTCGTCGACCTTGGCTCCGGTATTTGCTCTTGAAGACTTCTGTTCGTTTACGGGGGATTGAGGACGTTATGTCGTACGTAGAGGTGCCCGGCGCGAAGGTACCGATCCGGATGTGGGCCGACCCGGCCACGGTCGAGGAGTCGGCGCTCCAGCAGCTCCGCAACGTCTCGACCCTGCCCTGGATCAAGGGCCTGGCCGTCATGCCCGACGTGCACTACGGCAAGGGCGCGACGGTCGGCTCGGTCATCGCCATGCAGGACGCGGTGTGCCCGGCGGCGGTGGGCGTCGACATCGGCTGCGGGATGTCGGCGGTGAAGACGTCCCTGACGGCGAACGACCTGCCGGGTGACCTGTCCCGGCTGCGGTCGAGGATCGAGCAGGTCATCCCGGTGGGACGCGGGATGCACGACGAGGCCGTGGACCCGGGGCGGCTGCACGGGTTCGCGACGGCGGGGTGGGACGACTTCTGGGGGCGGTTCGACGGGGTGGCGCAGGCGGTTCAGTTTCGGCGTGAGCGAGCGGCCGCGCAGATGGGAAGCCTTGGCCAAGGCAACCACTTCGTTGAAGTTTGTGTGGATACGTCTGATTCGGTATGGCTCATGCTCCACTCCGGTTCCCGCAACATCGGCAAGGAACTGGCCGAGCACCATATCGGCGTGGCCCAGAAGCTCCCGCACAACCAAGGGCTGGTCGACCGGGACCTGGCCGTCTTTGTCGCGGACACCCCGCAGATGGCGGCGTACCGCAATGACCTGTTCTGGGCGCAGGAGTACGCGAAGTACAACCGCTCGATCATGATGGCGCTCCTGAAGGACGTGATCCGCAAGGAGTTCAAGAAGGCGAAGCCGGCCTTCGAGCAGGAGATCTCCTGCCACCACAACTACGTGGCCGAGGAGCGGTACGAGGGCATGGACCTGCTCGTGACCCGCAAGGGCGCGATCCGGGCGGGCTCGGGTGACTTCGGGATCATCCCGGGCTCCATGGGCACGGGTTCGTACATCGTGAAGGGCCTGGGGAACGACAAGTCCTTCAACTCCGCGTCGCACGGCGCGGGCCGGCGCATGAGCCGCAACGCGGCCAAGCGCCGGTTCTCGGCGAAGGACCTGGAGGAGCAGACGCGGGGCGTGGAGTGCCGCAAGGACTCCGGTGTCGTGGACGAGATCCCGGCCGCGTACAAGCCGATCGAGCAGGTCATCGACCAGCAGCGGGACCTGGTGGAGGTCGTGGCGAAGCTGAAGCAGGTCGTCTGCGTGAAGGGCTGACCGGCTCTACCGCTCCCGGTGCACCTTCGTGTTCGACGCCTGGGCGCGGGGGCGGAGGATCAGGAGGTCGACGTTGACGTGGGCGGGGCGGGTGACCGCCCACGTGATGGTGTCGGCGACGTCGTCGGCGGTGAGGGGGTCGGCGACGCCCTCGTAGACCTTCTCCGCCTTCTCCTGGTCGCCGTCGAAGCGGGTCAGGGCGAACTCCTCCGTCTTGACCATGCCGGGGGCGATCTCGATCACGCGGACCGGCTGGCCGACTATCTCCAGGCGCAGGGTCTCGGCGAGGACGTGGGCGCCGTGCTTGGCGGCGACGTAGCCGGCGCCGCCCTCGTAGGTGCCGTGGCCCGCGGTGGAGGAGACGACCACGACCGTGCCGTCGCCACTCGCGGTCAGCTTGGGCAGCAGGGCCTGGGTGAGGTTGAGGGTGCCGATGACGTTCGTCTCGTACATCCGGCGCCAGTGCTCCGGGTCGCCGGTCGCGACCGGGTCGGCGCCGAGCGCGCCGCCCGCGTTGTTGACCAGGACGCCGATCGTCTTGAACGCCGTGGCGAACTCGTCGACCGCCGCGCGGTCCGTGACGTCCAGCGGGTACGCCGTGGCCCGGTGGCCCGCCGCGTTGATCTCCTCCGCCAGCGCCTCGATGCGGTCCTTGCGGCGTGCGGTGAGGACGACCCGGTAGCCCGCCTCCGCGAGCCGGCGGGCCGTGGCGGCGCCGATGCCGCTGCTCGCACCCGTGACGACGGCGATGCGGGAGGCTGCGGGCGGGGCGGCGGTGGCCATGGAGGGCTCCTCGGGCGGTCCGGTTCTTCTGATGCGGGCTCCGGCCAGGATAGGCGGGGGTTCAGTTCCCCCGCGGGGCGTACATGATCACCGCCATGCCCGCGAGGCAGATCAGCGCGCCCGTGATGTCCCAGCGGTCCGGGCGGTAGCCGTCCGCGATCACTCCCCACAGGATCGAGCCGGCGACGAAGATCCCGCCGTACGCGGCCAGGACGCGCCCGAAGTGGGCGTCGGGCTGGAAGGTCGCGACGAAGCCGTAGGCGCCGAGCGCGAGGACGCCGCCGGCCGCCCACAGCCAGCCCTTGTTCTCGCGTACGCCCTGCCAGACCAGCCACGCGCCGCCGATCTCCAGCAGGGCGGCCAGGACGAACAGGGCGGCGGAGCGCAGGATCGGCATGCGGGCAGCTTCGCACGGGCGGGCGGGGCGGCCGGGGCGCGGTGTCACCCCCATCTCTGAGGTGCCGTGCTCCGGCCGCCGCTCCGCTGTATGGTTGAATCGTAAACAACCTGGAGGGTGAGCGAGCATGCAGTTCGGGATCTTCAGCGTCGGGGACGTCACCCCCGACCCGACCACGGGACGCACGCCGACCGAGCGTGAGCGGATCAAGGCGATGGTGGCGATCGCGCTGAAGGCCGAGGAGGTGGGCCTGGACGTCTTCGCGACCGGTGAGCACCACAACCCGCCGTTCGTGCCGTCGTCCCCGACGACGATGCTCGGCTACATCGCCGCCCGGACCGAGCGGCTGATCCTCTCCACGGCCACCACGCTGATCACCACCAACGACCCGGTGAAGATCGCCGAGGACTTCGCGATGCTGCAGCACCTGGCCGACGGCCGGGTGGACCTGATGATGGGCCGCGGCAACACCGCCCCCGTCTACCCCTGGTTCGGGCAGGACATCCGCCAGGGCATCAACCTGGCGCTCGAGAACTACGCCCTGCTGCACCGCCTCTGGCGCGAGGACGTCGTCGACTGGGAGGGCACGTTCCGCACGCCGCTGCAGGGGTTCACCTCCACGCCCCGGCCGCTGGACGGGGTGCCGCCGTTCGTCTGGCACGGCTCGATCCGCTCCCCGGAGATCGCCGAGCAGGCCGCCTACTACGGCGACGGCTTCTTCCACAACAACATCTTCTGGCCCGCCGACCACACCCGGCGCATGGTGGAGCTGTACCGGGAGCGGTACGCGCACCACGGGCACGGCACGCCCGAGCAGGCGGTCGTGGGGCTGGGCGGGCATGTGTTCATGCGGAGGAACAGCCAGGACGCGGTACGCGAGTTCCGGCCGTACTTCGACGTCGCGCCGGTGTACGGGCACGGGCCGTCTCTGGAGGAGTTCACCGAGCAGACGCCGCTGACCGTGGGCTCCCCGCAGCAGGTCATCGAGAAGACCCTGACGTTCCGCGAGTACGCCGGCGACTACCAGCGCCAGCTGTTCCTGATCGACCACGCGGGGCTGCCGCTGAAGACCGTGCTGGAGCAGATCGACCTGCTCGGCGAGGAGGTCGTGCCGGTGCTGCGCGAGGAGTTCGCCAGGAACCGCCCGGCCGGCGTGCCGGACGCACCGACGCACGCGGCCCGGCTCGCCGGTGCACCGCCCCGGCCCGGGGACGACCGGACGGCGGGCCGCCGGTGAGAGACCGGTGAGAAGCGGGTCCCGGCGCGGCCCGTCCGGTCCCGGGGCCCCGGTGGCTTGGCACACTGGACCGGTGCCCCACACCGTGCTGCTCGCCGAAGACGACCGCGCCATCCGCAACGCCCTGGAGCGCGCCCTGACCCTGGAGGGCTACCAGGTCGTGGCGGTGGCCGACGGGGTCGAGGCGCTGGCGCAGGCCCACCGCAGCAGCCCGGACGTGCTCGTCCTGGACGTGATGATGCCCGGCATCGACGGGCTCCAGGTGTGCCGGGTGCTGCGCGCCGAGGGCGACCGGACGCCCGTGCTGATGCTGACCGCGCTCGTGGAGACCGCCGACCGGATCGCCGGGCTGGACGCGGGCGCCGACGACTACGTGGTGAAGCCCTTCGACGTGGAGGAGGTCTTCGCCCGGCTGCGCGCCCTGCTGCGCCGCACCAGCCCGGTGGCGGCACCGGCCGCGCCGCCGGCCGAGGCGCCGAGGCCGGTGCCCGAGCGGTTCGTCGAGGCGGCGGGCATCCGCATGGACCCGCAGGCCCGCCGCGCCTGGCGCGACACCCGCGAGCTTGAGCTGACCCGCACCGAGTTCGAGCTGCTGGAACTGCTGGTCCGCAACGCGGGCATCGTGCTGGACCACGCCACGATCTACGACCGCATCTGGGGCTACGACTTCGGCCCCGGCTCCAAGAACCTCGCCGTCTACGTGGGCTATCTGCGCCGCAAGCTCGACGGGCCGGACGCCCCGCAGCTGATCCACACCGTGCGCGGTGTGGGTTACGTGCTGCGGGAGGGCTGAGTGGGCCGCCTCGGCCGGCTGCCGGCCGGTCGGCGGCCGAAGCTGGTCTCGCTGCGCACCACGTTCGCGGTGTCCTTCGCCGCGGTCACCGCGGCCGTGACGATCCTGGTCGGCATCCTGTCGTACAACGCGGCCGCGCGGCTGGTGCGGGTGGACCAGCAGACCGTCTTCGACGAGGTGGTGCAGGACCTGCGCAGCGAGGTCAGGGAGAACCGGATGGCGCCGGGGGACTTCTCCTCCGCCGCGCCCGGCCACGACCTGGTGCGGCCCGCGCGGACCGATGTGCAGGTGCTGGGCCCGGACGGGCACGTCGTCGACCCGGGCAGTCCGGGGCTGCCGGTGACGGGGACCGACGTGCGGATCGCGGCGGCCGCCGATTCCGGGCGGGTGGCCGAGCACGGCAACGTCAACGTGGGCGACGACGTGTACCGCGTGGCGACGGTCTCCCTCGGGGGCGGCCGGGGCGCGGTGCAGATCGCGCAGGAGTTCAGCGACGTCGAGGACCTGCTGCGGGCGCTGCAGCGGCGGACCCTGCTGCTGATGGCCGCGGTCGTGGTCGGCGCCGGGCTGTTCGGCTGGTGGCTGGCCCGGCGGATCACCCGCCGGCTGGTCGTGCTCACCGACGCCGCCGAGGACGTCGCCCGTACCCGCCGGCTCGGCATCCAGGTGCCGGTGGCCGGGCATGACGAGGTGGGCCGGCTGGGCCGGGCCTTCGACCGGATGCTGGGCCGGCTCGCCCAGTCCGAGGAGGACCAGCGCCGCCTGGTCCAGGACGCCGGTCACGAGCTGCGCACGCCGCTGACGTCGCTGCGGACGAACATCTCCCTGCTCCGCCGGATCGACGAGCTCCCGCCGCGCGCCCGGGAGGAACTCGTCGCCGACCTGGGGCAGGAGGCCCGTGAGCTGACCGACCTGGTCAACGAACTGGTCGACCTCGCGGCCGGGCAGTCCGACACGGAGCCGCGGCAGCGGCTGGACGTGGCCGACCTCGCGGAGGAGGTCGCGGCCCTCGCCCGGCGCCGCAGCGGGCGGCGGATCCTGCTGCGCACGTGCGGCGACACCACGACCGACGGGCGGCCCGGGATGCTGACCCGGGCCCTGTCCAACCTCGTGGAGAACGCCCTGAAGTTCGACGAGGGCGGCCGGGACGCCGTCGAGATCGTCGTGGCCGGGCCCGCCCGGCCCGGCACCATCCGCGTCGAGGTCCTCGACCGCGGCCCCGGCATCGCGGGCGGCGACCTGGACCGGGTCTTCGACCGCTTCTACCGCGCCGCCGACGCCCGCTCCCTGCCGGGCTCGGGCCTGGGCCTGTCCATCGTGCGGGAGGTGGCCCTCGCGCACGGGGGAGCGCCCTTCGCGGTCCGGCGGGACGGGGGCGGGACGGTCATCGGCTTCACGGTGGGCGGCGCGGTGCCTGGCGGCGGCCCCGGGGCGGACTGAGATCCCGGCAGCGGACCGGGACCAGCGGCCCGGCCCGCCCCGCGGCCGCTTCGGGCTACACCGCCAGCCACACCGCCTGGTCCGGCCCCAGCCGCCCGTTCTTGAGCGGTCCGCTGGCGAGGAGCAGCCCGGAGTGCGCGGGCAGCTCGTACGGCTCCTCCGAGAGGTTGACCACGCACAGGAAGCCGGGGGAGCGGGTGAAGGCCAGCACCCCGTCGGGTGCGTCCTGCCACTCCATCGTGCCGTCGCCCAGGGCCTCGTGGTCGCGCCGGATGCGCAGGGCCGTGCGGTACAGCTCCAGCATGGAGGCCGCGTCGCCGGTCTGCGCCGCGACGCTCAGCCGGGCCCAGTCGGCGGGCTGCGGCAGCCAGGGCGTGCCGTGGGCGCCGTCGGGGCTGAAGCCGTACGGGGCGCTGTCGCCGGACCAGGGGATCGGCACGCGGCAGCCGTCCCGGCCGCGTTCGGTGTGCCCGGAGCGTTCCCACACCGGGTCCTGCAGGACCGACTCGGGCAGGTCCTCGACCTCGGGCAGGCCCAGTTCCTCGCCCTGGTAGACGTAGGCGCCGCCGGGCAGGGCGAGCATCAGCAGGGCGGCGGCGCGGGCGCGGCGGGTGCCGAGGTCGAGGTCGAGCGGGCCCTCGGGGCGGTAGGTCTCGTTGGCCACCCAGCGCCTGGCCGACCGGCGGCCGTAGCGGCTGGGGTGGCGCACGACGTCGTGGTTGGACAGCACCCAGGTGGCCGGCGCCCCCACCGAGCCGAGCATGGCGAGGGAGTGGTCGATGACGGACCGCAGGTCCTTGGCGTCCCAGCCGGACATCAGGAAGTCGAAGTTGAAGGCCGTGTGCAGGCCGTCGCGGCGGACGTAGGCGGCGAGGCGTTCCGGGGTGTCCGCCCAGGCCTCGGCGACGAAGGAGCGGTCGCCGGGGAACTCGTCGGCGACCTTGCGCCAGGAGCGGTAGATCTCGTGCACCTCGTCCCGGTCCCAGTGCGGGTGGTCGACGTGCTGCCAGGGCCGTCCGTCGTCCGGGTCGCGGCGGGGCGGGAGGTCGGGCAGCTCCGGGTGCTTGATCAGGCCGTGCGCGACGTCGATGCGGAAGCCGTCGACGCCCCGGGCGAACCAGAACCGCAGGACCGACTCGAACTCGGCCCGCACCTCCGGGTGCTGCCAGTTGAGGTCCGGCTGCTCGGGGGCGAACAGGTGGAGGTACCAGTCGCCGTCCGGCAGCCGGGTCCAGGCCGGGCCGCCGAAGCAGGACACCCAGTCGTTCGGGGGCCGGGAGCCGTCGGGGCCGCGCCCGGGCCGGAAGACGTAGCGCTCCCGCTCGGGGCTGCCCGGGCCCGCCGCCAGCGCCGCCCGGAACCAGGCGTGCTGGTCGGAGGTGTGGTTGGGCACGATGTCCGGGATGACGCGCAGCCCGTGCGCGTGCGCCTCCTCGATGAACCGCTCGGCGTCGGCCAGGGTGCCGAAGAGCGGGTCGATGGCCCGGAAGTCGGCGACGTCGTAACCGTGGTCGGCCATCGGCGACTTGTACCAGGGGTTGATCCAGATGGCGTCCACGCCGAGCGACTTCAGGTAGGGCAGGCGCGAGCGCAGGCCGGCGATGTCGCCGACGCCGTCGCCGTCGCCGTCGGCGAAGCTGCGGATGTAGACCTGGTAGATGACGGCACTGCGCCACCAGGGTGCGGTGGGGGACACGGGCACGTGGCTCCTTCTGGGGAGGGGAGGCTACTTGGCGGCGCCGGCGGTGAGCCCGGCGACGATGCGGCGCTGGAAGAGCAGCACCATGACCACCAGCGGGACGGTGACGAGCACGCCCGCGGCCATCTGGCTGCCGAAGGGGGTCTCGTACGTCGTGGCGCCGGTGAACTTGGAGATGGCGACGGTCGCGGTCTGCATGCCGGGCTTGTTCGTCATCGACAGGGCGATGAGGAACTCGTTCCAGGCGGCGATGAACGTGATGATCGCGGTGGTGAAGATGCCCGGTGCGGCGAGCGGCACGATCACCTTGCGGAAGGCCTGGCCGCGGGTGCAGCCGTCGACCATGGCGGCGTGCTCCAGTTCGTCGGGCATCTGCCGGAAGAACGTGGTCAGGTTCCACACCGCCAGCGGCAGGGCGAAGGACATGCTGGGCACGATCATGGCCTGGTAGGTGTTGATCCAGCCGATGTCGGTGAACAGCTTCAGCAGCGGCACGACGATGGACACCACCGGGAACATCGACGTGGCGATGATCAGCGTCATGATCAGCCGCTTGAAGCGGAACTCCAGCCGGGCCATCGCGTACGCGGTGAACGTGGCCAGCACCAGCGCCAGTACGGTCGTGACGCCGGCGACGACCAGGCTGTTGAGCAGCGCCCGCCCGAAGCCCTGCACCGGGTCGAACACGGCCCGGTAGTTCTCCAGGGACAGCGGGGAGGGCAGCAGCGAGGTCTCGAAGATGTCGCCGGTGCGGCGCAGGCTGGAGACCAGCATCCAGTAGAACGGGGCCAGGCAGTACGCCACGACCGCGACCACCCCGGCGTACACCAGGGCGCCGCGCCACCTCGCGGTGCTCGTCGTCATGCCGTCACCTCCCTGCGGCGCAGGCCCGCCCGGCGCCGGCCGCCCGAGCCGCCGCCCGTGCCCCCGACCAGGTCCGCGCCGAGCAGCCGCACGAACGCGAGCGCGATCAGGAAGACGTAGAGGAAGAGGATCACCGCGTAGGCGGAGGCCGGTCCGAAGCGGACGTTGGACGCCTCGTTCTGCGCGAGCATCGACAGCGTCTCCACCGAGTGCTTCTGCGCGCCGACGAGGATGTAGGGCAGGTCGAACATGCGCAGCGCGTCCATGCAGCGGAACAGCACGGCCACCAGCAGCGCGGGCTTCACCAGCGGCAGGGTGATGTGCCAGAACTGGCGTACCGGGCGGGCGCCGTCCATACGGGCCGCCTCGTAGACCTCCTTGGGGATGACCTGGAGACCGGCGAGCACGAGCAGCCCGATGAACGGGGCGGTCTTCCACACCTCGGCGACGATGACCGCGACCTTGGCGTGCACGCCTTCGGTGGTCCACAGGATCTGCTGCCCGATCAGGGCGTTGGCCACGCCGTCGCTGTTGAAGATCCACCGCCACAGCAGCCCGGAGATGGCCGTCGGCACCGCCCAGGGCACCAGGATCCCGGCCCGCACCCACGCCCGGCCCCGGAAGGCCTTGTGCATGATCAGCGCCATGGCCACGCCGATCACGGTCTCCAGCGCGACCGTGACGACGGTGAAGAACGTGGTGTTCCAGAAGGCGTTCCAGAACCGCGCCCCGCTCTCGCCGAAGATGTCGACGTAGTTGCGCAGGCCGACGAACGGCTCGGTGACGCTGATGAACCCGGTCGCCGGGTCCAGGCCCTTGGGCCCGTACAGCGACTCCTTGAGCGCCATCAGGGTCGGGTACAGCACGACCACCGCCAGCACCAGCAGGGTCGGGGAGACGAGCAGCGCGCCCAGCCGACCGGCGCCGGAGGTCGCCCGGCCCCGCTTCGGTGCCCGCCCGGGTGCGGCCCGTACCTCCGCCCCGGCCGCGGGCGGAGTCTCCGTCACGGCGGCGGCCTTCACTGCGCCACGGCCTTCCGCAGCGCCTTCTGCAGGTCCTTCAGCGCCTGCTCGCTGCCCTTCTCACCGGTCAGGGCGGCGTAGGCCTCCTGCTGGACCGCCGAGGTGACGTCGCCGTAGGGCACCACCCGGGGGCGCGGCACGGCCCGCAGGATGGACTCCTTGAGCACCGGCAGGTAGGGGTACTGCTCGATGAGTGCCGGGTCGTCGTAGAGGGAGGCGTACGGCGGGGCGAGGGAGGCGCTCTCCAGGAACGTCCGGGTGTTCTCCTCGCTGGTCATGAACTTGATGAAGTCCAGGGCCGTCGCCTTGTTCTCGGCGTAGGCGGAGACGGCCATGTTGTGCCCGCCGAGGCTGGAGGAGCCGGGCCCGTCCAGACCGGGCAGGGGCGCGACCGCGAACTTGCCCTTGATACCGCTCTTCTGGGCCAGCGCGTACACGTAGGGCCAGTTGCGGTGGAAGATCAGCTCACCGGACTGGAAGGCCTGCCGGCCGTCCTCCTCCTGGAAGGTGACGGCCTTCTTGGGGATGGTGCCGTCCTTCAGGGCCCCGGTGAGGAAGTCCAGGCCCTTCCTGGCCTCGGGGGTGTCCACGTCGGGCTTGCCGGAGGCGTCGGTGACGGTGCCGCCCGCGGAGTTCACGGCCTCGGCGAAGTTCACCGTCAGGCCCTCGTACTTCTGGAACTGCCCGGCGTAGCACGACATGCCCTTCGCCTCGGGCAGCTTCCGCACCTTCGCGCAGGCCGCCGTCATCTCGGCCCAGGTGGAGGGGGGTTCGGCGACGCCGGCCTTCTTCAGCAGGTCGGTGCGGTAGTAGAGCATGCCGCCGTCCGAACTGCTCGGCACGGCGTACAGGCCGCCGCGGTAGCGGGAGGTCTCCACCACCGGCTTGAGCATCTTCCCCATCGGGAACCGGTCCTCGGGCAGCTTGTCGATCCACTGGTGGGCGGCGAACTCCGAGGTCCACACGACGTCGAGGGAGAGCACCGTGTAGGCGTCGGACTTCGTCTCCGCGTTCTGGATCATCTGGCGGCGCTGGGCGTCCGCGTCCGTCGGGAGCTGGATGAAGCTGACCTTCTCCTTCGGGTGCGCCTTGTTCCAGCGGTCGAGCATCGGCTGGACGGTGCCGGTGCTGTCCTTGCCGGCCACGAACGTGATGGGGCCGCGCCCTTCGAACGACGGCGCCCCGGCCTGTCCGGAGCCGCTGCCGCCGGACGAGCCGCAGGCCGCGAGGAGCAGTCCGGCGGCGGCGAGGGCGGTCGCTCTGGTGATGGTTCTGGTCGTCACTGTCTCTCCTGGTCGTGCGGAACCGAGGTCACGGCTCGTGAGACTGCGTTGTCACGCGTTGCATGAAACGAAAGCGCAGGTCAGATCCTTTAGGAGAATCCCACTCGGGATCTCTTGCGGCCCTGCGGGACAACGTTTGCAAGCTAGGGGTGGCCCAGGGGTAAGTCAATGCGTTACGTGCGAGTAATCGCCTGCATGATCGCCTGGCGATTCCGGGAAAGCGCTGTCACGCATCCCGTCAGGAAGGGCGGTCCCTGTGCTAAATTCCGCTCATGCCTCCAGCTCAGCGGCACCCCACGATGGCCGACGTCGCCGAACGGGCCGGGGTCTCCACCTCCACCGTCTCCCGCACCCTGCGCGGTCTGTCCACGGTCTCCCCGGAGGTCCGCGCCCGGGTCGAGAAGGCCGCGCGCGAGCTGAACTTCGCCGTGTCGCGGCAGGCCGCCAGCCTCGTCACGGGCCGGACCGGGACCGTCGCGGTCCTGGTGCCCACGCTGAACCTGTGGTTCATGGGCTCCGCCCTGTCCAGCCTGGCCCCGCTGCTGCGGTCGGCGGGCATGCAGCTCAGCGTCTACGAGATCCCCGACCTCGCCGAGCGCACGGCCTTCTTCGAGCACCTCCCGGCACGCCGCAACGCCGACGCGCTGCTGGTGTTCTCCTTCGACCTCACCGACGAGGAGACCGAGCGCCTCGACGACCTCGGCATGCCGGTGATCTACGTCAGCCAGCACGTCGACGGGCGCCCGAGCATCTACGTCGACGACGTCGCCGGCGCGCTGCAGGGCACCCGGCACCTGCTCAACCTCGGCCACCGCCGGATCGCCTTCGTCCCCACCGTCGGCGCGAGCGGCTTCTCCTTCAGCTGCAACGAACGCCTGCTGGGCTACCAGAAGGCGCTCACCGAGGCGGGGATACCGCTGGAGGACGACCTGGTGGTCTCCGCTCGGGTCGGCGACAAGCGCTCCGCCGCCGAGGCGCTGGGCCGTCTGCTGAGCCTGCGCGAGCCGCCCACCGCCATCTTCGCCGAGCAGGACGAGGTCGCCGTCGCCCTCATCTGGAACCTGCGCCGCAACCGCGTCCCCGTGCCCGAGCGCATCTCCGTCCTGGGCTTCGACGACCAGCCGCTCGCGGACTGGTTCGACCTGTCGACGGTGGCGCAGTCACCGTCGGACATGGGCCGCGAGGCCGGGGAACTGGCCCTGAAGCTCATCGCCGACTCCGAGGAGGAGCACAGCCGGCACGTCGTCCTGCCGACCCACGTGATCCCCCGGGCCACGACGGCTCCGGCGACCCGGGGGCATGAGGACGGGGAGCCCGCCGATCGGGCGTCGACGGCGTGAGCCGCGCGAACGGCACGGGCGGGCACGCCGCCGAGGTGGCCGGCCTGTGGCGGGAACACCTGCGCGCGGCCTTCCCCGCCGCCCTGCGCGGCGCCGAGCCAGCGGGAATCGACCTGGTGCTGCTGGACGCAGCCGTCGCCGGGTGCGTGTCCGCCTGGCGGAACGACGGTGGTGCTCTCGACGGAGAGCGCCACAGGGTCCTGCGCGCGTGCATCGAGGATCTGGACCGCGTCCTGCCGACGCTCGGTGAACCGGAGGACCGGCGCTACTGGAAGCGCCTGCGCCGGCTGGCGGTACTCGTGTCGGACACCCGTCCCGGGGAGTGATCAGCCCGCGAGGGCGTAGAAGCCGATCGGGGAGTTCGGCTCGAAGCCGATGCGCGGGTACACGGGCGCTCCGGCGGCCGTCGCGTGCAGGGTCGCCCGGGTCAGGCCCGTGGCCCGGGCGCCTTCGTACAGCGCCTTGCGGGTGACCGCCTCCCCGTAGCCCCGCCGCTGCCGGCCCGGGTCGGTGGCGACGAGCGCCACGAACAGCCGGCCGTCGGCCTCCACGGTGGCGGCACAGGTCACCGGGACGCCGTCGCACAGTCCCAGCCAGGCGTGCACCCGCTCCTTCCACAGCGACGAGCCGCCGATGCCGTCCCGGCCGTCCTGCGAAGGGAAGCCGTAGGCACGCGAGTTGAGGTCCGCGTAGGCCCGCAGCAGCTCGTCGTCGCGCACCCGCACGAACGTCAATTCGGGGTGGGACGGCTCGGGAACCGGCAGGATGTCACCGGCCATGCCGGTGCCGGGGAACGCGTGGACGAGCCCGGCCCGGGCCGCCGCCCCGGCGAGTCCGGCACGCGCCTCGTCGCTGAGCAGGTCCTCGAACAGCCAGAGGAAACCGGGGTGCCGCTTCGCCCGCATGATCCGCGCGGCCTCGTCCAGCCGCCGCCGCAGCAGCCCGGGGCCCGTGCCGGTCTCGGTCAGCGTGAGGCAGTTCCAGAAGGCGAACCGGCAGTCCGCCCAGCGCACGGCGATGCCGGGCAGGTCGCGGACGTCGGCCCGCGGATCCCGGTCGAGCACCATCAGCCGCCAGACCGTGGCGAGCTGCTCCATGGATTCGACCGAGTCGGTGAGAGCGTGCATGCGAACCCCCAGTGGTCCCGAGCGATGCTGCGACAGTGACCCCATGGATCACGCACAGGCCCAAGCATGGCTCACCACCGCCCTGGAGGAGGCCCGTGCCGGGCTGGCCGAAGGGGGCATCCCGATCGGGGCCGCCCTCTACGGCGCGGACGGCGCCCTGCTGGGCCGGGGCCGCAACCGGCGCGTCCAGGACGGCGACCCCACCCTGCACGCGGAGACGGCCGCCTTCCGCGCGGCGGGACGGCAGCGGTCCTACCGGGGCACGACGATGGTGACGACCCTGTCCCCCTGCTGGTACTGCTCGGGACTGGTACGGCAGTTCGGCATCTCCCGGGTGGTGATCGGCGAGGCGGTCACCTTCCACGGCGGCCACGACTGGCTCGCCGAACACGGCGTGGACATCGTGCTGCTGGACGACCCCGCGTGCGTCGCGCTGATGCGTGACTTCGTCGCCCGCGAACCCGCGCTGTGGAACGAGGACATCGGCGCCTGACCGGGCGGACACGAGCGGCGTCAACCCGGCACGACGCACCGGCCTCGTATCGCCGTTCGACATGCCATCCGTTCTCCTGAAATGCGGCGACACCCCGTGTGGTCGGCGGGCCCATCGGCATTGTCTTGATCGGGTCTGTCCCACCTGCGAACGGAGACGCCCCGTGCGAATGACTGACATCCAGCGCTGCGAGGTCCGGCCTGGACGACTCGTCGAATGGACGCTCAGTCCGGCGACCGTCGCGACGGCGAAGGCCCTGCCGGAGGACTCGCGTCCGCCCGCCTACATCCAGGAGTCACACCTGCGGACGGCGCGTTCGGTGCGCGAGGACGGCCTGTTCGTGCCGACCTGGATCGGCGCCGCCTTCGACCTGCCCGGCCGCGCCGACCTCGACGCCCTGGGCGAGGCGCTGCGCGGCTGGACGCTGCGGCACGAGACGCTGCGCAGCGGCTTCCGCTGGGCGGGCGGACCCGGTGACTCGCTCCGCCGTTTCACGCTCGACGCGGACGCGGTCTCGCTGCACCGTGAGGACGCCGGGGAGTTCACCGACGCGGCGGCCCTCACCCAGCACCTCCAGGACCGCTTCGACACCACGGCGGACGCCCTGCGCTGGCCGAACCTCATCTACACGGCCGTCGTCCGCGACGACTCCACCAGCGTGTACATGGCCTTCGACCACAGCAACGTCGACGCGTTCTCGATCTACCGCATCCCGGCGGAGATCCACGAGCTGTACGCCCACCACCGCACCGGCCGCGTCCCCGACCGGGCACCGGTCAGCAGCTACGTCGACTTCTGCGAGGCCGAGCGGGCGGACGCGGACCGGATCGACGCCGACCACGAGATCGTCGCCCGCTGGCGGGAGTTCATCGGCCGCTGCGACGGGCGGCTGCCGAGCTTCCCCGTCGACCTCGGCCTGGAGCCCGGCGGCGCGCTGCCCACCCAGAAGCTGATGCGCGAGATGCTCGTGGACGCGGACGCCGCCGCCGCGTTCGAGGCGTACTGCCGCCCCTGCGGCGGCACCCTCGTCGGTCTGCTGGCGGCGACCGCCCTGATCGTCCAGGAGATCGGCGGCGAGCCCGTCTACCGCACCGTGGTGCCCTTCCACACCCGCGCGCGGTCGGCGTACTCGGACTCCGTGGGCTGGTACGTCGGCGGCGCGCCGATCGAGGTGCCCGTGGCCGGCACGCCCGACTTCCCCGCCGCGCTGAAGACCGTGCGCCACGCGCTGCACGCCGCCCGGCCGCTGTCCCGCATGCCGCTGGCCCGGGTCCTGCGGCTGCTCGGCGCGGACTTCCGGCCGACCTCCCCCGACATGTACTCGATCGTGTCGTACACCGACACCCGGGACATCCCGGACTCCGCGGACTGGACCGGGCGGAACGCCTACGGACTGGTCCGGGTGTCCTACGGCGACCAGGTCTGCGCGTGGGTCACCCGGCTGCACGAGGGGCTGTGGTTCGCGGCCCGCCACCCGGACACCGACGTCGCGCACAAGAACCTGCGGCTGTACGCCGACCGGCTGCGCGACATCGTCCTGTCGGTCGCGGACCGCGCCTCCCACACCGGGCGCTGAGGTGCTCCCGGGCTACACGCCCGCGTAGGAGTGCAGGCCGGAGACGAACATGTTCACGCCGTAGTAGTTGAACAGCCAGCAGGCGAAGGCGAGCAGGGCCAGGTAGGCGGCCTTGCGGCCCTTCCAGCCGGCGGTGGCGCGGGCGTGCAGGTAGCCGGCGTAGGCGACCCAGGTGATGAAGGACCAGGTCTCCTTGGGGTCCCAGCCCCAGTAGCGGCCCCAGGCGTCACCCGCCCAGATGGCGCCCGCGATGATCGTGAACGTCCACAGCGGGAAGACGGCGGCGTTGACGCGGTAGGCGAACTTGTCCAGGGAGGCCGAGGAGGGCAGCCGCTCCAGGACGGACGTCGCGAAGGTGCCGGGACGGCCGCCGCCCGCGAGCTTGTTCTCGTAGGAGTCCTTGAAGAGGTACAGGACCGTGGCCATCGCGCCCACGTAGAACACCGCGCCGCACAGGATCGCCGTGGAGACGTGGATGTACAGCCAGTACGAGTGCAGCGCCGGGACCAGCTGGTCGCTCTCCGTGTACAGGACGGTGACCGCGAGACCCAGGTCGAGCAGGACCGTGGTGGTCAGGAACAGGCCGAGCCAGCGCACGTTCTTCTTCAGCGCCAGCAGCAGCAGGTACACGCCGATGGCGACCGTGGAGAAGGTGATGTTGAACTCGTACATGTTGCCCCACGGCGCCCGCTGCACCGAGGCCGCGCGGGCGACGACGCCGCCCGCCTCGATGACGAACGCGAGCACCGTGAGGGAGACGGCGATCCGGCCGTACAGGTCGCCCTGCTCGTCCCCGCCGTGCGCCCCCGGCCCGTCGGGCACGTCCCGCCGGCCGGCCGCGGCCCGCACGGTCACCTTGGGCCGCTCCAGCACGGCCGTGCCGCCCGCCGTGCTGACGGTGACGGCGGGCGCCTTCTTCGCCTCCGGCCGCGCCGTGAGCGCGGCGGCGGTCCGGGCGACCTTGCTGCGGCTGCCGAAGAGCCATTCGGCGATGTACGCGAAGAAGGCCAGGGTGTAGACGGCCATCGCGGAGTAGATCAGCGTGTTGCTGATGCTGGCGAGCTGTTCGTTGGTCGCGGCGGCGAGAGTCACTGCTTCTCAGCCCCTTCGGCGGGTACGGGGGTGTCGGTGCCCGGCTCCTGGTCGGCGTCGGGGTCGGTATCGGGGGAATGCGCGGGGGCGGGCGCTCCGGGCGCCTGGTCGTACAGGATCCCGGCGAGCTGCCCCAGCTCCTCGGGGACCTTCGCGGACTCGCTGCGGCCGAGTCCGGCCATCTCCACGACGGTCACGCCGTCGGGGCCGGGCAGGGCCCGCACCCAGACGCGGCGGCGCTGCACGAACAGCGAGCCGGCCAGGCCGAAGATCGCGGCGACCGCACCGCCCAGGGCCCAGCCGCTGGCGGGCTGCCGGGTGATCTGGAACTGCGCCCACTCCTTGACGTCCTTCTCGAACGTGACCGAGCCGGCGCCGTTCGGCAGCCGCATCGTCTCCCCGGGCTTGAGCAGCTTCTTCAGCAGCTTGCCGTCGGAGTCCTTGAACTCCTTCATGTTGCGCTTGTCGAGCTGGTAGACGCTCTGCGGCAGGCCCGAGTCGACGCCCAGGTCGCCGTGGTAGGCGTTGAGCGCGAGCACCGGGCTCAGCAGCGCGGGGAACTGCGAGACCATCGCGCCGCCCTCGTAGGTGGGCACGAAGAACGCCTGGAAGCCGAGCTGTTCCTTCTCGCCCTCGGGGTTGCGGTAGCCGTCCATGACCTTGACGGCGCCGGAGGAGGTCGCGAAGCCGTCCAGCGGGAGCAGCGGCACGGCCTCGCGGTAGACGACGTCGCCCTTGCCGTCGCGGACGGTGATGACCGGGGCGTAGCCGTGCGCGGCGAGGTAGACCTTGGTGTCGCCGATGGTGAGCGGCTCGTTGACCTTGATGGTCCGGTGCCGGTCCGCGCCGTAGGCGCCCTCGCTGTAGTCCACCGTCGCCTGGTAGGTGCGCGGGGTGCCGCGGTTGGGGCCGCTCATCTCGTAGGTGCCCTTGAAGTCCTTCAGGCGGAAGCTGAAGGGGTTCAGGTCGTCCTGCGTGAAGAGGTTGCCGGACTTGAAGTCGTCGTACTGGGTGAGCGTGTTGGAGAAGCCGTCGCCCTCGACGACCAGCTTGAAGCCCTCGGCCTTGAACAGCTGGCCCCAGGCGAAGGCGATCAGCATCACGATCAGGGCGAGGTGGAAGACGAGGTTGCCGACCTCGCGGAGGTAGCCCTTCTCGGCGGCGACCGCGTCACCGGCGAGGTGGGCGCGGAAGCGGCGCCTGGTCAGCAGGGCGAGCGCGGCGGTCCGGACCTCCTCCGGCGCGGCCGTCGTACGCCACGTGGTGTGGGCGGGCAGCCGGGTCAGCCGCTTGGGCGCACCCGGCGGGCGGCCGCGCAGCTGGCCGACGAACTGCCAGGTGCGGGGCACGATGCAGCCGATGAGGGAGACGAACAGCAGGATGTAGATCGCCGAGAACCACACCGAGCTGTAGACGTGGAACAGCCCGAGCTTGTCGTAGACGTCACCGAGGGTGGGGTTGTTCTTGCGGAACTCGGCGACCTTGGTGGCGTCGATGCCGGTCTGCGGGATCAGCGAGCCCGGGATGGCGCCGAGCGACAGCAGCAGGAGCAGCAGCAGCGCGACCCGCATGGAGGTGAGCTGCCGCCAGAACCAGCGGGCCCAGCCGATCACGCCCAGGGACGGCAGGCCCGGCCCGTCCTCCCTGGGGGCGGTGGACAGCTGCGCTCCGGCGTCGCCGAGGTCCTGGTCCTCGGGGAGGCCGGCGGGGGCCGGGTCGGTGGTGCCGGTCTTGCTCATCGGTCAGATCCCCACAGTGAAGCCGTTGGACCAGGTCTGCATCTCCTGCACGATGCTGTCCCAGGCGCCGGTCAGCAGCAGCAGACCGGTGAGGATCATCATCGTGCCGCCGAGGCGCATCACCCAGACATAGTGGCGCTTGACCCAGCCGAAGGCGCCGAGGGCCTTGCGGAAGGCGACGGCGGCGAGCACGAACGGCAGCCCGAGGCCCAGGCAGTACGCGACGGTCAGCAGCGCCCCGCGGCCCGCGCTGCCCTGGTTGGAGGAGAGCGCCAGCACGGAGGCGAGGGTCGGGCCGATGCAGGGCGTCCAGCCGATGCCGAACAGGGCGCCCAGCAGCGGCGCCCCGACCAGCCCGGTCACCGGCCGCTTGTGGAAGCGGAACTCGCGCTGCGTCATCCAGGGCATCAGCCCCATGAAGAACACGCCCATGAGGATCATGAGCCCGCCGAGCACCTTGGACAGCACGCCCCGGTTGGCCTGGAGGGTGTCGCCGAAGTAGCCGAACAGCGCCCCGGAGGAGACGAACACGGCGGTGAAGCCGAGCACGAACAGGGAGGCGCCCACGACCATCCGCCCGCGCCGGGCCTCGGCGAGGTCGGTGCCGGTGACGCCCGTCACGTACGACAGGTAGCCGGGGACGAGCGGCAGGACGCACGGGGAGAAGAAGGAGACGAGCCCGCCGAGCAGCGCGATGGGCAGGGCCGCCAGCAGGGCGCCGTTGAGCACCGTGCCGTTGTAGCCCGTCGCCGCGAGCGTGGTGACTGCCGAGGTCACGTCACTTCTCCGCGAGGACCGGGGCGATCATCTTGCGCAGCTTCTCCTCGCTCAGCGCCTGGAGCGAGCGGGCGGCGATCCTGCCGTCCCGGTCGAGGACCAGGGTGGAGGGGATCGCCTGCGGGTTGAGCGTGCCGCGCTCGAAGCGGAGCATCAGCTTGCCCGTCGGGTCGTACAGGCTCGGGTACGTCACGCCGTAGGTCTTCTCGAAGGCGAGGGCCGGGCCGGTGCCGGTGTCGCGGGTGTTGATGCCGACGAACTGCACGCCCTTGTCCTTCAGGTCCTGGGAGACCTTCTGGAAGCCGGGGGCCTCGGCACGGCAGGGCGGGCACCAGGAGCCCCAGACGTTGAGGACGACGACCTTGCCCTTGTAGTCGTCGACGTTCAGCTGCTTGCCGTCGACGGTCTTGCCGGACAGGTCCGGGGCGTCCGCGCGCTCGCCCTTGTCCGCGGTGGCGATGCCGTCCTCGCCCAGGACGAAGTTGGTGTCACCGCCTCCGCCGGACGTCCCGCCGGAGCTGCACGCGGACAGCGTCAGCACCGCGGCCGCGGCACCGGCGGTGAGCAGGGCGGCGCGGCTGCGGGTGCGGGTCGAGCGCAGGGGGGCACGGCTGGCGGCACTCATGTGAAAAGTTTCGCATGTCCGTTCCGGGGATCTTTCCCACCCCCCTCGCGGGCGGATAAGCGCATTTCAGGCGGCGTTTCGGGACGGTGTCCCCGAGTCGCCGGGGGCCGTCTTCAGGAACTCCCGCCAGCCGCCCGCGGGCTGCTGCCCGACGTCGAGGGTGCGCAGCCGGGCGAGGACCTCGGGCTTCTGCGCGTCCATCCAGTCGACGTACTGCCGGAAAGAGACGAGACGCACATCCCCGCCCTTGTCCTTCTCGCGCGCGATGTGCCGGAAGGCTTCCTCGACGGCGTCCATGTAGATGCCGCCGTTCCACTGCTCGAAGTGGTTGCCGACGAAGAACGGAGCCCGGTTTGTCTCGTATGCCCGCTTGAATCCCTGGATGTACGCCTGTGCCGACTGCTCCCGCCAGCCCGGGTAGTTGTGCGCCGGCGCCTTGGTGGAGTTCAGGGACTGGTTGGCCAGCATGTTGTAGTCCATGGACAGGACCTCGAAGCCACGGCCGGGGAAAGGTATCTGCTGCAGCGGCAGGTCCCATATCCCGCCACGCTTGACGGGCCAGACCTGGCGGCCGCCGGGCGAGGAGGCGTCGTAGCGCCAGCCGAGCGCGCGGGCGGTGGGCAGCAGGTTGTCCTGGCCCAGCAGGCAGGGCGTGCGGCCGCCGACGAGTTCCTTGTCGTAGTCGAAGGGCAGGGACGGCACGTCGGTCCAGCCGGTGTGGGTGCGCCACTTCTTCACGAAGGACTTCGCCTGGTCGATCTCGCTGCGCCACTGCCGCGGCGTCCAGTTCCCGACCGAGCCGTGGGAGTCGCCGCAGAAGTGCCCGTTGAAGTGCGTGCCGATCTCGTGGCCCTCCAGCCAGGCGCGGCGCAGGTACTTCAGCGTGTCCTTGATGTGCGCGTCGGTGAGGTAGCCGATGTCGGAGGCGCCGCGCGGGTTGTTCGGCGGGTCGTAGAGGCGCTTCTTCGACTCGGGCAGCAGGTAGAGCCCGGACAGGAAGAAGGTCATGCTCGCGCCGTGCTCCTTGGCGAGGTCAAGGAAGCGCGGGAAGAGGCCGTTGCCGACCTCGCCGGCGCCGTCCCAGGAGAACACCACGAACTGCGGGGGCGTCTGGCCCGGCTCCAGCGGCTCGGGCTTCGCGGGCTGGTGGGGCTGCTTGCCGGTGTGGGCGGTGGAGCCGTCGCCGATCGGGCGGGCGGCGGGCCCCGGCTCCGCTCCGCCCTGGGCGGAGTCGCCGGAACCGTCCGCGTGGCCGGAATCGTCCGAGCCCGTGAGGCCACCGCAGGCGGTGAGTGAGGCGGCGGCGGCTCCCGCGCCGATTCCGAGCAGTCCCCTGCGGGTGAGAGCGCGCATGGCATCCCCGATTCGTCACGTCGTGCTGGTCACCCAGTCAGAGGACGTGACGAACGGGGAGGTTCCGCCGATATTTGCAGATTCAGTAACGAAGCGGTCTTAAGTGATCAAGAGGTCTCAAATGATCAGAAGGGGACGACCGGACGTCCGGGCGCCCGGCTAGGCGCCGAACGCCTTGTCCTTCCCCTTCACCGGCTTCGCGCCCGCCAGCAGATGCGCCGGGACGAGATCGCGGGCCGGCTCGCTGTAGCCCACGGAAACGATTCGGTCGCCGTGGTACGTGAAGCTCGTCAGCGAGGCGAGCGTGCACTGCCGCTTGCGCGGGTCGTGCCACAGCCGCCGCCGCTCGACGTAGGACCGCACGATCCAGATGGGCAGCTGGTGGCTGACCACCACCGCCTCGTGCCCGCGGGCCCTGTCCTTCGCCGCTCCCAGCGCGCTCATCATCCGCACGACCTGGTCGACGTACGGCTCGCCCCAGGACGGCCGGAACGGGTTGACCAGGTGCTTCCAGTTGCCCGGGTTGCGCAGCGCCCCGTCCCCGACGCCGAACGTCTTGCCCTGGAAGATGTTGGCGGCCTCGATCAGCCGCTCGTCGGTCGCCAGGTCGAGACCGTGCGCCTTGGCGATCGGCTCGGCCGTCTCCTGCGCCCGCTCCAGCGGCGAGGCGGCGACGTAGGTCACATCGCGCCCCGACAGGTGCTCGGCGACCCGGTCGGCCATGCGGCGGCCCAGGTCGGAGAGGTGGTAGCCGGGCAGACGGCCGTAGAGGATGCCGTCCGGGTTGGCGACCTCGCCGTGCCGCATGACGTGGACGACGGTGACGTCGTCGTCGCTCCGGTGGCCCGTCGCCCCGCTCATGCCGTCGCCTCCGCCGCCGCGCGGGCCGCCGCCGGGAGGGCGTCGGCGATCCGCTGCACCGCCCGCTCGTCGTGCGCGGTGGACACGAACCAGGACTCGAAGGAGGACGGCGGCAGGTAGACGCCGTGCGCGAGCAGCGAGTGGAAGAACGCGGTGTAGCGGAACGACTCCTGCGCCTTGGCGTCCTCGTAGTTCCGCACCGGCCGGTCGGTGAAGAAGACCGAGAACATGTTGGAGGCGGTCTGCAGCCGGTGCGCGACGCCCTCCTTGGCCAGGGCGTCGGTGACGAGCCCCTGGATCTCCTTCGAGACGGCGTCGACCTTGGCGTAGGCCGCGTCGTCGAGCAGCCGCAGCTGGGCGAGGCCGGCCGCGGTGGCGACCGGGTTCCCGGAGAGGGTGCCGGCCTGGTAGACGGGCCCGGCCGGGGCGAGGTGGGCCATCACGTCGGCGCGTCCGCCGAAGGCCGCGGCCGGGAAGCCGCCGCCCATGACCTTGCCGAAGGTCATCAGATCGGGGACCACGCCGTCGACCCCGAACCACCCGGCGCGGCTGGTCCGGAAACCGGTCATGACCTCGTCGGAGACGTAGAGGGCGCCGTGCTCGGAGCAGATGTCCTTCAGCCCCTGGTTGAACCCGTCGGCGGGCGGTACGACGCCCATGTTGCCCGGAGACGCCTCGGTGATCACGCAGGCGATCTCGCCGGGGTGCGCGCGGAAGGCCTCGCGGACGGCGTCGAGGTCGTTGTACGGCAGCACGATCGTGTCGCCGGCCTGGGCGCCGGTGACGCCCGGGGTGTCCGGCAGCGCGAACGTGGCGACGCCGCTGCCGGCCGCGGCGAGCAGCGAGTCGACGTGCCCGTGGTAGCAGCCGGCGAACTTGACCACCTTGGTGCGCCGCGTGAACCCGCGCGCGAGCCGGATCGCCGACATGGTGGCCTCGGTGCCGCTGGACACCAGCCGCACCCGCTCCAGCGGCGCGACCCGGGCGACCATCTCCTCGGCGAGCGCGACCTCGCCCTCACCGGGCGTGCCGAAGGACGTGCCGCGGGCGACGGCGTCCTGGACGGCGGCGATCACCTCGGGGTGCGCGTGCCCGAGGATCATGGGCCCCCAGGAGCAGACCAGGTCGACGTACTCCCGCCCGTCGGCGTCGGTCAGATAGGGGCCGGTGCCGGACACCATGAACCGCGGCGTGCCGCCCACGGCGCGGAAGGCCCGGACCGGTGAGTTCACGCCACCGGGCGTGACGGCCGCGGCCCGATCGAACAGAGCCTGCGAGGCCGGTGCTTCATACGGATATGTCAGTTCGCTCATGACCTGCGACTTCTCCGACCTTCTCCGACGTCGTCGGGCTCCGGGTGTCAGTGACCTGTTCAGGGTAGGTCAGGGGAAAGGGGAGCCGGGGTGTGGGACGACCGGTCGGAGGCCCCCCGTCGTCTGCGAGACTGGGACCTGATACACACAGCTCCGGCAACCGGGTGGTCGGAGGCTGCGAAGATCCTGCGGTCAGATGTTTCGACGCACGTTTCGGCGGGCGGCCGTGGGGGAGGTCACTGACACGATGATCGGGTCGCGCGGCCGGGGCGACGCGTTCTGGAAAAGCAGTCGGGTGGAGATATGCATCGCGGTGGCGGACTGGGCGAGGGGACTGATGACCTGGGTCCTCGACGTGCCCGGCGGGGAAGGCACCGGCGCGAAGCGGAGGACACGCAGGAAGCACGCCACGCACAGGGCCGGCCCACTGAACCGGAGCGGCTCGACGGACGTACTGAACGTCGAGTGGACGATCTTCGGGCCGGGAACGGGAATGGTGGTCGGGTGGGGGTGACGTACAAGTACTTCGGAGCGCCCGACGGCGCGACCGCGGCCCGCGTCCCGATCTCGATGCGCCCCGAGGAGCTCGGCGGCGACGAGCTCGGCATGAACGGCATGTTCACCAAGATCAAGCCGGAGACGATGGCCGCGATGGTCCTGACGGGCATCGAGGGCGTCCCCCTGCACAAGGTCCCGCCCCTGGAGCTGGTCGTCCTGCACCCCGACTACGCGGTGGTCAAGCTCCCGATGACGGTCGTCGACCCGCTGCGCGGGATCGGCGAGGAGGCGGTGGGCGCGGCGGCGTTCATCTGGTCGACGGTCCCCGACCGGGGCGGCCCGCGGGACGCGTTCAACGTCTACCAACTGCTGCACGAATGGCAGGACTTCAGCCATCGGTTGCATGAGGCGGGGCATCAGCCTTACTGCCTGGTGTGGCCGTGAGCTGAGGCGCGCTTTCCGGGGGTTCGGGCGGGGCTTGCGGGCTCCGGCCTCCTCATGTGCGCAGGAGGGCCGGCGGCGGCCGCGCGCCACCGTGGCCGTGCAGGATGCTCGGCTCTCACTGAGCAGCGCTACAGCTCCGCATAGCGCAGGAACTGCCACCCCAGTACGGCCAGGGCCAGCGTCTGTGCGAGGGAGACCGTCAGGAGGAGCGGCCGTACGGCGGGGGAGCACCAGAAGGCGATCACGCAGATCATCGGCAGGGCGACGTAGGTGAACAGGTCCACCGCCGTCTGCAGCCGCTTGCGCGTGGTGCGCCTCGCGTCGTCGCGGTGGTAGGTCTCCCAGCCGAACACCGCGCCGGGGGCGCCGCTGAGTTCGGCCAGCCGCGGTCCCAGCCGGTCGCGGATGTAGCAGCCCACCGCCGAGATCTTCTCGTCGTTGACCAGGTAGGTCCAGCCCAGTACCAGGCAGATCACCGGGACGGCGAGCAGCAGGGGGGCCTGCCCGCCCGGGACGGCGATCGCCAGGACCGCGGTCGCCGAGGCGAGCGTGAAGTAGAGCAAATTGTCACGGAACCCTATGCGGGTCTTCTGCTCCTCCTTGATGCGGTCGTACTCGACCAGCAGCAGCCTGCTCTCGGTGACGTCGTCTGTGTCGGCCACGGCCATTCCTCACCTCGGGTACCGGCTGGGAGCTGATGAACGGGCGGGCAGGGGCGGCGCTGCGGCCCCTGCCCGGCCCGGACGCCCGGAGGGCTCAGTCGGCGGGGCGGAAGGACGGCAGCTTGTTGGGGTTGTTCCGCTCGATCCAGCCCTTGCCGTCCGCCGCTATCCCTTCCAGGAGGCGGAAGGTGTGGGTGAAGCCGGCCGCGTTGAGGTTGATCTCGGCGATCTCCCGGGCGTTCTCGTCCGGCGCCAGTTGATGGGTGTCGGCGTCCTTGACGCGGATGGTCCTGGCCGGCCCGTTGGTGAGGACGAGCTCCAAGTCGTAGCCGACGTGGGTGCGTTCGGTGACCTGCACGGAGGACAACGCGTCGAAGCGGTAGTTGCTGCGCTGCTCGTTGCCGCCGCGCTGCGCGTCGGTGAAGTCGAGTTCCGTGCTGACCTCGCGGACGCCGTCCTGCGTGACCAGGAAGAGGCGGAAGCTGTAGCGCGAGTATCGCCAGGGGCCGCCCTTCACACGCCCCCGCTTGTAGGGGCGTGCGGGGGTGACCAGGATGGTGTGGGTGATCAGGTCACGCCAGGTGAGCTGGTAGTGGCGCAGCGCCTCGTCGACGAACAGCGTCTTGTCGCAGGTCAGCCACTTCTCCATGTCCAGCTCACTGGGGCGCGTGGTGTCCAGGAACGACTTCCACTTCTCGTACGCGGCCTGCCGCGCGGTGAGCTGCTCCTGGTAGGCCCGCTCCTCCTCGGCCAGCCGCTGCTCCTCGCCCCGGGCCGCCAGCCACGCGTACGCGGCCTCGCGTCCGGACCAGACGGCACCGGCCAGCGCCAGGACGGCCAGCAGCATCTGCGACGCGCCGGAGCCCGAGGCCACCGTTCCGATCAGGGCCATCGTCATCATGCCGAGCGCGATGAGGGCGACCACGCACAGCGCCTTCGCCACCGCCGGCGTCTGGTTGCGGTGGCCCTCGTCGAAGAGAGTGCCCTTGTGGTGGCGGTCCCGGGCGTCCTCGGCGAGATGGCGGATCAGCCAGTTGAGGCGGTCCACGCCGACGCGGCTCTCGCGGTAGAGGGTCGCGATCTCGGCGACGAGGTTGTGGCGGAGGTGGGCGGTGAGCCGGAGCCAGGCGTGCGGGGTCAGACCGTGCGGCACGCGGACGCTGAAGTAGTGGTCGAACGCCTGGCGGACGCGGTTGGTGAACCCGTCGCCGGCCGAGGCCTGAGCGCCCGTGTACGGCAGGTGGGACTCGCGGTTCCTGGCCTTCAGCTGATGCTCGTCGTACCACCACTGGCGGCCGAAGCGGGCCGCGGTCAGGCCCGCGCCGAGCGCCAGCAGCGACTCGATGATCGCCGCGGCCGGATCCGCGAACAGCGCCAGGATCCAGAGGAACGCGGTGGCGAGCACGAACAGTCCGACGCGGACCGGCAGGGCCGCCTGGGCGGCTGCCGCGGTGCTCGGGCGGGGCGGCAGGGCACGCGGCCCGATGGGGTCGGGTTCGAAGTAGGCCCAGACCCGCTGGACACGGTCGTTGGCGAAACGGGCGGCCTCGGCCCGCCGGCGGTTCTCGGCCCACAGGCTGTCCTTCAGCCCGCCGGTGAGGACCAGGTCGAGGTGGTGGAGGATCGCGTCCCGCTGGTGGGGTGACAGGGCCTGCAACCGCTCCAGGACGCGTCCCGTCCCGCCGTCCGCGGGACTGAGCATCGCCAGCAGCTCGAAGGCGACGCGCAGCGCGTCCTTCCACTCCCCGTCGGCGTAGTGCCCCACGAGCCCGGAGGCCTTGTGCAGCCGCTGGAGTTCCTCCGTGCCGAGGTCGTGGTAGGCGCGTGCGCTGAGCATCGCGAGCACCCAGTGGAATCGGACCTCGGCGTTGTCGTGTCCGTGGGCGATCGCGTCGCTGATCATGTCGCGAGCGCGGCTGGGGATGCCGTCCTCCAGGTACCGCACGCCGACCTTGTACTTCTCCTGGGGCGAGGCATCCGGGTGGACGAAGTAGACGTTGGAGTTGTGTACGGTCTCGGCCTGGATCCCGACGGTCGAGTCGTACGCGGCGGAGTGGTGCGTGACGGTGGTGCCGTCGTTCATGACAGGTCACCCGCCGCCACGACCAGGGGTGCCAGCCGGGCCACCAGCTCGGGAGACTCCGCGATCAGTCCGCGTAACCTCTTGAGTGCCGTGGTCGCCCTCCGGGGCGCTCCGGACGTGTTCTCCCTCGCCGCCCGCAGGGCCGAGGCCAGGTCGTCCAGTGCCGCCCGGTAGGTGTCGTCGTCGAGGCCGCCCTCGGCGTGGTGACGCTCCAGGTGCGCACGGAAGGCGTCCAGTTCCGCGACCAGGTCGGCCGGTCCGGTCACCTTCGGGTCCGCGTTCAGGTGGACGCTGCTTCCGTGGACCGAGCCGGCCATGATGCCGACGGTGCTGTGGTGTGCGGTGTTGCGGACGCGCTCCTGGCGTCTGCCGGCCGTAGCGGCCCTGTCTGCTCGTGACATCGCGATGTGCTCCTGTTCTCCCACCAGTTCCACGGCCAGCCGGGTGGCGAACGCGGCCGCGTTCGCCGCGGCCCGCGGTTGCAGGTTCCGGTCCTTCGCGCTGCTCTTCGTCCCGTCCGCCCGGTCGCTGATGCCGCGGATGACGGCCACCGGCGCCCCGTTGAGATGACCGGCCTGCGCCACCCCGGCGGCCTCCATCTCGATGGCGAGCGCGTCGTTGTAGTGCTGCCGGATCCAGCGCGCCTCGGCCGAGATCCGCGAGTTCTGCACGATCTCGCCGGCGGCGATCGCGCCGAAGCGCACCTGCGGCGCGCGCCCGCGACCGGGTGTGCCCCCGGCCCAGTCGTCGGTGCGGGCCACGTGCGAGGCGAGCTGGCTGATGCCGTGCGGCGCCTCCCACACCCGCGGCCGGGCCTTGAGGCCGTCGTCCTCGCTGGTCCCGCCGTGGTAGGCGTACACATGGGTCGCCACCACCACGTCGCCCAGCCTGGCGGTGTCCCACAGGGCACCGGCGACACCGACGAAGAACACGGCCGCCGGCGAGAACTCCTGGATCGCGCGCTCGGCGATCACGGCGGCGGAATGATTCCCCTTGTTCGTCAGGCCGAGCGCGACACGGCAGGAAGTGCCCCGCACGGTTCCCACCTCGAACCGTGTCCCACGCTCGTGACGGTGCAGCTGTGGGCCGGCCAGTTTCCGGCGCACGGCCTCGTACTCGAGATTGAGGGCGGTGAGGATCACCACCAGGTCTCCCGACATCTACTTCCCTTCCTCTCCCGCGTCCTCTTCGTCGGCGGACGGCACAGGCCGGATCAGTGGTGGGGACAGCACCGTCGTCGGCCCGGCCCGGTACAGCCGTGCCGGCCGTCCGCCCGTGGTCCTGCGTCCGGGGCCGGCGGGGACGATGAACCCCTTCACGGCCTGAACCTTCCGGTAGAAATTGCGGGTGTCGAGGGCGGTGCCCCAAACCGCCTCATACACCTGCTGCAACTCGGCTATGGTGAACAGTTCTCCGCAGAAGGCCGTGGCCAGCGCCGAGAACTCCAGCTTGGTACGGGCGCGTTCGATCCCGTCCGTCACGATCCGCCGGTGGTCGAAGGCCAGTTCCACCTCACCGGACAGGACGGCCTCCGCGGGGACCCACGCGGCATCCGCGGCGTCCGTCCCCGCGACCGGCTCGGGGAGCCCCGGCGCGATCGCCAGGTGGGCCACGGACACCACACGTCCCCGTGGATCGCGGCCCGCCTCCCCGTAGGTGGCCAACTGCTCGAGATGCACCCCTCCGCCGCCCAGCGCGGTCTCCTCACTCAGCTCACGGTGGGCGGCGTCCACGATCTCCTCACCGGCGTGGTTGAGGAATCCGCCGGGCAGGGCCTTCATCCCCTGGAAGGGATCCTCACCTCGCTCCACGAGCAGGACGCACAGGCGCCCCTCGCGCAGGGTCAGGATCACGAGGTCGACCGTCAGGAGCACGGGTGTGGGTGACCACTCGTCAACTTGCATAGCAATGACGGTACTTCAGTTCCTGTCACTTTAACAAGAAGGGAGGTGTGGAGACCGTGGGTGCGGTAAGGGCGTCTACGCTCACCCGCCATGGACTGGCTGGAGCGCATGGCGAAGCTGAGGCAGTGGACGCGGAGCGGGACGCGGGCTCCGCACAAGCCGTTGCTGCTGCTGTACGCCCTCGGGCGGTACCAGGAGGACGCCGACGGCGGGCTGCGCTACACCGCGGTGGAGCGCGATCTGCAGCGCCTGCTGGCCGAGTACGGGCCGCCCCACAGGACGACCCCCGCCTACCCCTTCCACCACCTCACCGGCGACGGCGTGTGGGAGGTGCGGACCGACCGCGGACCCGGCAGCCCGGGCAGCGGGGTGCGCGACCTTCGCGCGACGGGCGCCACCGGACGGCTCGCGCCGGACCTGAGGGCGGCGCTGCGGCGCGAGCCGGAGCTGCTCGGCAGGATCGCGCGGTCCCTGCTCGACCTGCACTTCCCGCCGTCCCTGCACGGGGAGTTGTGCGAAGCCGTCGGCCTGGACCTGGAGCTTGCGGAGGTCGAGCGGCTCACGGCGGTACGCAGGCGGCGCGACCCGCGGATGCGGGAGCTGGTGCTGACCGCCTACGAGTACCGGTGCGCCTTCTGCGGATACGACGGCAGGATCGGCGCGGTACCCGTCGGGCTGGAGGCCGCCCATGTGCGCTGGTGGGCGTTCGGCGGACCCGACGAGGTCGAGAACGGGCTGTGCCTGTGCTCGCTGCACCACAAGCTCTTCGACAAGGGCGTGCTCGGGGTGGGGGACGATCAACGCGTCCTGGTCTCACAGCGGTTCGTCGGTCACAGCGCCGCCGCCCGCGAGCACGTCACCGCCCTGGCGGGCCGCCCGCTGGTCGGGCCCCAGCCCGGCGCGTCCCCCGTCGCCGCGGCGCACCGCGACTGGCACGCGCGCCAGGTCTTCCACGGCGCACCGCGCCCGGCCCCGGCCGCCTGACCGCTGCCGCCGTCGGGACAAGGGCCTCAAGGGCAGAGCCGGCCGTCAGGGCCGGGCCGGCCGTGAGGACAGCGCCGGCCCGTGAGGACAGCGCCGGCCGTGAGGACAGCGCCGGCCCGTGAGGACAGCGCCGGCCGTCAGGACTGCGCCGGGTCCGTTCCGCTGCCGCCCGTGGCCGTGTCCATGAGGCGTTCGGCCTCCGCGTCCGTCGCGGCGGGCGGCACGACCAGCAGGTCCCAGCGCCCCTGGCCGGGGGAGAGGAGGCAGACGGTGTGCCCGGCTCGCGCCGAGTCCGTGCCGCGCGCGTGCACCCACTGGTCGTCGATGAGCATGCCGTCCCCGGACAGCGACCACATCCCGCCGTTCACGAGGACGCTGGTGATGTGTCCCCAGCGGTGCGGCAACGCGGCGAGGAGTCCGGGCAGTTCGGCGGTCAGGTCGTACGACCTCGGCCACCAGGCGCCGTCGAGGGGCCGGGCCGAGCCACTCGCGCCGGAGTACTCCCCCAGGCGCAGCCGGACGGAGGACGCAGGGCGGGACGGCACAGTCATGAGGGTTCCCGGAGCCGTAGGGGCGTGGGGCTTGGCGTGGGAGTCTGCGTGGAACCCACGGTCGTTGGAGGCTCGGCGGTCTCGGCGGTCTCGGCGGTCTCGGCGGTCTCGGCGGTCTCGGCGGGTTCCTGCGGCCGCGGCCGGAGCGCGGTCTCGCCCGTGTGCGTCCGGTCGACCGGGGGTCTGCTCGCCTCCAGCCAGGAGGGAAGGGGCCCGGCGGCCCGCTCGGGGTCGAGCGTCAGGTGCAGACGCGTCCCCTGTCCCGCCGGCGCCGCCGGATAGCTGCGTTGCTCACCGCCCGCGAACAGCAGCCGGAGAGCCTCCGCCACCTGGCGGGCCGCTGCGGCGTCCGCGGACTCGATGCGTACCTCGACCCTGCCTTCGGCGGCGGCGGCGCCGTCAGGATCGTCGTCGAGCCGGTGCGGGAAATCGGTGGTCATAGGGCGGATCCTGCCCCGGGCCGTCGGAACGGCTCGTGTCGTGTCGCGCGGCTCGTGCCGTGCCGCGCGCCGAGGACGAGACCAGTCCTGTCACCGGTGTACGAAGTACCCTCGACTCCTCCTACGGTACTCCTGGGACCGTCACCGATCCGTCACACCGGCGAAGTGCCCCCGCCCCCGGTGTCGACGAGGATCTGTCCCGCACGGCTGACGTTGTCCGCCCGGACGGCCTGGGCCATCGCGGCGTGGGCGGCCTCCGGTGCCGCGTCCGGCGGGACCACCAGCAGGGAGAACACGTCCTGGTCGCCGCGGGTGATCAGGACCGTGCCGTCGCCGACCGGGAACCGGTCGACGTGCACCACCCGGTCGTCCACGACGATCCGCGTCGGCAGACCCTCCCAGGCCGCGCTGTCCAGGCCCACGCGGGTCACGGGTCCGAGGTGGTCGACGAGGGCGGTCAGCAGCGCGGGCAGCTCGACCGCGAAGTCGCGCGAACGCGGCCACCACGCGCCGTCGAGGACCCCTTCGCGCGAGTCGGTCGTCTCCAGCCGGAGCAGCGCGCAGCCCGGTCGCACGGCCTCGTGGACGCCGCTGGGCAGACGCCGGGAAACAGTTGGTGTGTCCGTGCCGGTCATGAGGATCACCCGTCTCGAGTGCCGGTGCGACAACGGGACCGCCTCGCACCTGCCACGTTACTCCCGGTATCGCCCGCGGCGGGGCAGCCGCGGGCGCCTGCGCGCGGCCGGTCTCACCGGGGTGGGACTCCTGCGGCCTCGGGGAGCCCGCTGAGGTAGGTGTGCAACGCCCCCGCCCCCTCGGTCATCCCCCTGGTCCGGGCCGCGAGGGCCTCGCCGCGGGCCGCGATCGCCGCCCGCAGGGCCTCGCTGCCGCCCTCCCTCCGCAGCCCTTCCAGCACCGGCCTGATCTGGTCGAACAGGTAGTGGCTGCGGCGCAGGGTGTGCACCAGCCGGGCGTCGCGCACGTCGGCCGGCCCGTACACCCGGTAGCCCGTGCCGCGTTCGCGGACCGGCGCGAGCAGCCCCGCCGCCTCCCACACCCGCAGCGCCGAGGTCCGTACGCCGAGCAGCCCGGCCACCTCGCCGATGCGCAGCACCCCGGAGCGGGGGAGCGCGGCCGGGGGTTCCAGCGCCAGGAGCTCCAGCGCCTCGCTCGCCGCCCGCAGGGACACCCGCTCCTCGTGCACCGCCGCGTGCGCCGCGTCGACCTGGGCGAGGGCGCCGGGGACGTCCCCCTCATGGACCCTGCGCATGATCGCCGCCGCCGTCACCGGACCGTAGCCCCGCAGCATCGCCCGGTACGCCAGCAGCGCGCGGCGGTGCACGTCCCGGAAGGCCCGGTAGCCGGACGCCGTGCGGGCGGCCGGCGGAAGCACCCCGGCCTCCTCGTAGTTGCGGATCTGCTGCGTCGAGACACCGGCCAGACGGGCCAGGTCGACGGGGCGGAGGCGGCGGTCGTTCGTCATCGGTTTGAAGGTTACGCCAGCATCCTCCGCCGCAAGCGGGCGAAAGTCCCAACACCGCGCTTCAATGGAAGACTTGAAGGAATGGACTCCTGCATTCATGTCACCGGTGCGCGTCTGAACAACCTCAGGAACGTCTCCCTCTCCCTGCCGAAGAACAAGCTGGTCGTCCTGACCGGACTGTCCGGCTCCGGCAAGTCCACCCTCGCCTTCGACACCCTCCACCGCGAGGGCCAGCGGCAGTACCTGGAGTCGCTGGGCATGGTCACCGGCCTCGTCAGCAAGCCCGCCGTCGACTCGATCACCGGCCTGTCCCCGTCCATCAGCGTCGACCAGCACCACACCAACCGCAGCCCGCGCTCCACGGTCGGCACGGTCACCGAGGTCTTCACCTACCTGCGGCTGCTGTGGTCGCGCGTCGGAGTACGGCCGTGCCCGGGCTGCGGGCAGAGCATCCCGCCGTCCTACGCCGACGACACCGAGCCCGACGAGGACGCCGAGGCCGAGCAGCGGCCCTGCCCGCACTGCGGCACCCTCGTTCCCGACCTGGTCATGGGCTCCTTCTCCTTCAACAAGCCCGCCGGGGCCTGCCCCGCCTGCACCGGCCTCGGCGAGGTCGTCCGGCCCGACGTACGGCGCCTGCTCGACGGCGCGAAACCGGTCGCCGAGGGCGCGGTGCGCGGCTGGAACACGAAGTTCACCGAGTGGAGCCTGCCCCAGCTGCGGGCCGCCGCCCGGCACTACGGCTTCACCTTCGACACGGACCGGCCCGTCGACGAACTGAGCAGGCAGGAACGGGACCTGCTCCTCCACGGCGTCGAAAGCCCAGAGTTCCGGCGGCACTTCCCGGACACCGAGCCGCCGAGGACCGTGTCGGCGGGCCGCTTCGAAGGGGTCGCGACGGCACTGCTGCGCCGCTACACCGACCGTGCCGACGACCCCGAGTACCGCGAACGCGCCGAGCAGCAGGGCCTGGTGAAGCAGCCCTGCGAGGCGTGCGGCGGCACCCGGCTGCGGCCGGAGAGCCGGGCGGTGACCGTGCACGGCCTCACCATCGTGGACGCCGCGCGGCTCCCGCTGACCGACCTCGGCACCTGGCTCGCCGGGCTGCGGGAGCGGACCGCCGGGGACGAGTGGCTGCTCGTCGAGCCGGTCGTCGCCGACCTGGAGGAACGGGTGCGGCGCCTGGTCGACGTCGGCGTCGGCTACCTCACCCTCGGGCAGGCCACACCCAGCCTCTCCGCCGGCGAGACACAGCGGCTGCGGCTGGCCGCCCTGCTCGGCTCCGGACTGACCGGCGTGCTCTACGTCCTGGACGAGCCCACCATCGGCCTGCACCCCTCCGACACGGCCCGCCTCGTCGGCGTCCTGCGCCGCCTGCGCGACCTCGGCAACACCGTGCTGGTCATCGAACACGACCTGGAGGTGCTGCGCGCCGCCGACCACGTCGTCGACGTCGGCCCCGGCGCCGGGCGGGACGGCGGCCGGATCGTCGCCGCCGGGACCCCCGAGGAGGTCGCCCGCGCCGAGGGCTCGGTCACCGGCGCGTACCTCTCCGGCCGCCTGTCCGTGCCGGGTTCACGCCGCCGCGGGGACAGCGACACGGCCGTCGTGATCCGCGGGGCCCGCGCCCACAACCTCAAGGACCTCACCGTACGGATCCCGCTGCGCCGCCTGGTCACGGTCACCGGCCCGTCCGGCTCGGGCAAGTCGACGCTGCTGCTGGACGTCCTCGGCCGCGCCGCCCGCCGCCACTTCCACGGGGCCGGGGACCCGCCCGCCGAGCACGACGGCGTCGACGGCTTCGAGCACCTGTCCAAGGCCGTCCTCATCGACCAGGAGCCCATCAGCCGCGTCCCGCGCTCCAACGCCGCCACCTACTCGGACGTCTTCACCCCGATCCGCGAGGTCTTCGCCGCCCGCAGCAAAGGTGCCCTCACCGCCGGGCACTTCTCCTTCAACGTGCCCGGCGGACGCTGCGAACGCTGCGAGGGCGCGGGCGTCCTCACCGTCCGCATGCACTTCCTCCCGGCGGTCGAGGTGCGCTGCCCCACGTGCAAGGGCCGCCGCTTCCGGCCGGAGGTGCTGTCGGTCCGCCACGAGGGCCACGACATCGCCGAGGTGCTCCAGGCGACCGTGGACGAGGCCCTGACCGTCTTCGCGGACGTCCCGGCGGTCGCCGCCCGGCTGCGCCGCATGGCGGACGTCGGCCTCGGCTACCTCCCGCTGGGCCAGCCCGCCACCACCCTCTCCGGTGGCGAGGCCCAGCGCCTGAAACTCGCGAAGGAACTCGGCCGCCGCACGACGGGCCGCGCCCTGTACCTCCTCGACGAACCGACGACGGGCCTGCACTCCGCCGACACCGCCCGCCTCCTCGACGTCCTCCAGCGCCTGGTCGACGCCGGGCACTCGGTCGTCACCATCGAGCACAACACCGATGTCGCCCGCGCCTCCGACTGGCTGATCGACCTCGGCCCGGAGGGCGGCGCGGGCGGCGGGCAGCTCGTGGCACAGGGCGCGCCCGGGCACTGAACGTTTCCGGCCCCGCACCCGTCTTCGTCGCGTGGCCGTCGCCGAAGGGGCGCGGGCCCCGGAAGGAGGAGCACCGATGAAGACATCGATGCCGTGGTGGGCGGTGGCCGTGCTCGTCCCCCTGACCGCGGGCTGCGCGCCCTCGTCCCCGGACGCCGACGCGCGGCCCGCGCCCTCCTGCGCCTACGTCGTCGAGTACGACGGCCGCACCTACCTCGGCAGGGAGGAGACCGGCGTGCCCGTGGGGCGGTCGCTCGGCTCCGCCACCCGCCCGGCCTGCGACGACACGCCCGGCGACGGCGACGACGGCGAGGGCCCGGTTCTGACGACCGCGTTCGCCGTGCCGGGCGTGGACCCCGCCGTCGCGGTCGCGGTCGCCGAGGACACGGGCGCCCACCGTCTCGTCGTCGCGGAGTCCGTCGACCGACTCCCGCCCGAGCTGCGGAAGCTGACCGACCGCTCCTGAGTCGGTCGAGCGTCGTCAGCCGCCCTGCCGCTCCAGTACGGCGTAGTCGGCGAAGCTGCGGCGGTAGCGCAGGTGGCCGGTCTCCTGGGTGTGCCTGCGCTGCCACTCCTCGACCTCGCCGGGCGCCCGGCACGGCCCCGACGTCGCCCCGCAGTCCGCGTCCTCGCCCGCGACGCAGTACGCCTGGTACTCGGGCAGCGCGGACGCGTCCTGCACGATCGAGTACGGCACGTACCGGAAGATCCGGCGTCCCGCCGACTCCCCGCCGTGCTCCTCCCGTTGGTGCTTGCGCAGCAGGACGTTCGCGTCCGTCACGGCACTCGCGTCGAAAGCCGCCCGTGCCCGGTCCCGCCGAACCGCCAGCTCCTCACACGCCGCGCACCCCCGCACCGGCAGCGGAGGCCGGGTCGGATCAGCCGACAGCCCCTCCCTGGAACGGTCGTTCAGCGCCCGTAACCCCGCGCTGAGCCGCTCGTCCGGGGTCGCCGGCCGGATCCTCTCCGGGTCCGCCTGCCACTCCCTGCCACCGCCGACCGGGCGCAGCATCACATACGGGCCGGTTCTGTCCCGATACTCGCCGACCCTGTTCGCCTGCGGGTCGTAGACGAGCGTTCCCGGTTCCATTCCGCACACCTCCGTAACTCTGTGTGCATCGAGCGTTGCGCACGGGAACGGCTCGGTTCAATGCTCTGCGTGTGACACCGGTGCACTGTCACGGAGGGGGATGCCGTGAGCCGACGGAACGGCGGGGCGGAGTCGGGAGCGAGCACGGCGGCCGTGTTCGGCGAGGTGCTGCGGCACTTCCGCGAGGCCGCGCTGCTCACGCAGGAGGCGCTGGCCAGACAGATCCCGTGCGACCGCTCGCATGTGGCGCGGGTGGAGGCGGGCACGCGCGTGCCGCAGGACTCCTTTGCCAAGGCGTGCGACGGGATTCTCGGCACGGGTGGGGTGTTGGCCCGGTTGTGGGGGCGGATCGACTGGTATCCGCAAGTGGAGCACCCTGACTGGTTCCGGCGGCGGGCCGAGATGGACGAGGTGGCCGTGAGCCTGCGGGAGTACCAGGAGCGTCTGGTTCCGGGGTTGTTGCAGACCGGTGACTACGTCCGGGCGCTGTTCGCGCGCGTCGCCAGCGGAGACGAAGTCGAGGAGCGGGCACGCGCCCGACTGAGTCGGCAGCGGCGGTTTCTGGCTGAGGGCGGGCCCCTGTACATCGCCATCCTGGATGAGAGCTGCCTGCGCAACGTGGTCGGCAGTCCGGGGATCATGCGGGACCAGTGTGCCCACTTGCTCAGCGTCACAAGGCGACCCAACATCCGTCTTCAGGTCGCTCCGGCGAGCTTCTCGGAACTGCTCCGGCCCAACGTCTCCATGTCGCTGATCGAGCTGCCGGACGGGCACCGTTGGGTGTACTCGGAGTCGCTCGACAGGGGCCACTTCAGCGACGATCCGACCGTCTACAGACGGCATAGCCACGCCTATGATGTGCTCAGGGCAGACGCTCTGTCAGTCCGCGAGTCGGTCGCCCTGATCAGCGACGCGATGAAGGGGTACGAGCAGCATGAACAGGCACGAACTCTGCGCGGCGAACTGGATCAAGAGCAGCTACAGCGGCGAAAACGGCGGCAACTGCATAGAAGTAAGCCCCGGTATCCCCGCCGCCGTCCCCATCCGCGACAGCAAGAACCCTGACGGACCGGTCCTGGTCGTCACCCGGTCCGCCTGGTCCGCGTTCGTCTCCGCCCTGCGCTGACCTACTGCCCGCCCAGCATCTGCAGGACCCGGTTGGCCGCCTCGGCGACGGGCTGGCCCACGGCACCGACCGCCGCGGCGATCGCGGCGACGGCCATCAGCGCCCGGTGCCGCTCCTGCGCCGGCGCCGCGTCCGCGGCCAGCACGGGCAGGGAGTCGTCGATGAGCTGCGCGCTCGGCGCAGGGAGCTGCTCCCGCAACTCCCGTACACCTTCGAGCAGTTCGGCCAGTGCCAGCCTCAGCGCGGGATCCGTCTCGCCCGAGCCGCCGTTCTTCACGATGCCCGTGTTTCCGCTGCCGCCGTGCATGCTGACGCTGTCGCCGAAGTGGTAGCTGTTTCCGCTCATGCCGCGATCCCCGTGTTTCCGCTGCCGCCGTACATGTTCACGCTGTCGCCGAAGTGGTAGTTCGTGGGCGAGTTGATCGTCAGGCGCTCCACCGTCACCTGGAACTCGGTGTCGGGATTCTCCAGCGCGCCCGCGACGTAGCCCACGAGCTGGTCGAGGTGCTGCGGGTTCCGGCTGGTGACCATCGCGGTGGACGGCCCGGCCGTCTCGACGGCGAGGACGTAGTGCGACTGTGCCGTGACGACGGTGAGCATGTCCACGAGGAAGTAGATCAGCGCCGCGCCCGAGCCGAGCCACACGAAGGTGAGGAGCCCGCTGCCCGTGGACTCGCTCGCTAGGAACGTCACGCTGCCGATGATCGAGAGGCCGATCGCCACGGCGAGGGTGATCCCGGTGCGGGTGAGGTAGCGGACGACCGCCTCCTTGCGCTTGGGATGCAGGGTGAAGGTGTACACCCGGGCGATGTTGCGCAGGGGGTAGGCGGCGCCGCCGACCCATAACAGGCGCTTGTGGACGCGGAGTTGGACGTCGGTCATGGCGCGCGGTGGCGTGGCGGGCGGGGGTGGCACGTCCCACTGCCCCGGTGGCTGCTGGGTCTCCATGGCGTCCCTCTTCAGGCCGGTGGTCACGGTGTGAACACCATTGACGACCATGCGTGTACGCGGGAGCAACCCGTTTCTCTGAAGCTCTGCTGAGCCGCTCAGGACTCGTCGCGCCTCGGGTCGTCGTCCTTGTTCTTGTCCTCGTCGAGGGACTTCAGGAAGTCGGGGTTGTCGTCCGGCGCGACCCACTGCCGGGAACGGCCGCCGCCCCGGACGCCGGACCAGCCCTCGGCGGCCGGGCTGCGCCTCTTGCCGGCGATCAGCCAGGAGATCGAACCGACCAGCGGGAACAGCAGCACGAGGATCGCCCACAGCGGCTTGGGCATGTGGCGGATGTCGTCGTCCTTCGTGCTGATGCAGTCGATGAACGCGTACACGCTCAGCGCCAGCGGCACGAGGAACATCAGTACCCGGAGCATGGGCGGCCTCTCAGCGAAAAGCGGTGGGCGGTTCCAGGCCAGGGTAGCCGCTCGGGGATACTGGACCCCATGGCTTACGACGATCTTCGCTCCCTGCTCAGGGCGCTGGAGCGCGAGGGCGACCTCAAGCGCATCAAGGCCGAGGTGGACCCGTACCTGGAGGTCGGGGAGATCGTCGACCGGGTGCAGAAGTCCGGCGGCCCCGCCCTCCTCTTCGAGAACGTCCGCGGGTCGCGCATGCCCCTGGCGATGAACGTGTTCGGCACGGACCGGCGGCTGCTGAAGGCCCTGGGGCTGAAGTCGTACGCCGAGATCTCCGAGCGGATCGGCGGACTGCTCAAGCCCGAGCTGCCGCACGGGTTCGTGGGCGTGCGGGAGGCGTTCGGCAAGCTCGGGTCCATGACGCACGTGCCGCCGAAGAAGGTCAAGGACGGCCCCGTCCAGGAGGTCGTGCTGACCGGGGACGACGTCGACCTGGACCAGCTCCCGGCCCTGTTCACCTGGCCGAAGGACGGCGGCTCCTTCTTCAACCTGGGGCTGACCCACACCAAGGACCCGGAGAGCGGTGTCCGCAACCTCGGGCTGTACCGGCTCCAGCGGCACGACAAGCGCACCATCGGCATGCACTGGCAGATCCACAAGGACAGCCGCAACCACTACCAGGTGGCCGCGCGGCGCGGTGAGCGGCTGCCGGTCGCGATCGCCTTCGGCTGCCCGCCCGCCGTGACGTACGCGTCCACCGCGCCGCTGCCCGGCGACATCGACGAGTACATGTTCGCCGGGTTCCTCGCGGGCAAGCGCATCGAGATGGTCGACTGCAAGACCGTGCCGCTGCAGGTGCCCGCGCAGGCCGAGGTCGTCATCGAGGGCTGGCTGGAGCCGGGCGAGATGCTGCCCGAGGGGCCGTTCGGCGACCACACCGGCTTCTACACGCCGCAGGAGCCGTTCCCCGCGCTGACGATCGACTGCGTGACGATGCGCAAGCGGCCGCTGCTCCAGTCGATCGTCGTGGGCCGGCCCCCGACGGAGGACGGGCCGCTGGGCCGGGCGACGGAACGCTTCTTCCTGCCGCTGCTGAAGATCATCGTGCCGGACATCGTGGACTACCACCTGCCGGAGGCGGGCGGCTTCCACAACTGCGCGATCGTCTCGATCGACAAGAAGTACCCGAAGCACGCGCAGAAGGTCATGCACGCCATCTGGGGCGCGCACATGATGTCGCTGACCAAGCTGATCGTGGTCGTCGACTCCGACTGCGACGTGCACGACCTGCACGAGGTCGCCTGGCGGGCGCTGGGCAACACGGACTACTCCCGTGACCTGAGCATCGTCGAGGGTCCCGTCGACCACCTCGACCACGCGTCCTACCAGCAGTTCTGGGGCGGCAAGGCCGGCATCGACGCGACGAAGAAGTGGCCCGAGGAGGGCTACACCCGCGACGGCGGCTGGCCCGACATGGTGGAGTCGGACCCGGAGACCGCGGCGAAGGTGGACCGCCGCTGGAAGGAATACGGACTGTGACCTCCGCTTCCGCCGCCATCCCCCAGCCGGGACGCACCAAGGCCTTCCTCCGGCTGGTGATGATCGAGCACTCGGTCTTCGCGCTGCCCTTCGCCTACATCGCCGCGCTCACGGCGATGTACGAGTGGGACAGGAACATCCACTGGGGCAAGCTGCTGCTCGTCACCGTGTGCATGGTGGGGCTGCGGACCTTCGCGATGGCGGTCAACCGGATCATCGACCGGGAGATCGACGCGCGGAACCCGCGCACGGCGCAGCGCGAGCTGGTGACCGGCGCGATGTCGGTCAGGCACGCCTGGACGGGCGCGCTGATCGCCCTCGCGGTCTTCCTGGGCGCGGCGGCCCTGCTGAACCCGCTGTGCCTGGCGCTGGCCCCCATCGCGGTGATCCCGATGGTGGTCTACCCCTACGGCAAGCGGTTCACGAACTTCCCGCAGGCCATCCTCGGCCTCGCCCAGGCGATGGGCCCGGTCGGCGGCTGGCTGGCGATCACCGGCTCCTGGTCCTGGGACGCGGTCCTGCTCGGTCTCGCCGTCGGCATCTGGATCGGCGGCTTCGACCTGATCTACGCCTGCCAGGACGTGGAGACCGACCGCGAGATCGGCGTCATGTCCGTCCCGGCGCGCTTCGGCATCCCGGCGGCGATCTGGGGCGCGCGAGCCTGCCACACCGTCACGACGGGCCTGTTCGTCTGGTACGCCCTGGCCACCGGCGCCGGCGCCTTCTTCTGGCTGGGGCTGCTGATCGTCGCCGCCGCGTTCCTCTACGAGCACTCCATCGTGCGCCCGCACGACCTGTCCCGCGTCAACCGCGCGTTCTTCAGCGTCAACGGCTTCATCGGCATCGCCCTGTTCGTGTGCGCGCTGCTGGACCTGCTGGTGCGGGGGCTCACGGTGTGAGCGCGGGCGGCGGGGCGGGCCGGCGGCGGAGCGCGAACGCCGCGCCCACCCCCGCCAGCAGGCCCAGCAAATGGCCCTGCCAGCTGACGCCCGACTGGGTGGGGGCCAGGCCCGCCAGGATCGAGCCGCCCCAGATCGCGGCGACCAGCACGCCGGCCAGGATGCCCAGGGGGCGGCGCTCCACGAAGCCCGTGACCAGGAGGAAGCCGAACAGGCCGAAGATCAGGCCGGAGGCGCCCGCGGTGTTGGTGCCCGCCGGGGATATCAGCCACACGCCCAGACCGTCCACGACGACGATCAGCGCGGCCACCAGCAGGAAGCGGCGCAGGCCCGACAGCGCGGCCAGGAAGCCCAGGACCAGCAGCGGCACCGTGTTCGCCGCCAGGTGGGCGAAGCCGAAGTGGACGAAGGACGACGGGACGACGTCGGCCAGCTCGGAGGGCTCGCGCGGGGTGACGCCGAAGCCGTCCAGCGCGTGGCCCGTCGCCACGTCCAGCACCTCCAGCAGCCACAGCAGCGCGATCCACGCCAGCATCAGCTTGCCCGCGGCCAGCGCGCGATCGCCCCTGGACCACCCGGCTTCCGGACCCGACACGGCGACCCCCTCGACGTTCGCTCGTCCCCTCTGGGCAACGGCCCGCCCCCCTTGGCCGGTTCCCACCTGGCGACGCCGGATAGGCTCGGAGTTGTGAACCCAGTCAAGCCAGGCGAGATGCCGCGTACGCCTTGGATCGTAGGGGTGTCCGGCGCCTCCGGCACCCCGTATGCCGCCGCCGTGCTGCGGGCCCTGCTCGCCGCGGGCGAGAGCGTCGACCTCGTGGTCTCCCGGGCCTCCCGGCTGACCCTGCTGGACGAGACCGGAATCTCCTTCCGGGACGGGCACTGGCAGGACGACCTGCGGGAATGGCTGTCCCGGGGCGCCGACGGCAAGCCGGACACCTTCTCCGTCGACCTGGACGCCGTACGGCACTGGAGCGCCGGCGACCTGGCCGCCGGACCGTCCTCGGGGTCGTACCCCACCAAGGGCATGCTCATCGTGCCCGCCTCGACCGCGAGCGTGGCCGGTGTCGCGCTCGGGCTGTCGAAGGACCTGCTGCAGCGGGCGGCGAGCGTGACCCTGAAGGAGGGGCGCAAGCTGATCGTGGCCGTACGGGAGACCCCGCTGAACGGCCAGACCCTGCGGCACCTGGTCACCCTCGACGACGCGGGCGCGACGGTCGTGCCCGCCTCACCCGCCTTCTACGCGGGCGCGACGCACATCCAGGACCTGGTGGACTTCGTCGCGGGGCGCGTACTCGACGCGGCGGGCGTGCCGCACACGCTCTACCGCCGTTGGCAGGGTGAACTCGGCGGCGGCGGGGCACGCCGCGCCGACTGAGCACACCCGTACCTCTTCGGACTCACAGACAACTTCAGCGGAAGGCTTCGATCGCAATGGACGCGGTGGACAGGCAGCTCATCCAGGCCCTGAGGGAGAACGGCCGGGCCTCCTACGCGGAGCTGGGGCGCCTCGTCGGCCTGTCGGGACCCAGCGTCACCGACCGCATCAACCGGCTGGAGGCGGCCGGGGTCATCACCGGCTACCGGGCCACCGTCGACGCCGCCTCGCTCGGCCTCGGTGTCACCGCCCTCATCGGCATCTCCCTCTCCGACGCCACCGACCACGAGGACGTGGCGCAGCGGCTGAAGGACCTGTCGGAGATCGAGGACTGCTGGTTCATCGCGGGTGACGACTCGTACATGCTCAAGGTGCGGGCGGCGGACGTGGACGGCCTGGAGAAGATCATCCGGCGGCTCAGCGGGACCAAGGGCGTCTCCCGGACCCGTACCACCATCGTGCTCTCCACGAAGTGGGAGAACCGGGTCGGGGAACTGCCCGAAGAGGTCTAGGCCCGGAGGGCCGTATGGGGGCACCTCCCGCCCGAAGGGTGGGGGCGTACGGTTGAGGGCGTCGTCGGGCGTCGTCGGAGAAAGGTGTGGGCATGGATCTCGGGCTCAAGCGCGAGCTGGAGGAGAAGGTCAGGGCGGGTGAGCGCTTGACCCGTGAGGACGGCATCGCGCTGTACGAGTCGGACGACCTGGCCTGGCTCGGCGGCCTCGCGCACGAGGTGCGCACCCGCAAGAACGGCGACGTCGTGCACTTCAACGTCAACCGTCACCTCAACATGACGAACGTGTGCACGGCCTCCTGCGCGTACTGCTCCTTCCAGCGCAAGCCGGGGGAGAAGGACGCGTACACGATGCGCATCGAGGAGGCCGTCAAGCTCGCCAAGGCGATGGAGTCGGAGAACCTCACCGAGCTGCACATCGTCAACGGACTGCACCCCAACCTGCCGTGGCGGTACTACCCGCGGTCGCTGCGCGAGCTGAAGGCCGCGCTGCCGAACGTGTCGCTGAAGGCCTTCACCGCCACGGAGATCCACCACTTCGAGACGATCTCGGGGATGTCGGCCTCCGAGATCCTCGACGAGCTGATCGACGCGGGTCTTGAGTCGCTGACCGGCGGTGGCGCGGAGATCTTCGACTGGGAGGTCCGGCAGCACATCGTGGACCACCGCACCCACTGGGAGGACTGGTCGCGGATCCACCGGCTGGCGCACGAGAAGGGTCTCAAGACGCCGTCCACGATGCTGTACGGGCACATCGAGGAGCCCCGGCACCGGGTGGACCACGTGCTGCGCCTGCGGGAGCTGCAGGACGAGACCGGGGGCTTCCAGGTCTTCATCCCGCTGCGCTACCAGCACGACTTCGTCGACATGAAGGACGGCAAGGTCCGCAACCGGTTGCAGGCGCGGACGCAGATGGCGACGGGGGCGGAGGCGCTGAAGACGTTCGCGGTGTCGCGGCTGCTGTTCGACAACGTGCCGCACGTGAAGGTCTTCTGGGTGATGCACGGGGTGCAGACGGCTCAGCTGGCGCTGCAGCACGGGGCGGACGACATGGACGGGTCGGTGGTCGAGTACAAGATCACGCATGACGCGGACAACTTCGGGACGCCGAACAAGCTGACGCGTGAGGATCTGCTGGACCTGATCCGTGACGCCGGGTTCCGGCCGGTGGAGCGGAACACGCGGTACGAGATCATCCGCGAGTACGACGGGCCCGATTCGGAGCGGCGGGAGTCGCCGCAGCCGATGCGGGTGTGACTCCGTCGGTTTCGCCGTGTGGTCGTGCCGTCATGCGGTCGTGTTTCGGGTGCGGGTGCGTGGGGGCTGGTCGCGCAGTTCCCCGCGCCCCTGGGGGCGTGGTCCGGCTGTCTGTGGAGGGGCTGGGCGTGCCCCGCGGCGGTGCCGCGCATCGGCAGCGTCCCGCGCCCATGGGGGCGTGGTCCGGCTGTCTGTGGAGGGGCTGGGCGTGCCCCGCGGCGGTGCCGCGCATCGGCAGCGTCCTGCGCCCCCGGGTGGGGTACCCGGGGGGTATGGCCAGGAGCGAGGCGCCTGAGGATGCCTATACCGCCGAGCCCTTCGTGCCCGGGCGCGGCGGGCTTGCCGCTCTGCGGGAGGCCGCTGCCGGGTGCCGGGGGTGTCCGTTGCACCGGGACGCGACGCAGACCGTGTTCGGGGACGGTGCCGCGGACGCCCGGGTCATGCTCGTGGGGGAGCAGCCCGGGGACCAGGAGGACCGGCAGGGCAGGCCCTTCGTGGGGCCCGCGGGCAAGCTGCTCGACCGGGCCCTTGAGGACGCCGGCATCGACCCCGGCGAGGCCTACGTCACCAACGCCGTGAAGCACTTCAAGTTCACGCGGGCCGAGCCGCGCAAGCGGCGGATCCACAAAGCGCCGACCCTGCGGGAGATGACCGCGTGCGGGCCCTGGCTGGCCGCGGAGCTGGCGGTGGTGGAGCCGGAGCTGATCGTCGTGCTGGGGGCCACCGCCGGGAAGGCGCTGCTCGGTTCGTCGTTCCGGGTGACACAGGTGCGCGGGACCGTGCTGGAGGAGGAGATCCACGGGCGGCCGGAGCGGCTGGTGCCGACCGTGCACCCCTCGTCGGTGCTGCGGGCGGACGACCGGGACGCGGCCTATCGGGGGCTGCTGTCGGACCTGAAAGTGGCGGCGCGCGTGCTGGGGTAATAGCTAGTATTGCCGCGTGCCTCTTACTTTCACGCTCGATCCCGCCGTCACCCCCGAGCTGCGGGACGGCATCCTCGATCTGTGGACCGACGTCTCCAACGCCGGGGGAGCCGTCGGGTACGTGCCGCCGGTGACGCGGGAGGAGATCCGGCCCGCGCTGGTGCAGCACTTCGCCTCGGTCGACCAGGGGCGGGTCCGGATGCTCGTCGGCCGTGACGAGGAGGGGCGGGTCGCGGCGACCGCGTTCCTCACCTTCAACACGCACCACCTGATGACGCACTGGCTGTGGCTGTACACGGTGATGGTCCACCCCCGCCACCAGGGCAAGGGCTACGGCCGTGACCTGCTGGCCGCGGCCGCCGACGCCGCCCGGGGGATCGAGGGGATCGAGGCGATCCGGCTGACCTGCCGCGGCGGGCTCGGGCTGGAGCGGTTCTACGAGTCCTGCGGTTACAAGGAGGTCGGCCGCATCCCGGGGGCGATCCGGCTGGGACCCGGGGAGGACCGGGACGACGTCGTCATGCTGCTGCCCCTCGCCTGACCCCCGTCGACCCCCGTGCAAGATCCGGTGCCGGTCGTGCTTCACTGGACGGTGCCCGATTGGGTGCGTTCTGGCCGTTCGAACCGGAAGAGTGGATTGAGATGCTCCGCTACACGCTGATGCGCCTCGGAATCTTCGTGGGCTGCCTCGTGGTCGTCTGGGGCGCTGTCTACTCCGGCCTCGCCCCGCGCGGCCTCGGCGACAGCAACGGCCTGTGGGTGGTCCTGCTCGCGCTGCTGCTCTCGGCGCCGATCAGCTTCGTCGTGCTGCGCAAGGAGCGCGACAAGGCGTCGGTGCAGATCGTGCAGCGCGTGGACCGGATGAAGGCCTCCATGGAGGCCAACCGCAGCCAGGAGGACGTCGCCGACGACTCCGCCCGTGCCCAGGGGCAGACCTCGTAGGGTCCCTTCCGCCGTGTGCGGGCGCCCCGTTTCCCTCCTTATCGGGAAACGGGGCGCTTTGCCTTGTATGGGCATGTGTGTCCCGTCACCTGTCAAAGCCAGGCTTTGGGGCCCTCAAAGCTCTGGTGTTAAGGTCTGTGTATGAAGTCAGCAGTCGCGTCCCTCACGCCCCGGAGCATTCCGCTCGTGGCGCGCCTGCACGTGGATCTCTGTCGGTGCGCGTCCGCTTTCTGTCGTCCCTGACGTCACGCAACCCCCGTCGTCTCCCACGTCAGTTCCCCCCAACGCGTCCCCCAACGGAGTCAGTCCGTGTCCTCATACACGAAGTCCTTCAAGGTGCCCTTCTGGGCCCAGATACTCGCCGGTCTCGTCCTGGGCGTGCTGCTCGGCTGGCTCGCCCGCAGCCAGGACCTGTCCTGGCTGGTCACCACCCTGGAGAAGGTCGGCGGCACCTTCATCGGGCTGCTGAAGCTCGCCGTCGCCCCGCTCGTCTTCTTCGCGATCCTGGTGTCGATCACCAACCTGCGGAAGGTCAACAACGCGGCCCGGCTGGCCTCGCGCACCCTCCTCTGGTTCATGATCACCTCGCTGATCGCGGTGAGCATCGGCCTCGTCATCGGCCTGGTCACCAACCCGGGCGCCGGCACCGGCCTCACGCCCAAGGACGGCGCGAAGCCCGAGGACACCGGCTCCTGGATCGACTTCCTCACCGGCATCGTGCCGACGGACGTCATCACGCCGTTCACCGAGCTGAACGTCCTGCAGATCGTCTTCATGGCCGCCGTCGCCGGCATCGCCGCCCTGCAGCTCGGCGAGAAGGCCCAGCCGATCCTCACCCTGAGCGAGTCCGTCCTCAGCCTGCTGCAGAAGGCGCTGTGGTGGGTCATCCGGCTCGCCCCGATCGGCACGGTCGGCCTCATCGGCAACGCCATCGCCACCTACGGCTGGGACCTGATCGGCAAGTACGCGACGTTCACCGCGGACATCTACGTCGGCTGCCTCATCGTGCTGTTCGGCGTCTACCCGACGCTGCTCGCGACCGTCGCCAAGGTCAACCCGGTCCAGTTCTTCAAGGGCGCCTGGCCCGCGATCCAGCTGGCCTTCGTCTCCCGCTCGTCCGTGGGCACCATGCCGCTGACGCAGAAGGTCACCGAGCGGCTCGGCGTGCCGCGGGAGTACGCGTCCTTCGCGGTGCCGTTCGGCGCCACGACCAAGATGGACGGCTGCGCCGCGATCTACCCGGCCATCGCCGCGATCTTCGTCGCCCAGATCTTCGACATCCAGCTGGGCGTCGGCGACTACCTGCTGATCGCGTTCGTCTCGGTGGTCGGCTCCGCCGCCACGGCCGGTCTGACCGGCGCGACGGTGATGCTGACCCTGACCCTGTCCACCCTCGGCCTGCCGATGGAGGGCGTGGGCCTGCTCCTGGCGATCGACCCGATCCTGGACATGATCCGCACCGCCACCAACGTGGCCGGCCAGGCGCTGATCCCGGTCCTGGTCTCCGCCCGGGAGAACCTGCTCGACCGCGACGCCTACGCCAAGGCCGACGGCTCCTCCCTGGACGAGCCGGCCGACGCGCCGCGCGACAAGGCCGAGCCGGTCGCCGCGACCGCCTGACGGGCCGACGGATCTGACGCGTTCACGTCCCCCCGGGCGTCCTCCTCCGGTTTCCCGGACGAGGGCCGCCCGGGGGGACCGTACGCTAAGCGTATGGGTGCCGTGAAGACGAAGCGGATGCCGCGCGCGGTCCGTGAACAGCAGATGCTGGACGCCGCCGTGCGGATCTTCGGCCAGCGGGGGTACATGGCCGCTTCGATGGACGAGATCGCCGAACTCGCGGGCGTCTCCAAGCCGTTGGTCTACCTCTACCTCAACTCCAAGGAAGACCTCTTCACCGCCTGCATCCGCCGGGAGGCAGGCGCCCTCGTCGAGGCGGTGCGGGCCGGGGTCCGCCCCGACCTGCCCGCCGACCGGCAACTGTGGGAGGGCCTCGCCGCGTTCTTCGCGCACACCGCCGAGAACCCCGACGCCTGGTCGGTCCTGCACCTCCAGGCCCGTACGCACGGCGAGCCGTTCGCCTCCGAGGTCTCCGCGATGCGCGCGGAGATCGTGGTGTTCGTGACGCAGCTCATCCTCGCCGGTGCCCGGGAGGCGCACCGCGACCCCGACCTGCCCGAGCGCGAGGTCGCCGGGCTCGCCGAGGCCCTGGTCGGTGCCGCCGAGTCGCTCGCCGCCTGGGCCAACGCCACCCCGGGCGTCACGGCCCGGCAGGCCGCCGCCACCCTGATGAACTTCGCCTGGGCCGGGCTCGGCGACCTCATGGAGGGACGCCCCTGGTCACCACCGGAGGAGCAGCAGCCCGGCGCTCACACCGGGTAGACGCCCCCGGTCACGTGCAGCCGGTCGTCCTTGCCGCGCAGTTCGAAGCGGCCGTCCCGCGCCGCGTACGTCACCGTCCCGGGCAGCAGGACCGGGGCCCGGAAGTCCGCCCGGACGTGGCAGGAGTCCGGGGTGCCGTGCGCGGCGAGACAGCGGGCGACCGTCCACATGCCGTGCGCGATGGCCCGGGGGAAGCCGAACAGGCGGGCGGTGAGCGGGTGCAGGTGGATCGGATTGCGGTCCCCGGAGGCGGCCCCGTAGCGCCGCCCCACGTCCCCGGCCAGCCGCCAGTCCGCGACGGGGGGCAGGGGCGCGTGATCCTCCGGGGCGTCGGGGGCGTCGGGGGGTGCGGTGGGGCGTTCGGTTGCCGCATGCGCGGGCGGGCCGGTGGGGCGTTCGGTTGCCGCATGCGCGGGCGGGCCGGTGGGGCGTTCGGTTGCCGCATGCGCGGGCGTGCCGGTGGGGGGTCCGGCCTCCCCAGGCGAGGGCGCGGCGGGCCGGTGGGTCGTCGTTCCCGGAGGTGCGGTGGTCAACTCGTCCGCCGTCCCCGACGCCCCCGCGGGCCGCCCCGTGCGATGCCTGGCCAGGTACGTGCTCCTCGACTCCCAGACCACGTCCGTGCCGCTGCGCACCTCGGTGACGACCGTGGCCTCGGTGCCGCGGCGGTGCGGGGCCAGGCCCTCGACGTGGACGGACAGCTCGTGGTCACCGGTCGCGGGCATCGCGGTGTGCCGGGTGAGGGTGATCGACGTGTGGACCAGGCCGAGCAGCGGCAGCGGGAAGCCCCGCTCGCTCATCAGCCGCATGGCCAGCGGGAATCCCAGTACGTGCGGATAGGTCACCGGCAGCGCGTCCTCCCCGGTCGGGAACCCGCAGACCCGCTCGTACGCCGCGAGCCGCGCGAGGTCGATCCGCAGGCCGGGCAGGACGAGCCGGGTGCGCGGGAACTCCGCGTCGGGGGAGGGGCGTTTGAAGGGGGACAGCAGGGCGCCCCGGGCGAGGAGCGGGGCGAGGGACGGGAGCCCGGTGAGGACGAGCGCGGAGCCGGTCATCACGCCCCCAGCAGGCTCTGGCCGCAGACGCGGACGACCTGGCCGTTGACCGCGCCCGAGGCCGGATGTGCGAGCCAGGCCGTGGCCTCGGCGACGTCGGCCGGCAGACCGCCCTGCGCCAGGGAGTTCATACGGCGGCCCGCCTCGCGGATGAACAGCGGGATCGCCGCCGTCATCCTCGTCTCGATGAAGCCGGGCGCGACCGCGTTGACCGTCACACCGTGCTCCGCGAGCGCCCGCGGGGCCAGGGAGCGGACCAGGCCGACGACACCCGCCTTGCTGGCGCCGTAGTTGGTCTGGCCGGCGTTGCCCGCGAGACCCGCGATGGACGCCGTCGTCACGATCCGGCCGCCGCGCCTGAGCGTTCCCGTCTTCAGCAGGGCGTCGGTGGTGCGCAGCACGCTCGCCAGGTTCACCTCCAGCACGCAGATCCAGTTCTCGGCCGGCATGTTGACCAGGCGCCGGTCGCGCGTGATGCCCGCGTTGTGGATCAGCAGGTCCAGGCCGTCCGGCAGCGCCTCGGCGATCCTCGCGCCCGCGTCGGCGGCCGTGATGTCGAGCAGCAGGGCCGTGCCGCCGAGCCGTTCGGCGACGCGCCGGGCGTCCTGCTCGGCCTGCGGCACGTCGAGCACGACGACCCGGGCGCCGTCCCGGGCGAGGGTCTCGGCGACCGACTCGCCGATGCCGCGTGCGGCACCGGTGACCAGGGCGGTGCTGCCGGCGAGAGGACGGTCCCGGTCGACGGGGGCGGTGGTCTCCCCGGCGGTCCCCACCTCGATCACCTGCCCGCTCACGTACGCCGACTTGGGCGACAGCAGGAACCGGAGCGTGGACTCGGCGGCCGGGGCGTCCGTCAGCCGGACCAGGTTCACCGTCCTGCCCCCGCCGATCTCCTTGCCGAGCGAGCGCGTGAAGCCCTCCAGGGCCTGCTGGGCCGCGGCCTGATGGTGGTCGGCCGGGTCGAGGGGCGCGCCCAGCACGACCACCCGCCCGCTCGGCGCCACGGACCGTACGACGGGATGCAGGGCGCCGTGCACCCCGGCGAGCCCTTCGACGTCCCGCACCCCGGTCGCGTCCAGGACGACCGCCGCCGCCCGCTCGCCACCGGCCGGCGCGAGCCCCGTACGGGCCAGGACCGGCGCAAGCCCCGTACGGGCCAGGACCGGCGCGAGGTCCAGCCCGGACGCCCCGGCGGTGAGGTGGAGCAGGCCGCCGTCCAGGGCGGGGCGCCCGGGTGAGAAGCGGACCAGCGGCGCGGGCCGGGGCAGACCGAGTCTGCGGGTGAGGAAACGGCCCGGCCCGGTGGCGGTGAAGCGCAGATAGCGGTCGGCCATTCCAACTCCCGGTTCCGATGCGTGCCAGTTGCTGACTCTGGAGTAAGGTTACCGGAGGTAAGGGTACGTCACCCACGGAACGGTGAGGAGCAGGTCGAGATGAGCCCCGAGAACAGGCCGGTGCGGCGCGTGGCCGTCGTCGCAGGAGCGCGCATCCCCTTCGCCCGCTCCGACGGCCCCTACGCCACCGCCTCCAACCAGCAGATGCTCACCGCCGCCCTGGACGGCCTCGTCGAGCGGTACGGCCTGCACGACCCCGGCGCCGTCGGCGAGTTCGTCGCCGGCGCGGTCCTCAAGCACAGCCGCGACTTCAACCTCGCCCGCGAGACGGTCCTCGGCTCCGCGCTGCACCCCACCACCCCCGCCTACGACATCCAGCAGGCCTGCGGCACCGGACTCCAGGCCGTCATCGCCGCCGCCAACAAGATCGCCCTCGGCCAGACCGAATCGGCCGTCGCGGGCGGCGCCGACACCGCCAGCGACGCCCCCCTCGGCGTCAACGACACCCTGCGCCGCGTCCTGCTGGAAGCCCGCCGCGCCCGGTCCCTCGGCGCCCGGCTGAAGGCCCTGGCGAAGGTGCGCCCGGCACACCTCGTCCCCGACATCCCGCGCAACGCCGAACCCCGCACCGGCCTGTCCATGGGCGAGCACGCCGCCGTCACCGCCCGCGCCTGGGGCATCGGCCGCGCCGCCCAGGACGAACTGGCGGCGGCCAGCCACCAGCGGCTGGCCGCGGCCTACGAACGCGGCTTCTTCCAGGACCTGGTGGTCCCCTTCCGGGGGCTCGCCCGCGACCAGAACCTGCGCCCCGGCTCCACGGTGGAGAAGCTCGCCGCCCTCAAGCCGGTGTTCGGCCTCGACCAGCCCGAACCGACCATGACGGCCGGGAACTCCACCCCGCTGACGGACGGTGCGGCGACCGTGCTGCTGGCGAGCGAGGAGTGGGCCAGGCAGCGCGGTCTGGAGCCGCTCGCCTACCTGACCGCCCACGAGACGGCGGCCGTCGACTTCGTGGGCGGGGACGCCGCGGGCGGCGAGGACGGGCTGCTGATGGCACCGGCGTACGCGGTCCCGCGCATGCTGGAGCGCGCCGGGCTGGGGCTCGGCGACTTCGAACTCGTCGAGATCCACGAGGCGTTCGCCTCCCAGGTGCTGGCGACCCTCGCCGCCTGGGAGAAGCGCGGGCTCGGCACGGTGGACCGCGCGAGGCTGAACGTCGCCGGCTCCTCCCTGGCGACCGGCCACCCCTTCGCCGCCACCGGCGCCCGGATCGTCGCCACCCTGGCCAAGCTGCTCGCCGAACGCGACGCCCCGGCCCGCGGGCTGATCTCCGTGTGCGCGGCGGGCGGGCAGGGGGTGACGGCGGTCCTGGAGCGGGCCTGACCCCCGCCCGGGGCACCGGACCTGAGGAACCCTCACGTGATCGCCGACCATGCACAGGCCCGGCCCCGGACCATCCCCGAACCCGCACAGGGCCGCCACGTGAGCGCCGTACGATCCCGTTCCCACCGTCAGCAACCCCTTTCTGGGGGTTCCGCCGGTTGAGCGCCTCGGCGTGCGAGGCACGTACGTCATGGCAGCAAGCAGTCCTTCGCTGCACGCCCCAGGAGCCGCCCGTGTCCACTGCCCATCCCTCCTCCGCCTACGACGACGCGTACGGCGACCTGTACGGCGGGCCGGTCCTGGTCGAACCCGGCATCCGGCGGCTCGACGGGGCGGTGCGGGAGGTGTCCGTGCCGCCGCTGGCACCGCCGTGGACGCACGGGTCGCTCGCCGACCTGCCCTTCGACAACGCGAGCGCGTCCCCGGACGCCGTCGCGCTCAGCCGCAAGGACGCGGACGGGCGCTGGAGCGACGTCACGGCGGCGCAGTTCGCCGACCAGGTGCTGGCCGTGGCCAAGGGCCTGATCGCCGAAGGGCTGGTGCCGGGCGACCGGATCGCGGTGATGGCCCGCACGATCTACGAGTGGACGGTCCTGGACTTCGCGGCCTGGGCGGCCGGCCTGGTCACCGTCCCCGTCTACCCCACGTCCTCCGTCTTCCAGGCCCGCTGGATCCTCCAGGACTCCGGCGCGGTCGCCCTGATCACGGAGACGGCCGCACAGGCCGCCGCCCTCGGCCCGGAACGCGGCCGGCTGCCCGACCTGCGGCACCTGTGGGTCGTGGAGAAGGGCCACGTCGACCGGCTCGCGGAGGCCGGGGCGCACCTGGGCGACCCGGAGGTCGAGGTCCGGCGCGGCATGCTCGGCCCCGACACCCTCGCCACCCTCATCTACACCTCCGGCACCACCGGCCGCCCCAAGGGCTGCGCCCTCACCCACGGCAACTTCTTCGCCGAGGTCGACAACGCCATCGAACTGCTCTACCCGGTCTTCAAGTCGAGGACCAGCGACGAGGCCTCGGTCCTGCTCTTCCTGCCGATGTCCCACGTGTTCGGGCGCATGGTCGCGATCGCCTGCGTCCGCGCGCGGGTACGGCTGGGCCACTCGCCCAGCATCAAGGCGAAACACCTCCTCCCGGACCTGGCGAGCTTCCGGCCGACCTGCCTGCTGGCCATCCCGTACATGCTGGAGAAGGTCTTCAACTCGGCCCGCGCCAAGGCCGAGGCGAGCGGCCGGGTCACGTCGTTCGACCGCGCGGCGTCCGTGGCCCAGCGCTACGGGGAGGCCGTCGAGGCCCGGCAGACCGGCCGCGGCCCCGGCCCCTCCCGCGCCCTGAAGACCGCCCGGGCCTTCTACGACCCGCTGGTCTACCGCCGTATCCGCAACGCCATGGGCGGCCGGGTCCGCTACGCGATCTGCGGCGGCTCACCGCTGGGCCGCCGCCTGGCCGCGTTCTACGCCGGGGCCGGCATCGAGATCTTCGAGGGCTACGGCCTCACCGAGACCACCGGCGCCACCACCGTCACCCCGCCCCTCAAACCCCGCCTGGGCACGGTCGGCTGGCCGCTGCCCGGCACCCGCGTCCGCATCGCCGCCGACGGCGAGATCCTCGTCGGCGGCGACCACGTGCTGCGCGGCTACTGGGACCCCCAGGCCGGCGGTGTCGTACCCGCCGCGCCCGACGGCTGGCTCGCCACCGGCGACCTCGGCGCACTCGACGACGAGGGCTATCTGACGATCACCGGCCGCAAGAAGGAGCTCCTGATCACCGCGGGCGGCAAGAGCGTCGCCCCGGCCCCCCTGGAGAACTGGCTGCGCTCCCACCCGCTGATCTCCCAGTGCATCGTCCTGGGCGACGGCCGCCCCTACGTCACCGCCCTGCTCACCCTCGACGAGGACGGCGTCACGCACTGGCGCCGCATGAACGGCAAACACCCCGTCCCGCCCACCCTCCTCGTCGACGACGAGGAACTGCGCGCCGTCCTGCAGCGCGCCGTCGACGAGGCCAACAAGATGGTCTCCCGGCCCGAGTCCATCCGCCGATTCGCCGTCCTGCCGGGGGACTTCACCGAGGAGGCGGGCTTCCTGACCCCGTCGATGAAGCTCCGCCGCGAGGCGGTCCTGAGCGCCTTCGCCACCGAAGTGGAGAGTCTGTACACCCGGTGAGGCGCCTTTGCGATGTCTTCACACCTGGTCCTTGACGACGCGCGCTGCCTACCCTTTGGCTTTCTGCCACCTGGCCGCGATGCTCCCCTTTCGGAAGGCACCACGTGATAGCGCGCAACACCCGTCGGACCGCTGTGCGGAACGTCTCCATGGCCCTGGCGGTCTCGTTCTCGGCCCTGTCCCTCACCGCCTGCGGCGGCGGTGGGAGCGACGACACCGCCGGGGTGAAGAAGAGCAACGACATCACGGTGGGCCTGCTGCTGCCCGACCGGGAGACGGCGCGCTTCGAGAAGTTCGACCACCCGCTGATCAAGCAGGAGGTCGCCTCCCTCACCGACGACCAGGGCACGGTCCGCTACGCCAACGCCGAGGCGAGCGTGTCCCGGCAGAGCGAGCAGTTCCAGAAGATGATCGCCGACAAGGTGGACGTGATCCTGGTGGACGCGGTCGACTCCAAGGCGATCGCCCCGGACGTGCAAAAGGCCAAGGACGCCGGCATCCCGGTCATCGCCTACGACCGGCTCGCCGAGGGACCGATCGACGCGTACGTCTCCCACGACAACGAACTCGTCGGGCAGGTGCAGGGCCGCGCGATCGTCGGCGAGCTCGGCGACAAGGCCGAGGGCAGCAAGGTCGTCATGATGAACGGCGACCCCGCCGACCCGAACACGGCCCGGTTCAAGAGCGGCGCCCTGAGCGAACTGCAGGGCCAGGTCGACATCGTCCAGCAGTACGACACCAAGGAGTGGAAGCCCGCGATCGCCAAGGCGAACATGCGCAAGGCCATCAAGGCCGTCGGGCTGAACGACATCGCCGCCGTCTACTCCGCCAACGACGGCATGGCGGGCGCCGTCATCGAGGCCCTCCAGGAGGCCGGCGCCACCAGCATCCCGCCGGTGACCGGCCAGGACGCCAACCTGGACGCCGTACAGCGGGTCGTCTCCGGCGAGCAGTACATGACCGTCTACAAGTCCTTCCTGCTGGAGGCGACGAACGCCGCGAAGATCGCCGTGGCCAAGGTCCAGGGCCGCTCGATCGAGTTCGCGGCCCTGACCCGCGAGACCGTCGACAGCCCGACCGACAAGAACATCCCGGCCATGCTCGTGCCGGTGGTCGCCCTCACCCGGGACACCATCAAGCAGACGGTGATCACCGACGGCGTGTACACGGTGCGGGACATCTGCACCGCCAAGTACAAGGCGGACTGCCAGGCCATCGGGCTGGAGTGACGCGGCCGACGCGGCAGACGCGGCCGGTCCAGCGGCCGGTCTAGCGGGGCCTGCGGGCCACGAGGGAGGCCTGGGGCACCGGTTCGCCGGTGGCCTCGTCGGCCTCCCGCACGGTCCGCGCGCACACCACGAAGCCGGCCGTCCGCAGCAGGGCCGCCATGTGCTCCGGCCGGCGCCGCAGGAAGTCCAGGGCGACGCTGTGCCCGAAGGGGTTCTCGTGGCGGCGGGGCTCGTCGCCGACCTGGAATCCGAGCAGCAGGTGGCCGCCGGGGCGCAGGACGCGGTGGAAGCCGGAGAAGAGGGCGGGCAGATGGTCCTCGGGCGTGTGGATGGTCGAGTACCAGGACACCACCCCGTCCAGTGAGGCGTCCGGAAGATCCAGCTCCTGCATCGAGCCCCGCACGAAGCGGAGGCCGGGGTGCTCGCGGCGGGCGACGGCGAGCATCGACGCGGACAGATCCAGACCGAACACCGACAGTCCGAGCGATGCCAGGTAGGCCGTCACCCGCCCGGGCCCGCACCCCAGGTCGGCGACCTCGCCCCCTTTCCCCACCAGCTCGGCGAACCCGTACAGCACCCCCCGATCCAGCGGCGTCCCCACGCGGGGCTCCCGGAAGTGCTCGGCGTAGTCCTCGGCGACGGTGTCGTAGAAGGCGCGAGTCTCACGAAGGAAGTCGGCGTCGGTCATGGGCGGAGCGTAGGGGTCGGTGCCTGGGGTGGTCTGTGGGGGTGGTGGGTTTCGGCCGACTTGAGGCAAGGGGGTTGGAGGGCGGGTGGCGCCCGGAACCGCGGGCGGGCGGCTGACCCCCGAATCACCTACCCGGGGCCGGGCCCGTCCCTATGCCGTCGAAAGCCGTTGAGGCGAGAGGGATGGTGGTCGCCGTACCCGGGGGAGAGGCCTATCGACAGGCCGGTCGTGAGCCGGTTGCCGGTGGCGGCCCGGACGTTCTCTTCGGCCTCGCCCAGGCCGTCATTCTCCCGAAACCGCCACCGGTGGAAGAATTCGCCGGAAATTCACCGAGACCGCCCCGGAACCCGGGCGGGAAAAGGCAGGAGCCCCGCCGCCTGACGGCGCGGGGCTCCTTGGGTACTGCTGATCAGACCGGCGTGACGTTCTCAGCCTGCGGGCCCTTCGGACCCTGCGTGACGTCGAAAGACACCTGCTGGTTCTCCTCGAGGGACCGGAATCCGGTCGCGTTGATCGCGGAGTAGTGGACGAAGACGTCGGGGCCGCCGCCCTCCTGGGCGATGAAACCAAAGCCCTTTTCGGCGTTGAACCACTTAACGGTTCCGGTAGCCATAAGCCCTCCTTGGGCTCAAAAAGGGTTGCCCTGCTCCAGAACCAGCAAGTGTGAAGATGAATTCCGCACAAGTGCCTATGTCTGAGAATGACGAGAGCCCGCGGTCACATGCTCCGCAGGCTCTGTACTGCAAGGGAAACCAAACTGCAACTTGCGACGAGCCTAGCACGCGGGCACCGGAAAGCAATAGGGGTCAAGATCACGTCACCCGAATGTTTGAACCTCCACCGCCGACTGGCGGTGAACGCGTGAGCGAGGGCCGGCACCGCGACGGCGGGGCCGGGCGCGGGCCGGTGGGCCGTGAGGGCTAGCCTCACGATGTGGACAATCCTCGCACCCGGCCGCGTGTCGGCCACATCCAGTTCCTGAACTGCCTGCCCCTGTACTGGGGACTCGCGAGAACAGGCACGCTCCTCGACTTCGAGCTCACCAAGGACACCCCGGAGAAGCTCAGCGAGAAGCTGGTGCAGGGCGATCTCGACATCGGTCCGATCACCCTGGTCGAGTTCCTCAAGCACGCCGACGAGCTGGTCGCCTTCCCCGACATCGCCGTCGGCTGCGACGGTCCGGTGATGTCCTGCGTGATCGTCTCGCAGGTCCCGCTCGAACAGCTGGACGGCGCCCGCGTCGCCCTCGGCTCGACCTCCCGCACCTCCGTCCGTCTCGCCCAGCTGCTCCTCGCCGAGCGCCACGGCGTCCAGCCCGACTACTACACCTGCCCGCCCGACCTCAGCCTGATGATGCGGGAGGCCGAGGCCGCCGTCCTCATCGGCGACGCCGCCCTGCGCGCCAACATGCTCGACGGTCCGCGCTTCGGCCTGGAGGTGCACGACCTGGGCGCGCTGTGGAAGGAGTGGACGGGGCTGCCGTTCGTCTTCGCGGTCTGGGCGGCCCGCCGCGACTACCTGGAGCGCGAGCCGGTCATCACGCGCCGGGTCCACGAGGCGTTCCTGGACTCCCGCAACCTCTCCCTGGAGGAGGTCGACAAGGTCGCCGAGCAGGCCGCCCGCTGGGAGGCCTTCGACGAGGCGACCCTCGCGCAGTACTTCACCACCCTCGACTTCCGCTTCGGCGGCCCGCAGCTGGCCGCGGTCGCCGAGTTCGCCCGGCGCGTCGGCCCGACGACCGGCTTCCCGGCGGACGTGAAGGTGGAACTGCTCCAGCCGTGAGCCGGGCGGTGCCACGGCACTACCGTGCTGATGCACGCGGGCGTACGGGGGCCCAGGGGGGCGCCGCCCGCGCACGGGGGAGGGGTGACGCCATGCGGCCGCTCGACGTCGACGAACCCACCGTGGTGGGGCCCTACCGGCTGCTCGGACGGCTGGGCTCCGGCGGCACGGGCCGGGTCCACCTGGGCCGCAGCGCGGGCGGCCGCACGGTCGCGGTGAAGATCGTGCATCCGCACTTCGCGCTGGACGAGGAGTTCCGGGCCCGGTTCCGGCGCGAGGTCGAGGCCGCGCGCCGGGTGGGCGGCGCCTGGACCGCGCCCGTGCTGGACGCCGACCCGCGGGCGCCGGTGCCGGCGCCCGCACCGCGGGGGCGGCTCCCGCCGCTGGGGCCTCGCCGAAATGCCGCTCAGCACCTCACCCCGGCACGACCACCGTGCGCAGCTCCCCGTCGCCGAGGTGCAGCATGCCCTTGCCCGGGGCGACCTGGCCGCCCACCATGCTGCGGGAGAGCCGCACGCCGATGAGGTCCCCGCTGGAGGACTCCTGCGGGGAGAGCAGGATGCCGCGGCGGGCCTTCTTCGCCTCGACCTGCCAGCCGGAGAAGCCGCTGCACACGTCCTCCTCGTCACCGGCGATGACCAGGGCGAGGCCGCGCTCGGCGCCGCGGGAGACGAGCTTCTTCAGCTGGCTCTCGGCGTCGCAGTCCTCCAGGATCTCGCCGTCGTCGACGAGCACCGCGATCGGCTCCTCCAGGGACGCCTGGTCGACCAGCTCCTCGAACTCGTCCTCGTCGATGTCGTCACCGGTGAAGACCTTCAGCACCCCTTCGCTGCCGTCGAGTTGGCGCAACGGCGACTGGCGCGGCGCCGCGATCACCAGACGCGTGCCCTGGGCGAGGAAGGAGTGGGCGAAGTTCAGCAGGACCGTCGAACGGCCCGACTTGGCCGGGCCCGCGATGACGAACGCCGGTACGCCCTGGGCGAGATCGGGCCCGAAGCCGACGATCTCGTCGCCGCCGATCCCGGCCAGACCCCACAGCCGGGAGCGCGACCCCTCCGGGTCGCGCATCTCCCAGGCCTCCGGGAAGGCGATGCGGCTGGGGAGGCTGTCGACGCGGAACGGACGGCGCGAGCGCGGCACCTCGGCGTCGCGTGCCGTGGCCGCCTCACCGATCGCGGCGAGCGCCGCCGCCTGGCCCTGACCGCTCGTGTCCTCGGCGAGCAGCGCGAACTGCGTCTCCGTGCCGAACTCGTTGCGGAACGCGCGGCCCGGCGGGATCTCCTCGGGCACCTTGCGGACCGGGATGCCGAGCGCGGAGAAGTCGCTGCGGTCGGCCAGGCGCAGACCGTACTTGTCCTCGGTGAGGGTGGCGATCCGGCCGACCAGCAGGGTCCGGTCGCCGGTGAGCACCAGATGGATGCCGACGCTCGCGCCCTCGCGCATCGTCGTCTGCAGCTCGTCCGTGAGCGAGCCGTGGTCGATCTCGCCGAGGGTCGGCACCCAGCCCTCCCAGCGGTCCAGCAGCACGACGATGTGCGGCAGCCGCTCGTCCTCGGACACCGAGGCCCGCTGCTCGCCGATGTCCGCGAAGCCCTTCTCCGACAGCAGGTCCTGGCGGCGGCCCATCTCGCCCTTGAGCCGGTTCACCAGCCGGACGACCCGCTCGGTCTGGTTGCGGCCGACGACCGCGCCGCAGTGCGGCAGCCGCGTCAGGGCGTTGAGCGCGCCGTTGCCGCAGTCGATGCCGTACAGGTGCACGTCCGCGACGGAGTGCGTACGGGCGATCGAGCCCGCCAGCGTGCGCAGCACCTGGGAGCGGCCGCTGCGCGGGGCGCCGCCGATCATCAGGTGGCCGAAGGACGAGAAGTCCACCACGACCGGGCGGCGGGACTGGCTCGCGGGCAGGTCCTCGATGCCGTACGGGGCCGGCGGCAGCTTGCCGGGGCCACCGGCGAACGCGGGCGTCTCGATCTCGTCCAGCAGCAGCGTCTCGTCGAGGGCCGGCAGCCACGGGCTGTGCTGCGGCGGGATGCCCAGCGAGCGGTTGGCGTCGCGGATCGTGTCGACGAGGACCTTCAGGTCGGTGATCTCCTCGTCCTCCCGCGCCTCCGCCTTCGGCTTGACCAGCGCGGCCCGGCCCAGGTCCTCCCAGGTCAGCGGCCCCACCCAGGGCATGAGGACGGCCGGGTCCGCCGCGCCGGGCCGGCGTCCACCGACGCGTCCCGACTGGAAGGGGACCAGCGAGGAGTGCCCGAGCCGGGCGTACGCACGGCCCGGGGTGTTCTTGGAGATGTGCCCGGCCTCGGGCGAGTCGATGACGTCGGTGGACTCGCCGCCGTCCGTCACCCGCAGCGCGATGCGCAGGTTGGTGTTGGCGCGGATCTCGGGGGAGACGACACCGGACGGCCGCTGCGTCGCCAGCAGCAGATGGATACCGAGGGAGCGTCCTCGCTGGGCGATGTTCACCAGCCCCGTGACGAAGTCGGGCAGGTCACGCACCATCGAGGCGAACTCGTCGATGACGATGAGCAGCCGCGGCACCGGCGGGTGCGACGGGTCGCGGCGCACCAGGTCCTGGTAGTCCTCGATGTCCTTGGCGTCGGCGGCCGCCAGGATGTGCTCGCGCCGGTGCAGCTCGGCACCGAGCGACTCCAGCGCCCGCTCCACCAGGTGCGCGTCGAGGTCGGTCACCATGCCGACGGTGTGCGGCAGATGCACACAGTCCTTGAACGCCGCGCCACCCTTGTAGTCGACCAGCACGAACGTCATGTTCTCGGGCGTGTTCGCCACGGCCAGCGCCGCCACGATGGTCTGCAGCAGCTCCGACTTGCCGGAACCCGTCGTACCGGCGATCAGACCGTGCGGCCCGTCCTTGCGGATGTCGATGCCGAACGGCCCGTCGTAGGACTCGCCGATGACGGCGAGCGTCGACTGCCCGCCCATCCGCCAGCGCGCCACGATCGCGTCGCTCGTCGGCGGCTCCATCTGCAGCACGTCCAGCAGCCGGCTGGAGCCCGGCAGCGCCGAGTCCTCGGTCTCGCCGCTGATGTCCCGCAGCGGCGACAGCGACCGCGCCAGCCGCAGACACCAGGCGGGGGAGACGAAGTCGGGCCGTACGTCCTTCAGCCGCTCCGCACCGGCCTCCTCGACCCGCAGCCGCAACCGCTCGACACGTGCGCCCTGTTCGGGCTGGTGCGCGGTGGTGTGCCAGGCCTGGAACGAGGGGAACCCCCCGGCCACCTGCTGTGCCTGCTGCTGCTCGACCTGCCGGTCGGGCTCGTACTCCACGGCCTTCGGCTCGGCCACGACGAACGCCTGGCACTCGCCCGGCAGGAACCGCTCCTCCGCGTCCAGGCACAGGGCGAACATCGACACGGACGGCCCCTCGCGCAGCAGCCGTACGACACCGGGCAGGGAGCGCAGCCGCCGCGACCCGTCCCACACCACGACGATGTCGGGATCGCTGAAACTGGAACCGGCCTGCGACCTGTTCTGCTCGGCGGCCTTCTTGCGGGCGTCGAGGATCTGCGTCAGCTCGCCGATGCGGGCACCGACGGTCTCGGCGTCCGTCCCGATGAGCGCGTTGACGTCCTGCCCGCTCGACGGCCGGGCGTGCGGCAGCCAGCGCACCCAGTCCCAGGACTCCTGCGCGGCGTTCTCGCTCAGCACGTAGAACTGCACGTCCATCGGGCTGTGCAGCGCCGCGGTCTGCGCCACCGCCCAACGCCCCAGCGCCCGGGCGGAATCATCGGGACCGGCCACGCCGATGACGCCGAGGGTGCGCAGGTGCAGGGCGACCGGCGCGTCCTCGATCTTCCAGGTCACCTGGCGGCGGTGGTCGTCCTGCTCGGGGTCGTCGAGCACGACCTCGGAGGGCAGCCGGCCCGTGCCGAAGCGGAGCAGAAGATGATCGCGGTCGGTGCGCCGCCGCTCCCACAACCGGGTGCGCGGCCCGGTGCCCAGGGCGAGCACGGTCGCCGGGTCGGGTATGGCGTGCCGCCGGTCGTTCCGCTCGGTGACCAGCGCGTCCTGCGCGTCCTTCTCGATCCGCTCCTTCTGCTCCTCGTACTCCTTGACCTGCTTGGCGTGGGACTTACGGCCGTGCTTCTTGTCGTTGTAGTAGTTCGCGAAGAGCAGCACCGGGCTCAGCGCGGCCATGATCAGGTAGTACCAGCGCTGGAAGATCATCACCGACACGACGGCGCCGACGAGCGGGGTGAGCGCCATCAGCCAGGGCAGCGGCCGGGCTTCGTACTCGCGGGGCGCCGACGGCAGCCGGAAGGTGGTCTGCCGCTCCGGCGGACGCAGCCGCGGGGGACGGTTGTAGTCCAGCCCGACGCCGTCGTCGGACCACTTCAGGGCGGCGTTGGGCGGGGTGTAACGGGTGAGTTCGAGCAGGGTGTTGCCGACGGCGATCTGAGCCCCGAGGGGCCACTCGTCGGGCCCGTCCTTCTTCGCCCCCGCACCGTCGCTCTTCTTCTTGCCCTTCGTCTTGCCCTGCTTCTTCCCCTTCTTCTTCCTGCCCTGGTCCTCGGGGTCCTCTTCGCCCTGCTCCGCCAGGGACTTGCCGTCGAGGGTGACGTGCTGCGGGTCCGTGTGGACGGCGACGCTGCAGGTGCCGTCGGTGGCGACGGAAAGGGTGAGGGCCCGGGCGTCGACCTCGGGATCGTCGATCCGCACGTACGACGCCGGCCCGCTGCCGATGTCGTAGCGCCCGACACCGAGCCGGTGCACGAACCCGGCGGCGGGCCCGCCGACGACGCGCAGCTCGACGAGCCCGGTCGGCTCACCGGGCAGGCACCCGGACGGATCCTGCAGACTGACGACGGCGCCCTCGCGCAAGGGCGAGCCGACGACGGTGGCCTGGGGATCGACGGCGTACCCGTCCACGTAGACCAGGGGCGCGTTGTTGGCCGGCGCGTGCCGGTGCTGCCCGAGCGGGATGACCTGAGCCCCGCTGTGCCCGACCTGCTTGGCCAGCTCCTGGGCGATGTCCCCCACGGTGGACTCAGGATCGGCATCGAGCACGACGTCGGCGGCGGCACCGCCGTACGGGTCGACGACGGTCAGAGTCAGGCGCACGACTTGTCCTCCCCGTGCCACTGGGCCGGTGTGGCCGCTGTGGTGTCTGATGCTGCGTCCGCTGCGCGTGCGTGGCGCTGTCGCTGCTGTCGCTGCTCTCGCTGCCGTCGGCTTCCGTCACGCTGGTCACAGCCGTAAGGACGATATCCGTTCCGCGGGGCGGCGGGGCAGTGGGGAGGTGCCGGGATGTTCCCTATGGCAATGTCGTGCACGCTTTCATGACCGCTCGTTCACAAGCCGGGGATGTGGCACCACAGGTCACACCCGTAAGCTGCTGACGCAAGAGCGGACGATCACACCGGTTGCCGGCTGCGACCGGCAACTCGGCCTGGGGGCCGGTGAGTTCGCGAACAGGGAGCCACGGGGGTTGGCCCTGCGGCGTTGCGAAAGGGAGCGGCTTCATGGCCAAGGACCTTGACATCACATATCAGGACATGCGGGAAGCTGCCAAGCATGTCGTGAAGGAGAAGGAAAAGCTCCAGGAGAGGCTCGACGGTCTCCGCAAGTACATCAACAACCTCGTGCAGTCCGGCTATGTCACGAAGTCCTCGTCGAAGGCGTTCGACGAGAACTTCGACGACTTCGTGCAGGGCACGAAGACGACGCTGGACGGGCTCGACGGCATGGGTGACTACCTGACCATGGCGGCGGACAAGTTCGAGCAGATCGACGAGGAACTGGCCAAGCAGGCTCGTAAGTAGCCTTCTGCTGAGGGTCGCGGGCGGTGCGGCGGGGTGCGGGGCGCCTTGCCGCACCGCGGCTCGCTGACCATGGCGCGTCTGCTGAGGGTGTCATCCTGAGGTGGGCCGTGCATGCCTCTCTCGGCTCGTCCGTCGATTAGTAGGCGATCCATGGGTCAGTAAAGTTCGGACACTTCGTTACTGAGTGCGGTGAGCCGCGCTATCGGGGGATCACGGTGAACATGAACATGTTTGTGGCGGCTCATGGCTGACCGCGTACGGATCGACGATCTTGAGGTCATCCGGGAGATGGGTAAGGGTCTCGGACGGATTCACAAGGCATTCGAAGGCCTGCCTGACATTGTGGAATCCTACGGAGAAGACTTTGGCCACGACGACCTGTCCGAAAAATTCGAGGACTTTGAGTCGAACTGGAACCTAAACCGGGACAAGCTTCAGGAAGAGCTTAAGTTCCTATCGGAGTATGCGCTGGCTGCGGCGAAAACGTACAGCAAAATGGATCACGAACTGGCCAAGGCGATCCGAGACGCCCAAGACTCCGGCAAGAAGGGTAAGTGAGTCGCTGTGGGGGGACGACCTCGTGATTGGTCACCGCTGTGTTGGTTCGATCCCGTTCCGGGAGATCCGGACAGGGTGGCGAGTCTTGGGAAGAAGCTCAAAAAGACCGCCGAAGAACTCGAGCGTCAGGTAAAGAATCTCAGGGCGATATCTGAGATTGACTCATGGGACAGTGACGCAGGCCGGGAATTCCGCAAGCGGGCGGAAGGGTCCACGGGAAAGCTGGAAGCCGCACGGAAGCGCTACGCCACGGCAGCGACAGCACTTGGGGACCAAGTGGTGGAGGTGGGCGGGGGCTATGCCGACAAGGCCCACGCCTCGGCAAAGGACTATGCGTCGGACCTGAACCGGGCGCAGCAGATTGCTGACCAGGCCCTCAAGGAAGCCCAGTCGGCGGAAGATGACAAACGAGCCGCGGGGACGAAGCTCGCCGATGAGGGAGACGACTCGAGGAAGAAGGAACTCGAGGACAAGCAGCAGGCAGCCGAGGATGTGATCAAGGCCGCCAAGGAGAAGATCGAAGAGGCAAGGCGCATCCGTGATGCCGCGGCCAAGCGAGCGTGCGACGCGATCGACGAGGTCATCTCCGACGATGCTCTGAAGGACGGGTTCTGGGACAGCCTTCTCGACGACATCGCGGACATCACCGGCCTCATCGCCACCGTTTGCGGAGTGCTGTCGTTGATGGTCGGCTGGATCCCGGTGATCGGACAGGCACTGGCCGGCATCCTTGGCACCATCGCTCTGGTCATGTCGTTGGTTGGATTTATCTGTACTGCCATTTTGTATATGCGTGGAAACGCCGATCTCATGGACTTGGGTGAGGCGGCGCTTGGCTTCTTGATGATCGGAGTCGGGAAAGCTTTCTCCAAGCTCGCCGGAAAATATGCCGGAACTGTACTAAAGCGGCTCAGTAGAATGAAGTCAAGTAAGAGGCCGGGCATGGGTAAGGCCTTCAAGCGTGACCGTCAGAAGCTGAACAGGCTCGGCTCTCAGGGCTTTACGAAGGTGCTCTCGATGACACCGAAGGAGCTTGGCAAGACGATGACCAGCCCGTTTGCCGAGCTGGTAACGAAGGCGGGCTGGAAGGGGTTCGCGGATAACGCGAAAACGGTGTTTAATGTGAACAGTTGGCGGGGTGCGAAGGAAGCCATCTCCGCGAACGGAGGTGTGGCGAAGTCGGTGTCTCTCGTGGACGCCGAAGTTGCCGCCAGCCTGAAGTCGATCAAACCATTGGCCGCCAACTTCCCCGACATCCCTGGATTGAACGGCGTCAAAACAACGGTCAACGTTCTGACCGGCATCGGATATGTGGTAACCGGTGGCAATATTTACCTCGACGAGAATACTCGACCGGCGCTCTAGGAGAAACATATGACGGTTGACAGTAATGACTGGACCTGTCGGCTGGAATTTCGCGACGGTTGGGTCGATCTGACAGCCGGTACGGGGCTCAACGCCGATGACAAGGCGACCTGGGCACGGGACGTTGTGCAGTCCTTCAACCCCATGGACCTCGTGGCCTCGAAGGAGTCCATCGAAAAAGACTTGATCCAGCTTGCACATGCCGCCGAAAAGAACCAAGCTGTTCTCGCGGCCGTGTTCTTCGCGTTGGGCGGAGCGCACTATGCCACCTTCGACGTTCAGATCTTCGGTGAGGACGACGTCGTCCTCACCCTCGCTGAGATCGAGCACATGTTGCGTGGCCATAAGGAGATCGCCTCAGAGCCTCAGGTGAGCAGGGTTGACCTGCCGGCGGGGACGGCCGTACGGCTGCAGGCCATGTATCAGTCCAAGGGCTTGTTGGGCTTCGGGAAGAGGCTCTCGGAGGCCGTCTCGTACGCTCTGCTGGTCCCTGAGACCTCGGATGTGCTCCTGGCGACGATGAACTGGCGGGCGATCGAGCACAGCGATCAACTCAGCGCAGAGATGGATGCGTTGATGCCCACGCTGCGGTTCGTGCCACTTGACGCGGAGGGCAATCCGATCGCTGACGGGACGCCTGATGCCTGAGCAGTGGATTGTCGAGTCCGCCACTACACCCCCGACGGACTACAACCTGATCGTCCCTGACGGCTGGTTCAAGCTGTTGCTCGGCCCGGAAGACCGCGACCGCAGCATCATTGCCCTGGCAGACCAGCAGTTCCACGGAATCGACAATGCCCCTCTGCTCAAAGAGCAGATGATGCGCGAGTTGCAGAAGACGGCAAAGGACGCTTATCAGGCCGGAGGTATCGAGCTGTACCTCTCGACCCTGAGGGTGGGTCCGCTACCGCTTTCCTCTTCGCTTCTGGTCAGCTTCCCCATGCCCGGCACGATGCCGCCTTCCCGGGATGTGCATACGCTCGCAGAGGTGCTCGGCCGACGGGGCACGGAGACGACCGTGGTCAAACTCTCCGCCGCAGGAAGGGCGGTACGGGAGGTTCGCTCCGAACCGGCTGATCCGCAGACCCAGCTGGGGAACAAACTTCCCACGACCACCGTCAAGTTCTACGTCCCAGTGCCGGCGACTGAAGAGTGGCTGATCCTTGCGTTCTCCACGCCATTGGACCCGCTGGCGCGACGCATGGTGGGACTCTTCGACGCCGTGGCGGATACGTTGCACTGGACCTGATGCCGCAGCGAGTGCGTGACAACTTGGGTTGAGGAAGGGACGACTGGTGGAGCGACGGGGTGACACTTCCTCCGCCGTGGGGTGGTTCGGCCTCCGGGACAGTCTGAGGATCGCCAAGGTGATTCTCTGCCTGGTCGTCGGGATGGGCGCCATCCTGCTGTTCGTAGGGCTGGGAAAGCGCGTCGCCCGAGAAACGGTCCCAGCGCTGGTCGACTTGCCCGGTGGACCGTGGACAGCTGGAGGCGTCCTCGGGGCGATCACCGTGCTCGGGGTGGCTGGTGGACTACGTGGTGCGTCCGGTGCCCCAGGCGAAACCCGGTCATTGCGCGGACTGCGAGCGGTGACTGTGACGTTTTGTTGCCTCACCGCTTTCGGCCCGCTCTTCCTCTTGCTGAGTGGCCTGCCCGGGAAAAATTGTCACTCTGCAGGCTGTGCCTACATCCCCGGAACGAGCAGCGCACTGCTCGCCTACTTCCTCGGCGCCTGCGCCGTGGCCTGGCCGCTATGGCGTTGGAGACGATTGCGGGCGGAGGAACGAGCAGCGTTGGAGCGGCAACGGATGCAACGCCTTCGCAAGCGAGGCAAGGGCAAAAGCCGGACAGCCAGTGGCCGGTAGGGCGGTCAGGGACTCGCGTTTGGAGGCGCGCCCGCTGCACGTCAGCCGCTCGTGTACCGGGCGGGGGCGCCGTTTCCAGCACTGAGCTTCTTCAGCGTTGCCGCTCCAGAGTGAGGATGGCTTTGGCGATTGACGTCATGCGGTTGGGGCTGCAGCGGGATCTACGGAAGATTCGCC